>NZ_DATMFA010000073.1:0-6994 GCF_035556475.1 Paracoccus sp. (in: a-proteobacteria) | reverse complement strand
GAGCGCGCTTCCCTTGCCCTATGCCGACGTCGATGTCGATGACGCCAGCACCCCCGCCGAAGCCGTCGATACCATCCGTCATGACCTGCCCCCGCAGGTGGAGGTGAAGAACCTGTCCGTGCGGTTCGACCTCCGCCAGGGCATCTTCGGCCGCGTCCACGCGCGCGTTCACGCGGTTGAGGATGTCTCGTTCGACATCCGTCAGGGCGAAACGCTGTCGCTGGTAGGCGAATCCGGTTGCGGCAAATCCACCACCGGTCGCGCGCTTCTTCGTCTGGCCCAGCCGGTGGGCGGCCAGATCCGCATTGACGGTCAGGATATCCACGCCTTGCCCCATGCGGCACTGACGCAGGCCCGCCGGAAGATGCAGATGATCTTCCAGGATCCGTTCTCCAGCCTGAACCCCCGGATGCGGATTGGTGATGCCATTGCCGAGCCTATGCTGGCCCACGATCTGATACCCGCCGCCCAGGCTCCGGCCGAGGTTGCGCGCCTGCTGCGTCAGGTCGGGCTTTCCCCCGAGATGGCCAGCCGCTGGCCGCATGAGTTTTCGGGCGGCCAGCGCCAGCGCATCGCCATCGCGCGTGCCCTTGCGGTCGAGCCGAAGTTCATCGTGGCCGATGAAAGCGTTTCGGCGCTGGATGTGACGATCAAGGCGCAGATCGTGAACCTGATGATGCAGCTTCAGAGGGATCTGGGCCTGACCTATCTGTTCATCAGCCATGACATGGCGGTGGTCGAACGGATCAGCCACCGCGTCGCCGTGATGTATTTGGGTGAGATCGTCGAGATCGGACCTCGGGCCGCCATCTTCGGCAACCCCGGCCATGCCTATACACGCAGGCTTCTGGATGCGGTGCCCGAACCCGATCCCGCCCGCCGCCTTGCGCCGCGCGCCGTGGCCGCGGGCGAGGTGCGTACTCCCATCCGTCCCGCTGATTATGTCGTGCCCTTCCGCAATATGCGGCGGGTCGGGCCGGACCATTTCGTCCTTCAGGACGGCGCTGCCTAAGGAGCCTGCCTTGTCCCGTATCCTGATCCTCAACCCCAACAGCTCCGTCGCCATGACGCGCAGCATGGTCATTCCGTTGCAGGGGCTGGCCATGGTCGGCCGACATCAGATTGACGCGCAACGCATCGAGTCCGCGCCGCCCGGCATCGAAAGCGATGCCGATGTGGCCCTTGTCGCGCCGATGGTGGTGGATCGTGCGCAGGGCGCCGATGCCGATGGCATCGTCGTGGCCTGCTTTTCGGACCCAGGGGTAGAGATGGCGCGTCATGCCCGGCCCGGCCTGCCTCTGATCGGAATTGCCGAGGCCGCCTATTACGCTGCCCTGCCCTTGGGGCGCAAATTCGGCGTGGTCTCTTTGTCGGTGGGATCGGTGGCGCGCCATGCCCGCCGGATCGCGGATCTGGGCCTTGGCGCGCGCCTGGCGGGCGACCGCCCGGTAGATATGGGTGTGGCCGAAGCCAGCGATCCAGAGCATGCGCTCGGCCGGGTGTGCGATACCGCCCAGGCCTTGCGCGATATCGACGGAGCCGAGGTGGTGATCCTGGGATGCGCGGGGATGGGCCATCACCGGCCTGCGCTGGAAAAAGCGCTTGGCATACCCGTGGTAGATCCGGTGCAGGCCGCGGTGGTCGCCGTGATCGGCCAGCTTGAGTTGAATTACAGGACTGCCTGATGAGACAGATCGACTTGGTTTTGCGGGGGGACATCGTCATTCCCGAACGCGTGCTTCGTGACGGCTGGATTGCCGTCCGGGACGGGCGCATCCTCGCGGTGGGGTGTGCAGACCAGCCCGCGCCAGATGCGGCGCGGACCGTCGACCACTCGGGCCGGCTGATCCTGCCGGGCGTGGTGGATGGCCAGACCCACGCCACCAGCGCCCGAGGTCTGCCGGGCATCGAAAGCACCACTCGTTCGGCCATTGCCGGGGGTGTGACG
The DNA here is from genome assembly GCF_035556475.1 of Paracoccus sp. (in: a-proteobacteria). Taxonomy (GTDB): domain Bacteria; phylum Pseudomonadota; class Alphaproteobacteria; order Rhodobacterales; family Rhodobacteraceae; genus Paracoccus. The sequence goes on along the minus strand of NZ_DATMFA010000073.1, from coordinate 5,046 downwards.
ACGCTTGTCGACATGCCTTATGACAATCCGCTGCCCCTCGACCGGATCGAGCGGTTTCAGGCCAAAGCCGACGCGATCGCGGCCCATTCCCATGCTGATATGGCACTTTACGCCACGGTGACCTCCGAGACCCGGACCCGTCACGTCGATGAGCTGATCAGGGTCGGGGTTTGCGCCTTCAAGGTCTCGTCCTTCGAAAGCAGTTCGACGCGCTTTCCGCGCATCGGCGCCGATGTGATGCTGGAATTGTTCACCGTGCTGAAGGATAGCGGCCTGCCGCTTGGCCTCCACAATGAGGATCAGGAGATCGTCCTTCACGGCATCGCGGCCGAGCAGGCCGCCGGGCATGAGGGTATTGCCGCCCATGCCGCTTCGCGCCCGATTGCAGCGGAACTGGCAGCCACGGCGCAGTTTCTGGCGCTGGCGCAGGCCACCGGGGCTCATGCCCATCCGGTGCATGTCTCTTGCGGGCAGGGCCTCGACATGGTCTCGGCCTTCGCGACGGATCTGGCGACCCGCGCGACGGCCGAGACCTGCGTGCATTACCTGTGGTTTGATCTGGCTCGCAACGGCGGGCGGCTTGGCGCGCGCATGAAGGTCAGCCCGCCGATCCGCTCCGGCGAGATCGACGCAATCTGGGCCGCTATCGTGGCGGGCAAGGTCGCACTGACCTCGTCCGATCATTCCAGCTGGCCCATCGACGGCAAGCTGACGCCCTCGATCTTTGCGGCGGGGGCGGGCGTCCCGGGCGTGGAGACCTTGTTGCCAGCCTTTTTCACCGCCGCCGCCGCCCGCGGCCTTGATGCAGCCACCCTGACGGCAAGCCAGCTTTCCAGTGGACCTGCGCGGCTGTTCGGACTGGAACACAAGGGCCGGATCGCCCCGGGCTTCGACGCCGATTTCGCCATTCTGGAGCGGGGCACTTTCGTCTGGGACGAGGCCGCGACCCATGACGAGTTATGCTGGTCGCCCTTCCATGGCGAGACCTTTGGCGTGCGTGTGGCCTCGACCTGGCTGCGTGGCGCCGAGGTCTGGAATGGCAAGGATATTCTCAATACCCCTGGCAGCGGCCGCTATGTCGCCCGCACCGGTCGGGGCTGGTTCGGAGCAGTGTCATGACCCTTCTGACAAATACCGCGCGTGGAGTCTATGTGATCTCCTGCACCCCGTTTCACCCTGACGGAGCCGTTGATTTGGACAGTCTGGACCGGGTGACGGATTTCTACATCGAGAAAGGCGCGACGGGCCTGACCATTCTTGGCATGATGGGCGAAGCGCCGAAACTGACGCAGGAGGAATCCCGCCTCGTCGCCCGTCACGTGATCGCGCGCGCGGGGAAGGTGCCGGTCGTGGTGGGCGTTTCGGCCCCTGGCCTGGCCGCGATCACCGAACTGTCGCATTCGGTGATGGACATGGGTGCGGCGGGGGTGATGATCGCTCCGCCTTCGTCGCTGCGCACCGATGCCCAGATCAAGGGCTATTTCCATCAGGCCTGTGGGGCGGCGGGGGCCGATGTGCCGGTGGTGCTTCAGGATTTCCCGCTGGCCACCTCGGTCCAGATCGACACCGGCCTGATGCTGAAGCTGTTCGAGGAGTTGCCCCAGATCGTCATGCTCAAGCATGAGGACTGGCCCGGGCTGGCCAAGATCACCGCATTGCGCAAGGCCGAAAAGGCGGGCGCGCGGCGGGTCGCGATCCTCTGCGGCAACGGCGGGATCTTCCTGCCCGAAGAGGTTGCCCGCGGTGCCGATGGCGCCATGACCGGCTTTGCCTATCCCGAGATGCTGGCGCAGGTTGTCGATCTGGTACAGGCGGGCGAGATCGACCGCGCGCAGGACATCTTTGACGCCTATCTGCCGCTGGTGCGCTATGAACAGCAACCCGGTGCGGGGCTGGCGGTGCGCAAATATGTGCTGGCCCGGCGGGGGGCCATCGCCTCGGCCGCGCTGCGTGCCCCCGGTGCGCCGCTCGCCGCCGAGGCCGAAGCGGAAATCCTGCGCTTGATCGCGCGGCTTGAAACCAGACTGAAGGAACTCGGCTGATGGATTATGGACTGAAGGGAAAGCGTGCCGTCGTTCTCGGCGCAAGCCGTGGCCTCGGCGCGGCATCGGCGGTGCTGCTGGCGGCAGAGGGCGCGCAGGTGATCGCCGTATCGCGGTCGGGCAAGGTACCTGAGGGCGCGGCGGGCGACATCAAGGGCCGCGCGCTGGATCTGTCGGATCAGGCGGCGGTCGCGGCTTTCGCGCCGGAGCTGGCCGGGGCAGGGATCGATATTCTTGTCAACAATTGCGGTGGCCCAAAGGCCGGCCCGGCCCGTGGGCAAAGCCGTGACAACTGGCAGGCCGCTTTCGACGCCATGGCCCTGCCGGTCTTTGCCCTGACCGAGGCCGTGATCGGCCCGATGACTGAACGGGGCTGGGGCCGCATCGTTACCATCGGCTCTTCGGGGGTTGAAATGCCTATTCCGGGATTGGCGCTGTCGAACGGCATCCGTGCCTCGGTCGCGGGCTGGTCGAAGACGCTGGCCGCCGAGGTGGCCGCCAGTGGCGTTACCGTCAACATGGTGCTGCCGGGCAGGATCGACACCGAACGGGTGGCGGAACTGGATGCGGGCAAAGCCAGCAAGCTTGGCAAGACCGCCGAAGAGGTGGCAGCCGCCTCGCGCGCAACGATTCCCGCCGGGCGCTATGGACGTCCCGAGGAATTCGCCGCTGCGGTGGCTTTCCTCTGCTCGGCTCCGGCGAGCTATATCACCGGGTCCATGATCCGCGTCGATGGCGGGCTGATCGGCAGCCTGTGATGGTCACGCTTCTTTCGCCCGACCGTCGCGGCAGCGATTGCAACAAATGGGGACGCTACCCGGCAGACGTCATTCCGCTTTGGGTCGCGGACATGGATTATGCCGCCGATCCGGCCATCGTCCAGGCCTTGCAGGACCGTCTGACCCATCCCGTGCTTGGCTATTGCGGCCCGGGCGAGAAGCTGCGCGAGATTTTGGTCGCGGCCATCCGGCGCGATCATGGCTGGCGGATCGAGCCGGACTGGCTGATGTTTTTGCCCGGGGTTGAACCGGGCTTCAACATGGCGCTGCATGCCTTTACGCAACCCGGCGACGGGCTTTTGCAGGAACTGCCGGTCTACAAGCCCCTTCGCGCCAGTGCCGGGTTCTGGGAGCTTGATCTTCTGGGCGTCGACCAGATCCAGCGCGATGGAGCCTGGATCAGCGATGAGCCGGCGCTTGCCGCAGCCGCCGCCCGGGCGCGGGCGCATATCCTGTGCAATCCGCAGAACCCCACCGGCCGGGTCTATACCCGGGACGAGTTGGAGCGTCGTGCAGAGCTGTGCCTGAAACACGATCTCGTCCTGATCTCGGACGAGATCCATTGCGGCCTGACGCTGGACGGGCGGGCGCATCTGCCCATTGCCTCGCTGTCGCCGGAAATCGCCCGACGCTCGATCACACTGATGGCGGCCAGCAAGACCTGGAACATCGCCGGGCTAAAGGCAGCCTTCGCCATCGTGCCCGATGCAAGCATGCGCATGCAGATGCTGGCCGCGAAATCCGGCCTTGTGGACAGCGTGAACATCTTCGGTCTGGCCGGGACCGAGGCCGCCTATGGCTGCCTTGAGTGGCGTGATGCGATCCGTGCGCAGCTGGCCGCTAACCGCGATTTACTTGCGCGTCAGCTGGCCCTGCGCATGCCGAAGGCGCGCATGATTCCGGCACAGGCCAGCTTTCTTGCATGGATCGATTTCACCGCCCTAGAATTGCCTTTGCCCGCGGCCGAGTTCTTCCTGCACGAGGCCCGCGTGGCCTTGGGTGCCGGCAACGATTTCGGCATTGGGCTTGAAAGCTGGGCGAGGTTGAATTTCGGCACCCCGCCCGAGACGCTGATTGAAGCGCTTGACCGGATGCAGGCGGCATCGGCGGCGGTCTCGCGGGATTGACCGCGAAGGCTGCTCTGACAGAACAGACCGGGCTGGGCGATGGTGCCGGCTCCCGACAGGCAAAGGAAGCATAGGTAGATGGCCAGGCAGGTAATCCCCGCGAAAAGCAAGAAATCCGCCGGTGCCTCTTTGACCGACCGGGCCTATCGGGCGCTTCGGACGGAGATCGTGACTTGCGTTTTGCCGCCGGGGGCCGAATTCAGCGAACTTGAACTCGCTCCGCGTCTTCAGATGAGCAAGACCCCCGTGCGCGAGGCCCTGTCGCGGTTGATCCAGGAAGGCTTGGTCGAAGCCTTCCCCCGTCGCGGCTATCGCATCACGCCGGTCACGGTGAAGGATGTCAACGACCTGTTCATCATGCGTAGCGCACTTGAGGCACTGGCGGCCGAACATGCCGTCCAGCGCATCTCGGATGCCGAGCTCGATCAGCTGGCCGCCCTTGCCGTGATCCGCTACACCCCCGGCCAGGACATGACGGTTGAGGGCTTTATCGCGGCCAATACCGATTTCCACCTTGCCATCGCCAATGCCTCGGGCATTCCGCGGCTGGCAGTCCAGATTCAGAACGGGCTGATCGAAGCCGAACGGTTGTTCTATATGGGCGCGATTTCGCGCGACGTGAACCCGGAAACCGAGGCTGACCACCTTCAGATCGTCGCCGCGATGCGCGCGCGAGATGTCGAAGCCGCGCGCGCGGCGGTGATCGCCCATACCGAACACACGCGCCGTGGCCTGCTGAACGCCCTGATCGCCAGCGGCTCCGCTACACTGCACCTTTAGACCCCATGATCGGCCTGTCAGCTAGCCGGGTCATCGGCTTCGAGGGGTGCGTCAGATCGGCTGGCGCCGCGCCTTGCCAATGCCGCACGGGGGCATTCACCGAAAGCAGCCGTTCGACACGGGATGGAGGCCAGCGCAGCATGGGGGCGTCCCCCATCAGCGACATGAATGACTCGCTGGGAGGCTAGGGTCCAGACTCATTGAGTTTCGGAGCCAGAACAAGACGGTTGCGGCTAGCAAGATCGCAGAGAAGAAGGTTTCCGGGCACCGGTCGTATCGGGTCGCGACGCGCCGCCAATCCTTCAGGCGGCCGAACAT
>NZ_DATMFA010000072.1:0-35944 GCF_035556475.1 Paracoccus sp. (in: a-proteobacteria) | reverse complement strand
CGGTGCGAGCGCTGCGGCCTGGCCGGAGGATACGCGTCACCTTCGCCCCCATATCTGCCAGCAGCATGGCGGCAAAGGGCGCCGGTCCCAGTCCTGAGAACTCAACGACATGCACGTCTTGTAGCGGAGCGTTCATGTTCTTTTCCTTATCATAAAATGGCCTGACCTTTTATTATTGATCTATTGGTCCGACCATTGTAGAGAAAAGTAAGAGAGTCAATCTGGATCATCCCATGCCTGCATCGCAGCGTATCGCGCCTGTGCCTACCATCGAGGATCGACCGTTCTGGGAGGGTTGCGCGCGCCAAGTCCTGACCCTGGCGCAATGCCGCGACTGTGGCCGCATTCCGTTCCCACCCCGGCCCCGCTGTCCCGAATGCCTGACCGACGCTTTGGAATGGGTGGTCCTATCGGGACGGGCCCGCTTGCGTGGCTGGACCGACAATCACGTCGCCCGCTTGGCCGGCTACGGCGTCCCGCTCTGCATTGCGGAATGCGCACTGGAGGAAGATCCGCAGGCGATCTTGGTCGTGGTCGACCGCACGGGTTCGGTCAGATCCTGTCCGCCGGATGCACCGGTCCAGATCGTCTTCAATTCCGATCCCAACGGCTGGTGCTATCCCGAGGTGATTTCAGATGTCCGGGCCGATGCAGAAGGAGCCGCGGCAGAGGGGATGGGCGCATGAGCATCGTCATCGCGGGCTTCGGGACCTCGTCCATCGAGCGGCGCTCAGATCGCGGCATTCTTGTCTTCGCGCAGGCGGCGATCATCGACGCGCTTCGGGACGCGAATCTGGCGCGGGACGAGGTCGATGGCTATATTGGCGCACCCTTCGCGACCAACGCGGGCTCGCCCCATGCCGAAGGCGGCGACGAGGTGTCGGTTCGCACCATTTCCCAAGCGATGGGATTCAAGCACCTTCGCCATGCCGCCGATTTGTTCCGTCGCTATCCTGCCGACATGGTGGCGAATGCGGCGCAGGCGCTGATCGCGGGCCAGACCCGGTATGTGGTGGGGCTGCGTGCGCTCTACAATCTCCAGGGTCGCGATTATGCGACCTCGGATGCCGATGTCGCCTATGGCGTCGACCAGTTCGCGAAGCCGTTCGGCTACAACATCGCCGGCGCACGCTTCGCTGTCCGTGCGCAGCGCTATATGGCGCTGAACGGAGCAACGCGGGCCGACCTCTACGAGATCGTGTCCCTTGCCCGCCGCAACTCCGCGCTCAATCCGCAATCGGTCTGGAAGGGCAAGACGGTGGACCTCGACGCCTACATGGCGGCCCCGATGGTCTCCTCACCGCATGGGCTGTTCGATTGCGACATGCCGGTCTGTGGCGCCGCGGCCTTCGTCATGTGCCGCGAGGAGGATCTACCAGCCGGGGCGCAGCCAGCACATGTCACCGGCTGGGCGGGGTTTCAGAATCCTGGAGCCGTCTTTTCCATGAGTGGCCGGCGTCCCGAGGATCTTGCGTCCGCCCAGCTTTACGACGGCTTCTCCTCGATGGTCTGGGACTGGCTTGAAGCGTTTGGCATCTGCCCCGAGGGCAAGGCCTGGCAGTTTGTCCGCGAAGGCGGTGCCGAGCTGGACGGACGCCTGCCGCTGAACACCTTCGGGGGCAGCCTCGGAGAGGGCCGTCTGCACGGCATGGGTCATCTGCGCGAGGCATATCTGCAGGCCAGCGGCAAGGCCGGGCCCCGTCAGACGGCGCGGTCAGGTCCGTGTCTCGTGCAGATCGGCCCGTTCGACGATTCCGCCTTCGTCATGCTCGAGCCAGAGCCCCGGCGTTGCATCGCCTCGGCACAATGAGGAGCCAAGCCATGAAACTACGCGACTATCTCGCGATTCCCTACATCCTTCAGGCGCAACCCCACGAAATTGCCGAGGGCGAGTGGGTGAGGCGGCTGGGATACCCCGAACTCGGCGACTTCGTGGCCGAGGGGCTGGATGTCGAGCAGATCTTCCTCGAGGTCGAGCGCGCGAGGATTTCCGAGATTGTCAGGCGCTTGCGAGCCGGCGATCCGCCACCCGTGCCTCGCGACCCGCTCAGAACTTCCGATCCCGCGTGGTGGGCCGAGTTCCTAGGTATCTCCGATCTTGTGGAAGGCCTGCTCGACAAGGACGCCGCCGAACTCGCCCTTACCTGACGCTTCGCCCTGCCGCGCAATGGCGCGAGGCACCCAAATCCAGAGGAGACTGAGATGCTTTCCCATGAAGACAATGAAAAACTGGTTCGAATCGGCCCGGGCACGGTTATGGGAGAACTCTTCCGTAACTACTGGCTGCCGATCTTCGCTTCGGCTGATCTGGAGAAAAACGGACAGCCGCAGACGGTGAAAATCCTCGGCGAGACCATGGTCATCTTCCGCGACAGCGGCGGAAAGGTGGGGCTGGTGGATAATGTTTGCCCCCATCGCGGCGCGCCCATGCTCTATGCGCGGAACGAGGACTGTGGTCTGCGTTGCGTGTATCACGGCTGGAAATTCGCCGTGGACGGGAGCGTCATGGATATGCCGGCGGAACCCGTTCGCTCGCGCCTGAAGGAGCGGGTCAAGATCAAGTCCTATCCCTGCGTCGAGAGGAATGGCGTCGTCTGGACCTATATGGGTAAGGAAGACGAGGCGACCCGGCCGGAACTGCCCAATCTTGAGTTCAACCTGGTGCCGGCAGAGAATGTCGTGATCACTTTCCGGGTCCAGGAATGCAATTGGCTGCAGGCCCTCGAGGGAGAGATCGACTCGGCCCATGCACCCATTCTGCACGGGCGGATCGACGAGGGCGGGTCGATCAACCAGTGGGTGGCCAAGCGTGATCTGCGTCCCATCTTCGAAAGCGTCCGGCAGGACTTCGGCATGTCGATCGCTTCGCGCCGCGTCGTAGACGACGAGCATTATTATTGGCGCGTGAACCAGTTCGTAATGCCCTTCTACAGCATGGTGCCGCCGCAGGCAGATGAGTTTTATGAGCTTTCGGGTCATGCGTGGGTGCCGATCGACGACGAGACCACCCTCTGCATGATGTTCTCCTATCGGCCGAACGAGCCTTTGCACCCGAAATCGCGCCAAGTCTTCATCGAGGGCTTCCGCGGCCGCGAGACCGGCCATCATTCCTTGGGCGGGCATGACAACCTTGGCCCGGAATATCCCTACGGCCGGTATGTCTCCAAGTACCGGCGCGAAACCGGCTACCAATTCAGCTATGATCTGCAAAAGACCACCTGGTTCTCGGGATTGCCCGGGCTGTGGGTGCAGGACGCCGCCTGCCAGTCGGGCGTAGCCCGCGTCTATGATCGCAGTAAGGAGAATCTCTGCACCTCGGACACGGGCATCGCCATGACCCGGCGGATGCTGCTGGAGGTTGCGGGTGCCTTCGCCGCGACCGGCGAGCGGCCGAAGCGGTTCGACGATCCCGAACTCTACATGGTCCGGGCGGTCTCGCTGACCCTGCCCAAGACCGAAGCCTGGGTCGAGGTGGGCGCCGAGCACATGAAGGCCGAACTGGGCAAGGGCTTTGGCTACGAGCTGGTCGCGTGATGGAGAAGCTTCCCCTTGGCGCGCTTTCAGGGGTGCGCGTTCTGGAGATCTCGGCCCTTGCAGGGGCGGTATGCGGACGCGTTCTGGCCGATCTTGGTGCAGAAGTCACCAAGATCGAGCCCGAGGGGGGTGAGCCGGCGCGTCGGGACGCCCCGTTGATCCCGACCGCTCTGGGCGAGGAGAGTGCCACCTGGTTGGCTTACAACTTTGGCAAAAAAAGCCTCACGCTGGATCTTGATGCCGAGACCGGACTCTCGGGTTTTGCCGTGCTCGCGGCAAAGGCCGACATCATCGTCAGCGATTTTCAGCGCCTCGACATCGCGATGATGGATCGGCTGGAGGCCATTGCCCGGACGGCCAATCCCGCCGTGATCTGGACCGAGATCCTGCCCTTTGGCCGGGGACATGACTACGAGGCCATGCCTGCCACAGATACCACGCTGCAAGCGCTGGGGGGGCATCTTTTCCTCAATGGCGAGGTGGACCGGCCGCCTGTGCGCGTCGGCCTTCCTGTGGGGTTGGTCCAGGCTGGAGCCGAGGCTGCGAATGCGTCGTTGATGGCCCATTACCATGCGCTGCGCACCGGCGAGGGACAGAGGGTCGATGTCTCGGTCCAGGAGGTCGTGATCTGGACGCTGCTGAATACCACCATGGCCTGGCAAATCCTGAGTTTGAACGAGATGCGCGGCGGCGCCATCCGCAGGGAGCGGGCAAACCGCTTCTTCACCCGCCTCGTATGGCCCTGCCGGGATGGCTATGTCGTCTTTGGTCCGGTCGGTGGCGGGGGCGGATCGGCGCGGACCAAATCCTACGAGGCGCTTCTGGCATGGATGGCCGACGAGGGCGTGACCGATCCGATCCTTACCCGCCACGACTGGAACGGCGAAGGCCAGTTCTCCATTCCGCAGGCGGACTACGACGCCGTCACAGAGGTCATCAGGGCCTTCATCGAGACGAAGACCCTGAACGAACTGATCACGCGGGCCGTGCGCGACCGTATCCTGATGGCACCGATCAATTCGATCCGCGACATCCACCAGAATCCCCAGCTTCGCGCGCGCGGATTGTTCAGTACCCTTAACGACCCCGAGCGAGGGCTGGAGTTCGAGCTACCCGCCGCCTGGGTGCGAATGTCCGAGACTCCCTTGGCCGAGTTGACGCCCGCGCCCCTGGCGGGAGCAGATACCCCCGCCGTTCCCACCGATTTCAAGCTCATGGAGATCTCATGACGAAAGGTATCTTCGACGGCCTGAAGGTCGTGGATTTCACCTGGGCGGCGGCTGGCCCGATTGCCACAAAACAACTCGCCGATAATGGCGCGACCGTCGTCAAGGTGGAAAGTTTCCGGCACCCGGATTCGATCCGCTTGGGGGGGCCCTTCACTGAGGAAAAACCGGGTATAAATCGCTCGGGCTTCTTCGCCGATTTCAATAGCTCCAAGTTGGGCATCGGCGTGGATATGAGCCACGATGACGCGCTAAAGATCATTCGACCGCTGATCGAATGGGCAGATGTGGTGGCCGAAAGCTTCCGGCCCGGCGTGATGAAGAAATGGGGGCTGGACTACGACAGCCTGCGCGAAATCAATCCCCGCATCGTCATGCTGAGTTCCTCGCTTTACGGTTCCGACGGGCCGTGGTCCCGTCATCCGGGTTACGGGGCGCAAGGCGCGGCGCTTGCCGGCATCCAGCACATGACGGGATGGCCCGATATGCCCCCCGCGGTGCCCAAGGGCGCATATTCGGATTCCGTCTCGCCACGCTATGCCCTGTCCGCCATCCTTGCAGCGCTCATCCACCGCGAGCGGACCGGCAGGGGTCAGCATGTCGAACTTTCCCAGATCGAGAGCACCATCCAGCTCGTGGCACCGCAGCTCCTGGCGCTGCAGGTTGCCGGGATCGAGGGCGAACGCGCGGGGAATATCAAGCCTGGCGCCATACTGCACGGCGTCTTCCCTTGTGCAGGTGCCGAGCGGTGGATTGTGCTGGAGGTCGAGAGCGAAACCCAGTGGATCGCGCTTTCCACGCTTTTTGACGATACCGCAGGCTTCTCCCAAGCCCGCGCGGCCGGCAGGGAGGCGCTCGAAGCACATGTCGGCCGGCACACCGCCGATCGCGACGCATCCGAGCTGATGCGCGCCTGCTGGGAGGTGGGCGTCCCGGCGGGCGTGGCGTACAGAGGCTCGGACCTGCTCGATGACCCTATCCTCGAGGCCCGCAATCATTTCCGGCCGCTGTCCCATGCCGAGATGGGCACTCTGAAATATAACGGTCCCGCCTATCGGTTCAGCCGCAATCCTTCGCAGCTTCGCTTCGCCGCGCCTCGACTGGGTGAGCATACGGACCAGGTGCTGCGGGAGATCCTCGGTTTCACCCCCGAGGATCTCGATGGGTTCCGTGCGGCGGGGGTGCTGCAATGACCGAGGCTCGTCCCCGGCTTTTGCGCTGGGAAAGCGCGAATGGAGGAAAGTATGTCTGACAAGGAAATTCCTGTCCGGGTTCAGCAAATCCGCTACGAGGCCGATACAATCCTTTCGGTCGAGTTGGTTCAACTTGACAGTTCCGCGCTCCCTCTGTTCGAGGCAGGGGCGCATATCGATCTGATCCTGAGCGACCAGTTGCGCCGCAGCTATTCGCTCTACCAACCCTATGGCAAAGGCCGTAGCTATTCGGTCGCGGTCCATCTGGATCCGCAGGGTAGGGGCGGGTCGCGCCATGTGCACGAAATGCTGCGGGTGGGCGAGCAGATCCGCGTCTCGCCGCCGAAGAACAATTTCCCGTTGGACGAGCGCGCGACGAAGTCGGTGTTCATTGCCGGAGGCATCGGCATCACGCCGATCATCTGCATGATCCGCCGGCTGAGCGAGATCGGGCGCCCCTGGGAGCTGCATTACGCCGCGCGCAGCCGCAGTGCCGCCGCATTCCTCGACGGGATTGGTACGTTGGCGGGAAAAGGAAGGATCATCTATCATTTCGATGACGAGAAGGGCGGCGATCTGATGGACCTGGACGCGATCTTCGCAGCATCGCCCGAGGCGCATTTCTACTGCTGCGGCCCCGAACCTATGCTTGCTGCCTACGAAAAGGCGGGCGCGGCAGTTCCCCGGGCGCAGGTGCATCTGGAATACTTCAGCGGGACGCAGGAGGCGGCTCGCGACGGCGGGTTCGAAGTGGTGCTGGCGCAGTCGGGCAGGGCGTTGGAGATCCCTTCTGGCAAGTCGATTCTGGATGTGCTGCTGGACAACAATGTATCCGTGCCCTTTGCCTGCAATGACGGTGTGTGCGGCACTTGCGAAACCCGCGTACTGGAAGGCCGGCCCGACCATCGCGACATGATTCTTACCGAGGAAGAGCGTGCAGCCGGCGAGACTATGATGGTCTGCTGCTCGGGATCGAAGTCAAGGCGGCTTGTCTTGGACCTGTGAACTGTCGCACCGGTGACAATGTCGCAAGGCAGGTTGTCCCATGGTACAGGCTTTACTATGTAAGAAACGGGAAAAGCCTTGGACCAACAATTATTTGGTCCGACCAAATTTGGGGACCATGTCGTGATCGAGAGGCAAGGCTTCAAGCCTGTCAAGCCAAAGCGCGCTTTCGAAGAAATTTGCGAGCAGATCCGCCGCGAGATACAGTCGGGAGCGCTCGCGACGGGCGACAAGCTCCCTTCTGAACGTGAACTCGCCGAACAGTTCGAGGTGAGCCGTTCCACGGTGCGCGAGGCCTTCCGCATCCTTGAGATCGGGGGAATTCTGTCCCTGCACAAAGGGGTGAAGGGTGGAGCCATTGTCATGCATGGTGACACCAAGCCCATCACCCAGACCATGGAAGATCTGCTGTCCCTGGGCACGCTTTCGCTCGAGGACTATACGGAAGCTAGGGTCTGCATCCAACGCGAGATTATCAGACTGGCCTGCGAGCGGGCAACGGAGGAAGATTTCACTGCGCTGGAGGCCAATATCGCTCAGCTGCGCGCTGCCGGAGACCGGATCGGCGTCACCGAGCGGACCCGGCTCACGCAGGAATTCTATGCACTGCTTGCCGCCGCCACCCGCAATCGAGCGATGTCGATGATGATGACTGCCTTCACGGAGCCACTCGACATGTATCTCCGGCAGATCGGGCCGGACCGAAGCTGGGATGTTGCAGCCTCCCGAGCGAAATTTCTTGAGTACTTGCGGAGGCGAGATGCAGAGGCGGCCATCGCCGAGATGGTCAGCCACATGCAGCGGCTCCATACACACCTTCTCTCGAAAAGCGGTACCGCCACTTAGGCTTGAACAGGCAAAGGTCTGGAATGTGCGGTGTGCCGGCTCACGCATCGGGGAAGGGCTTGGCCGGGAACATGTTTCCTGCAAGAGAAGACTTCCCCTTCACCCCGGGCAATCGGCTCGAAACTCGGGGCTGTTGAGGACATATGCGAATGACGGAGGCTATGTACCAGCCCCCGTCCTCGCCCCGCAACGCAAAGCTGAGAGTTAGGAACGCATCTCGCGTATGCCCTGATTGGCCATCACAGCTGGCGGCGCTCCGCGCGCCTTCAGTACGAAGATATATCCCATAAGCGCGACTGCGAGCGTGCCGATCAGAAGCGGGATCGTCATGACGTAAAAGACGGTATGGGGTTCCCAATCTGCGGCAAAAAGGAAGCTGGCCAGGATCGGGCCCGCAATCGCACCCAAACGCGCGACTCCAAACACCCAGCCCAATCCCACCGCACGCAGATCTATCGAGTAGAACCGAACCGTGAGAGCTGAAATTCCCTTCTGAAGACCACTGACACAAAAGCCGAGGCAAAGGGCGGCCGGCACCAGGATCACGAGGTCGGGCGACAGCACCGCCCCGACGATCGCGGTGAATATCACAGCGACGATGAAATGGCCGAGCAAGACCGGGTAGGTGCCATAACGGTCCATGAGAGGGCCGGTGATGAATGCTGCTAGGATGCCTCCGCCATTCGTGAGGGATGCGGCCAGGATGGCATTCTGCTGCGTCGCACCAACGGTGATAAGCATGGAGGGCATCCAGCTCAACACGAAGTAGTAGACGACCGAGTTGGAAGCCAGCGAGACCCAAAGCGCTAATGTACCAATCCAGATCTTGGGCGCAAAAAGATCGAGTACGTTGGCGGCGCGGGTCTTCTTTGCAGTGACAGCAAGCGGTGCATCTGGGCGAAGTACAGTTTCAGGAAACAACCTCCCGATGATTTTCCGGGCGCGCTGCTGGCCATCTTTCGCTCGACCCAGCAGATATTCAAGCGATTCCGGGATGACACTCAGCACGACCCCAACCGCGAGAAGCGGCAGGATTCCACCGACCGCAATCGCTCCCCGCCAGCCAAATTGCGGGAGAATTGCATAAGCGGACCAGCCTGCGACAAGGAAACCGAGAGGAAGACCGACATAGGAAATGCTGACGATGGATGAGCGGTACTTCTCGGGGCAATATTCGGTAATGAGAGCGACGGTGTTGGGAAACACGCCACCCAGCGTCAGGCCGGTCAGAAATCGGAGCATGACGAGATGTTGGGGCGTATCTGCCAGAAGTGTCAGGAAGGTCGCTGCCGACATGGAAAGCAAGCTAAGAAGGATCATTCGTCGCAGCCCGATGCGAACCGCAACCAGCGGTAGCAAGAGATAGCCGACCATCAGGCCAGCAAGGCCTGCCGAAAGGATCGCCCCCTTCATGGTTGCGGCCATACCCCATTCCTGGCTGATGGCAGGAATGAGGTAGGAGATGATCTGGAGATCGAAGCCGTCGACAACCAGGACGGCAATCGCTCCGATAAATACCGCAAGTTGCTGCCGCCCGATCGGACTTTCGTCAACGATCCGATCCGCGCGTAACGGTGGTAGATTCATGTATGTCCTCCCTTGGATAGAATCTCTTGTTGCTGCAGGTGGAAGGCTCGCGAACCTTCCTTTTGCATTTGCGTCCCTATGGCCGCTGTTCGGTGTTGGATTCCTCGCTGAGCACGCACTATGTGCCGGCTCTCCCCCTCCGTCAGATCGCGATATCCTCGACGTAGTTCAACATTGGTCCATTCAATCTAATGGCCAGACCATTCGATAGTGCGAGAGGGTTCTGAAGTCAATTCCCGATGACCATCCAGTTGCTCTGCCCCTGAAAACCGGATCGCTTGAAACCGGAGTTTCCGGCCTTGGTCATCGCGGCGGGCTGGTGACGCCGCCGGGAAAGTGTAGCGCGCTCGGGACGTTGTATCCGATGGCGCTGTGGGGTCGGTCTATGTTTCGGCCCGTTAATTGCGGATCTAGGTCATGTTGACAAATGGGGGAGCCATAGCCTGATACATGCGACGTCGACGAAGCCGAGGAAATTGTTTGCGGTTTCGTCGTAGCGGGTTGCCAGCCGACGACTGTTCTTCTATTGAAACAGCGTTCGACCATGTTGCGCAAAGTGTAGATGGCCATGTCGACGGCCTTGCGCACTTTTCGGTTCTTTCGCATCGGGATCATTGGCAGGGCGTTGCGGTTCTCGATGTCTTCCCGAATTTTATCAGAGTCATAGCCCCTGTCGGCGACGAGAAAGGCTGGCTGCGGCAGGTTGTCGGCCACCACCATATCATAGCAGGTGTAGTCGGTATCCTGCCCCGGGGTTATCTCGGTCCTCATCGGGAGGCCTGCGCCGTTGACGCGGAGGTGGATCTTGGTCGAGAACCCACCCTCTTGAACGGCCAAGAGCCTCTTTCGGAGTCCTCTTTTGCGCCCACCGCATGATGATGGGCGCGGATCACGGTGCTGTCGACCATCTGCAGCTTGTCCGGCGCAATCCCGCGTGGTTTAGCGCATCCGGGATGTCCTCCCACAGCCCCGCAAGGTCCAACGGCGGAATTGACGGTAGACCGACGACACCTGCCGAACTCTTCGGGCATGCCGTGCTCGACCAGTTTCAGGATCATCTTGTGTTCCTGGATGGTGGCCAGCCTGCACAGACGCTTGTTATAGGTGAAGGCCTCGTCATCCGTCGCGACAAGACAGGCGACCGAGACCTTCCCAAGCGACTTCAGAACCTCAATCCGGGCATGCCCGTCCAGGAGAGGGAACTGTTCGCTTTCATCCTTGCACCTGGCCACCACCGGTGGCTCGATGAGCCCCTCGCTCTCTACCGTAGAGACAATCTGGTCGAACTTGCGCGACAACCGCACGGATGCAGATAATTGCTTGATGGCGATGATCCGGTCGAGCGATATGTTCACCATATAGTCTTCAAAAGTGGCGGGGATCACGGGCGGCGGTGTCTTGGTCATTGTCTACGCTCCACGATCAGGTCAGCGATGGGGGCTGGCAGTGTCTCCAACCCTTCGGCACGCAGCAAGGTAAAGAAATCCTCGTCCTTGAGCAGCGCATCCAGTGCCGCGACCAAGAAGGACAGGTCGCGGGAGGTGCGCTCCGCCTTTCGAACAACATCCCGATGGCGGTTGATTTCGGTGTTGATCGTATTGACCAGCATTCTGGGTGAGATGTCCGCCGTGGTCTTCTTGCGGGGATCCGGACGGTTTCCTTTGCCACGCAATTTGCGCTGCTCGATCAGGCGGCGTGCGGCCAGGAGCTGATTTCCTTTTATCTGTCCGCTCTCATATGCGGTTGCCAGCGCCTCCTGGAGCGCAACGCCTTCAGCCCTGGATATTTCGATTGCAATATTGAGGGGGATGCGGCCCGCCTCTACCGCGATCAGCAGGCGCGCTTCGCCCGCCTCGAGAAGCTGGCAAACCTGTTTTACATAGCCATGGGTCAGGCCGGTTTTCTCCGCGATCATTTCGCAGGAATAACCGCGTTGCCGATCGCGCCGATGTCGTGGAGAAGTTCCATCGGTCGATGCTGGCGTCGGGCCACAATCTCGATAATGCTGTGGAAAAGCTGCTCCTCTACGGTGTAGTCTCGAATGACGGCAGGGCTCGTTTTCTGCCCGAGCGCCATGAATGCTTCCAGCCTGCCCTGGCCACAGACAAGCTGATACGGCTCGCCATTCGCGCCTCCTGACACGGTAATGGGGCGTTTAAGGCCAACCTTTGCGATTCTGTCCATCAACTCCTTGAACGCAATACGATTGCGTTCGCGCGGGTTGCCCACCACGATCCGATCCACCGGGATGCGTTGGATGGGCGCAGGACCATGTAACGCTACCATGGTGCCAACTCCGCGATCCTGCTGCGCCGTGAAAGCGAGATGAAGCTTTCCAGGCTGTCATGGCGATAGGTGTCTAGCATGAATCCCTTCTCCTCGGACAGGCCAAGCCGATGGCTGGTCATTTCGGTGCGGGGCAGGAAGTAGTAGTCGAGCGGGGCGTCGTTCTCCCGGTTCATCCGAATGGCGATGGTGATATCCGGGCTCAGGCCCGCGTCGAAGCGCAGCTGGCAACGCCGCATTCCGGATCCGGTTTCCCTACATCGCGAGACGATCAGCGAGGCGGTGAATTCCCCGTTGATCGTCAACAGGTCGGTTATGGGGTCGCGCGTTACGTCGCAGCCCTGGGCCTGCAGTGCCGCGATGGTCTCGGATACGGTCTGCCGGTGCAGCATGCGAAGGGCGCGGTTCACCTCAATGTATCGGTAGTCGCGGTCCGGTGTGAAACCAATGAGCCGGTAGGCCCGGACGAGGCTGCCAAAACGGGACTGATACGCGCTGGAGGAAGGCATATCCTCCGCCTCATCAATGATGAGGCCGGACAAGGTGCCCTGCTGCTGGAACAGCTGTGCCAAACGCTCGAGCATTTCGGCGTCGGTATACTGCCGGTTTCGTTCTTCGATAATTAGTTGTGCTACGGCAAAGGCCTCTTTTGAGACGATCGGTGTGAAGGCCCCTCCGCACGGACCCAATCCTCGGGGGCGTTTTCCCTGCGTTTGGCCGTCAGCTTGGCCGACGTCCGGTTGTAGACATTGTTCCCGATGTATTTTTCGTTCGTGAGAATCTGATGGACCGTGCCGCGTGTCCAGGGCCGCTCGAGATCGGTCAGTATGCCCTTTGCATTAAGATCGCAGGCGATTGCGGCCTCGGATTGACCGCCTGCGGTGAACTGCTCGTATATCTACCTGACCCGTCGCACCTCCGCCGCGGGACCCGGCCTGAGGATGACCCGATCCGTTTGAAGGCTTTTGCGCTCGCCCCGCTTCAGCGCGAACTTTACCGTCCCACTCTCATCCAGCAGGACACGCCGCAACCCGTAGCCCGGCGGCCCTCCCTGGCGATAGCCAAGGCGGACGAGCCGACACTGCCCCGCCCAGACCTTCATGGAAAGTATGCGACTGTAGTTCCCGGCCTCCATGCTGCTGAAGGTCCATGCGAGTTCGGCAAGCGGACCATCTCGTTGGAGAAGCCGCCGGCACAGAAATGAGCATCCACACCGGCATTAATGCATTCGAATGCATAATATGCGGACTCGTAAGGCCGCTGGAAGCGCCCCCACCGGCTGTGATCATAGGCGATGATCACATCAAAATCCGCCATGCCGTTCTCGATGATGTCGATCATGGTCTGAAATGCGTCCCGGCCTTTGACGCGCATGCCGCTTTTACCCTCGTCCGCAAAGGTGCGAACGAGGGCGATGTCACTCTTGGCGGCATAGTCTCGGATGGCGTCCAGCTGATTGTCGGTCGAGTATTTCTGATGATCGGTCGACATGCGCACATAGGCCACCTCGCGCCGCTGATCGGGCGCAGATGTGTCAAGGCGACGGCGTCTCTGAATCCTGCTCACCACGCCCGATCTCCCATCTCGCGCGGCCACATCGATGGGTCGGCAGGTTAGGGTGCCAAGAATGTTGAGTCCATAAAGAATGTTGGATTTTGTTGACATAGCTACCACGTATCTCGTCAGGATAAGGACATATACCGCGGCGCCATGCTGAGTTCCGGTCTTGCCAGAGTGAACGGAATGTTTGATTCTGTCGGCATGACGAACCGAATATCTGAAATCAGAAAGGCCCGCGGCCTGACCCTTGTGGAAGTGGCAAAGCGGGCCCGGACCTCTAACCAACAGATCAGCCACCTGGAACGAGGCCGGAGAAAACTCAGCTACGAGTGGATGGAGAGGCTGGCGATTGCGCTTTCCTGTCATCCGCTGGATCTGCTCTCTGACCCTCCTGCCGGCTTGGCCGCCACGGGGGCCCTTTCCCTGAAGGAACGAGGGCTTCTGGAGATGTTCAGATCCTTGGATGAGCGCGAGCAGGATACGCTGTTGTTAGCTCTGCAGCCTATGGTGGCATTTGTGACTGGGGCTGACCTTGAGCATTCGAACATGTAACGGCGCCATCGTGATAGCTCCTTGAATGCGGGATAGCGACGGAGTGCGGACGGCGGTGTTGCCGCTTGAGGCGCCGTCGTGCCCTGATCCGAGGCAACCACTGCACAGGAGATCGATAATCAAGTAGCGCTGCCGGTATAAAGACCATGTCACCCATGACGAGCGGGCTCGATATATCGCCGGAATGCGGCGACGATAGCCAAGTCATCATGGCCAAACCGTTGCGCCGGCGCGCAGCCGAAATCGACGTGGACGCGGTTCAGCCAGTAGCAGAGCCTCAGATTGCTGATATGAACCGGCCTGAGCTTCAGGATGGCGCCGACCACATCGAAAATCCGACCGTTTGCCGTATCGAACTGGAACAGCGGCATCATGGTCCTGCCCTTTTGAGTCAGGGTGATGATGGCACCCTTGCGGGCCATGGCCTGGACGGCGCTTTCCGGATTATCCGTTTCGATGCGCAACAACGCGCAGGCCTGCGACGCATCGATCAGGTCGATGTTGGCGAGGAGGCGGTCCTCGACGCTGGGTTTGTCCATGGGATTTCTCGGCGGCATCCTAT
The DNA here is from genome assembly GCF_035556475.1 of Paracoccus sp. (in: a-proteobacteria). Lineage (GTDB taxonomy): Bacteria > Pseudomonadota > Alphaproteobacteria > Rhodobacterales > Rhodobacteraceae > Paracoccus. The sequence goes on along the minus strand of NZ_DATMFA010000072.1, from coordinate 21,593 downwards.
TTCTCCCTACGAACGGCCCGGTTCCGCATCTCGTCGAAGGTGTATCCGACCGGCAGCGTGACCTCCCTGACAGAGAGATAACCGCCGATGCATTCCGGGCAGACATGCCGGCCCTCGGCAGCCATTTGCGCATGGCCGCCCCCAGAAGGACGATCGCCTCGTTCGTCGCGGCCACGACAATCCGCCCGTTGCGCACCACGGCCTGCCCCGAGACCAGGGCCGGGTCGAGGATCCGACCGCAGCCCGCGCACAGCACGATGAGCCAGGCCCGACCCGGTCCCGAAGAGGATTGACGGGGAGCTTGGCTGCCCGGCGCTCGATTTCGGGCAGCGTGACCGGCCTGAAGTTCCAGACATCAGCGCCCACGTTCACGGAGTTGCGGCTGCCCTGCCAGTTCTGATGAACATGGCCGAAGAGCTGCAGCCCCTGGTGCCGCGCGCCGGGCCAGGTGATCATGGGATAATGGCAAAGGAACAGTCGCCGCTTGTCCACGACGATATCCGCGGTCTCGGCCACGCTGTCCCACGGCAGATCGCAGACCCAGTCTTCATCGTGATTGCCCCGGATCAGATGCTTGCGGCCCGGCAACGCGTGGTAGATGCCGCGGACCTCGCGCCGTTGGGCGTCGGTGGATCTGCCTGCGGTGAAATCCCCCAGAATCCACAGGTCATTATCGGGGCCAACCCGTGACCGGCACTCGGCCAGTAGCTGGGCAATCATCGCGGCCACGTCTGGGAACGGACGGTCACAAAAGCCAATAATCCGGTCATGGCTGTAATGCGGATCGGCGGTGAACCAGTGCATGTCAGCCCTCCCGTCCGGAGGCGGACCGGTCCGCCGCGTCGATCCCGCGCACCCGCGCGATATATGTGGTCAGGAGCCTCTGAAGCAGCTCCGGATCGTTGATGTTGGCGAATCCCGGCAGGGTGAACTGGACAGAACCCGCAAGCTTCGCCTTTCCGTTCATGGATTCCGCCAATTCCGCCTCGAGGGCGTCGATGGATCCGCCGAGCCGATACCAGCGCGATGCGGTCCGAGCCCAACCGGCCTCGGGATCCATCGCGATCAGCTGGGAGGTGTGGATGCTTGCATTGCCGAGAAGCGGGTGATCGACCACCTCACCCCACAGCATCACATGCCCGCCGGGCGAAATCGCCGCTTTCCAGTCGGACAGGACCGGCGCATCCGCGAGGTCCGCCTCGGACGGTCCGGCCTCGGCGGCGGCGATGGCGTGCAGCGCCTTGTCGAACCAGGCGCGGTCGTTGGGTGAGAGTTTCATGATGATGTCTCCGTTTCGATGGCATGAGGAGGGCGGCTGCGGCGATGCCGCAGGCGCGTTGGATTCAGGGAAAGATGAAGCTGGATGGGCCGGCTCAGTGGAGCGTCGGTCCCTGTTCCAGATCGGCGGCGCGTTGGAGCATGCGAGAGGCGACCCGCAGGCTGGGCGGATGGCACTGCAGGGAGGGGTGAGCGAGAACCTCGCAGATCGCCTCGATTGCGGTCTCGGACAGGAAAGACCCAGACGGATCAAGCCCTGCAAGCTCCGGGCCCAGCGGTCAGATCGGTCAGTCGCCAGCAGTCGCGGCGGCGCCCGAGGCGGGGATTATCCATCAGAACTCCCCAAAGCGCAGGAAACCCTTGCATGGAAAGGCAGGGCTGCCAGGCCTCAAGGACGATCGCCTGTGCGAGATCGTTGGGGCAGGGCGGGTCTGCGCCAAGCAAGGCGAGAATGCGCCCGAAATGCGTCTCGACGATCGATGCGCGGGCGGTTGTGACCTTTGAGTAGCCGTGAGGGGATGGCGGCAGCTGCTCGGCAGTCGGAGCGAGTGAGTTGATAGAAGGGGACAGCATCTTCAGCGGACCTTTCAGCATAACCTGCCGTTCAGGGAACAAAGATTTTCCGACGCAGCAGCGACAACATTGTAGCTGGCCAGCCAGTGCTCCGAGGCTATCGCTGGCCAGTGCCTGAGGTGTTGCTGAAATGTTCCCGCTGCGTCAATCGGGCCGAACGAGTATCGCGGTGGCCTCGGTCTGTGATTGGAAGGGGGAAACGAGAAAGTCGCGCATGACTGCAAGAGATTGAAATATCTCAACATCGATCAATACGACGGTCCAATGGCACAATTTTACCGACCGATGGTCGCCGAAACAGCCAAAATGGCTTCTTTTTGGCCGCCGATTCATCGAGCATAAAAAGTCGCATTCAGAAATAGCACGTCCCCCCACAGCATGAATTATCGCGTTAATAGAAATTATGTAATCATCTGCACCTCGACTCGACTAACAATGCAGCCTCGCTTTCTACCGAGTCTCACCTTTCACTTCGCAGAGCATCTGCGTCGCGAGCGCCACCGTTTTGTAGCGAATCTTTGCGCCGGTCATTGTCATGTACCCTCCCACCCTCACATCGGGAGGATGATGTCCCAAGTGATGGTGTAGCTGGCGTGGGCCACGCGCTCTGGGGTGCGGGCCGAGCCGATCAGTCGCTCTGCGCAGCAGGCAGGTTGACCATGACATCATCGCGGACCGGCGCGAGCGTTTCCAGCGTCATGTGACGGCCATGCTGGACGGCCCATTCCTCGGTCTGCTCCATTAGGATTGCGCCCACCAATCTCCGGGTCGAGGCCTCGTTGGGGAATATCCCGACGAAATCCGTGCACCGCTTGATCTCGCCGTTCAGACGCTCAATTGGTTTCGTGGTGTAATTTTGCGCGGTGCCGGGCTGGGAAGGTTAGGTAAGCCAGCACATCCTCCTCCACCGTATCCATGAGCGTGATAAGATTCGACAGCTTGGGCCACATCTGGTCCGCTACGAGCTGTCACTGGCACCTGAACGCGGCATGGTCGGCCTCGTGGTCGATCTCAGCTGGCGAAGCTACTCATCGGACGCAGGAGCGGATTTTTCAATCTCATGCCAGCATGGCCGGGTTAATATCTGCTCGGTGAACACCGTCCGTTTCTACGGCGCCGCCGATCTCGTGTTGAAGGTCCCCGAAAAGCTCTCCTATGTCCGGGTGGAGGTCGTGGAGTTGTGCATCATCCGGCTCCAGGTGGCCCGCTGCAGCTGCCAACGATTGGTGTGGCGGATCGACTGAAGGCGTCCCACTAACGCGCGTTCCGAAACATTCCAGACAACGGCTTGCTGGACAATGCGCTTGCCTGTTGAAAATATTGACGGACAACGGGATGAATGGGACGCAAGATGTTCGAACGCAAACGGATTGGGATCCGTTGGACTTCAGGTAGAGCTGCACGATAGGTCTCGTCTTTCCCAGAGATGTCATCGATGCCTTCCCGAAGAGAATAAATGATGATCAGGCTTTGGCGCATCTGAAATCACTGCAATCTCCGCATTGGGCAGGCCTTGGACGAGGTGTTGTCAACGGCGAGTTCGTCACGGATCCCGAGACTGGAGACCTGATGGATGTGGCCTTCTGCGATCATGTCAACGCCACCACCCTCGACGGGCGAGAGCTGGTAACAGGTTAATCGAACATCGCAGGTCTTTGCTACTAACGGCGGTTCATCCCACACCACAGAACCTCATTAATGCGAAATGCCGCACCCCGCGCCGGATGGCCGCTTTCGGTGACTCCGCCGCGAGGGATGGGCGGCGCCTAAGGGCGTCGACCGAGGCTCCTGCCGCGGGTCGATCCCCTCACGCTCCCCGCTCCATGATGCTGCGGCACTCCAACATGAATGCCGCATGGCCTTTGGCACCGTGGCAACTCAACGGCATCGTCCGCCCAGATGCCAAAGCCTACGGAAACGGCACCGTCACGCAAATGGCGTTGCCGGTGTCGTCGCGCGTCAGACACCGCGCTTCATCCTCCTCGAAATGCAATGACGCCGCGGCGCCGTTGAGCCGCCAATGGCCACCCTGTTCCTGCACCAGAGACCGGTCACCGTCCGGCCAGATGTAGAGATCGGCCGTTACGAGCTCGCGCCCGCCGAACTCCACCTCCGCGGTCTCGAAGAAGCGGATGTGCTGGCAGGTCCGGTCGGCGACGACGCCCCCGTCCGGTCCCCGCAGCGCGCAGGGAACGAGGGGCGCAGCATCAGTAGCCGCGAGAGCGGCGTCGATGGCCGTGCGGTTGGCGGTGCAGGACTCCTCCCACCGGCTGATGCAACCCGTGGCATAGGCATGGCTCGCCACTGTCTCAACGCCGGTTCCTGAGCCGGAGCCGGGAGGTCCCAGCGTCGGAGGGCCGTCATCGAGCACGATCCGGGCGCGGTTGTCGCGCAGCGCATTGCCGTAGAGCAGGCACCCCTCGCCATCCCCGCGCTCGGTCTGCATCGGGAAACAGGCGCGGCGGAACAGGGTGAAGGCCTCCTCGGGTGCCCCCGCATCTCGCGCTATCAGACCCAGATGCTTGCAGGCGTAGCGGGCCTCGGACTGGTGCGGATCGTTGCAGACGAAGTCGAAATAGGCCCGGGCGGCGGCGCAGGCTAGTTCCCCTCGAACGTCCGGTCGTCCGCCAGGTCGAAACGGATGACCGTATCGACCGCGCCTTCGCGATAGCTCGCGTGCTTCTTGTCCACGGGCTGCTTGACGGTCAGGAACAGCACGTCGCCCTCGGGGCTGATCTCGAGGCTGTTCGGGTGCACCGGCAGGTCGATGCGGACGCGCACCTCCAGCGTGCTGGCGTCAAGGACGGTCAGGCCGCCGGTGCCTTCCTGCTCGCCATGCCCGGCGCCGCGCCATGTGACATAAACCTCGTTTCGCCGGGGATTGAAGAGCGTGTCGAGAATGCCCTTCCCCACCTCGACATTCGCGATCGTCTCGCCGGTCGCCGTGTCGAAGGCGTAAAGGCTGCCGGTGCTGGCATCGGTCGCGAAAAGCCGGCCGGCCGGATCGAGAGACAGGTTCAGGAAGAAATGCTTTGAGGCATCGGCCCCGGCCTCGGTGGTGTCTCCGGTCGAGATCGAGGCGACCCGCGCCCCGCTTGTCCCGTCGAGGACCGAGATCTCATCGACGCCGCCGCCGCTGACATAGACCCGCCCCGCCTTGGCGTCATGCGCCAGCCCGGCGGTCCACAGCCCCACATTGTCGAGGCGCTGGACAGCGTTCGCATTGCGGCTGTCGATGATCCAGACCGTGCCGCTGCGCGAGGGGCTGGAGACATAGACCTTGCCGCTGGCCTCGTCGACCTCGACCATGCGGACATGTTCGAACTTGCCCTCGGCCTCGGTCTTGCCAAGCTGGATCCGGTCCAGCAGCATGCCGCTGCGGGCGTCCAGCACGCTGACCGCGCCGCTGAGGGTATGCCCGACATAAAGCCGCCCGCTGGCGTGATCCATGGCCAGCGCGAAGGCGCGGTCCGGCAGTTCGATCCGGCGCACCATATGCAGGTCGCGGTCATCCAGCGCGTAAACCGCGCCGAGCGCGCCATCCGAGAGCGAGGGCGAGGAGGCGACGAAGACCAGCCCAAGCTCGGGCGCATGCGCGATCTCGTAGACGCCGGGGATCAGATCCTGACGGATGATCTGTTGGGCGAAGGCGCTGGCCGGGACCAGCGGCATCTCCGCCAGCGCGGGCAGCGGCGCAAGGCAGATCAGGGCGAAGGCGCTGGCGCGAAGAAGGGTGTTTTTCATGGAAATGTCTTTCCGGGGAATGGGCTGCCCTTTCGGGAGCAGCGGCCGATCAGAAGCGGTAATCGAGGCTCAGCGTGGCATTGCGCGGCGCGCCGTAATTGCCGGTTGCATAGGTCTCGTCGATCGAGGCGAGGTATTTGCGGTCGAAGAGGTTGTCGATGTTCAGGCTGAGGCTCATGCCGTTCTGGAAGTCATAGCGCCCCATCACGCCCACGACGGCATAGGAGCCCTGCTTCGCGGTTCCGGTGACCGGCCATTCCCAGGTGTTCTCGATCGCGCTTTGCCAGCGCAGGTTCGCGCCAAGCACAAGCGGCATCGAGTCCAGCGCATAGGTGCCCGACAGCTTCACCGAATGCTTGGGGATGACGGTTGAGATCGGCTCGCCCTCGCCGTCCTTGGCGTCGGTATAGGCGTAGCTGGCGGCAAGCTGGATGTTCGGGCGCACCTCTCCCGACAGTTCCATCTCGAAGCCCTTCGCCCGCGTCCCGTCGATGGACTTGTAGGGGTTCGATCCGTCGGGCAGCTGATAGGTCACGCTGCGGTCGCGGACCGGCAGGTTGTCCTGCTCCACCAGATAGACCGCCGCCGCGAAGTTCAGCCGGTCATCGGCAAAGCTCGCCTTCGTCCCCAGCTCATAGTTCGAGCCGGTGGTCGGGTCGACGATGCGGTTATCCTTGTCGCGATAGCTGGCCTGCTTGAAGACGCGGGTATAGCTTGCGTAGACCGACCAGTCGTCGTTCAGGTCATAGGTCAGACCGGCATAGGGGATCCATTCGCCGTTGCGGCTGACCTGCTGATGCGTGGTCGCGCCGGTGTCGCGGTTCTCGGTCGTATAGTCATAGTCATACCAGACCACCCGCGCGCCGCCGATGAAGTTCAGCCGGTCGGTCAGGCTGAAACGCCCCGAGCCATAGGCCGCGATCTGGTCGATCTGGGTATTGCTGACGAAGCTGATATAGTCGCCCTGCTGGATCAGGTCCGGCACATAGCCGTCCCAGTCGAAGATCGAGCCGGTGATCGGCCGGTATTCGATATCGCTGCCGTCATAGGCGGAATAGGACTTGTGGTTGTCCTCGCCCCAGCTTCCGGTGATCCCGAAGCGCAGGTCGTGGCTGCGTCCAGCCAGCTCGACCGGGCCGGAGAGGGTGAGCGAGATCGCCGTCTGCTCGGTATCGGTATCGACATAGCCGCCGACGGTCTGGACCCCGTAGCCCTCGGGATCGGGCGAACCCCACGAGGCCGAGGCGAGATAGCCCTTGCGCTCGGCCCGGTAGAAGGACAGATCGCCCACCGCGGTCCAGCCGGTGCCGAACTCATGCTGATAGCGCAGGAAGGCGGTCTCGGCGGTCTGGGTCAACGGCAGGTCGCCGCCGCCGGCATTGGTGCTGACGTCATAGTCGAGCTGCGAGCCGTCATTGGCGATCAGCGGCAGCCCGCCGAACTGGTGGTTGCGGGTGCGGTTGCGCTGGTAGTCATAGCCCAGCGTGACGGTTCCGGCATCCCCCACATCGGCCTCGACCACGCCGTAAAGCACGGTCTTTCGGCGCTCATAGCGGTCGAGCCAGGAATCCCCCTCCTCCTGCGCGGCGACAAAGCGGCCGCGGACCGAGCCGTCCTCGTTCAGCGGGCCGCTGATGTCCAGATCGGTGCGCAGCGTGTTCCAGCTGCCGGCCGAGAAGCGCAGATGCGTCTGCGGCGTGGCGGTCGGGGTCTTGCGCACCATGTTGACGACGACCGAAGGCTCGCCTGCGCCGACCATCAGGCCGGTCGCGCCGCGCAGCACCTCGACCCGGTCATAGATCGCGGTGTCCGAGATGCTCGGCCCCGAGCCATACTGGATGCGATACCAGACCGGCAACCCGTCGACCATGAAGGTCGGGCTGGAGAAGCCGCGCGCATAGACGCTGCGCCGCTCGGTATCCATAGGCATGACGGTCACGCCGGTCGTGTCCTCCAGCACCTCCCCGACGCTCCGCATATTGCGGTCGTCCATCTTCTGCCGGGTCGTCACGCTGATCGATTGCGGCGTTTCCCGCATCGTCAGCGGCAGGCCGGTCGCCACCGTGGTCAGGCCGGTGGTATAGGAGCCGGTGCCCTCGGTCACCGCGCCGCCCGCGTCCAGCCGCAACTCGTTCAGGACCACGGCGCCGGTTTCGGTCTCGACGGCTTCGGCCTCGGGCAGAACCAGCGAGACCGATCGCGGCGAGTTGATGCGGTAGCCGAGGCCCGAGCCTTCAAGCAGGCGCGACAATGCGGCGCTGGTCGTCATCTGGCCCGAGACGCCCGGGCTGCGCCGGCCCTGCACCATGGCGCTGTCGTAAAGCACCTCGATCCCGGCCTCGCGCGCGAAACGCAGTAGCGCCCCGTTCAGGCCTTGCGCCGGGATGTCGAAGGCGCGGACCTGCTCGGTCGTCTGCGCCATGGCGGTGGGCGCCTGCACAAGACCGATGCCCGCTCCGCCGAACGCGGCGATCAGGGCCAGTTGGCTGATGCGAATGTTCATCTTTCCCTCTTCCAATTTTCAGCCCTCTGCGGGGCGGGTTCAGAGAAAGGACGAATCCGGCGCGAAATCCGGTAATGCCGCCGGGCATTTTTTTCGGAACAGGCGATATTTTCAGTAAAGGACCGTGACCAGCGGCAGCGACAGGCGGCGCAGGCCCAGTTCGGCCGCCAGCCGCGCCTCGACCCCGGCGATGTCCTGCGTGTGAAAGACCCCGCTGACGCGGCGGTCGGCAAGGGCCTGACCGCGCAGGACGATGCGGCCGTGGCGATAGCGGTTCAGCTCCTCGACCACCTCGGCAAGGGGGCGGTTGTCAAAGACCAGATCACCTCTGCGCCATGCGGTGGCGAAATCGACATTGCGCGCCTCGGGGATCGGGGTCGCGCCGTCCGTCGTCCGCAGGCCCGTGCCCTCGGCCACCACGACCGGCGCGGCCTGCCCCGCCATATCCTCGACCCGGACGCTGTGGCGGGCCACGATGATCTCGGTCCCGCCCGGTTGCAGATCGACCGAGAATTCGGTCCCGAGCGCCGTGGTCTGCGTCTCCCCGGCCTCGACCACGAAGGCGCGCCCGCCCGATGTCGCAGCCGGCTCGGGGACGAAATAGGCCTTGCCCCTCAGCAAACGCACAAGCCGGCTTTCGGAATCGTAATCGACCGCCAGCGCCGCGCCCGAGGCAAGGGTGATCCGGCTGCCATCCCCAAGCGTGACCGAAAGGTTCTCTCCCAAAGGCGCGACATGGTCGGCCTGAAGCCGGATGCGCAGATCGTCATGCGCGAGGTAAAGCGGCAGCCCCGCCAGCAGCAGCGCGACCAGCGGCAGGACCAAGCCGCGACGCGACCTGCCGCGAACTTCGCGGATCAGGCCGAGTTCCTGCCATGTCCGTTCGGCATGGGCGAAAGCCGCGGCATGGGCAGGATCGCGGCCGATCCAGTCGCGGAACTCTGCCCGCGCGGCCTCGGGCGCATCATCAGCCAGCCGGATCACCCATTCGGCGGCCTCGGCCTCGACCTCATCCGCCCTGCCCGCCTGCGCCATCAATTGCCGCCCTCATATGCCCGCAGGCACCGCGTCACCTCGAGGAGCGCGCGCGCCAGATGCTTCTGGACCGAGCTTTCCGACAATTCCATTCGCCGCGCCACCTCGCGATATTTCAACCCCTCGACGCGGTGGAGGACGAAGATCCGCCGCGTCGTCTCGGGCAGGTCGGCCAGCGCGCGCAGAAACACCCGGAGCCGCTCGCGGTCGATCAGGATGTTTTCCTGCGTCGGGCGGGGATCGGCAATCGCCTGAAGCACCTGATCTCCGGGCATGTCGGTGCCGCGCCGCCGGATCAGCCGAAGATGGTCGATCGCGATGTTGCGGGCAATGCGACAGAGGAAGGCGCGCCCGTTCTCGGGCCTTCCGCCGTCGAGCGCGCCGCAAAGCCTGAGGAACGTCTCCTGCGTCAGGTCATCGGCAAGGTCGGGGTCGCGCAACATGCGGATCAGGTAGGAGCTGACATCCGCGCGATGATTATGAAAAAGCCTGCCAACCTCATGCCCAGCCGCCATGTCCCGCCCGTTTCGCTGCAACCCGCCAAAAATCGGCTGGCGTCGCGGATGCACGACCGGGCTGACCGAGAATGTCCCCGATCTACCGAAGACGCGCGGAATTTCAAGGCAAACCTGGCAAGCGACCGGGTTTTGGCACATGTCCGCAAGGCGGACAGCTGCGCAGAGATCGCGGTATCTTGTTTGCCTGTCGCAAAGCCGGTAACACGCTCTCGTCGGTTTCCGAGAGGAATTGAAAGGGAATCCGTCGGGGCAGCGATGCCTCGAACCGGAACTGCCCCCGCAACTGTAGGCGGCGAGCAGGATGCGATGAAGCCACTGTGGCCCCCGGGCCATGGGAAGGCCGCATCCCGCGATGACCCGCCAGTCAGGAGACCTGCCGACGGATGAAACCCATACGATCCGGGCGGGGTGTCCGGGGAGGTGCCAGATGTTCCCTGCCTGTCCATCCGTCAGGCCAATCCTGCCGCGCCACGTCCCTTGTCGGGGCGGCATCTTCTTATGGCCATTTCCCGTCCCCTCCGCTCGCGTCCAGACCGGAGAACCGAGATGTTCATGAAATCCACCCTGACCGGCCTCTTGCTGACCGGTGCCAGCATGTTGCCCGCCGCGGCCGAAACGGCATGGCCGCTGACGCTGTCGAATTGCGGCGTCGATCTCAGCTTCGACAAGGCACCGGAAAGCGCCGTCACCGTCGGCCAGGCCACGACCGAGCTTCTCTATGCGCTGGGTCTGGCCGACAAGGTGACGGGCACCTCGGTCTGGTTCACCGAAGTCCTGCCCGAGTTCAGGGAGATGAATGCCGGGATCGAGCGGCTGGCCGATAATGACCCGAGCTTCGAGAGCGTCGTCGCCAAACGTCCGGGCCTCGTGACCGTGCAATATGAATGGCATGTCGGCCCGCAGGGCATCGTCGCCACGCGCGAGCAGTTCGCGGACCTCGACATCCCGACCTATGTGCTGCCTTCGGATTGCACCGGCAAGGACAACACCAAAGGCTCCGACGGCACCCGCTCGGACATCTATGCGATGGAGAGCATCTATCAGGGGATCGACGAGCTGGGCCGGATCTTCGATGTCGCGGACAGGGGCGAGGCGCTGGTCGCCGGGCTGAAGGCCCGCGAGGCCGCCGCGATCGGCAAGGCCCGGGCGCTGGACCTGAAGGACGCGACGGTCGTGTTCTGGTTCTCCTCGGCCGAGATGGACATCGACCCCTATGTCGCCGGCCGCAAGGGACCGCCCGCCTATATGATGGACGCGCTGAGGCTGAGGAACATCATCGAAAGCGACGAGGAATGGCCGGTCGTCAGCTGGGAAACCATCGCCCGCGCCAATCCTTCGGTCATCGCCCTCGCGAAGATGGACCGTCGCCGCTTCGAGGCCGACGATTACGAGAAGAAGATCGCCTTCCTCAAATCCGATCCGGTCACGAGCCAGATGGAGGCAGTCAGGAACGACCGTTTCATCGTCCTCGACGCACATGCGATGGACCCCTCGATCCGCAATATCGACGCGCTGGAGACGCTGGCCGAGGCGCTGCCGAAGCTCGGCGTGAAATGACCGAGGCAGCCATCCCCGGCACCACCGGCTGGCGCGCGCGGCTGGTCCTGCGCCTCGGGCTGGGGGTGGCTGTGCTGGCCTTCGCGGTGCTGGCCGGCGTCACTCTGGGCGAGACGCCGCTGCCAGTCGCGCAGGTCGGCCATGTGCTAGCCCACAAGATCGGGGGCGCGGCGCTGAACGCCGATCCGATCGACGCGGGCATCATCTGGAACTACCGCCTGCCGCGCACGCTGGTCGCGGCGGCCACAGGCGCGGGGCTGGCGCTGTCCGGGCTGGTGCTGCAGACATTGGTGCGGAACGCCTTGGCCGACCCCTATCTGCTCGGGGTTTCGGCCGGGGCCTCGACCGGGGCGGTCGCGGTCACGATCATGGGCGTCGGCGCGGGGGCCATCGGCATCTCGGCCGGGGCCTTCGCGGGCGCGGCGGTGGCATTCGGGATCGTGGCGGCCCTGGCGCGCGCGGCGGGCGGAGGCTCGGCGCAGCTCGTCCTTGCCGGGATCGCGGGTTCGCAGTTGTTCAACGCGCTCACCAGCTTCTTCATCGCCCGATCCGCCAATGCCGAACAGGCGCGCGGGATCATGTTCTGGCTGCTCGGCAATCTCTCGGGCGTGCGCTGGCCGGATGTGGGGCTTGCCGTCCCGGTCGTGGTGGCGGGGCTTCTGGCCTGCATCCTCCATATCCGCGCCCTCGATGCCTTCAGCTTCGGGGCCAGCGCCGCGGCCTCGCTGGGGATCGCGGTGCGCCGGGTGATGGTGGTCCTGCTGGGCGCGGTCACGCTGATGACCGCGGTGATGGTCAGCCTTGTCGGCGCCATCGGCTTTGTCGGGCTGGTCGTGCCCCATGCCATGCGCTTTCTGGTGGGCGCGCGGCATGGCGCGCTGGTCCCGGCCTCGGCGCTGGCGGGCGCGGTCTTCATGATCGCGGCGGATGTGGTCTCACGCGTGCTGATCCCCGGTCAGGTGGTGCCGATCGGCGTCGTCACCGCGCTGGTCGGCGCGCCCGCCTTCGCGCTGATCCTGATCCGAAACCGGGCCCGCGCATGAGGATCACCGCCACCAGTCTCTCGCTGCGGGCGCAGGGCCGCGCCATTGTCGCGGGCGTCGATCTGGAGATCGCCCCGGGCGAGACCTTCGGCCTGATCGGGCCGAACGGCTCGGGCAAATCGACGCTGCTGCGGCTGCTTGCGGGGCTGGAGCGGCGCGCCGGGGGCGAGGTCGCGCTGGATGGCCAAGGCCTCCGCCACCTGCCCCGGCGCGAGATCGCCCGCCGCCTTGCCTTGGTCGAGCAGCAGGCCGAAACCGCCGAGGCCCTGACCGCGCGGCAGGTGGTCGAACTTGGCCGCACGCCTTGGTTGACCGCGCTCTCGCCCTTTGGCCCCTCGGACGCCGCCATCGTTGCGGATGCGCTTCGCGCCGTCGGGATGGAGGCGATGGCCGCGCGGCAATGGGCCACTCTCTCGGGGGGCGAGCGGCAAAGGCTGCAAATCGCCCGCGCGCTTGCCCAGCGGCCGCGCGTCCTGCTGTTGGACGAGCCGACGAACCATCTGGACATCCATCACCAGCTTGCGCTGCTTCGTCTGGTCGGGGCGCTGCCGCTGACCGTGGTGATCGCGCTTCACGACCTCAATCAGGCCATGGGCTGCGACCGGCTGGGCGTCATGTCCGGTGGCCGCATGGTCGCCTGCGGCCCGCCGGCCGAGATCCTGACCGGGGAATTGCTGCGCGGGGTCTTTCGCGTCGGCGCCACCCCCCTCATCGACCCGCAGGACGGCGGCCGCCTCCTGCGCTTTCGTGCTCTGGAGAATACCCGATGAAATTTCTGGTTTTGCCACTGATGCTGCTGGCCGGCCCCACCCTGGCCGAGATCCATGAGGTGCGGATGCTGAACCGCGGCGAGAGCGGGCCGATGGTCTATGAGCCGGCCTATCTGAACATCGCGCCCGGCGACACCGTCCGCTTCCTGCCGACCCAGCCCGGCCATAACGCCGCGACGATCGAGGGCATGGTCCCCACCGGGGCCGCGCCCTTCCGCTCGAAGATCAATGATATGTTCGAGGTCACGCTGACCGCGCCCGGCGCCTATGGCATCAAATGCTCGCCGCATTACGCGATGGGCATGGTCATGCCGATCGAGGTCGGCGACAAGACTGGGGTGGTGCTGCCCGAGGGCCTGCCCAAGCGAGCCGTCGAACGATTAGGCAGGATCGTTGCCGAACGCGAAGAACCGGAGGAATAATTATGAAAGGACGCCTCCACGAACGGCGGCTTCGGGGAATGCCTATGATCCGGCCATCTCTACGAGTTTCGCAACCGTGTTGATATTGCGCGTCGTGCCTCCAGGCATTGCCGACAGCGCCGGCAACCGCAGTTTCGTTCGCCCCATTCCCGACGGATAGTGGATGAAGACTTCCCGCTGGCCGAGTGCGATCTCTTCCTCGACCTGGCCCTTGGCAGTCCTGACGGTGTCAGCTGGCGGCGATGCGTCGAGGAACAGAACGCCTACCTTGCTCGGCTCCGCACCCCGAAACGGGTTGGCCTCAAGAACGTTCCGCATCTCCTTTGCAGTGCGCAAAAGGACGCCGACCGGCTTGCCCGCATAGTCCTCGAGCCGCTTTTCGAGCGCCTGCCTTACGACAGGCAATTCGTCGGATGACGAGAACACCAGATTCCCAGACTGAATATAGGTGCGAACGTCGGTGAAGCCTGCTGCTTCAGCCATGGAGCGCAGCTCGGCCATCGGCAGTTTGCCGGTTCCCCCAACATTGACCGCGCGCAGAAGGGCTATGAACGTTTGCATGTGAATATCATACTCGCTTTGACCGCCCACCGAAGCCACCACTCGCGAAAAGTGTGTCACGGTGCTTTTCCTGTAGCGACTGGAGGACTGGGCCCGCGCTGTCCCGCTGGGGCCGTTCATCTGGGTATCCCGAGATTAACTCAATCTGTGTCGAAACAACCAGGCCGCCAGCGGCAGGGTCACCGCCGCCACGACAAGCAGCGGCAGGAAGCTCGGAGCGACATCGGCGAATGTCGCGCCTTCCAGATAGACCCGGCGCACGATGTCGATGCCGAAGCGCAGCGGGTTCACATAGGTGGCAAGCTGCAGGACATGCGGCATGTTCCTGATCGGGGTCAGCAGGCCCGATAACAACATCAGCGGCATGACCAGCATGAAGGTGTAAAGCATGGCCTGCTGCATGGTCAGCGACACGGCGGAAATCGAAAGCCCGATGCCGACCGCCGCGGTGGTAAAGACCAGAAGGCCGACGTAAAGTAGCCAGACCGAACCCGCCATCGGGATCTGGAACCAGAGAAGGATGATCAGGAAGATGATCGTCGACTGCACCAGCCCGACGAAAATCGCGGGCAGGGCCTTGCCGATCAGGATCTGCGAAGGGGTCAGCGGCGTGACCAGCAACTGGTCGAACGTCCCCTGCTCGCGCTCGCGCGCGACCGAGAGCGCCGCGATCATCAGCGTCTGCAACATGCTGAGCGAGGCGATCATCGCCGGCATCAGGTTCCAGCGCGACTCGAAATTCGGGTTGAACCAGGCGCGACGGGTGATGGTGACGGGCGAAGCCGCCCCTAAGGACTGGTTGTAGGCGGCAACGATCGCGGCGACCTGCCCCGCCGCCGCGCCCGAGGTCGCCGAGTTGCGCCCGTCAAGGATCACCTGCATCGCGGCTTCGGTCCCGACCGAAAGGCGGCTCTCGAAATCGGTGGGGAAGGTCACGACCAGCAGCGCCTTGCCGCTGTCGATCTGCTGCGGGATCTGGGCCGGACTCTCCAGCGTTGCGACTCGCTCGAAGACGCCGGTGCCCTCGATCCGGGCAGTGATCTCGGTCGAGGCGGCGCCCCGGCTCAGGTCCAGCACGGCGAAGGGGGCATGGGTCAGGTCATAGGTCGCGCCATAGCCGAAGAGCAGCGCCTGCATCAGCGCGGGCGCAAAAAGCAGGGCGCGACTGGACGGGTCTTTCAGAAGCGCCAGAAGCTCCTTGCGGATCAGGGCGAGGGTCTGGGCGACGTAAAGCATCACGGCCTGCATGGTCTCAGTCCAGTTTCTTGGCGAGCGTGCGCGTGGCGATCCCGATCAACACCAGCGCATAGGCCGCCAGCGTCAGGTTGGCGCGCAGGATCTGGGGCCAGTAATCCCCCGCCATGAACAGGGTCTTGATCAGCCCCATGAAATGCGTGGCAGGCAATACATTGCTGACGACCTGAATGACGACCGGCACGTTTCGCAGATCGAAAACGAAACCCGAGAGCATCAGCGCGGGCATGAAGCTTGCCAGAAGCGCCAGCTGGCTGGCGGCGAACTGGTTCCTCGTCACCCCCGAGATCACCAGCCCCAGGGCCAGCGAGACCAGCAGGTAAAGCAGCGAGGACAGGATGATGATCCAAAGCGAGCCGCGCATCGGCACGCCAAAGACGAATTTCGCGGCGATCAGGCACATGGCGAGGTCGATGACCCCGATCACGAGATAGGGGACGAGTTTCGAGAGCACCATCTCGATCGGCCGCGCCGGGGTGACGAAAAGGGATTCCAGCGTCCCCCGCTCCCATTCGCGGGCGATCAGCAGCGAGGTCAGGAAGGCCCCGATCAGCGTCATCACCAGCACGATCAGGCCAGGGACGAGGAACCATGTGCTGTCATTCGCCTCGTTGAACCATGTCCGCTGGACCAGCGTGACGCTGGCCGATGCGGCGGCCGGACCGCCCTGCTGGTCGGCAATATGGGCAAGCGCGGTCTGGATCGCGCCGGTGGCATAGCTCTCGATGGCTTGGGCGGTATTCGCATCTACCCCGTTCAGGATCAGTTGCAGGTTTCCCTGACCATGCAGCAGGTCGCGGGTGAATTCGGCAGGCACGCGCAGAATGGCATCGGCCCGCCCGGCGCGGATCAGGGCCTCGGCCTCGGGCATGGAATGGGTCCAGATCGGGCTGAGGTAATCCGATCCTGCAAGCCCCGCCACGGCGTTCAGGGTGGCGGCGGAATTGTCCTCCATCACCACTGCGACGCGGGCATCGGTCACGTCGAAGGACAGGCCATAGCCGAAAAGCAGGATCAGCACGACCGGCAGCGCGAAGCCCACGATCAGGTTGCTGCGGTCGCGCAGCATCTGCCGGACCTCCTTGCGGGTCAGGGCAAGCAGGCGGGTTCCCGCGCCGCTCATGCCGCTTGCCTGTCACGCCGCGCCCGCGCGTCCTCGACGATCGCGATGAAGGCGCTGTTCATGTCCGTGGCCCCGGCCTTGCCGGCCAGTTCGCGGACCTGATGCGGGGTGCCGATGGCCAGCATCTCGCCCGCATCCTGAATGGCGATGCGGTCGCAATATTCGGCCTCTTCCATGAAATGCGTGGTGATGATGATGGTCGTGCCGCCCTTGGCAAGCGCGGTGATCCGCCGCCAGAAGGCGCGGCGGGCAAGCGGGTCGATGCCGCTGGTCGGCTCGTCCAGAAACAGAATCTCGGGGCGGTGCAGCAATCCCGTCGCCATGGCGAGCCGCTGCTTGTAGCCCGCGGGCAGAAGCCCGCTTTGCGCCGCCGGGTCAAGGTCGAACTGTTCCAAAGCATCGGCGATACGCTCACGCAGGAGCCTGCCGCCCAGCCCGTAGGCCCCGCCAAAGAATGCGAGGTTCTGCCGCACCGAGAGATTGCCGTAAAGCGCGAATTTCTGCGAGACATAGCCGATCCGCGCCCGAGCCTGCGCGCGCGCGACGCGCAGGTTGCGGCCCGCGACCTCAAGCTGACCGCTTGTCGCGGGCAGAAGCCCGCAGAGCATGCGAAAGGTGGTCGTCTTGCCTGCCCCGTTCGGACCGAGAAGCCCGAAGATCTCGCCTCGTCCGACCTCGAAGGAGGTGCTGGCGACGGCGGTGAAATCACCGAACTTGCGCACCAGATCGCGGACAAGAATGACCGGCTTGCCGTTGGCCGAGGGATGATCCGGCTCGGCTTCCGCCGTGACGGGCGTTGTTTCGTGATCCTGCTCGCGCAGCAGGATCATGAAGCTGTCCTCCAACTCCTCGGGGCGGGCCGTGCTTGGCGCATTTTCCAGCAGCTCGGCCAGCCGGGACGGATCGGCATCGGGTCTGCGGATGAAGCGGACATTACCGCCCTGCGGAACCGCGTCGATGATGACATCGGGCGCGTCGATCAGCCGGGCCTGCAACTCGCGCGCGGGCTGGCCCACCGGCGGGGTCGCTACGAAGGTCAGGCCCCGCGCCCGTTCCAGCAGCGTGGCGGGCGTGCCCTCGGCCAGCATCCGGCCCTCATGCATGACATGGACCCGCGCGCAACGCTCGGCCTCGTCCATATAGGAGGTGCTGACGATCACGCTCAGCCCCTCCTCCTCGACCAGCGCCTGCACGATCTTCCACAGATCGCGGCGCGACAGCGGATCGACGCCGACGCTCGGCTCGTCGAGCAGCAGCAGATCGGGCGAGCGCACCAGCGTGCAGGCCAGCCCCAGCTTTTGTTTCATCCCGCCCGAGAGCTTGCCCGCAGGACGTTCGGTAAATCGCGACAGATCGGTCATTGCCAGCATCCGCGTGAAGCGTTCCTTGCGCTGATCCTGCGGCACGCCATGCAGATCCGCGTAAAGATCAAGGTTTTCCTGCACGCTCAGATCTTCATAAAGACCAAAGCGTTGCGGCATATAGCTGATCCGGTCCTGCACCTGCTGCGGGGCCTGCGCGACATTGATACCAAGAACCTGCAACCTGCCCTGATCCGGCCGCAACAGGCCCGCAAACATGCGCATCAGGGTGGTCTTGCCCGCGCCATCCGGCCCCACCAGCGCCGTCAGTTCGCCCGGCCTCACGGTCAGGGACAGGTTGTCGATCGCGGTGACATCGCCCCGGTCGGGATCGGGAAAGACCTTGCACAGCCCCTCGGCCTCGACGGTCGGGGTGGTCACCTTGCCGCCTCTTCGGCCAGAGTGACCGTCACCGGCTGGCCAAGGCGCAGCCTGTTCTCCTCGTCCGCGACGGTGACATGGACCTCATAGACGAGGCTGGTTCGCAGCTCCTCGGTCTGCACGGCCTTGGGGGTGAATTCGGCGACCGACGAGATATAGCCGACCTGTCCCGCGACCGGCTGGCCCGGAAAACTGTCGGTCTGGACCTGCGCGGCCATCCCCGGGCGGATGCGGCCCAGATCCCCCTCGCGGACATAGACGCGGATCCATTTCGGGTCAGTCAGCGCCAGCGCATAGACCGGCGATTGCGCCGTCGCCATGTCGCCCGGTTCGCGCAGGCGCGAGCGGATGACGGCATTTGCCGGCGCGCGCAATTCGCCAAGGCTGATCTCGTGCCGCAAGAGTTCCAGCTGCGCCTCGGCCGATTGCAGCTGCGCCTGAGCCGAGGCAATGGCCTCGGGTCGCGCCCCGGCAAGGATCAGGTCCAGCGCCGCGACATCCTGATCGACCTGGGCGTTCGCGGCCTTGGCTTCGGCTTCCGCGCGGTCCAGATCCTGCTGGCTCGCCGTGCGCGACGTCACCAGCCGCGCCGCGCGATCACGTTGCAGGGTGGCAAGTTCCGCCGTCGCTTTCGTCGAGGCGACCTTGGCCCGCGCCTGGGCGATCTCCTCGGGGCGCGATCCGGCCTGCAGTTCCAGAAGCGCCTGCCGCTGGGCCTCGACGACCGCTTCCTGCGCCTTGGCCTGCAGTTCGAGAGAGCGCGTATCGAGGCGGCCGATCACATCACCGGCCTTGACCGGATCGCCCTCCTCGACCGCCAGTTCGGTGATTCTGCCGCTGCCATCGAAGGCCAGCGCGACCTGCCGGATATCGACATTGCCGTAAAGCGCAAGGTCGCCGGACGCATCCGCCCCGCGGCTTTGCCACCAGAACAAGGCGCCAGCAGCGAGGGCAACGCCAAGGATGATCGGCAAAATCTTCTGCATGAGCGTGATCCTGCGAACCAGGGCTACAGGAAGATGCTTAGTCTAAATTGCTTTTAATGTAAATCCAGATTAAAGTTTGCCTCGCCTTGCGTCACGCGGACCTGCCCTGAAAGCTTCGCACCGCATGAAAATTCTTTTTCCAATCAGGACCCGGCCAAGATGACCAAGACCCAAACCACGAGACGTCGCGCCGGGCGCAGCGATGGCGAGGCGACGCGCGCGCGCATCCTGGCCGTCGCGGGCGAGCGTTTCGCGGCCTCAGGTTTTGCCGATACGACGAACAAGGACATCGCAGCCGAGGCCGAGGTCGATCTCGCCTCGATCAACTACCATTTCCGCGATCGTGCCGGGCTCTATCAGGCGGTCCTGATCGAGGCGCATCGCCGGATTGCCGATCTGCAGGATATCGAACAGATCGCCGCAGGCGACGCGCCCGCCGAGGAAAAGCTGAAGGAATTGATCCGCTTTCTTCTGGGTGGGCGCGCCAACCCGGCGGAATGGCCGATGATCGTGCTGGGGCGCGAGATCGTCGCGCCAAGCCCACATCTTCAGGTTCTGCAATCCCGGGAGGTGCTGCCCAAGCTGCAGGCAATTCTGCCGATCCTCGCCGAGATCACCAGGATCCCGCAGCAGAACCCAGATTTGCTGCGCTGTCTGCCCTGCATCGCCGCCCCCTGCGTGGCCTTCATGCTGCTGGGACGGAGCGGGACGCCGATCGCGGATCAGATGCGCGCCACCTCGCAGGATGAACTGGTCGAGCATCTGTTTCGCTATGCGATGGGCGGGTTGGCCGCGATCCGGGCCGGCTTTCACGCCCGGAGTTGATGGCGATGGCCAGCACGGCAAAGGCGGCGCGGAGCGTGGCGATACCTCCCTGAATTGCGCGGCCGGGTGATATTGAAGCACCAGTGCCGGTGTCGGTCCAATCGGTTTCACCGCCAAGGCGGACGCACCCGCTGCCCGTCCAGCTTTGTAAGGATTTGTTGCCCATCCCGGTCCGGCAACAAATCCTTACAAATTCGCCCGGCAGTGAAACACTTCGTCACGCCCCGGACCTAGGCAGGAAACGGCTTCCCCTTATCTCAAGGCGCGAAATGGCGCGGCGACCCCATGCCGGCCGCCAAGGACGAAGGAAGGGACCGATGCCGAGAACCGCGACCATTCTGCTGGTCGTTCTGGCCCTGCTGCTGGGGGCCTTCGCGCTGCGCGGCGCCGGGCTTCTGCCCGGCCATGCCGCGACGCCAGGCTATCAGACCGCCTCCGTCACCCGCGGTGATGTCGAGGTCACGGTGATGGCCGAGGGGCAGTTGAAGCCCCAGCAGCTTGTCGCGGTGGGCGCGCAGGTCTCGGGGCGGATCACCTCGCTTGCGGTCACGCTGGGCCAGCAGGTGAAGCAGGGCGACCTGATCGCCGAGATCGACTCGGTCACGCAGGAAAACGCCCTGCGCACGGCCAAGGCGACGCTGGCCAACTATCAGGCCCAGAAGGCCGAGCGGCAGGCGGTGCTGGAACTGGCGCAAAAGACCCTCGCCCGGCAGGAAAAGCTTTTGAAGACCAATGCCGCCGCCCGGACCGATTATGACACGGCCGAGCAGGACGTGGCCGTCGCCGTGGCCCAGATCGCCGCGCTCGACGCGCAGATCGCCAGCGCCGAGGTCGCGATCGAAACGGCCGAGGCCAATCTGGACTATACCCGGATCACCGCGCCCAGCGACGGCACCGTGCTGGCCATCGTCAATCAGGCCGGGCAGACGGTGAACGCGGTGCAATCCTCGCCCACCATCGTCGTCCTTGGCCAGCTTGACCGGATGAGCGTCCATGCCCAGATCTCCGAGGCCGATATTGCCCGCGTCGCGCCGGGCCAGAAGGTGCGCTTCAGCCTGCTGGGCGACAGCGCGAGGAGCTACGCATCCACGCTGGAGGAGATCGCCCCGGCCCCCGAAAGCATCGTCAACGACAGCGCCATCGACGCCGACAGCACCTCTGACAGCAGCAGCGAGGCGGTCTATTACATCGGCCTGATCCCGGTCGACAATGCCGATGGCAGGCTGCGCACCTATATGACCGCGCAGGTCAGCATCATTCTGGGCGAGGCGCGAGACGCGCTGACCATCCCCTCGGCCGCGCTGGGAACCGCCGGTGCCGAAGGGCTTTACCCGGTCCGCGTGCTGACCTCCGCCGGGCAGGTCGAGACCCGCAATGTCAGCATCGGGCTGAACGACAAGGTCATGGCCGAGGTGGTGGGCGGCCTTTCCGAAGGCGACCGGGTCATCACCGGCGAGGCGAGCGCGACCGCGCAGACCGCTGCCAGCTCCGGCCCGTCGATGATGGGCCCGCCCCCGATGGGAGGCTAGGGTCCAGACTCATTGAGTTTCGGAGCCAGAACAAGACGGTTGCGGCTAGCAAGATCGCAGAGAAGAAGGTTTCCGGGCACCGGTCGTATCGGGTCGCGACGCGCCGCCAATCCTTCAGGCGGCCGAACAT
>NZ_DATMFA010000071.1:0-42560 GCF_035556475.1 Paracoccus sp. (in: a-proteobacteria) | reverse complement strand
TGCAGCAAGCCGGGGAAAACGGTTGGTCCCTCCGGCAAGGATGCCGCCCCCGGCCGCGAACAGCAGTGCCGCGAGCAGCATGGCGCGTGAGAGCCAGAGCCCGATGCGCGTGGCGGGCGGAGCGCCTGCGACCTCCGCCATCTCTCCGCTGGGCGCACCGACCGAAAAGAGCAGCGCCCCCGCTACGGGATGCCCGTCGGACGATGTCACGCGCCATGACAGCAGATGACTGCCGCGCTGCAATCCGGCGGGGAGGTCATAGGTCAGGCCGCCGCCCGCGGCATCCGGTGCGGGCAGCAGCCGTGTCTCGCCATCGCTCGCGGTCAGCCGCGCGACAAGCGGGCGGACCGGCTCGCTGAAGCGCAGCGTCACCGCAACCGGTGCGGCCTCCAGCACCATGCCCTCGGGCGGGTCCGAACCGGTCAGGGCGGCATGGGAGAACGCTGCCCCCGTCGACAGGAAAAGGGCGCAAAGCGTCCCGGTGGCGCGGAACGCCCGGATCATTTCTTGGGCAGCACCTGCAGGGCCGGCGCCGGGTGATCAGCCGCGGCATCCGGCTCGATCCAGCGCAATTGCTGGTCTCCGCAAACCTGCACCACCGGTAGGGGGATGGTGCCGGGCGCATCGGCGGAGATGGTCGCGCGCAGGACGAATTGCGCCTTTTCGTGATCGGACAGCGGCCCGCCCTGCCAGCCGATCTCGCCCTTGGCCGAGGTCACATGCCAACCCGGTTGGGCCAGCGGTTCGGCGGTCAGACCCTCGGGGATCGCGACGCGCAGCGCGGTCGTCGGCGCACCGGCGCAGCCATGCCCGACAATCAGCACCAGATCGACGGTTTCTCCGGCGCCGGCGGTTTCGGGATGGATGTGGATATGCGCCAGACCCGGCAGCGGCATCAGCGCCAGCCACAGGGCCAGCGCGACCTTCATGCAACTCGTCATCAATTCACCAGCTTGCTTCCAGTCCCAGATGGCGCAGCGCCTCGTGCCGCAATTCGGCCAGCCGCGGATCGCCGCGATGGCGCGGATAGGGCAGGTCCACCTGCAGATCGGCCACGATGCGCGCCGGGCGCGGGCCAAGGACGATCACCCGCTGGGCAAGGAACAGCGCCTCCTCGACATCATGGGTGACAAGAACGGCGGTCAACCCGCTTTGCTGCCAAAGCCGCACCAGCTCGGTCTGCATCGCAAGCCGGGTCAGGCTGTCGAGCTTGCCCAGCGGCTCATCCAGCAGCAGCACGTCGGGACGGTTGACCAAGGCGCGCGCAAGCGCCACGCGCTGCGCCATGCCGCCCGAAAGCTGGTGCGGATAGGCCCGGTCGAACCCGTCAAGCCCGACCAGCCGGATCGCGTCATCGACGCGGCCACCCTCGCTTTTCAGGATGCCCTGCGCCTCAAGCCCCAGCGCGACATTGGCCCGAACATTGCGCCAGGGAAACAGCGTCGGATCCTGAAACACCAGAATGCGCGAGGGGTCCGGGTCCGCGACCGGATCGCCGTCCACCGTGATCTCACCCGCACTCGGATGATCCAGCCCGGCAACCAGCCGCAGCAGCGTGGACTTGCCGCAACCCGAAGGCCCGAGCAGGGCGACGAACGAGCCCGGCTCGATCTGCAGCGAGACATCGTCCAGCACCGGCAAGGGCGCGCCCTCGAGATCGAAGCGGTGCGAGACCGCGCGGATGCTGATGTCACTGCCCGCGGGCGCGATCTTCGGGGATGCGGCTACCACCGGACGACTCCTTTCTGCCAGACCAGCACCCGGTCCCGGATGCGGAAGAGAAGCGTGATCAGGCCCGAGCACATCGCCGCCATGACGAAAAGCGCGGCATACATATTGGCATAGGCGGCCCAGCCCTGCGCCCATTGCAGATACCAGCCAAGGCCCGCCTCGACGCCCAGCATCTCGGCCACAACCAGCACCGCGAAGGATGTGGAGAGGCCCATGAACAGGCCGACGAAGACATGCGGCAGCGCGGCCGGGATCGCGACGCGGGTGATCAGGAACAAGGGCGAGGCGCCCAGCGTCCGCGCGATCTCGTAATAGTCGCGATTGACCGAGGCGATACCTGACCAAGTCAGCACCGCGACCGGGAAGGCCGTCGAGAAAGCAATCAGGAAGACGCTGGCCGAACCCGAGGTCGGGAAGATGAAGAAGGCCAGCGGCAGCCAGGCGGTCGCGGGCAACGGCCCGACATAGCGCAGCAGCGGTGTCGCCCAATAGCTGACAGCCCGCGACCAGCCCATGCCGATGCCGATCAGGAAGCCCGCGATTGCCCCGAAGAAGAAGCCGCGTGCCAGCAACCAGACCGAGAAGGAGGCACTGTAGAGGATCTTCGGCCAGTCATAGAGGAACACCTCCAGCATCGCCTGCGGGGTCGGGAAGAAGGGCTGCGGCAGGATCCCGGTCTTGGCGGTCAGCACCGTCCAGAGCGCCGCGCCCAGCCCGATGGCCAGCAGCCACGGCCCGCGCGAGGCGCTCCAGCGGCCGAGGCGGCCCAGCCGGTTGCCGCCAAGGCCGAGGAGGACCAGCGCGGCGGCGACCGCGCTCCAGAACAGCGCGAGTTCGCGGACCAGCGGCTGGAATGTCAGGTCAGGCCAGAAAAGCAGGATCGCGACGGCGCCGATCCAGCCCAGCGAGGCCAGCAGGGTGACGCGCTGGACCACAGCCTGCGACGGCTCGGCGCGGATCTCGGCCTCGATGTCGATGGTCGTCATCATGGCCTCCTAGACGCTCAGCACGTCGGCATAGACGCGTTCGGCGAATTGCTGCGGATCGGTCGAGCGGCGGAAGATGTTGATCTCGCGCAGTTCGGTCGCATATTGCGCGATCTCGGTCTTGAGGTCCGCGCCGGTCGGCGTGTGGTTATGGGTCTGGTCGTTCAGGACCGCGATCAGATCCTCGACCGTGCGGTTCTTGGGCGCCTGCGGCAGGAAGGCCTTGGCCGCATCCTCGGGGCGGGCGACGGTCCAGTCCTGCGCCTCAAGCAGCGCACGCGTTACCGCCGTGGCCGTCGCCGGATCGTCGCGGACCAGACTGCCGCTGAGGCCGGCGATGCAGCAGACCCGGTTCTCGAACCCGTGATCGAGGTTCGATGCCACCTGCACATATTTCTCCGGCGTATCCTTGAGCCAGAAGAAGGCGCGCGGGTCGCCGTCGGCAATGGCGTCGATCTCTCCCCGCTCGGCCGCGATCTCGAGCACGTCGGTCGAGAAGGCGCGCCATTTCACATCGGTTTCCGGGTTGATCCCCGCCTGATGCAGCAGGATCGAGAAGAAGTTCTTGCCCGGCGCGGCAAGATCGGTCACGCCAATGGTCTTGCCCTTCAGCTGCGAAAGCTCGGTGATGCCGGTCGATTTCAGCGCCACCAGCCGCGAGCAGCCGCCATGGGTGCCCGCGGTGATCTTGACGTCGAAACCCTGCTCCAACGCTTTCAACCAGCGCAGCGCCATGCCGATGCCACCATCGGCCTTGCCGGTGGCAATCGCCTCCAGCAGCGCCTCGGTCGAGGCGCCGAAATTGACGATCTCGACATCCAGCCCATGCTTCTCGAAAATGCCGTGGTCCTTGGCGACAAAGATCGGAGCAAGGCAGATCGCCGAGGCGTTCGAGGCAAATTTCAGCGGCTTCAGCCCCCCTGCCCCCTGTGCGCGGGCAAGCGTGCCCAGCCCGACGCCCAGAAAGGGCGCGGCCAGCGCAACGCCAAGCCCGGATTGCAGCAGGCCGCGGCGGTTCGTGGTGATCTTGGTCATGGTCGTTCCCTTCGGATCGCGCCTATTCGGCGGCATGGCTGCGGACGGCTTCGTCCGCGACAAGGGCGCGCACGCGCGGGATCAGATCCCGGCCATAGCGCAGGGCATCGTTGAGCGGGTCGAAGCCTCGGATCAGGAAGGTCGAGATCCCCAGCCGGTAGTAATCCAGCATCGCCTCGGCCACCTGATCGGGCGTGCCGACCAGCGAGGTCGAGTTGCCATTCGCGCCGGTCAGCGCCGCGATCTCGGTCCAGAGTCGCTTGTCGAGGCGCGACCCCTTGGCGGCGGCGGCCAGCAGGCGGCGCGAACCCTCATTCTGGGGCGCGGCGGGGTTCAGTGTATTGACCAGCCGCTGGCCACCGCCAGCCGCGCGCAAGGCCCGCGCGCGCTCCAGGATGCGCGCGGCCTTGTCCCATGCGGCGTCCTCGGTTTCGGCAAGGATCGGACGCAGCGACAGCGAGAAACGCGGGTTGCGCCCATGTTTGGCCGCTGCCGCCCGGACTGTCGAAACGGTCTCGGCCACCTGCTCATAGGTCTCGCCCCAAAGTGCGTAAACATCGGCATGCTCTCCCGCGACCTCGATCGCGGCAGGCGAGGAGCCGCCGAAATAGACCGGCACCCCTTCCGGCCCTTCGGGTTTCACATCCGAGAACCCGCCCTTCACGCGGTAATAGGTTCCGGCATAGTCGAACGGCGTCTCGCTGGTCCATTCGCGCCGCACGATGTCGAGATATTCGCGGGTGCGGGCATAGCGCTCATCCTTGGTCAGCCAGTCGCCATCCTGCTCAAGCTCGCGGTCATTGCCGCCGGTGATGACATGAACGGCGACGCGTCCATCGGTCAGGTGGTCCAGCGTCGCCAGTTGCCGCGCGGCCAGCGTCGGCGCGGTAAAGCCCGGACGGTGGGCCAGCATCAGCTTGAGCCGGCGCGTGACGCTTGCCACATACTGCCCGACGAAAAGACTGTCCGGTGTTGCCGAGTGAAAGGCCAGCAGGACGCGGTCGAAACCGCTCTGCTCATGGATCGCGGCCGAGGCGCGGATGAATTCGCGATCAATGATCGGCCCCTGACGGGCGATGGTCTCCGAGGCGTTGTGATTGCCGATGAAGCCGATGAATTCGACGGTCATGTCCTTCTCCTCTCTCAGGTTCCCAGCGCGGTGCGACCCGCTGCCAGCAGGACGCTGTCCTCTTGCGGGGTATGGATGCGGCCGCAGAGAACGTCGCGATAATGGCGTTCCAACGGGTTTTTCCGGCTGATGCCGTGGTTTCCGGCAAGCTTGAGCGCAGCCTCGACGGCCGCGATCGCGTTCTCGGTGGCGACATGCTTGATGATCCCGACCTCGCGTGCGGCTGGTGCCGGCCCGGCATCCGTCTCAGCCGCAGCGGAGGCGATCAGACGCCGGTTCACGGCGATGCGCTCCTCGATCCCGCCGACGGCCTCCTGCATGCGGGGCAACTCGGCCAAGGGCTTGCCCAGATTGGCGGGGACGCGGGATTTCAGGAAGGCGACGATCCAGTCGCGGCCAGCTTCGGCCACGCCGGTATAAAGGGCGGCGATCAACAGGCTCGACCATGCAATCGCTTCGTCGGCCCGGATCGCCCATTCGGAAGGCCGCCGGATATCCGCGGCGTGGTCGGCGGGCAGATAGACGTCCTGAAACTCGACATCGTGACTGGACGAGGCGCGCAGGCCCAGCGTGTCCCAGCCAGGAATGATGCGAACCCCCTCGGCGTCCAGCGGCACAAGGAACTGTCCCACGCGCGGCTCGTCTTCGTCCGTGCGGGCCCAGACCACGCCCCAGCGCAGCCCCTCGCTGCCGGTCGAATAGATCTTGCGCCCGGTCAGCAGCCAGCCATCGCCCGCCTGACGCGCGACGGTTTCGGGCAGACCGCCCCGCATCGGGGTGCCAAGCGCCGGTTCGACCCGAAGGGCATTGATCAGCGCGCCTTCCTCGGCGGCGGCACGCACGACGCGGGTGACCAGCGCCTCGGACCAGCGGCCGCGATGCAGGGTCGCGAGATGGGCATATTGCATGACAAGGATCAGCGCCACGGCCGGATCGCCACGGCCGATCTCGCGAATGATAGATGCGGCAAGCCCGAGCCCCGCCCCCTGCCCGCCAAACTGCTCGGGCGCGGTCAGGGCCAGCAGGCCAGCATCGCGCAGGGCCGCGACATGTCCGGTCGGGAAACGCCCCGCGAGATCGTCCTCTGCCGCGCCGAGGGCAAAGGCATCGCCAAGGCGGCGGGCGGTCTCGATCTCGGCTGGCTCGGCATTGACGGGCGAAATGAGCATCGGGGCTTTGCTCCGGCTGGTTCAAACACGATTAACGTAGTCGTATTAACCTCACGCCTCCATTCCAAAGCCGAGTAAGCAAAGGGAAGAAATTGCTCTGGTAGGCCAGCCCGACACATGCGGCGTGCTTTCGGCCGTGGCGGCGATTGTTTTGTCGCGCGCAGAGATCGGCGGTGTTCGTGGATCGCTTTCGTCGTGACCCCGAGGCTGGGGATCAGGCTACCTGATGGAGCGGATCAGATGCTGCAGCAGGCTTCGCGCCGGACCGGAAAGCTCGGTGCCAGTTCTGACGCAGACCGACAGGCGCCGCAGCGCCCAGTCATCGGCCAGCCGGATGATCGCGATACGCGACGACCGTTTCATGCGCCGGGCGACGGTCTGGGGAACGATCCCGATACCGACATCGGCACCGGCCAGAAGGCAGATGGCCTCGAAGGTCCGAAGCCTCACGCGATAGCGCAGCTGCATTCCCGTCGCCGCAGCCTGCGCAGCGATATGATCCTGAAGCGCACTGTCGGAGAGCCCGATGAAATAGCGCCCGGCAAGGTCGGCAAGACGGACCTGCCGCATTCCGGCGAGATCGCTTTGCGGCGCCGTGACGAGAACCAGCCGGTCTTCGGCAAAGGGATACAGGACCAATCCGTCCCGGGTCGCAGAGTCCGAAAGAATGCCGATTTCGGCAAAGCCTGCCGCCACGCTGCGGGCGATCTCGACGCTCTGGCGTTCCTTCAGATCAACGTCGATGCGGGGGTTGGCGGCCATCCAGTCGGCAAGGCGCGGCGGCAACAACTCGGTCATCGCGGCGGTGTTCGCCAGAAGCCGCAGGGTCGAGCGCAGGCCCGTGGCATATTCGCCCAGCTCCCCGCGCATCATCGCCATCTGGCGGGTGATGAGCCGCGCATGATGGGCCAGCGCCTCGCCCGCCTCGGTCAGCGAGACGCCGCGCCGTCCGCGTTCCAGCAGTCTGATGCCGCCGGACAGCTCCATATCGCGCAGGCGCTCGCTGGCGGCGGGCAGCGATAGCCCGGCATCGGCGGCACCATGGGTGATGCTGCCCGCGTCGGCCACGGCAAGAAACAGGCGAAGGTCGGTCAGATCGAAACGCATGGCCCAGCTTAAAACATAAGCAGCCTTCGGGCCAGCCGAAGTCTGGTTTCGGAGGTTCCGCATTTTCCTGAAGTGTCCCGTCGCTATGTAGACGCCATGACCGATTTCACCATTCCGATCGTCGCCGCTACGTTCCTTGCCGCCGGTATTGTCAAAGGCGTCATGGGCATGGGCCTCCCCACATTCGCCATGGGCATCCTCGGCGCGCTGCTGTCTCCCTTGGCGGCGGCGAGCCTGCTGATCATCCCGTCCATGACCACCAATCTGTGGCAACTCCTCGCCGGGCCGAACATCGGCGTATTGATGCGGCGGCTGTGGTCGATGATGGTGGCAAGCATGGCGGGCACGCTGATCGCCGTGCCCTTGCTGACCGAAGGCGATAGCGGGCTGACGACATCGGCCCTCGGCGCCGCGCTGATCGCCTATGCACTCTATACCCTTTTCGCACGGCCATTCCGGGTCTCGTCCCGTCAGGAGCGCTGGCTCTCGCCGCTGATCGGGTTTGTGACCGGGTTGATTGCTGGAGGCACCGGAGTCTTCGTTCTTCCCGCAGTTCCCTGGCTGCACGCACTGGGGCTTGAAAAAGACGACCTGGTTCAGGCGCTCGGCATGTCCTTCACGACATCGACCATCGCGCTGGCGCTTGGACTGGCCTCACGCCAAGCGTGGCAGGTCGATCAGCTTGCACTTTCCATGCTGGCGGTCATCCCGGCGCTGATCGGCATGTGGGCGGGACAGATCCTGCGCCGCGCAGTCAGCCCTGCGACATTCCGGCGCTGGTTCCTGATCATGCTCGCGCTGCTTGGCGGCGAAATGCTGCTGCGCGCCGCCGGGACATGAAGGCGGCGGCCTCAGCGCAGGATCCGCGCCGCTGGCCGAACGAAGCTTTGCCGTCCGGCCTTGAAGCCCATCACGGGCGGGGCGATGGCGGCAAAAGCCTCGCTTTTGTCCGGCGCATCGAAAACGACAAGATCGGCACGGTCGCCGGGGGCAAGTCCATAGCCACCGAGCCGCATCATCCGCGCGGGACCATAGGTGATCATCGACAGGCAGCGGTCAAAGTCCTGCGCGCCCAGATGCATCGCGTTTGCATAGAGATTTGCCATCCGCATCAGCGAGCAGTCGCCATAGGGCGTGAACGGGTTCATGACATTATTAGTGGCGACGCCGGCTACGACCCCCGCATCCGACAGCAGATGCACCGGCGCGATGCCACGCGGGGCGCGATGGCCCTGATCCATGCCGTTCAGGTAAAGGTCGGTTGCTGGCAGTGCGATCACGGCCACCCCCGCCTCGGCCAGCAGATACGCATAATGCTTCAGCCGCGCGTCCTCCATCATTGACAGCTTGGTGGCATGGCCGATCGTGACCCGCCCCTGCCATCCATGACGCAGGCTTGCCGCGCAAATCGCATCCATATGCGTCCAGCTTGGATCCAGGTCGAAATCCAGATGGAAGTCGAGATCGATATCATGATCGACCGCCAGCGCGAAGAGCCGGTCGATCTGGGCCTGCGGGTCGGGATCCGTATAGGGGCAGCCGCCCAGAACTTCGGCCCCGCGCGCCAGCGCGCCGAGCAGCAAGGGTTCCGCCTCGGGGTCGTTCGTCAACCCCTCCTGCACGAAGGCGCAAATCTGGATATCCATGGCGAAGGCATAGGAGCGGCGCAAATCCGCAATCGCTTCGAAGCTGCGCAGACCGGCACGGCCGTCGACTTCCACATGGCCGCGCATATGCATCGTGCCTTGCGTGATCGCGGCTTCGATCACCCTGGCGGCGCGGGCATGGACATCCTCGACCGTGAACCCGCGCTTCAACGTGGCCACGGCCGCCACCGCCTCGGCCAGCGAGGTCGCGTGGCCGCAACGGCAGTTCAGCCCGGCCTTGTCGAGATGGATATGCGCGTCGACAAATCCCGGCAATACCAGCTTGCCTTGCAGGTCGATCTCCCGCTCGGCCTGCCATCCCCCTGCCCCGAGACCGACGATCCGCCCGTCCGCGATGGCGATGTCGCAACTCTCCGTCCGATCCGCCAGATGGGCATTGCGCAGAAGCAGGCTTGGCAGCGGCATTTCGGCAGAATCCTTGCATGTGTATTGCATACCGATTATGTATGCAGAACTGGCATGATTGACAACAGGGCACCACCATGACCGCGCGTAACGAGCAAGACCTTCAAGCCGTCAAAGATTATCTGGATGCCTCGATGGCGCAGGACCCCGAACGCGCGGCGCGTTATGTCGCGACACCGTTTCTGGTGCGCTTCACCGGCAACCGGCATTTCGACACGCCAAGCGGCCCGACCTCGTTCAACGCCGCGCGCTATAAATGGGTGAAGAAGCGGATCGAGCGTTACGACGTGGTCCCGGGCGAGACGGAGACCATCATCTACAGCCTCGGCTATCTCTATGGTGAATGGCCCGATGGCACCGCCTTCGACCAT
The DNA here is from genome assembly GCF_035556475.1 of Paracoccus sp. (in: a-proteobacteria). GTDB lineage: Bacteria > Pseudomonadota > Alphaproteobacteria > Rhodobacterales > Rhodobacteraceae > Paracoccus. Next base: position 32,960 of record NZ_DATMFA010000071.1, on the reverse strand, counting down.
AACCGCTATGTCGACCGCTTTGTCGTCCGCGACGGCCTGATCGTCGAGACGGATGTCTGGAACGACAGCGCCGAATGGATCCTCGACCCCTCTGTCGCGCGGTCCTGACCGGTCAGGAGCCTTGCGCGTAGGGCTCCAGAATGCTGACCAGATCGCGTGCGCGACTTCCTTCGCCGGACAGCAGCGCCCGCGAAGCCACCGCTTCCAGATGGCTGCGCATCATCTGTGCGGCCTTGTCCGCCGGCCCGGTCTGGATCGCGTCGATCAACTCCAGATGTTCGGTAATCGCGCAGTCGGAAGAATGTGGCCGCGCGAGGGATGACAGGCAAAGCCCTGCACGATAACAGATTTCCGTAACATAGCGGATAAAGACCGGCCGCGCGGTCATCTCTGCCAGCCTGATGTGAAACTCGGTGGCCAGCCGGATGGACATGCCCTCGGGTCCGTGCCGCGCCGCGTGCTCCTGCTCGACGATCTCTTTCAGTTCGGCGGCCTGCGCCGCTGTCAGTTTGCCCGCAAGATGACCGACGACCTGCTCCTCCAGCGCGATGCGGATGCCGAAGATGTCGCGGGCCTCCTCTGCCGTGGGCACGGCAATGGTGGCTATCCGGTTGCGGCGCAATTCCACCAGCCCCTCGGCCGAGAGCTGTCCGAGGGCATGGCGGGCTATGGTGCGGCTGACACCGAAGGTTTCGCCCAGGGCATCCTCTGGCAACCGGTCGCCGGGAACCAGGGCACCCTCGATCAACGCGCGACGGAGCGCCCGGCAGATTGCAGCGACTCGATCCCCTTCGGCCTTCGGTATGCTCTTGGCGGCGGCCATGACGTTCCCCCGTCTGTATGCGGCTGCCAAATCGGGCAATGGCGGCACCGCTGCGTAAATTTCATGCATGCAGCGAGAAAGCTGCCAGATGGTTCATATACGGGATTGAGAGCCCTGTCGATGTCAGCAAACAGTGTATGCACTTACCCGATGCAAACTCCGAATGAGACATATGGCCTGCGAGACTTACGCCCAGGATAATCCGGCACTCCACGATGCCGTCGTGCTGTCACAGGCCAGCGTCGCCTTTGGCCGCCCGGGGGCCGAGGTGCAGGCCCTGCAAACCACCGATCTGCGGATCCCCGAGGGCGAGTTCCTTGCCCTTGTCGGCCCGTCTGGCTGCGGCAAGTCTACCATCCTGAAGCTGGCGAGCGGCCTGCTGAGGCCTTCGTCCGGCGCGGTGATCGTCGGCGGGCGCGAGGTCGCGGCCAAGGCCCTGCGCATCGGCATGGCATTCCAGAACCCCACGCTGCTTCCCTGGCTGACGATCGAGAAGAACGTGATGCTGCCCCTGAAGATCGTGCGGCCGTTCCGTCAGGATTTTCGCGCGAAGAGACGCGGCGAATATCGCGACCGCGTTCATGCGCTGCTGGACGATGTGGGCCTCTCGAAATTCGCCAACCATTATCCCTGGCAGCTTTCGGGCGGGATGCTGCAACGCGCCAACCTTTGCCGGGCGCTGATCCATGAACCAAGCCTGCTGCTGCTGGATGAGCCGTTCGGCGCGCTCGACCAGTTCACACGCGAAGAGTTGTGGGGGACGATGCAGGATCTGTGGCTGAAACGCCGCCCCACGGTGATCCTCGTCACCCATGATCTGAAGGAAGCGGGCTTTCTTGGCACCCGCATCTGCGTGATGAGCGCGCGCCCCGGTCGTGTCATTGACGACAGCCCGGTGGATTTTCCCCGCCCCCGCACCGTCGCCATGACGTTCGAGCCCGAATTCGTCGCCCTGAACCAGCGCCTGCGCGAACGCATCATCGCCGCGCGCAGTGAAACCCTGCAAGGGGCAGAAGCATGAACTATGTCCTTCGTCGCCGCATCTGGGCCGCGGGCCTGATCGTTGCCTTCTTCGCGATCTGGGAGGTTCTCTGCCTTGCCCTGGGCATATCGGACCTGATCGTCCCACGGCCAAGCCAGGTCTTCGCCACGCTGGTCGAGCGTTTCCCGGTCCTGATCCCGCATATCTTCCAGACCTTGTGGACGACCATGATCGGCTTTGGCCTGGGCGTCGTCGTTGGCGTCGCCATCGGCGCCCTGATCGGCACCTCGCGCACGGCTTATGACACCTGCTATCCCCTGCTGATCGGCTTCTCCTCGATCCCGAAGGTCGCCGTCGTTCCGATATTCGTGCTTTGGTTCGGGGCCGGTCCCGTTCCGGCCGTCCTGACCGCGCTTGCGATGTGTTTCTTCCCGATCGTCGTGAACATCGCCACCGGCCTTGCCACCACCGAGCCGGAACTGGAGGACGTGCTGAAGTCCCTCGGCGCCAGCAAGATGGACCTGCTGTTGAACGTGGGGCTGCCGCGCACCATGCCCTTCTTCTTCGCCTCGCTGAAGATTGCCGCGACCTTCGCTTTCGTTGGCACCGTGCTGGCCGAGACGGTCGCGTCGAACAAGGGCATCGGCAATGTGATGATGTCGGCCTCCTCCAACTTCGACGTGCCTCTGGTCTTTGCCGGGCTCTTCATCCTCGCCTTCCTTGGCGTCGCCCTCTACGTCCTGTTCTCCCTGATCGAGGGCCGCGTCCTGGGCTGGGCGAACCGCCGCACCGATCTTGCCGCCTCCTGATATTTCCAACCCATCGAGGGACCGACCATGTTCAAGACGCTGCTGACCACCGCCGCCCTAGGCCTTTCGCTGACCGGGCAGGCATTGGCCGATACCGATATCCGCTTCACTCTGGGATGGAAAACCCAAGGGTCCGACGCGCCGATCCTGCTTGCGCTGGAAAGGGGCTATTTCAAGGAAGAAGGCCTGAACGTCACCGTAGACCAGGGCGAAGGCTCGGCCGCGACCGTGACGCGGATCATGTCGGGAACCTATGACGCTGGATTTGGCGACATCAACGCCATCATCCAGAACGCCGCGACCCGCCCCGCCGAGACGCCGGTGATGGTCTACCAGCTGTGGAGCAAGCCGCCCTTCGCCATCGTCTCGAAGAAGGAGACCGGCATTGCCACGCCCGCGGATCTGGAGGGCAAGAAACTTGGCGGCGCACAGGGGACACCGACCACGCGGCTGGTGACGGTGCTCGGCCGCGTGAATGAGGTCGACATGGCCAAGGTCCAGATCGACAACATGGCTCCGAACCTGCAGGAACCGATGCTGATCAAGGGCGATATCGACGGCGCGCTTGTCTTCAACATCACCAGCTGGTTCAACCTCGTGAACAACCGCCAGGATCCGGGCGCCGACTACAATTGGCTGAATTTCGGCGATTTCGGGATGGACCTCTATTCCAATGGCATCATGGTCTCGCAAAAGATGATCGCCGAGAACCCGGAGGCTGTCGAAGGCCTCGTGCGGGCGGTCAACAAGGCGGTGATCGAGATCGCCAGCGCCCCTGAAGCCGGAGCCGATGCGGTCATCGCCTATGACAACCTCGCCAAGCGCGATCTGGAATATGACCGGATGATGTTTTCCTATGACAAGCTGATCGCCTCCGAGGAGGTCGATCGCATCGGTCTGGGCGATGTGGACGACGCACGCCTCGCCCGGGCAATCGACATCGTGGCCGAAGGCTACGGCCTCGAAACCAGGCCGGAGGCCGCGCAGGTCTTCACCCGCCAGTTCCTGCCGGCGCGCGAAGCCCGCAGGCTGGTCTACGTCCCCGGCGAGTGAGCGCGATGGCAGGACTGGTCGTCAGCCCGCATCCACTCGCCACGGCAGCGGGTCAGGCTGTGCTTGAGCGAGGCGGCAACGCAGCCGAGGCCGCGATCGCCACGGGGGCGGTGCTGGCGGTGGTCCTGCCGCATTTCTGCGGTCTGGGCGGCGACGGCGTTTGGATGCTGGCGGATCGGGACGGCTCGCAAACCGCCATCCTCGGGATCGGGCAGGCTCCGCGAATGCTGCCGGACCTGCCTGCCACCTTGCCTCTGCGTGGTCCCGGCTCGATGTTGACCACGGCCTGTCTGGTCGATGGCTGGGACCAGCTCCTGCAGTTCGGGCAAACGCATTGGCAGGGAGGCATGAGCTTTGCCGACCTTGTCGCCCCCGCCATCGAGCACGCCCGCGCGGGCGTGCCAGCCTCGGCCAGCCAAAGCTTCTGGCGCGATTTCCGACGCGAGGAATGGCCGGGCTGGCCGGGGTTCGCGGATATCTTTGCCACGGATCATCTGCATCAGCCCCAACTGGCCGAGATCCTGACCCTGCTTGCCGAGGACGGACCGCGCAGCTTTTATACCGGCCGGGCCGGGCAGCGGGTTGCGCAGGGATTGGATGCGGCGGGCAGTCCGCTTGCCGCGGGCGATCTCGCCTCGACCTCCGCCCGACAGGCAGCGCCGCTATCCCTGCGCTATCGCGATTTGACCCTGCTGGCGCCGCCCTGGCCGACGCAGGGCATGACGACGTTGCAGATCATGGGCATCCTCGACCGGTTTGACATTGCCGCGACCACGGGTGCCAACCGCCTGCATCTCCTCATCGAAGCTGTAAAGCAGGCCTTTCTCGACCGGGGTGAGATTGCGGACCCTGACACCACGCCTGTCAGCGATGCGCTGTCATCCAGCTGGCTGGACGCAAGGGCCGCGGCAATCCGACCGGAGGCCGCCCTGCCCTGGCCGCATCGCTACCAGCATGGCGACACCGTCTTTTTCGCCGTTTGCGACGGGGCGGGGCGCAGCGTCAGTGCCTTGCAAAGCACGTATTTCGACTGGGGCAGCGGCGTGGTCGTCGGCGATACCGGGATCCTGTGGCAAAACCGCGGCGCAGCCTTTGCCACCGATGCCGCGCATCCAAACTGCATCGCACCGGGCAAACGTCCCTTCTATACGCTGAACCCCGGCATCGCGCTGAAGGACGGCGCGCCGCATCTCCTTTATGGTACGCAAGGTGCGGACGGCCAGCCGCAGACGCTGGCGCGGATCCTGACCGCCTTGATCGACGATGGGATGTCGCCTGCCGAGGCCTTGAGTGCGCCGCGTTTCCTGCTGGGCCGCACCTTCTCGGACAGCCGCGACAGCGTGAAGATCGAAGCGTCGATGCCCCGCGACCAGATCGAGGCGCTGACGGCGCTGGGGCATGAGCTGGCCGAACTGCCGGCGCTTTCGCCGATCTTCGGCTGCGCGGGGGTGATCCGGCTGGGCGCGGGTCTAACCGGCGCGCATGATCCGAGGGGATAAGGCGGGCTCCCCTGTCGCCCGATAGCCCTTTGCAGGCTTCCGACCGCAGGCAGGCAATGGCATATGCGCGGCAGGAGGAACCCCATGACCATCCAGATCAGAGCGGCAGAAGCAGCCGATGTTCCCGGCATCTTCCGTGTCCGCACCTCGGTGAACGAAAATGTTCTGTCGGTGGGTCAACTGGCGGACATGGGTATCACGGTGGAGGCCATCACCGCGATGATCGCAAGCGGGCCATGCGCGTGGGTGGCTGTCGACGACGGCGAAGTGATCGGATTTGCGATGATCGACGCGGCGGAGGGATCCCTCTTCGCAGCTTTCGTGCTTCCATCCCATGAGGGCAGAGGCATCGGGCGCCAGCTTGTCGAGATCGCCGAACGCCACCTTCTGGACCGTCATGCAGTCTGCTGGCTCGAAACCGGCGCGACAACGCGTGCCGCAGGCTTTTATCGCCGCTTGGGATGGACGAACGAGCAGGACGTGGGAGGCGGGGACATTCGCCTGGAGAAGCGCCGAAGCTGAGCGTCGGCACCGCGCGAGGCGATCTTCGGGCCTAGTTTACCCGCACCGCCCCGCTGCCGCCGATGGCCGCCCCGGCCACCGCGCCGACCGGCCCGGCGACGATCGCCCCCGCCGCAGCGCCGGTCGTGGCACGGGTCGCGGTGTTTGGCCCGCAGGCGCCAACCGTGAGCGCCAAGGCGCAGATGAGGATGACGGGCAGTCTTGGCATGGCGATGTCTTTCTTCCCTTTGGCAGGTACCGGGGCTGCGAGTGCTCCGGGTCGGACCACTCTAGTTACCTATCACACCGCCAAGAGCAATCCAAAGCAACGACAAATCAGGCAAACTTGATAGCCTGCCAACAGGCGCGGCGAGCGGTGAGCCACCAGTTTCTCCCGCCAAGCCGGCCCCTTCACCACCTGACTTCCCCCATTGTCGGAGATATTCGGGCGTCGATCACCCGAGAAACCCGCGATGATCCTGCCATGGCCGGCGGCTTCCTCTTGGGTGTTGGCAGTCAAGGGTTACCTCGACATGATGCTCAGGCGGGCTGGTCGAGCAAGGGGGAGAGGGACGATGCAGGACGAGGTGAAAAAGCTGTTCGCGCGATACGAGCGCTTGGTCAATCTGGCTCTTCAAGGTGCGGTCGAGATGGAAGAACTCGCCTCGCTATATTCTTCCGAATTCATTGGCGCCGCCCCGGCCGGGGTGCGAACAGGGAAGAACGATGACCAATTCAGGAAGGTCATGGCGCAGGGCTATGAGCGCTATCGGGCGATCGGGACAAAGGACATGCGGATCCGTGCGATCCGGTTCTCCGCCATCGACCCGCTTCATTGCATGGCCCATATCGCCTGGGTCGCCAGCTACGCCCGGAAGGACGGGGCGGAGATCGCGATAGAATTTGACGTTCACTATCTGGTTCAGGTGCTGAACGGCGATCCCAAAGTTTTCGGCTGGATTTCCGGTGACGAGGAAGCTCTTCTGAAACAGCACGGAATTGTCTGAATATCGCCACCCCCGCCAGCGCTTTGGCTGCGGCTTGCAAAATCGACAACCTTCCCTACCTAACAGCCACCCTTCCCACGGAGACGCCATCGTCATGGACCTGAACCTCGCCGCATTCACCCCTTCGGTTTCGCTGCGAGAAGTTCTGTCCCATGCCTGCATTCGTCACCCTTTCCGGCCTGTCCTGGTCCACAGCTGACGGCACCCCGCTTTTCACCGATCTCGACCTGACCTTCGGGCCCGAGCGCACTGGCATTGTCGGGCGCAACGGCACTGGCAAAAGCACGCTGCTGCGCCTGATCTCGGGCGAGTTGCGGCCCGCCTCGGGGATGATTCAGCGATCCGGCACCATCGCGATGATGCGACAGGAGGCGGTGGAGCGGCCGGGAGAGACCATTGCCGATCTGTTCGGTGTGCAATCCGCCCTTCGTCTGCTGGACCGAGCCGAGGCCGGGCTTGCAGACGCTGAGGAACTGGCCGAGGCGGACTGGACATTGCCCGCGCGGATCGAGGCTGCACTTTTGCGCTGTGGCCTGTTCGTGGGGACGCAGACGCCGCTGCGAACCCTCTCGGGTGGACAGCGCAGCCGCGCCGCCCTCGCCGCGCTGACCCTTGCCGAGCCCGATCTGCTGATCATGGACGAGCCGACGAACAATCTCGACCGTGACGGGCGCAGGGCGGTGATCGACCTGATCCGGGGCTGGACGGGTGGTGCGGTCGTCGTCAGCCATGATCGCGAGCTTCTGGAGGAGATGGATGCCATTGTCGAACTGACCTCGCTGGGCGTTACCCGTTATGGCGGGAATTACAGCGCCTTCCGGCAGCGCAAGGACACCGAGTTGGAAGCGGCGGCCCGCGACCTCGCTTATACCGAAAAGGCCGGCAAGGATACTGCCCGGCGCGCGCAGCAGGCGGCAGAGCGCAAGGCCCGCAAGGACAGTGCGGGGCACAAGGCCCGGGCAAGGGGCGATCAGCCGAAAATCCTGATGGATGCGGCCAAGGGCCGGGCCGAAGCGTCGGGCGGCGCGGCCACGCGCCTGCGCGAAGCCCGGCGCGAGGCCGCGGAACTGGCGCTCTCCGCCGCCCGCGAGAAGATCGAAAGCCTGCAGCCGCTGCGCATGGACATTCCCCCGACGGGTCTTGCGCCCGGCAAGACAGTGCTGCGGCTGGAGGATGTGACGGGTGGATATGATCCTGCCCGGCCGATTATCCGCGACCTGTCACTGACGATCACCGGCCCCGAGCGGATCGTCGTCGCCGGGCCGAACGGCAGCGGCAAGACGACGCTGCTGAAGATGATTACCGGGCGGCTCGCGCCCCAACGCGGGCAGTTGGACCTGTCGGTGACATTCGCGCTGCTGGATCAGCATGTGGGCCTGCTCGACCCCACCCTGAGCCTGCGCGAAAACTTCCAGAATCTGAACCCCGCAGCGGATATCCATGCCGCCCATGCGGCGCTGGCCCGGTTTGGGTTCCGGGCTGGCGACGCCTTGCGCCCGGCGGGACAACTGAGCGGGGGTGAACGCTTGCGCGCGGGTCTTGCCTGCGCGCTTGGGGCCGTGCCACCGCCGATGCTGCTGATCCTGGACGAGCCGACCAATCACCTTGATCTGGACGGTATCACCGCATTGGAAGCCGCGCTGAACGCTTATGACGGTGCCGTGCTGGTGATCAGCCACGACGCAGCTTTCCTTGAAACGCTCGCCCCGGACAGGACCATTCATCTCGGAGGATGATCTTCCCGAAGGCGATCCCGGTCGCTGAAGCAGATCCCGGGCATGGCGCAACACCGGCTCCCGCTCTGTTTCTGTCGACGCAAAATCGTTTGACACCCGGACGAAACATGAACTTATTGCCTTTGATAAATTTTTACCAATCAGTATGAGATTAACAATGGCGATTATCCCGGGCACGAGTGGCAATGACAGTCTGGTGGGCGGTGCGGAAGACGATGCCATCTATGGCGGGGCGGGCAACGACACCCTGACCGGCGGGGCTGGAAATGACTCCCTCTACGGTGAATCCGGCAATGATATCTTCGACATCACGGCCAATGACTTCGGCACCGACAGCTTCTTTGGCGGTGATGGCACGGATTCGATCCGGCTGAGGGCGCATATCCAGTCGTCCAGCGTGCTCTGGAACAGCACCTATCTGGACAGTGTCGAACAGCTCGATTTCAACTATTACACGCTTGCCGGCACAACGGGGAACGACCTGATCGATATCAGCGGCTTCTCCTCGATCCTGGGCTACCGCCATATCTATCTGGGCGATGGAAACGATACTTTCCGCGGCTTTGGGGGCGCGGATCTGGTCGATGGCGGAGCTGGAAGCGACAGGCTTTACGGCGGCGCGGGGAACGATACGCTGACCGGTGGGGCCGGAAACGACTTCCTCTATGGAGAGTCCGGTAATGACATCTTCGAAATCACGGCGAATGACTTCGGGACCGACAGGTTCTTTGGCGGCGATGGCACGGACTCGATCCGGCTGAAGGCGTATATCCAGTCCTCCAGCGTGCTCTGGAACAGCACCTATCTGAACAGCGTCGAACAGCTCGACTTCAACTATTACACGCTTTCCGGCACGACTGGGAACGACCGGATCGATATCAGCGGCTTCTCCTCGATCCTGGGCTACCGCCAGATCAATCTGGGCGACGGGAACGATATCTTCCGCGGCTTTGGGGGCGCGGATCTGGTCGATGGCGGCACCGGCAGCGACAGCCTTTACGGCGGCGCGGGGAACGATACGTTGACCGGTGGGGCCGGAAACGACTTCCTCTATGGGGAGTCCGGCAATGACATCTTCGAAATCGCGGCGAATGACTTCGGGACCGACAGGTTCTTTGGCGGCGATGGCACGGATTCGATCCGGCTGAAGGCGTATATCCAGTCCTCCAGCATCCTGTGGAACAGCACCTATCTGAACAGCGTCGAGCAGCTTGATTTCAACTATTACACGCTTTCCGGCACGACCGGGAACGACCGGATAGATATCAGCGGCTTCTCCTCGATCCTGGGCTACCGCCAGATCACTCTGGGCGACGGAAACGATATCTTCCGCGGCCATGTCGGCTGGGATGTGGTCGATGGCGGCGCCGGAAGCGACAGCCTCTATGGCGGCGCGGGGAACGATACGCTGACCGGCGGGGCCGGAAACGACTTCCTCTATGGCGAATCCGGCAATGATATCTTCGACATCACCGGCAGCGATTTCGGAACCGACAGGTTCTTTGGCGGCGGAGGCACGGACACGATCCGGCTGCGGTCCAATATCCAGTCGTCGAGCATCCAGTGGAACAACAGCTTCCTGAACAGCGTCGAAGAACTCGACTTCAACTATTACACGCTTTCCGGCACGACCGGGAACGACCGGATAGATATCAGCGGCTTCTCCTCCGCTTCGGGTTATCGCCTGATCGAACTGGGCGAGGGCAACGATACCTTCATCGGCTATCGCGGCAATGACTATGTCGATGCCGGGGCGGGCAACGACACCTTGACCGGCGGAGCGGGCAATGACACGCTGAATGGCGGGGCGGGCAGCGACACCGGGAATTACGCAGCGGCTTCGGGCGCGATCAAAATCAATCTGGGGCTGACCTCGGCTCAAGCCATTGGCGGAGGACAGGGCAGCGATACCCTGATCAGCATCGAGAACCTTTCGGGCTCGCGCTTTGCGGACAACCTGATCGGAAACGCCGCAGCGAACCAGTTGATCGGAAATGCCGGCAACGACACCTTGAACGGGCAGGCCGGGAATGACCGGCTTATCGGCGGCGCGGGCAATGATGTGCTCATCGGTGGCGCTGGCAACGATATCCTGAACGGCGGGGTGGGCAGCGATACCACCAACTACGCATCGGCGGCAGGTGCCATCAAGGTCGATCTGAGGTTGACTGCGGCTCAGCTCATTGGCGGGGGGCAAGGCAGCGATACCCTCGTCAGCATCGAGAACCTCGCCGGCACACGCTTCGCGGATCGGCTGATCGGCAATGGCGCAGCAAACCAGCTGGTCGGGGGTGCCGGAAATGACACCCTGAACGGACTTGCCGGAAATGACCGGCTGGTCGGCGGGGCGGGAAAGGATGTGCTGACCGGCGGTGCCGGGGCAGATACTTTCATCTTCAACACCATTCAGGAATCTGGAAAGGGTGCTGCCCGCGACGTCATTGCCGACTTTGTCTCGGGTGTCGATACTATCCAGCTTTCTGCGATCGACGCCAATTCGACAATCGCTGGCAATCAGGCTTTCCATTGGTCCGGCGCGCAGGCAAGCGCATATGGCGTGTGGAGCGTGCAATCCGGCAATAACCGCCTTGTCCGCGGGGATACGAATGGCGACGGGGTGTTCGACTTCGAAATCCAGCTGAACGGAGTCTCGCGCCTGACGGCCAACGATTTCATCTTGTAAGGTGAAGGGAGATCGGGGCTGAATGGATTGTTTGAACCGAGAACGAAGTCCCGAACATTCTGACAAAACGCGGGGGGTTGCGGCATCAGGCCGCCACCCTCGACCGAAGGCGGCAATGCCAGATAGGCAGACGGCGATCGGCAACATACGGGCGGATTGTGACAGGTCGTCCCCGCCGGTCACTGCCAAATGAGAGCCGGGAGAAACCCGGCTCAGCCTTTCCTTTCTGGGACCGATGCAATCATCTTCGTCGCCTGCAGGAATACAAAATCGCAGCCCTCGTCGGCTTGCGTCATCTGCTCATGGAACAGCTTGCGATAGCCGCGCTCGGCCTCGGAAGGCTTGGGCAGCTGCAAGGCGCGCCGCCGCCCGTCCAGTTCTGCCTCGGGGACCAGCAACTCGATCTCGCGCGCGGAAACGCTCAGCCTGATCCGGTCGCCCGAGCGCACCAGCGCCAGCGGGCCACCCAGCGCGGCTTCGGGTGTCACATGCAGGACGATCGTGCCCGCCGCCGTCCCGCTCATCCGGCCGTCAGAGATGCGGACCATGTCCTTGATCCCGGCCTTCGCCAGCTTCCTCGGGATGGGAAGATAGCCCGCCTCGGGCATTCCCGGCGCGCCGATCGGGCCGATATTCTTCAGGACAAGAATGTCCTTGGCAGTCACATCAAGCATCGGGTCGTCGATCCGGCTGGCCATGTCCTCGGCATCCTCGAACACGACAGCGCGCCCCTCATGCTCCATCAGGGCGGGATCCGCCGCGGATTGCTTGATGATCGCCCCCTGCGGCGCGAGGTTTCCCCTGAGAAACGCGATGCCGCCCGCCGGGTAGACAGGGTTGTCGAAACGCCGGACCACATGCTGATCGAAGGCCGGGAAATCCTCCAGCTCCTCTCCCAGCGTGCGCCCGGTGACGGTAAGGGCGTCGAGATGCAGCTGATCCTTCAACTCGCGCAGGACGGTCTGCAATCCGCCGGCGCGGTGCAGATCCTCCATGTAGAAATCTCCCGAGGGCTTCAGGTCGACCAGCACCGGTGTCTCGCGGCTCATGCGGTCAAAGGCCTCCAGATCGACCTTGTAGCCCATTCGCCCCGCGATCGCCGTCAGGTGGATGATGCCGTTGGTCGAGCCGCCGATCGCCAGCAGGACACGCAAGGCATTTTCGAAAGCCTTCCGGGTCAGGATCCTGTCGGGGGTCAAACCATTGCGCGCCATCCGAACGGCCTGCCTGCCGCTTTCCTCGGCAATCCGCATCCTGTCGCTGGTGACGGCGGGCGGGCTCGCACCGCCGGGCAGGACGATCCCCAGCGCCTCGCCCAGACAGGCCATGGTGCTGGCGGTGCCCATGACCGAACAGGTGCCGACGCTTGCGACCAGCTTGCCGTTCACCTCGGCAATCTCGGCCTCGTCCATTTCCTCGGCCCGGAAGCGGCCCCAGAAGCGCCGGCAATCGGTGCAGGCGCCGACCCTTTCGCCGCGATGACCGCCAGTCAGCATTGCGCCGGTGATCAGCTGGATCGCCGGGATATTCGCCGATGCCGCGCCCATGAGCTGCGCCGGAACCGTCTTGTCGCAACCGCCGATCAGGACGACCGCGTCCATCGGCTGCGCCCGGATCATCTCCTCGGTATCCATCGCCATCAGGTTGCGCAGATACATGCTTGTCGGCGAGGAGAAGCTCTCCGCGATCGAGATGGTCGGGAAGTCGATCGCAAGCCCGCCCTCCAGCATCACCCCGCGCCTGACTGCCTCGACAAGCTGCGGCGCGTTGCCGTGGCAGGGGTTATAGCCGCTGCCGGTGTTCACGATGCCCACGATCGTGCGGTCGAGGGCGTCATCGCTGTATCCTGCGCCCTTGATGAAGGCCTTGCGCAGGAACAAAGCAAAGCCTTCATCGCCGTAATTGGTCAGCCCGCCCCGCAGACCCTTTGACGCGTTTTCTGGCACGCTGACCTCCCCTATCCCCTGGATCGACGACGCGAGCCTGCGATCATCGCAAACCGCGCCATGCCGTGGCAGAAGATGAACGGAGTGCAAGCTTCTGAGCAAGGTAAACAATTCCTGCCACATCCCACTGGACGCGGCGGGAGGACTCGCGGTCCCTCATCATGGCATCCTAGATATGCCGGTCTTTACGCGGCGCAGGGGGATCGAACTTTCCAGGGTCGAGACACCCGCTATTCGTGTCAGTTGACCGGTCAGGAATTTCTCGAAATCCGCAAGGCTGGCCGTAACCACGCGCAGCAGATAGTCGCGGTTCCCGGTCATCAGCCAGCAATCGACGACCTCGGGGAAGGTCTTGATCGCAGTTTCGAACTTGGCCAGAGCCTCGTCGACCTGCCGGTCGAGTTGGACGGAAACGAAGACCGACACCGGATAACCCAATGCGGTTTCGTCCAGAAGCGCCGCATAGCCGGTAATGATCCCGCATTCCTCCAGCGCCCGGATACGGCGCGCAACCGGTGACGGGCTGAGACCCACCTGCTCGCTGATCTCCTGCACCGAGGCGCGGCCGCTTTTATGCAGATGCCGCAGGATTCTCGCATCAACGCCGTCAATTCGGGTGGTTGTCATAAGTCGTTCCTGAAACGTCGCCGGTTTCCATCAAGAATAGGCAGGAATGCGGCCGGAAACAGCGAAAAAATGCGCGGGTCCGATGCTAAGGTCGATGGCATCCGCGAAAGGAAACGCCATGGCCCATCCCCATCTCAACACCATTGAACAGCGCCTGCTTTGGCTCTCGCATTGGATGATCCATCAGGCAAACCACATCCGCCCGAAGGAGGACGGCATCAAGATCGGCGGCCATCAGGCTTCGTCCGCCTCGATGGTGTCGATCATGACGGCGCTCTATTTCTCGGCACTGCGGCCCGAGGATCGCGTGGCGGTCAAGCCCCATGCCGGGCCGGTCTTTCATGCCATGCATTATCTGATGGGCAATATCCCGCGCGAGAAGATGCAGGAATTTCGCGGCTATGGCGGGGTGCAAAGCTATCCCAGCCGGACCAAGGATGCCGCCGACGTGGATTTCTCGACAGGCTCGGTCGGGCTTGGGGTGGCGATCACCTCCTTCGCCTCGCTGGTGCAGGATTACATCGCGGCGAAATCCTGGGGTGGCGACCGGCCGCTGGGCCGGATGATCGCGCTGATGGGCGACGCCGAACTGGACGAAGGCAACATCCACGAATGCCTGCAGGAGGGCTGGAAGCACGACCTGCGCAACACATGGTGGGTGGTGGATTACAACCGGCAATCTCTGGACGGGGTCGTTCGCGAGGGGCTGTGGGAACGGATCGAGGGGGTCTTTGCCGCCTTCGGCTGGGACGTGGTGCGCGTCAAATACGGCCAGCTTCAACGCGCCGCCTTTGCCGAGCCGGGGGGCGAGCAGTTGCGGCAATGGATCGACGGCTGCCCCAACGATCTTTATGCGGCGCTGACCTTTCAGGGCGGCGCGGTCTGGCGCGAGCAGCTGATGAACGATCTGGGCGATCAGGGACCGGTCAGCGCCCTGATCGCGCGACGCGACGACGACCAGCTTGCGGCCCTGATGGAGAACCTCGGGGGCAATTGCGTCGAGACCATGGCCGAGACCTTTGCCGCGATCGACCATGACCGTCCGACCTGTTTCCTCGCCTATACGATCAAGGGCTGGGGCACGCCGATCGCGGGACACAAGGACAATCACGGCGGGCTGATGACAAAGGCCCAGATGGCAGATTGGCAGGTCCGCATGGGTGTTCCGGTGGGCGAGGAATGGGAGCCGATGGCAGGCGTCGCCCGGCCCGCGGCGCTCCGCGCCTTTCTGGACGAGGTGCCCTTCTTCGCCGCCGGCTCGCGTCGCCTTGCCGATGCGCGTGTTTCCGTCCCGCCGATCGAACCGCCGGGCGACCGCGTGATCTCGACCCAGCAGGCATTCGGCAAGATCCTTGACGAACTGGCGCGGGGCGACAGTGATCTGGCGGCGCGGATCATGACGACCTCGCCCGACGTGACCGGGACAACCGGCCTTGGCCCCTGGGTCAACCGTCGCCGCCTGTTTGCGCGCAACCAGCGCAGCGACATGTTCCGGGCGCGCAGCATCGCCTCGACCGCGAAATGGGATTTCACGCCTCAGGGCCAGCATGTGGAACTTGGCATTGCCGAGATGAACCTGTTCCTGCTGCTGGCCGCGGCGGGCCTGTCGCATTCGCTTTTCGGCAAGCGGCTGCTGCCGGTCGGCACGGTCTATGACCCCTTTGTCTGCCGCGGCCTCGATGCCCTGAACTATGCCTGCTATCAGGACGCGCGCTTCATGATCGCGGGCACGCCTTCGGGCATCACCCTTGCCCCCGAGGGTGGCGCACACCAGTCCATCTCGACGCCGCTGATCGGGATGGCGCAGGACGGGCTGGCGGCCTTCGAGCCGGCCTTTGCCGACGAACTCGCGGTGATCATCCGCTGGGCCTTCGACTACATGCAGCGCGAGGGCAAGAGCGATCTGGACGAGCGGACATGGCTGCGCGACGAGACCGGGGGCGCGGTCTATCTGCGCCTCTCGACCAACCCGATCGAGCAGCCGGGACGGCGCCATGACGACGCCTTCGTGCAGGGCGCGATCGACGGGGCCTATTGGCTGCGCCCACCGGGGCCGAATTGCGAGGTGGTCATCGCCTATCAGGGCGTCGTCGCCCCCGAAGCGATTGCCGCCGCTGGAATGATCGCCGAGGCGCGCCGCGATGTCGGGGTGCTGGCGGTGACCTCGGCCGACCGGCTGAATGCGGGCTGGAGCGCGGCGCAGCGCGCCCGCGCCCGTGGCAACGAGATTGCACAGAGCCATGTCGAACGCCTGCTGCGGCCGCTGTCGCGCGACTGCCGCATCGTCACGGTCATCGACGGTCATCCGGCGACGCTGGCCTGGCTCGGCTCGGTCCATGGGCATCGCACCATCGCGCTGGGGGTCGAGCATTTCGGCCAGACCGGCACCATCGGTGACCTCTACCGCCATTTCGGGATCGACGCGCAAGGCATCGTGGACCGGGTGGCGGGCCTGACGCCCGGTGCCCGGATCGCCGCCCGCTCGGCCTGATCCCCAAGGCTGCATCCGGTCCTTGGCCCCGTGCTCAGGCGCGGGGCCTTTTGCTGGCCACCATGCGTGATCTGCCGCGAGCTGCGCCATATCGGCGTCTAACATGCCGCGAAAACAATCTTCTGCGCAATTTTCTGACCTGACTGCCCGATTTTCATACCAACTGGTCTGATCAAATGGTATGGAAATGGAAAGAAGCCGCAGTGCCTCAATCTCGCGGCAGGGGAACGGGAAAAGATGAAGCGTTTCTGGGCGGATTATTCGAGCCTTGAATTCTCGCGGCTGGACAGGTCGCGGCTGATTGCGGTCCTGCCCCTCGGCGCGATCGAGCAGCATGGGCCGCATCTGCCGATGTCGGTGGATACGACCTCGGTGAACGGGATCTGCGCGGGTCTGGCCCGCGACCTGCCCGCGACAAGCCCGGTCGTGTTCCTGCCGACGCAGGCCGTGACCAAGAGCAACGAGCATCTGGCCTTTCCCGGCACCCTGACGCTTTCGGCCGAGACGCTGATCCGCGTCTGGACCGAGATCGGGGCCTGCGTCGCCCGCGCGGGCGTGCGCAAGCTGGTGCTGCTGAACGGTCATGGCGGCAATATCCCGGCCATGGACATCGTGGCGCGCGAATTGCGCATTTCGCAGCGGATGATGGTCTTTTCGCTCAACTGGTTCGGTGCCGGGATGCCCGAGGGCGTCTACTCGGCCGCCGAGCGGGGCTATGGCATCCATGCCGGGGACATGGAAACCTCGGTCATGCTGGCGCTGGACCCGGCAAATGTCGACATGGCGCAGGCGCGGGACTTCCGCTCGCGCGCGCAGGATTTCAGCGAAACCCATCCCTCGATCGCGCTTGGCGGCCCGGCCAAGCCCGGCTGGATGATTCAGGACCTGAACCCGGCCGGCGCCTGTGGCGAGGCGCATTTGGCCAGCGCCGAAAAGGGCCGCGCCACGCTGGACCATGCCACGGCACGGCTGATCGACATTTTCCACGATATCGACCGGGCGCCGCTGTCCTGGCTCGACACAACGCCGGAGTGGTAAGCGCATGACCCCCATTCCCCACCCGAATGCCGCGCAGGACCAGATCGTCCTCTCCCATGTCGAGAAACGCTTCGGTAACGGGACAGTGGCGCTTCGCGACATGAACCTTGTCATTCGCGAGGGCGAATTCGTCAGCTTTCTCGGCCCCTCGGGCTGCGGAAAGTCCACCGCACTTCGGATGATCGCGGGCTTGCTGGAGCCGAGCGGCGGGACGATCACCGTCGACGGACGCGCGCCCGGCAGCAATGAGGGAGAGGTCAGCTTCGTCTTTCAGGACGCCACGCTGATGCCCTGGGCCACGGTTTTCGACAATGTGCTGCTGCCGCTCAAGCTGCGGGGGATGAAGCGGGCCGAGGCGAGGGCGCGGGTCGAGGAGGCGCTGGAAATGGTCGGGCTTACGAAATTCGCCCGCTCCTACCCGCGCGAGCTTTCGGGGGGCATGAAGATGCGGGTCTCGATCGCGCGGGCGATGGTGACGAAACCCCGCCTGCTGTTGATGGACGAGCCCTTTGCCGCCCTCGATGAGATGACGCGGTTCAAGCTCAACAATGACGTGCTGGAGCTGTGGCGCAGGCAGGGGCTGACGGTGATCTTCGTCACCCATTCGGTCTTTGAGAGCGTTTACCTGTCCAGCCGGGTGGTCGTCATGGGCTCGCGCCCCGGCCGGGTCGTCCATGACTTGCCAATGCCCGAAGGCGAGCGGGACGAGCATTACCGCACCACCGCCCGTTATGCCGAAACCTGCCGCACCGTGACCGAGGCATTGGAAGGGACCATGGATCATGTCGACCTCAACCACTGAGAGCATGTCAAACCCGACCGCGCCGGCCATCCCCGCCATCGACCCCGCGCTGCTGCGCGCTCGCCATGAACGGCGCATGCGCATCGGGCTTCCGGTCTGCACCATCGCCGCCGCCCTGCTGCTGTGGGAGTTTCTGGTCTGGTATAACGAGGTTCCGCATTACCTGATCCCGGCCCCCAGCCTGATCGCCAGAACGCTGGTCGCGAATTTCGGCTCGCTGATGGGCAGCGCCTGGTTCACGATCAAGCTGACGCTGATGTCGCTCGCCCTCGCCATCTTTGGCGGTGTCGCCCTCGGCATGGTCTTTGCCCTGTCGCGCCGGATCGAGATGAGCCTCTTTCCATTCGCGGTGATCCTGCAGGTGACGCCCATCGTCGCCATTGCGCCCCTGATCCTGATCTATGTCCCCGACACGTTCTGGGCGCTGCTGATCTGCGCGTGGATCGTGGCCTTCTTCCCGATCCTGTCGAACACCGCGATCGGGCTGCGCAGCGCCGACCACAACCTGCGCGACCTCTTCACGCTCTACCGCGCCACGCCCCTGCAACGGCTGCGCTATCTGCTGATCCCCTCGGCCCTGCCCTATTTCATGGCTGCGCTGAAGATCGCGGGTGGCCTCTCGCTGATCGGCGCGGTGGTGGCGGAATTCGTGGCGGGCACGGCGGGGCAGAATACCGGCCTTGCCTCGCGCATCCTCGAATCCAGCTTCCGAAACGAGATCCCCCTGATGTTCGCGGCCCTCTTCCTCGTCTCGGCGCTGGGGGTGGTGATCTTCCTCGCGACCTCGTGGCTGTCCAGCGCGGTGCTTGGCCACTGGCATGAAAGCGAGATCGCGAGGACGCGATGACCAGCATGTTGCAACGCGTCGTCACCGATCTGAAGGGCGTCCGGCTGGCCGGTCGTCCGGGGCACTGGGATCTGGGCATCTCGGGCGGTCGCATCGCGACGTTGCGCCCCTCGGACCAGAACGGCGGGGGCATGGTCACGCCGCTTTTTGCCGATCTCCATGTGCATCTCGACAAGACCTATACCCTGCACCGGATGCCGCGCCGGGCCGGATCGCTGCATGACGCGATCGAGATGATGGCAGGCGACGTCGCCCGATGGACGCCCGAGGATATCCGCGACCGCGCCGAACACGCGCTGGCCCGCGCATGGGGCCACGGCACCGGGCAGATGCGCAGCCATGTCGACTGGCATGATGACCGGACCCCCGCCGCGTGGGAGGTGCTGGGCGAGTTGGCGCGCGAATGGCGGGGTCGGATCGCACTGGAACTGGCCTCACTGACGCCGCTCGATGCCTTCGCAGCGCATGGCGAGGCGATTGCGCGCCGCGTCGCGGCCTCTGGCGGGGTGCTGGGGGCTTTCATCTATCGCAATGCCGATCTGGCCGCGGGCGTCGCGCGGGTCTTCGATCTGGCCGAGCGTTTCGACCTCGCGCTGGATTTCC
Source organism: Paracoccus sp. (in: a-proteobacteria) (assembly GCF_035556475.1). GTDB lineage: Bacteria > Pseudomonadota > Alphaproteobacteria > Rhodobacterales > Rhodobacteraceae > Paracoccus. The sequence goes on along the minus strand of NZ_DATMFA010000071.1, from coordinate 13,513 downwards.
ATGTCGATGAGGGCACCGACCCCGAGGCGCAGGGCTTCGACGCGGTCCTTGCCGAGACCGAGCGGCGCGGCTTCGCCGGCCGCGTCCTTTGCGGCCATGCCTGCGCGCTGTCCGTTCGGCCGGCGAATGAGGTCGCGCGCCTCCTCGACCGGGCAGCCGCGGCCGGGTTGGGCCTTGTCGCCCTGCCCGCCTGCAATGCCTGGTTGCAGGACGCGACAGGCGGGCGCACTCCGCGCCTGCGCGGTCTGGCCCCGATCCGCGAGGCACGCGCCGCCGGAATGCAGGTCATGTTCGGTTCGGACAATGTCTGCGACGGCTTCTATCCGCATGGCGACTACGATCCGGCCGATGCCTGGCGGCTCGCGGTGCTGCTCGGCCATCTCGATCCCGAGGATTGGCTCGACGCGGTCACGACGCTGCCCGCGGGCTGGTCCGGCGCCTCTGCCCCACTCGCCGAGGGCGCGCCCGCGGACTTCATCCATTTCGCCGCCCAAAGCGCCGATGAACTGGCCAGCCGCCCGACAGCCGGGCGCACGGTCTGGCGCGGCGGCACCCCGATTGCCCCAATGAACGGAGCCTTTCCATGCTGACCGAAGCCCGCGCGCCCCGCGCCGCCGCCCTTGCCGCGTTCAAGGCCGAACTGGACGGCCTCCGCATCCATGACGACGCAAAGACCCTTGAGCTGCGCTCGCGCGATTATTTCTGGTATAGCCCGATCCTGAACGAACAGCTTGAGGATTGCCGGGGCGAGGTGGTCGTCATCCCCACCACGCAGGAGGAACTGGTTCGCGTCGCCTCTGCCGCCGCCCGCCACCGCCTGCCCCTGACCCTGCGCGGCGGCGGCACCGGCAATTACGGTCAATGCGTGCCGCTGGATGGCGGCGTGGTGGTGGACATGACGCGGCTCGACCGGGTGGTCGAGATCACGCCGGGCCATGTCCGGGTCGAGGCAGGGGCGCGGATCTCGCGCCTCGACGATGCGGTGCATGAAACCGGGCAGGAATTGCGGATGTATCCCTCGACCCGGTCGCTTGCGACCATCGGCGGTTTCATCGCGGGCGGCTCGGGCGGGATCGGCTCGTTCCGCAACGGCACGCTGCGCGACGACGGCAATGTCACCTATGCCAAGATCATCACCGTCGAGCCCGAGCCGCAGGTGATCGAGCTGCATGGCCGCGACGTTCACAAGGTCCAGCACGCCTATGGCACGAACGGCATTCTGGCCGAGGTTGGCCTTGCCCTGACCCCGGCGACAGAATGGCTGCATGTCGCGGCGCTGTTCGACGGTTACGGCGCGGCCCTTGAATTCGCTACGGCGGTGCAAGAGGAGGGGCTGGATCTTTACCTGCTGACCTGTGTGGAGCGCCGCTTCTCGGCCTATTACCGCAAGCTCAAGGACCATTTCCCGGCCGATCGCGACGCGGTCTTTGCCATGGTCGCGCCCGCCGAACTCGCGCGGTTCCGCGAGGCGGTCGCGCAGCATGGCGGCCATGTTCCCTTCGCCCTGACCAAGGACGAGATCCACAGCCAGGGCCTGCAACCCGCCTATGAGCTGGGCTGGAACCATACCACGCTGCAGGCGCTCAAGATGGACAAGGGCTGGACCTATCTGCAGGTCGCCTATCCCCATCCTTTCGACACCGAACTGGCAAAGCGGCAACTCGAACGCCACGGCGACGAGATGTTCTGGCATCACGAGATGGCGCGCGAAAAGGGCCGGGTCCAGATCTTTGCCCTGCCGCTGGTCCGCTATCGCGGCAAGGACGAGATGTATCGCCTGATCCGCCAGCTTGAGGCGGATGGCTGCACCATCTTCGACCCGCATGTCTACACGATCGAGGATGGCGGCATGAAGACCATCGACGACACGCAGATCGAGTTCAAGAAAAAGGCCGATCCCTACGGCCTGATGAATCCGGGCAAGACCCGCGGCTGGACGCCCGAAATGGCGCTGGCCGACGACTGAACGACAAAATCCCGACAGGAGAGTTCCATGACTTATGGCAAGACGCTGATGCTGGCGCTGGCGGCCTCGGTCGCAGCGACCGCCGCCTTCGCGGCGGACAAGGTGAAATTCGGCACCAACTGGCTCGCTCAGGGCGGGCATGGCGGCTATTATCAGGCCGTCGCGGACGGCACCTATGAGAAATATGGCCTCGAGGTCGAGATCGTCCCCGGCGGGCCGCAGGTCAACAACCGCCCGATGCTTCCGGCCGGGCGGCTGGATTTCCTGATGGGCGGCAACCTGCTTCTGTCCTTCGACAATGTCCGCAACGGCATCCCGACCACCGTGGTCGCAGCGATCTACCAGAAGGATCCGCAGGCGCTCATGGCCCATCAGGGCAGCTATGCAAGCTTCGCCGACCTCGCCAAGGCGCCAAGCGTCCTCTTGGCCAAGGACGGGCAGTTCTCCTACTGGAAATGGATGGTCAAGGATCACGGCTTCCGCGACGAGCAGGTCCGCCCCTATAACTACAACCTCGCCCAGTTCCTGCAGGACAAGGCGATGGTGCAGCAATCCTACGCCACCGCCGAGCCGCTTTATGCCGCCGAACAGGGCGCGTCGGTCGATGTCTTCCTGCTGGCCGATCACGGCTGGTCGACCTATGCCAGCACCATCGAGACGCGTCAGGATCTGATCGACGAGAACCCCGAACTGGTGCAGCGCTTCGTCGATGCCTCGATCGAGGGCTGGTACAATTTCCTCTACGGCGACCGGACCAAGGCCTATGAAGCAATCATGGCCGCCAACCCGGAAATGACCAAGGCCAAGCTTGATGCCGAAGTGCAGCAGATGATCGACCTTGGCATCGTCGACAGCGGCGACGCGCTTCAGAATGGCATCGGCGCCATGACCGAGGACCGCCTCCGGGCCTTCGAGACGCTGGCCGTCGGCGCCGGCCTGATCGACGAGGGCGCGGTCGATCCTGCCAAGGTCGCCGATCTGCGCTTCGTCAACAAGGGCAAGGGCCTCGACCTCCGCAAGGAACTGGTCGCAGACTGAACCCGGCCGGCGGCGGCAGCAAAGCCGCCGCCCGTCACCCTGAATGACACCGAAGGCAGGAGCTCCATGTCCAGTGCGAAACAACGGCGGGAAGCGATCCATGACAGCATCCGCGATGCCGCGATCTCGGAATTCGCGCGGAACGGCCTCGCCGGAACCTCGACGCTGGCCATCGCCCGGACCGCCGGCATCACCAAGGCGCAACTGCACTATTACATCACCTCCAAGGAGGATCTCTACCAGCAGGTGCTGGGCGAGATCGTCACGCATTGGAAGGAGATCTTCTTCCTCTCGGCCTCGTGCCCCGATGACCCGAAGGCCGTCATCGCCGACTATGTCCGGCGCAAGATCCGCCACGCGCTGGAACATCCCGAGGTCGCCCGCTTCTTCGCGCATGAGATTGCCCGCGGCGGTCTGGAGATGGCGGCGCATTGGCCCGCCTTGCGGCTTTCGGTGGACGAGGCCACGGCCGTTATTCAGGGCTGGGTCGATGCGGGCCGCATCCGCCCGGTCGATCCGCTGTTGTTCCAGATGAACCTCTGGGCGGTGACGCAGCATTATGCCGAATATGAGGCGCAGGTCCGCAGGCTGATGGATGCGCCCGCCCCGACGCCGCTGAACGAGGCCCGGATCGTCGCAGAGGCGACGGCCCTGTTCCTCGGCCGCTGCGGCCTTCTCGACTGATCGCCATTCCCTTGACCCGTAAGACGGAGGACGCCGTGAACCATGTCCTGATCCTTGGCGCCGGTCAGGCCGGCGCGGCCCTTGCGACGCGATTGCGGAGCCTTGGCCATGACGGCCCGATCACGCTGGTCGGCGAGGAAGACGCGCCCCCCTATCAGCGCCCGCCCCTCTCGAAGAAATACCTGCTGGGCGAGATGTCCCGCGAAAACCTGTTCCTGCGTCCCGAGCGTTTCTATGGCGATCAGGGAATCACGCTGCATCAGGGCCGCCGCGCCACCCGGATTGACCGCGACCGGCGCCGGGTCGATCTGGGCGGCGAATGGCTGGATTACGACCACCTCGTCCTGACCACCGGCACCCGGCCGCGCAGCCTGCCCGCGGCGATGGGCGGCGATCCCGCCTTGATCCACACCCTGCGCGGGCTGGCCGATATCGACCGCCTCGCGCCCGAGATGCGCCCCGGCCGCCGCGTCCTGATCGTCGGCGGCGGCTATATCGGCCTCGAGGCGGCGGCCATCGCCAGCCGTCAGGGCCTGCACGTCACGCTGATCGAGGCTGCGCCCCGCATCCTGCAGCGCGTCGCGGGCCCCGAGACCGCCGCCTTCTTCCGCGAATTGCATCGCGGCCACGGCGTCGAGTTACTGGAAGGCATCGGTCTGACGGCGCTGCATCCCGGCGCGCCGCTTGCCGCCGAACTCTCGGACGGCATCCGGCATGAGTTCGATTTCATCGTTCTGGGCATCGGCGTCGTCGCGAATGACGAACTGGCCGCCGCCGCCGGGCTGGAATGCGACGGCGGCATTGTCGTGGATGCGCGTGGTCGCACCTCGGACCCGCATATCTGGGCGGCGGGGGATTGCACCCGCCTGCCCTTGGATGGCCGGATGATCCGGCTGGAATGCGTCCAGAATGCCATCGATCAGGCCGAAGCCGTGGCCGCCAATATCATGGGCGCGGGACAGGACTATCACCCGAAGCCGTGGTTCTGGTCGGACCAGCATGACATCAAACTGCAAATCGCCGGGCTGAGCGACGGGCATGACAGCGTGATCACAAGGCCGGGCGCGACCGGACGATCGCATTGGTACTTCGCGAAAGGTCGGCTGATCGCGGTCGACGCCATGAACGACCCCCGCGCCTACATGATCGGAAAACGGCTGATCGAGGCAGGCCGCTCGCCCCTGCCCGCCCAGTTGGGCGATGCCGCCCTCGATCTGAAAACCCTGCTCTGACACTCTTCAGGATCCACGGATGACCTTCACCTCGCTTGCCCCCGCCTCGATCGCGCCGCCCTTCGGCAATTATTCCCACGGGATCGGAACCGGGGAACTGGTGGTGACATCGGGCCAGCTCGCGCTTGCCCCGGATGGCTCGATCCCCGAGGGGGTCGAGGCGCAGGCGGCGCTGTGCTTTGCGAATATCGCGGCGATCCTCTCCGAAGCCGGGCTCGATTTCAGCCATGTCCTGCGCTTCACCACCTATGTCACCCGGCGCGAGGACATGGCCCCCTATATGGCCGTGCGGGATCGGGTTCTGGCGGATGTCGCGGTAAAACCCGCTTCGACGCTGCTGATCGTCTCGGGCTTCACCCGGCCGGAATTTCTGGTCGAGATCGAGGCCATCGCCTTGGCCCGGCCCGCGTCCTGACCGAAAGCGGACCTGCCGGGCTAGTCTCCGCCAAGCGCGCGGGATGCGGCGTCGAACGGGCTCGACAGGATCCTCCCCGTCGTGTCGAGGAGATAGATCCCCGCCCGCCGGAACCGGTCACCCCCGCGCCCGTCCTCGGCCATGTCGGCATATCGGGCGGCGAAGGCGATATAGCGGTCATGGTTCAGCCCGCCCGTCGCTGGCACGGCGGAGATGTCAAAGACGCGCATGCCGTTCTGCTGGGCGATGGCCAGAAGCTGCGGGTCGTTCAGCCCGGCATTGCCCACCCGCGCCCGCCGGCCGGCCAAACCACCCGATACGGCAAGCGCACGGTCATCGGGCGAAACCAGCAGGGTAAGGGGCGTGGGCAGCTTGCCCACCGCCCCGGCCTGCTTGCGGAACACGTCTATGTCGATATCCGGGGCCGCCAGAACCACCTGAAGCTGATCGACAATATTGCCCTGGCCCTGCATCCGCATCTGGCGCAGCGCCTCCATCACCAGCCACGCACCCATGCTGTGCCCGATGACGCCGATATTCCGGCCCGGCGCCTCCTGCCGCAATGTGGTGAGCAGGCGGACAAGATCATCCCTCGCATAGGTCGCCCCGTCGCGATCCGCCAGATAGCCCGAGGCCCTGCCATCCGAGGGCCAGGAAAACAGGATCGGGACCGAGGATTCGCTGGTCTCGGCATTGAGCTGCGCCACCCGGAACACCGCCTCCTGATAGCTGTAATTGTAGCCATGCACGAAGACGGTGATCGACGTGTCGCGCGGAGCGGTCCTGCGGATGACCTCGTCCTCGAATGCGGCCTCGCTCATCAGCCGGCGCCCCACGGTGACGAATTCCTTCGACGGGTCGGCTTCGGGGGTGCCGCGGTCATCGGCCTGCGTGGCGGGCGTGCGCGTCAAGAAGGTGAACTCCTCGAAGCTGGGGGTGCCCCGGCCGCTGCCAAAGACCGGCGGCACGGTCGCGGTCCCGGTGCGATTGGTCATCGACAGGACCGTGATCGGGGTGCCGCCACCATTCGGGTTCGCCACCGGCAACAGCGTTTCCGGGCCAGGCCGCGCGCCACATGAGGACAAGACCATGACCAGAACGGCAAGCGACGCCCGGAATCGTCCGGTCCGGCGGCGGGAATCGCGCGCGACAAAGCGGGGATGGGGAATGTCCTGACGCATGGGGCCTTTCCGGTTCGATTCCATCGCGGCCCCGAGGCTAGGCCAGAGACCGGGCGAAAGCCATCCGGCTCAGCTCCACATCCCGCGCATTCGCTGGCCTACGTCAATCACGGGAAGGGCGGGGCTGACCGTCGCGCGGGAGGGCGGCGGCGACCAGTGCCGCACCTCGAACCGTTCCAGCAGGTCGCGCGGGATGAAGCGGCTTCTTGCGGCATAGATATACCGGTCGCCCCTACGCGTCTGCTGGGTGACATAGAACTTCAGCGGCACGCCCAGCGTCAACTGATCCTTGGCGCGCGTCATCGCGACATAGAGCAACCGACGCTCCTCCTCGATCTCGGCGCTCTGGCCGGTGCCAAGATCGGACGGGATGCAGCCATCGACGACATTCAGCACGAAGACGGATTTCCACTCCTGCCCCTTGGCGGAATGGATGGTCGAGAGGATCAGGTAATCCTCGTCCTTCAGCGGCACCCCTGCCTGAGCGCTGGTCGCGTCCGGGGCGTCAAGCGTCAGGTCGGTCAGGAACCGCTCGCGCGTGGGATAGGCCGATGCGATCTGCTCAAGCTGGAGGAGATCCGCGCGACGGCTTTCCGCATCCTCGTGGATGCGTTCAAGCTGCGGGTCATACCAGTTGCGGGCGCGGGCGATCTCCTCGGGCCAGTTGCAGGGACCAAGCGCCGCGACAAGCTCCTCCCACCCGGTCGCGCGGGGCGGCGGCGCAAGCTCGGCCAAGGCGCGCAACGGCTCGGCCGCGGGCTGGATGCGGTCCAGAACCTTGCCCGCGGTCCCCGGCCCGATCCCCGGCACCAGTTGCAGGACACGGAAGCCCGAGACCCGGTCGCGCGGGTTCTGCGCAAAGCGCAGCAGGGCAAGCAGATCCTTCACATGGGCAGAATCGAGGAATTTCAGCCCGCCGAACTTGACGAAGGGCACGTTCCGGCGCGTCAGCTCGACCTCGATCTGGCCGGAATGGCTCGACGTGCGAAAGAGGACAGCCTGCTGCTTCAGTGTCATGCCGGTTTCGCGATTGGCAAGGATCCGGTCGACGAAATGGCGCGCCTGCTCGGCCTCGCTCGCATAGGTCACAAGGCCGGGCCGTTCCGCCGAGGGGCGGTCGCTCCACAGATCCTTGGTGAACCGCTCGCTCGCCAGCCCGATCACCGAATTGGCGGCGGCAAGGATCGGCTGGGTCGAGCGGTAGTTGCGATCGAGCGTGACAACCTCGGCCGGGGGGCTGAAAGCCTCGGGAAAGTCGAGGATGTTGCGGACGGTCGCGGCCCGGAAGGCATAGATCGACTGGGCATCGTCGCCAACCACCGTCAGGCCACGCCCGTCGGGTTTCAGCCCCAGAAGGATGCGCGATTGCAGCCTGTTGGTGTCCTGATATTCGTCGATCAGCACATGATCCCACATCGCGCCCAGATGGGCGGCAAAGCCCGGCTCCTCCATCACCTGCGACCATGCAAGCAGCAGGTCGTCATAATCGAGGACATTCTGGGCCTGCTTGGCGGCCACATAGGTCGCGAAAAGCGATTTCAGCTCGGCCTCCCACTCGGCGCACCACGGAAAGCTGTCGCGCAGGACATCGCCCAGAGCCTCGCCCGCGTTGACGGCGCGGGAATAGATCGCAAGGCAGGTGCCCTTGGTCGGAAAGCGCGCCACGGCCCGGGACAGGCCCAGTTCGTGCCGGCAGAGGTTCATCAGATCGGCCGAATCCTCGCGGTCATGGATGGTGAAATCCGGGTGCAGGCCGATCTGGTGGGCGTGATCGCGCAGGATGCGGGCGCCGATGCCGTGGAAGGTGCCGGCCCAGGTCAGGGCCTCGGCCGAGTAGCCCTGGCCCATCGCCTGCGCGGTGATCCGTTCGACCCGGCGCGCCAGCTCCGACGCGGCGCGGCGCGAGAAGGTCATCAGCAGGATCCGGCACGGATCCGCCCCGCCCACCAGCAGATGCGCGACGCGGTGCGCGATAGTGTTTGTCTTGCCCGATCCCGCCCCGGCGATGACCAGAAGCGGACGGTCCCCGAACTCGACCGCCTGCCGCTGCCGTTCGTTCAGCTTCTCCAGATATGCCATGCCTGTCCCCTTTTCCCGAAGCCTACCCGTTTCGGAACGTAAAGGGAACGCCTCAAGGCATGGCCGGCTAGATCCGGGGATCGCCAACGGGCGAACCGCCCCGCGCGATGACAAGGTTGATCTTCCGATGCTGGGGCTGACCGGTCACTTCGGGGCCGAGCCATGGCGGCAATGGAAAGCCTGTGGAGGCCGAGGGCAATTCGATCTCGGCATAGATTACGCCTTCGAGAAGACCCCGATACTCGTCCACCGACCAGTCGAAGCCCGCGAATGTCAGGTAATGGCGGGTCTTTTCCAGCACCTCGCCATGACAATGCTTCTGGAACAGGATGGTGGCGTCCGAGGCCGGGATCTCGTATTCGAACTCGTCCCGGGCAAGGCCTTCATGCGGTCCCTTGATCGTCAGGGTGGCGCGGTCGTCATAGAAGCGGACCCGGACCTTGCGGCCATCGCGGAATGCAAGCAGCCCGTCGCGGATCCGCACCGTCGACAAGACATGCCGGCGCCATCCATCATCGGCAACGAGGAACTTCCGTTCGATTTCTCGGATCATCTTCCTCTCCGCAGAGCTTGCTCATATTGCGACCGACGGTCATCGCTTGGCACGGCTCACTCCGCCGGGCTCGATTCACGGGCTGGCGGCAGGCCGGGATTGCGCGGGCTGGAGGGCGGACTCGCCTCGGTCGTGACCGAGATCTGCGGCGCGACCTCGGCCGCTTCGGACTCGTCCAGCCGGGCCATGTCGCTGCTGCGTCGCCAGCCCCCTTGCAGATAAAGTGCCCCTGCCATCAGCATGGTCGATAGCATGGCGATCGGAAAGCTGAGCCACAGCGCATCGACCCCGAGCCAGTCGCGCAGCCCCAGCGCAACGCCCAGCCGCACCGGATAAAGCGAGACGGCAAGGATGATCAGCGGCCAGACCACCTGTCCGTTGGCCCGGACCGTCCCGAACAGCACCATGCTGATCCCGAAGGCGATGAACCCCCAGGTCGCCAGCCGCGCGATATGCTGCCCGATCGCGATGGCCTCGCCCTCGGACCCCAAAAACAGCGCCAGCGCATGGCGGTCGACCAGCATGAGGATCGCAACAAGCCCACCGGTCAGCAGGAAGTTGAGGAGGATGCCCGCACGGGTGATCTGCCCGACCCGGTCCCATCGCCCCGCGCCGATATTCTGCGCGGCCATGGCGCTGACCGCCGCCCCAAGCGCCATGGCGGGCATCTGCACATAGGTCCAGATCTGCTGGGTCGCGCCGAATGCGGCGGTGGTCTCCACGCCCTCGCGGTTCACCAGCGTCATCATGGTCAGCATCGCACTGGAGACGACGACCATCTGCAACCCGATCGGCAGCCCCTTGCGCAGCATCAGCCGCAGGATGTGCGGCGCGGGCCGCAGCATGGCCAGATCCTTGCCCGCAAGCCGCAGCGGATGGCGGCGGATATAGACATAGCAGAGCATGGCGATAAGGCTCGTGTAGTTCGCGACCGCCATCGCGAAGGCCGATCCGCCGATCCCCATTTCGGGCAGCGGCCCTTTCCCGAGGATGAAAAGCGGGTTCAGCACCACGTCGAGGACCACGGCCAGCGCCATGAAGATCAGCGGCGTCAGCGCATCCCCCGACCCGCGCAGCGCCATCATCAGCATGGTCTGCATCAGGATCGCGGGCATGGCGAGGAATGTCACCCGCAGGAAGGCGCGCGCCAGCGGCGTGATCTCGGGTCCGGTGCCCAGTACCGACAAGAGGCTCGGGGCAAGGAACCAGCCGATCACCGCGATCAGCACCGCAAGGGGCGCGAAGGTGCCGATCGCGGTTCCGACCACCTCGCGCGCGCCGTGCATGTCGCGCCGCCCGACCGACTGGCCGATCAGGATGGTCGAGGCCATGCCGAAGCCAAAGACGAAGGCCGTCAGCAGGAACATCACCAGATTGCCGTTGGTCGTGGCGGCAAGCGCGTTTTCCCCCAGAAGATGCCCGACCCAGACCGCGTCGATCGACCCATTGGCCGATTGCAATACCGAGGAACCCAGCGTGGGCAGCGCGAAAAGCAGCAAGCTGGGATAGATCGGCCCACTCGTCAGGTCGACGCGTTGCTTCATGTCCTATCCCTCGTCGCGTTGGATGCTGCGGACAACGCCCGTAACCGGGGGAAGTTCAGACCCCGGATCGAAAGCCCACCTCCGGTCCCAATCTCCGCGAATTTTCCGCGCAACGCCAGTGGTGACGATCCTAGCCGGAGGAGGCGTCCCATCCCTCGATCGCCGCGACGAAGGCGGTCAGCCAGCCGTTCGTCTGGTGCCCGTCCAGCACGCGATGATCGATCGTCAGCGAGACATAGCACATGGGCCGGATCTGGATGGTGTCGATGCCCTCGACCTCGCGGACGACGACCCGCTTCTCCATCTTGCCGACCCCGAGAATGGCCGATTGCGGCTGGTTGATGATCACCGGCGCGGCCAGAAGCGACCCCGAGACCCCATGGTTCGAGATCGTGAAGGTGCCGTCCCGCATGTCGGCGGGGGCGAGATCGCCGTTCCGGGCGCGGGCCGTCACCTCCTGCAACCTCGCGGCGACCCCGCGCAGCGACAGATCCTGCACCTTGCGGATGACGGGGACGACAAGGCCCTTATCCCCAAGCGCGGTGCCGACGCCGATATTCACGTCCTCGAAGATCTCCAGCCGGTCGGGATGCCAGCGGCTGTTCACCTGCGGCACCGCCCGCATCGCCTGCGCCGAGGCAAGGAGGATATAGGGCATGAAGGACAGCGCGATACCGTCCTCGGCAAAGGCGGATTTGTGGCGGTTGCGATGGGCCATCACCGCGCTGAAATCGGCCTCGAACACCGCCGTGACCTGCGGCGTTTCGGTGACGGAACGCAGCATGTTCCGGGCAATGGCAAGCCGCATCTGGTCATGCGGGACAAAGCGGCTACCGGTCCGGGTAGGAGCCTCGGGTTGCGGATCGGCGGCCCGCGCGGTCGCGGCCGTCTCCACATCGGCGCGGGTCAGTCGCCCATCCCGACCGGTGCCCCGGATGCCGGCGGGGTCCATGCCGGTCTCGCTCAAGGCCTTCCTGACGGCGGGCGAGTGCCAGCCGGACATGTCCCTGCCCCTCCCCCGCCCCGCTGGTTCCGGCTGCGGTTCGGGCGCGACCTCGGCAGCGGCCGGGGCATCGGCCACCACCTCGATCCGGGCCAATATGTTTCCGGGCCGCGCCTCGCCCCCGGCGTCGATCAGGATCTCGGCCAGCCGCCCGGAAACCGGCGCGGGCACCTCGACCGAGACCTTGTCCGTCTCAAGCTCGACCAGCGGATCATCCGCCGCGACCAGATCGCCGACCCGGCGCAGCCAACCCGATACCGTCGCCTGCGTGCCTTCCTGCTCGAGCGGAACCAGAACATCGACCATCTCAGAACTCCAGCAGATCGCCCAGACGGGCGCGGATCGCGGCGACCGAAGGCACGGCCCGGTCGAGAAAGGCGGGATTATGGGGGCTTGGGATGTCAGGCATGGTCAGGCGCGCCACCGGCGCATCAAGATCGGTGAAGGCCTCGTCCGCGACCACCGCCGCGATCTCGGCGCCGAAACCGGCGGTCTGCAGATCCTCATGCACGATCAGGCAGCGATGGGTGCGCGCGACCGAGGCCAGCACCGCCTCGCGGTCCCAGGGGACCAGCGTGCGAAGGTCGATCACCTCGACCGACAGCCCCTCGGCCGCTTCCTGGCAGCGATCGACCAGCCCGCCCCATGTCACGATGGTCGCGCGGGTGCCCGGCGTCACGATCCGCGCCTTGCCGAAAGGCAGTACGTAATCGTCCCCCGGCCATGCCCGCCGCGCCCAAGCGTGATCGAGCATCGCGCGATGCTCAAGAAAGATCACCGGGTCATTGCCGCGCAATGCGCCGCGCAGCAGCCCCACCGCATCCTCGGCATTCGAGGGGGTGGCGACCTTCCAGCCGGGACTGTGGATAAAGGCAACCTCGTTCGTCTGGCTGTGCCACGGATCGCCGCATTTGAAGAAACCGACCGGCATCCGCACCACCATCGGCGCGGCAAAGCGGTTATTGGTCCGCCACCGCAGCGAGCCGCAATCGTTGAGCTGCTCGGTCGCGGGTTCGGCATATTTGCGGAACTGGATCTCGGGCACCGGCAATAGGCCCGCCAGCGCCATGCCCACTGCCCGGCCGATGATGCCCTCCTCTGACAGCGAGGTGTCAAAGACGCGCTCGGCCCCGTGCTTTTCCTGAAGGCCCAATGTCACCGCATGGACACCGCCCTTGGGCCCCACATCCTCGCCAAAGACGACCATGCGCGGATTGGAGGTCAGTTCCTGATCCAGAACGCGGCGGATCGCCGTGACCATGTTCAGGCGCTGGCCCACAGGCTCGGGCCGCTCGACCGAAGCGGGTGGGGTCCAGCCCTGCGCCATCAGCCCGCCGATCTGCTGCATCTCGCCCTCGTAGAAAACGTGGCGCGTGACCGTATCGGGATCGGCGACCGGGCGCGCCTCGGCGGCGATGCGGGCGGCCTCGACCGTCTCGTGGGCCTCGATCACGGCATTGTCCCAGGCTTCGGGGCTGACGACACGGGGCACCAGATGGCGATGCAGCTTTGCCCAAGGATCGCGCGCCCGCTCGGCCATGACGGTTCCGGCCGCCTTGTAGGCTTGGGTGTCCTGAAAACTGTGGCCCTGCAAGCGGGGGACGGTCAGGCGCAGCATCGCCGGGCCGCGCTCCTCACGGACATGGGTGACGGCCTCCGCGATCAGATGCGCGGCCTCCTCCGGGGCGGTTCCGTCGCCCGAGAAGATCCGCAAGCCCTGCCATGAGGCGAGGTTGGCCGCGATATTGCCCCCCGGCGTCTGCAAGGTCGACGGCACCGAGATGCCGTAGCCGTTATCCTCGATATAAAACAACATGG
>NZ_DATMFA010000070.1:0-49908 GCF_035556475.1 Paracoccus sp. (in: a-proteobacteria) | reverse complement strand
TCGCCTGAGCAGGGCAAATCGGGACTTCTGTTGGGCGTCGCGACATCACCCACCAGAGCACTCGCAAGATCATGCGACCGGATGATCAATATCATCCGGCGCTTCGTCCGATGACGGGCCGGTAGATAACTCACCCGCATGTGCCACCGGGGGCAACGAGACAGCAGCAGGATCCTGTTGGGTGAATGGAAGGCGAATATCCATACGCTGTCGGCAACCCGTGTCGTCCCAGAAATGAAGACATCCGCTTTGCCGAAGACTGGCGCCGAAACCCGTACAAATCTGAAGCCGGAGGAAAAAGAAACGGCGATGAAAACCGCCGCCTTCGAAAAGAAATCAATCCTTCGCCCTGCCATTCCCCGCCACATGGCTTCCCCGGCCAGAGAGATCGTCAACCGCTTTACCTTCCTGCTATCCCGGTACCCCAAACCGGGTCGGCCTAAATCCATGCCGCCGACCGAAACAGCGGCCTCTCAAATCAACCGGTTTCGCAGCCTGTCTTCAAAGGCTTAGGAAACTGGTCATGCGAGGTTGGTGGGGCGGCGAGGATCGGATATGCTGCGCGGGCCGGATCATTCTGCATAGCGAGGTTCGTCATGGGCAAGCTCACGCGTATCTTCTGGATCATGCTGGCGGTGCCGATCGCCTTCTGGCTGCTGACGGATAGCACGGTTTTCCAGGCCCCATCCTTTTTCCCCCTGCGCAGCGCGATGGTCCAGATTACCGGGATCCTCGCAATCGGCTGCATGAGCGTCGCGACCGTCATGGCGCTGCGGCCACTCTGGCTGGAGGCGCGGGTGGACGGGCTCGACAAGGTCTATCGCCTCCATAAATGGCTTGGCATCGCCGCGCTGGTAGCAAGCGTCCTGCATTGGCTGTGGGCGAAGGGGCCCAGATGGGCGGTGGAATGGGGATTGATGGCGCCGCGTCCCCGCGGACCGCGTCCCACGCTCCAGGACCCTTTGCAGATAGCTTTCAGCCGGCTGCATGGCCCGGCCGAACAGGTGGGCGAATGGGCCTTCTATGCCGTTCTGGTCCTGATCCTTGTCGCGCTTTTGCGTGTCATTCCCTATCGCGCGTTTTACAAAACCCACCGGTTGATCGCCGCTGTCTATCTGCTGCTGGTGTTTCATGCGGTGGTGCTGATGAAATTCTCCTATTGGTCTTCGCTGATCGGTGTTCTGATGGCGGTGCTGCTCGGCTGGGGCACATATGCTGCGATCGTGGCCCTCCTGCGCCGTATCGGTGCAAGCCGGCAGGTGCAGGGGGATATCCGCACGCTTCACTACTATCCCGGCGTTCAGGTTCTCGAAACCGAGATAGGCATAGCCGATGGCTGGCCGGGCCATAAGGCCGGCCAGTTCGCCTTTGCCCGCTCCGATCCATCAGAGGGGGCGCATCCCTATACCATCGCCTCGGACTGGCGGCCCGAGCGGCCGGGCATCACCTTTCTGACGAAGGAGCTGGGCGATCATACCAGCCGCTTGCGCGAGAAGGTGGCAGTCGGGCAGGCAGTGCGGGTCGAGGGGCCCTATGGTTGCTTTACCTTCGACGATGATCGCCCCCGGCAGATCTGGATCGCCGGCGGGATCGGGATCACCCCCTTCGTCGCACGGATGAAACATCTGGCATGGCAATCGCGAGCGGATGGCAGGACGGCGGGACAATCCATAGATCTGTTCCACAGCACGGCCGATGTCGATCGCGAAGCACTCGACAACCTGGCCGCGGATGTCCGCTCCTCGGCGGTCCGGCTGCATCTGATGGTAGATGCGCGCGACGGACGCCTGACGGGGGAGCAGATTCGCAAGGCTGTGCCGGGATGGGAGGAGGCCAGCATCTGGTTCTGCGGCCCCGTCGGCTTCGGGAACGCGCTGAAGCAGGATTTCGCCCGGCACGGCTTTCCCGTGCAGGAACGCTTCCATCAGGAATTTTTCGATCTGCGCTAGGATTGTGCGACGGCTCTACCCGCCGCCGCGAGATCGAGAAGATGCGCCAGTCATCGTGGACCACGTCCAGAATGCGGAACGGCCATCGCAATCCACAAATTTTCAACCGAAAGCTGCGGCTGGTAGCCCCGGCCGCAGCATTTTTTTAAAGGGACAGCTGAACATTTCGCCCGGAGGATCTTGCGATCGGAAGCCGCGCGGGATCAGCTATGTCGGATCTCTGATCACGCCCTGGAACTTTCCAGCGGCCATGGCGACACGGAAGATCGGCCCCGCGCTGGCGGCCGGTTGCACGGTGATCCTGAAACCTGCAACTGAAACGCCCTTGACGGCCTATGCTATGGCCCGGCTCGGGGCCGAGGCCGGAGTGCCTCCGGGCGTCGTCAACGTGCTGACCACGACGCAGCCCGCACCGGTGACCAACGCCATGCTGGCCGATCCGCGGGTGCGCAAGCTTTCCTTCACCGGATCGACGGGGGTTGGGCGGGTGCTTCTGGCCGAGGCGGCCAAAAGCGTTGTCTCATGCTCCATGGAATTGGGTGGAAACGCGCCTTTCCTCGTCTTCGACGACGCCGATCTCGCGGCGGCGCTGGATGGGGCGATGATCGCCAAGATGCGCAACGCGGGCGAGGCCTGCACGGCCGCGAACCGCTTCTATGTCCAATCCGGTATCCATGACGCCTTCGTCCCGGGCCTGACCGAGCGGATGGCGGCGCTGCAGGTCGGTCCGGGCACCGATCCGTCGACGCAGGTTGGCCCGATGATCAGCACGAAAGCCGTGCAGAAGATCGACCTCCTGGTGACCGAGGCCGTCGCCTCCGGCGCCCGCGTGACGACAGGTGGCAGGCCCCTGCCCGGCTCGGGCTATTTCTATCCGCCGACCGTGCTGGAGAACGTCCCCGCCGGCGCCCATATCGCGCGTCAGGAGATCTTCGGGCCCGTTGCTCCGGTCTATCGGTTCGAGACCGAGGAAGAAGCGATCGCGCTGGCCAATGATACGGAATATGGCCTTGCCGCCTATGTCTATTCGGGCGACCTTTCGCGCGCGTTGCGGGTGGGCAGGGGCATCGAATCCGGTATGATCGCCATCAACCGGGGCCTCATGTCCGATCCGGCCGCGCCCTTCGGCGGGGCCAAGCAAAGCGGTCTGGGACGTGAGGGCGGAGTGACCGGCATCCTGGAGTTCATGGAACCCAAGTATTTCGCGGTGAATTTCTAGGGGGGGCGGATGCCGCAGGATCTTTATCACAACCGGAGTTTCATCCCGGATTTCGACGCGATCATGGCCGAGACTGCGGCCCGGTCGCGCGAATTGTCGGCAAGGGTCGATATGCAGGTCGACATCCCGTATGGCCGCGGCCCAAGGGAAAGGATGGACATCCTGTTGCCCTCCGGCATGGCGAGGGGCGCACCGCTCCACATGTTCATCCACGGCGGCTACTGGCGGTCGGGCAGCAAGGAGGACCACCGGCTGGTCGCCGCCCCTGTGCTGGCGGCGGGCGGCGTGGCGGCTTTGGTGACTTATGATCTGATGCCCGCCACACGGCTTGGCGACATCGTGGGGCAGGTCCGTGCGGCGGCGCGGCATCTGGCAAGCCTCGCTCCGGGACTCGGTGCCGATCCGGGGCGTTTCACCGCGTCGGGTCATTCGGCGGGCGCACATCTCGCCTCGTATCTCGCGGCTTTTGGCCCTGGGGAAGAAGCACTTCCGCCCCTGCCCCCGGTGCGCGGCCTGCTTCTGGTCAGCGGCATCTACGATCTTTCGGGTATTCCTGACAGCTTCCTGAAGGATGAGGCCAGGATGACCGCGGCCGAGGCAGCGGCCTGGTCGCCCCTCACCTCGACCCAGATCGACGGACCGTCGCGGATCATCACCCGGGGCGAGTTCGAAACCGCCCCCTTTCAGATGCAGGCCGAAGCCCTCGCGACTGCGCTTGCCGGTGCTGAGCCGAAAAGCGAATTACGCTTGGAAAAAGGACGCAATCACCTGAGTATCGTGCTTGACTTGGCCGGTCCTCGATCACCCCTTGGCGAGCGACTTTCAGGCTTGGTGGCAGGATCATAGGCAACGCGGCCGCCTGACGCGCTTCGAGTGGGGATTGCGACCCGCTTGACGTGTCTGATGCGACATCACCGATAGTTGCCAAGCCTGACCTGCCATCATCCCGCACAGATCGTGCGGGGCAACCACCGCCCCGCCATCGTCGGGGTCCAGCGACAGGGGTATCTCCCCTATCGATCCCGTTCGCCTTCCTTCAGCGTCTCTTTCTGCGTGATCAGCCGGGCCGAGTTCTGCCCTGACAGAAAGGCCCAAAGCCAACTCAGCGATACGAACAGGCGCGAGCGCGTGCCAATCAGGAAATAGATATGCGCGATGCCCCAGATCCACCACGCAAGCCAGCCCCGCATCCTGAAGCGGCCGTATTCGATCACCGCCGCATTGCGGCCGATAGTGGCGAGGTTGCCCATGTGACGATAGCGGAAGGGTCCGGGTGCGGCCGCTCCGCGCAGTCGGGACCGGATGACGCGTGCCGCGTAAGTGCCTTGCTGCTTCGCGGCGGGGGCGACGCCCGGAACAGGCTTGCCGTCGGATTGAACAAACGCGGTGTCGCCCAGCACGAAGATCGCGGGGTCGCTCGGCAAGGTCAGATCGGCCTCCACCCGGACGCGACCAGCGCGGTCGCTTTCCGCGCCCAGCCATTCACTCGCGCCCGAGGCCTGCACACCTGCCGCCCAGATCGTGGTGCGCGCCGGGATGAACTGCCCGGCGACGGTGATGCCCTCCGAGGTGCAGTCGACGACCGGGTGGCCCAGCAAGACCTCGACACCGCCGCGCTGCAACGCCCGGGTCGCGTAACCGGACAGTTCCTCGCTGAAGGCGGGCAGGACGCGCGGTCCCGCTTCGACCAGCAGGATACGGGTCCGATGCGTGTCGATGCGCCGGAATTCCGGCGGCAGGATGCGATGGGCAAGCTCGGCGATGATGCCGACCAGTTCCACGCCGGTCGGACCCGCACCGATGACGGCAAAGGTCAGCAGCGCATCGCGTTCGGTGTCGTCATCGGTAAGCTCGGCGCGCTCGAAGGCCAGAAGCATCCGGCGCCGGATGGTCGTCGCGTCCTCGAGCGTCTTCAGGCCAGGCGCATAGGCTTCCCAGGCATCCTTACCGAAATAGGCGTGCCGGGCACCGGTGGCGAGGACGAGCGTGTCGAACCGGATGCGCCGGCCGCCCTGCAGCACTACCTCGCGCGCGTCGCGATCCACGCCCGTCACGGTGCCGAGAAGCGTCGTCACGTCCTCCCGCCGGCGCATAAGGGACCGAATGGGCCAGGCGATATCCGAGGTCGCAAGCATGGTGGTCGCGACCTGATACAGCAGGGGCTGGAAAAGATGGTGGTTGCGCTGGTCGAGCAGCGTGATCCGACAATTCGTTCCCTTGAGTTGCTGGACGAGCTGCAACCCGGCAAAGCCTGCGCCGACGACAACGATATGATGTGAAATATCCAGTCCTCCTGCCGCTGTTTCGCCCGGGTTTCACAACTGGACGGGACGGAGCGGGTCCAGGTGTCAGCGACACTCTCAAGTTATGGAGTGAAACTGACCAGAGCCACGACAGCAGGAAGGCAGATCGACCCGGCATGATCAAGGTCGTTGTGAACCGCACCGGGTTTGCCCGAGGCTCCAGCTATCGGTGATGCGACGGGCGACCTCACCCTCGAATTGGATGCGGCCCCGAACCGCGAGCATGATCGTGCCGAGGACGATGCACCGAAGATTTGATCGGTGCTAGCCTCGTCCTCAAGCGTGATGGCGATGATACCTTGGCCGCGCCAGGCCGGCTTGTCGCGAGGCGACCGAACCAGTGCCTCGCCGTCAATGCCCCGCGACGCGCTCAGGCCCCGCGCCCGTCCCGCAGCGCCTTTTGCAACGCCTGGAAGGTGGCATAGCGCGCATCGTGGATCACCACTGCGCCGGGATCGGGCTGGTATTCGCGATCCGGGCGTGACATCTCCGCCATCGCCTCGACCATGCCGGGGAAATGGCCCGCCGCGACGGTGCCGAGGATCGCGGACCCCAGCAGCACCGGCTCGGCCGCCTCGCTCGACAGGACGGGCTTGCCGGTGCCGTCCGCCAGAAGCTGGCGCACGAGGTCAAGCTGGCCCGCCCCGCCCGAGATCACGATCCGGTCGACCTGAACACCGGCCTTGCCCTGCGTCTCGATGATCTGGCGCAGGCCATAGGCGATGCCGCAAAGCCCCGCGACATAAAGCGCGATCAGGCTGGCAATGTCGCGCTCCATCCCGAGGCCCGCGATGATCGCGCGGGCATGGGGATCGGCAAAGGGCGCGCGGTTGCCCAGAAACTCGGGCACGACATGCAGGCCATCGGCAAGGGAGACGGCATCGGACAGGGTCCCGACACGGGCGGCCGCGGCCTCGGCCAGCCAGACCGGCAGCGGCTTTCCGTCGGCCTTCGCAGCGGCGCTGGCCTCGGGCAATGCCGGATGGAAGGCCAGAAGCTGTTCGATCGCGGCGCCCGCGGCGGACTGGCCGCCCTCGTTCAGCCACATCCCCGGCACCATGGCCTGATAATAGGGCCCCCAGACCCCCGGCACAAAGGCCGGCTCGCGCGTCGAGGCCATGGTGCAGGACGAGGTTCCGAAGACATAGGCGAGGTTGGTTACCGGCCCATCGCCCATGCCCACGGTCCCGATCCCGCCCGCATGGGCGTCGATCAGACCGGCGCCCACCGGAGTGCCGGGGCGCAGGCCAAGATCGGCCGCCGCCTCGGCCGTCAGGCCAGAGCCAAGCGGCGTTCCGGGCGGCACGATCCTTTGCCCGATCCGCGCGAAATCCTGATCGGCCAGATCGCCAAGCCCGATGGCGCGAAAATAATCCGCATCCCAGCGATCCTCATGCGCAAGGTAGGTCCATTTGCAGGTGACCGTGCAGCTCGACCGCGTCAGATCTCCGGTCGCCCGCCAGCCGAGGTAATCGGCGAGGTCGAAGAATTGCCATGCATTCCTGTAGGTTGCAGGCATATTCTCGTGCAGCCACAGCAGCTTCGGCGTCTCCATTTCGGGCGAGATGACGTTGCCCACATAGCGCAGGACGGCATGTCCGCCGGCGTTGATCCGCTCGGCCTGATCAATGGCGCGGTGGTCCATCCAGACGATGATATTGCGCGCCGCTTCGCCCGAGGCGCTGACGCTCAACGGCCGCCCCTCCGGCCCCAGCACGACCAGCGAGCAGGTGGCGTCGAAGCCAAGCCCCGCGACCTCGGCCGGGTCGATCCCGGCCAGCGCCACTGCCTCGCGGGTCGACGCGCAGACGGCTGACCAGATGTCGTCGCTGGATTGCTCGGCGATGTCCGCGCCCTCGCGCCAGAGGTGGATGTCGCGCCGCGCGCTGGCGAGCATGTGGCCTTGCGCGTCGAAGAGGCCGGCGCGGGCGCTGCCGGTGCCCACATCGATGCCAAGGAAATACGGTCCGGTGCCGGGTGCGCTCGTCATGGCGTTACAGATCGACGCTGTTCGGCAGGATCACCAGATCGCGGATGACCACGTTGCGCGGCCGGGTCAACATGAAAATGACCGCATCCGCCACCTCGGTCGGCTGCATGAGCGAGCCGTTGGCCAGCGCCTCCTCCATCTTCGCCTTGGGCCAATCATCCAGAAGCGCGGTCACCACCGGGCCGGGCAGCACCGCGCCCATGCGGATCCCGTGCTGCGAGACCTGCCGCCGCGTCGCGTGCAGAAAGGCCTGAACCGCGAATTTCGAGGCGGTATAGATCGGCTCCCACACCACCGGCACCACGCCCGCGACCGAGGAGGTGAAGATCACGTCGCCGGTCTTGCGCTCGATCATGCCGGGCAGGACGGCACGCACGCTGCGGAAGGCCGCGTTGATGTTCAGGTTCAGCATCCGGTCCCAGGCGTCGGGATCGCCTTCGGCCGCGGGGCCGCCGATATAGGCCCCGGCATTGGCGTGGAAGATGTCGACCGGACCGGCCAGTGCCTCGATCCCCTTGGCGATGCCGTCAACCTCCGCTCCGTTCAACAGGTCGACGACCAGCGGCTTCGCGTTCGGCCCAAGCTCATCGCAGAGCGCCTGCAGCCGGTCCCCGGCGCGGTCGATCAGCACGACGGTTGCACCCTCGGCCAGCATCGCCCGGGCGCAGGCCAGCCCGATCCCCGAGGCCGCGCCAGTGACGGCCGCGACCTTGCCCTTCAATTGCTCAGACATTCCTGTTCCCTTTCCTTAAGCGCGGCCGTGGCTGGCGCGCGAACGCCGCGCGAGCGAGTCGACGATCACCGCGATGGCCAGAACCGCGCCGGTGATCATGTAGCGCAGCGACGAACTGAGGTTCAGCAGCGTCAGCCCGTTCGAGATCGCCTGAATGACGATCACACCCAAAAGCGCCGACCATGCCGAGCCGCGCCCACCGAAAAGCGAGGTGCCGCCGATCACCGCCGCCGCGATGGCGTTCAGGTTCACGTCACCCGTCCCCGCCTGCTGGCTGGAGGAGGCAAGGCGCGATGCCGCGAGCGTCCCCCCCAGCGCCGCCAGCATCGAGCAGAGCATGAAGGCCGAGATGCGGATGCGGTTCACATTGATGCCGGAACGGCGCGCCGCCTCGCGGTTGCCGCCGACGGCGAACATGGCCCGGCCCCATTTCGTCCGGGTCAGCGCGTATTGCATGATGACGACAAGTGCGACGAACAGCCCGAACATCCACGGAATCCCGCGCCCCATGTTCAGGTAATGGACCGCGCCCAGCAGGATCAGCGTCAGCACCACGACCTTGGCCAGCAGCACCGAAATCCCGCCGGGATTGGACAGGTTCACCGCCGCCCGCCGCCGCATCCGGGCAAGGCCAAGCGCCAGCATCACCGCGCCCGGTGCCAGCGCCAGCAGATAGCTGAACCACGCCGGCATGACATAGATCTGGCCGAACCGAACCATGGGCGAGGCATAGGGCAGGTTGATCGAGCCGGTCCCGCCCAGCAGGTAAAGCTGCAGCCCCAGCATCGCCAGAAGGCCCGAGAGCGTCGAGACGAAGCTGGGCATCCCGAAGCGGTTCAGCAGCGTCGCATAGACAAAGCCCATGACCGCGCCCGCGCCCACCGCGACGAGGATCGCCAGCGGCACCGGCAGGCCCATCCGGACCCAGACCACGCCGAGGATGGCCGAGGCAAGCCCGCTCATCGAGCCGATGGAGAGGTCGATCTCGCCCAGCATCAGGACGCAGACCACCCCTAGCGAGATGCAGCCCACCGCCGCCGCGTCAAAAAGCAGGTTCGCGAGGTTGTTCGGCGCAAGAAAGATCGGGTTCAGCGACCAGAAGACCGTGGCGATCAGGATGAGTCCAACCACCACCGGCAGGATGCCCAGATCGCCCGAGCGCACGCGGTCGATGAAACCTCGGAGCGCGCCCGCGACGCCCTGATCCTGCCGCAGGCGGCTGTCCGACTGGTCGAGGGCGGTTCGGTTCTGCGGATCGGTCATCTCAGCCTTCCAGTTCTTCATGCTTGCGGGCCTGCCGGCGCGAGACCGCGTTCTCGGTCGCGCCGGTGATCGCCGCGACCAGTTCGGCATTCGAGGACTCCGCCGTGAAAACCCCGTTATTCTGCCCCAGCCGCAGGACGACAATGCGGTCCGCGACCGCGCGCACGTCCTCCATATTGTGCGAGATCAGGATGACGCCGAGGCCGCGGTCGCGCACCCGCTCGATCAGGTTCAGCACCTCGGCGGTCTGGGCGACGCCAAGCGCGGCGGTCGGCTCGTCCAGCATGATGACCTTGGGATTGAGCAGCAGCGAACGCGCGATGGCGACCGTCTGGCGCTGCCCGCCCGAAAGCGAGGCGATCGGCTCACGCACCGAGGGGATCCGCGCCGCAAGCTCGCGCAGGAGCGTCCAGGCCCGGACCTCCATCTGGACCTCGTCGAGGCTCCAGGGCGAAATTTCCTGTCCAAGGAACAGGTTAGCGACGACATCCAGATTTTCGCACAAGGCGAGATCCTGAAAAACGGTCGCGATGCCCAGCTCCAGCGCGCTGCCGGGGCTGTCGAGCGTCACGGGGCGGCCCATGAATTCGATGCTGCCCTCGGTCGGCTGGTGGACGCCCGCCAGCACCTTGACCAGCGTGGACTTGCCCGCGCCATTGTCGCCGACCAGTGCCACGACCTCACCCGGATGGACGTCCAGCTCGATGTCCTTCAGCGCCTGAACCGCGCCGAATTGCTTCGAGACGCCGCGCAGCTTCAAGATGGGCGCGGCGGTTTCGCGAGCCTCGGTCATCGCATCTCCTTTCCTTCAGAATGCGTCAGCGCGCGCCAGACAGGCGCGCGCTTCGCTTGGCTTACTGGATAATGCCCAGTTCGCGGCAGGCATCGGCATAATCGGCCGTGCAGATCTCCTCGGGGGTCTGGATCTTCTTGTCGAAGATCTCGGCCTTGATGTTCTCGCGCGTCACGACGGCCGGCACGAAAAGCTGCGAGGGGGTGTCGTAAAGCGTCGTCTTGGCTTCTGGCGTCTCGCCCTTCAGGAAGGTCGCGACGGCCTCGGCGGCGGCGGCGGCCACGATCTCGGACGGTTTCGAGATGGTGTTGTATTGATCCCCCGCGATGATCAGTTGCAGCGCCGCGATGGTCGCGTCGTTCCCGGTGACCGGCGGCAGCGGATCGACGCCCGCAGCCTTCAGCGCGGCAATCGCGCCGCCGGCGGTCCCGTCATTCGCCGCGACGATGCCCTTGATGTCGGCGCCAAAGCGGTTGATCTGCCCAGCCGTGAACTCCTGCGCCTTGGGCGGGGCCCATTCCGGCGTGTCATATTCGGCGAGGGTCTTGTATTCCGACCCGTCCAGCGCGGCGTCGATGCCGTCGCGGATCAGACCCGCCGCCGCATCCGTGGGCGAGCCGTTGATCTGCAGCACCCCTGCCCCGGCCTCGACGCCCGAGGCCTTCAGGTGATCGACCAGCGATTGCGCGATGGCCTGCCCGATGCCCTTGTTGTCGAAGGAGACATAGTAATCCGCCGGCGTATCCGGGATCGGACGGTCATAGGCGATGACCTTGACGTCCTGCGAATGCGCCATCTGCACCAGCCCCGCCGCAGCCGCGGAATCGACCGGGTCCAGAACCACGATCTTCGCGCCCTGCGTGATGACCGAGTTGAACTGCTGCTGCTGCAGCGTCGCATCGGCATTGGCGTTCTGGTAGATCACCGTGCAATCCGGGCACAGCTTTTCCATCGCGGCCTTGAAACCCGGGAAATCATGCTCTTCATAGCGGGTCGAGGCCTGGTCGGGCATCAGGAAGGCGACGGTCGCCGCCTCCTGCGCCGATGCCACGCCGGCCAGCAGCGTCGTCGCAGCCAGCGAGGCCGCCACGAGCGAAAACTTGGACTTCATCTTCCTCTCCTCCACGATGTCGGATGCGACCTTCGGCATGGCCATTTTCCCCCGGCCCCGATCCGGTCGCCCCTTGTTGTTTCCCCGATTCTCCGGCGCACCCCACAGGTGCGCCATCGATGCAGCACGGATGCTCAATCGATGTAGCAAAGTTGTGGCATTTATGCTTAGCTGTCAAGATGATCGTAAATGCAGGTGCAGTGCCGCATCCAGAAGCAATGGCGGAACATGAGCGAAGGCGAAGAAATACCGGCGAAAAGACCCACCATCTATGACCTTGCCCAGATCGCCGGGGCCAGTCCCAGCGCCGTCAGCTCGGTCCTGAACGGGACATGGCAAAAGCGCCGGATCAGCGCCAAGCTGGCCGAGCGGATCAGCCAGATCGCCAAGGAGCAGGGCTATGCCGTCAACCTTCAGGCCAGCATGCTGCGCCGCGAACGCTCGCGCATCATCGGCATGATCATCCCGAAATACGACAACCGCTATTTCGGCGCCATTGCCGAGCAGTTCGAGGCGATGGCCCGCGAACGCGGCCTGTTCCCGGTCATCACCTGCACCCAACGCGACCCCGCGCTGGAGGTCGAGGCGGCGCGCGAGCTGATGTCCTATCAGGCGGAATGCCTGATCGCGACCGGCGCGACCGATCCCGACCGCCTGGCCGAGATCTGCATCGCCGCCGGGATCCGCACCATCAACCTCGACCTGCCCGGCGGCAGCGGCCCCTCGGTCGTGTCGGATAATTTCGGCGGGGCGCGCGATCTCACGCGCCTGATCCTCGACCGGGTCGCGCAGGATTTCGGCACTCGCGCGCCGCTATATTTCATCGGCGGGCGCGGTCAGGACCACAACACGCGCGAACGCCTGCGCGGCTTTCTGGCTGCGCATCGCGAATATGGGCTGGAGGTTCCTGAAGCCCGCCTGCTGATGCGCGGCTATTCCGCCGCCAAGACCGAGGCGACCCTTGCCGCCATCGACCTGCCGCAGGACAGCGGGATCTTCGTCAACTCGACCATCGCGCTGGAAGGGGTGATCCGCTGGTTCCACGCCCGGCCCAACCCGCCCCGGATGCGGTTCGGCTGCTTCGACTGGGATCCGTTCGCGGCATTTCTGGCCCAGAATGCCGGGATGATGCGGCAGGATGTGGGCGCGATGCTGGCGCAGGTCTTCGCCTTTGTCGAGGAACCGCCCCCCGGCGCGCCAAGGATCGAAGTCCCCTGCATCTTCGAACCCGCCAGCGGCGCGGAAACGCTGGTCGGGGACTGAGGCCGCGCGGATCTTCCAGCGGGAGGCGTCGGAGGCGGGTGCCACCTTCGGGGACAAAGCCGTTCGCCCGGATTTTTGCCTGACCCTAGGCGCGCGCCTGCCCGACGGGTTGCCGCCTATCGCTGGCCGCGCAGCTTCCCCACCAGATGAAAGGCGCGGCGCAATGCGGTCAGGGCCGCGCCGAGGCAGACCACCCACAGCGCAAGCGTGAGGATCCCGCCCCGCCCCTGCCACAGGGGCTCGGCCAGCGAAAGGATCGCGGCTCCCGTCACCAGCGCCATGCGGTGCGGCTTGGCCATCGGACCCGAGAAATCGGCCCCTGCCCCGCAATTCACGCCCAACTCGCGCAGATAGGCGGTCAGGAAGGCAAAGCTGACCGCAGCCCAGCCAAGCGCCGGTTGCCCGATCCCCAGCGCCACGCCCATCAGGATCAGCATGTCCGAGACGCGATCGGGAAACTCGTTCCAGAACCCGCCATCGGGCGCGCCGCGCCCGGCCTCGATCGCGACCATGCCGTCAAGAAGGTTGCAGAGCAGCCGCAACTGGACGAACACCGCCCCGCCCAGCAGGAACAGCCAGCGCCCCGGCATGGTCCCTGCGGCCCAGAGGCATAACCCGGCAATCAGCGCAGCAACCATGCCCGCCATGGAAATCTGGTTCGGCGTGATCCGCGTCGATGCGAGCCAGCGGGTGATGCGAGCGGCCCAGGCGCTCTGGCGGCTGGCGAGGGGACGGCGGTTTGCGGTCTCAGGCATGGGGATCCTCGGATCGGCCGGTCATGGCAAGGCCCAGAAAAAGCGCGTGGCATGGAAAAACAGCGGCGCGGCGAAAATGACGGAATCGAGCCGGTCGATGAAGCCGCCATGGCCCGCGATGGTATGGCCCCAATCCTTGACGCCCCGGTCGCGCTTGATCGCCGACATGACGAGCCCGCCAAGGAAGCCCATCAAGGTGATCATCAGCGACATCGCCCCAGCCTCAAACGGCGTGAACGGCGTCATCCACCACAGCGCGGCCCCGATCAGGGTCGCGGAAAGGCAGCCGCCGACAAACCCCTCCACCGTCTTCGAGGGCGAGAGTTCCGGCGCGATTTTTCGCCTGCCAATCAGCTTGCCCCAGACATATTGCAGCACGTCGCTGAGTTGCACGACGATCACCAGATAGGCGATCAGCAGGGCATTGCGCCCCTCATATCCGGGGATCTTCAGGTTCATCAGCGCCGGCACATGCGAGACGCAGAAGACGCAGATCATCAGCGCCCATTGCATCTCGGCCACGCGGATCAAGAAGTTCCGGGTCACGCCCGACAGGGCCGAAACGATGGGCAGGAACAGGAAGACATAGACCGGGATGAAGATGGAATAGAGCCCGTACCAGTCGATCCAGACCAGCCAGAACTGCACCGGCAGCACCACGAAGAAGGCCGCGACCAGCGACCTGTGGTCGGCGCGGGTCGAATTGGTCAGCGTCATGAACTCGCGCAGCGCGGCGAAGGAGCTGATCGCGAACAGCAAGATCACTCCGCCGCGCCCGCCCAGAAGCGCGACCGAGATCGCGAAGGCCATCACCCACCACGCCCGGATGCGGTCATTCAGGTTCTCGATCGCGGCATTGCGGCCATCGGGCGACAGGTGCCATCGCAGCAGCCCGCCGATGACCGAGGCCGTGACCAGAACCGCCCCGATCCCGGCGATGACCCGCAGAAGGTCGCTTTGAACATCCGTCATCAGTCCCTCTCCGTCCGGGGGCGCAAGGCAAGCAGCGCCTCGCGGGCGCGGTCGAGGAAGGCGGTCTTGTCCTCATCCGGGGCAAGTTGCAAAGGCGCGCCGAAGATCACCTTGCACATCAGGGGAACCGGGATCAGCGCCCCCTTCGGCAGGACACGGTTCAGGTTGTCGATCCAGACCGGCACCAGTTCCACGCCGGGCCGGGCCTGCGCCACCCGGACGATGCCGCTTTTGAAAGCGAGCAGGGCCTCGTCGCCAAGATTGCGCGTGCCCTCGGGGAAGATGATGAGCGACGCGCCCCCGTCCAGAGCCTCGGCCATCTGGGCGATGGGGTCGGTGCCGTTCCGGCCCTGCGGGGTGCGTTCGATCAGGACGCTGTTGAAGACCCGCTCGCCGATGAAGCGCCGCAACCGGTCCCTGCGCCAGTAATCCGCCCCCGCCACGGGCCGCGTGCTGTAACGCTCGCGCAATGGAAGGACCGACCAGAGCAGCACGAAATCGCCGTGGCTGACATGGTTCACATAATAGATGCGTCGCTTGTCCGAGGCCGGCTCGATCCCGCGCCATTCGGGCTGAACCGCGGTCAGGAGGCGGGCGAAGGTGGCAATCCCCCAGCCCATTCCCTTTGCCGCAACCCGGCTCAACAGCGTCTGCTTGTCGGTTTCTGCCTGCACTCTTCCCCTCCGCGGGAAGCCGGGGATTCCAACGGCGACCCGCAACCCTTTCATTTCCCGAACGATCCACGATGTCCGAGGCCGTGTCCAGATCCGGCCTGCCGCGAGGCGACCGGAGCAGGCGCATTGCCCAAGGCACCGCGAACAGCGTAAATGACAGCAAAGGCCTCGGGCGTGGAAGAAGAGCAGATGCAGGACATGTCGATTGCGAACCATCCCAATGCCGGCGGCAGATGAATGACTGACAGGTCCGTCGCCCCAAGCCTACAAGCCCCGGAAGGTCAAGTATCGCAGAACGTCCTGATCCTCATGGCGACCCGAAACGGCGCGCGCTTCATCGCCGACCAACTGGAGAGCATCGCCGCCCAGCATCGCGCGGACTGGCGTCTCTGGATTTCGGATGACGGTTCCAGCGACGGGACGGTCGCCATCATCGAGGAATTTGCTCGCAGCCGACCCGAGGGTCAGGTGCGGCTGCTGCGTGGGCCGGGTGTCGGCGCGACCGGGAATTTCCGCAGCCTGCTGCGCCGGGCGGCGCTTGACGGGCAGTATCTGGCCTTCTGCGATCAGGACGATGTCTGGGACCGGGATCACCTGTCGCGCGGAATGGCTATGCTTTCGGAAATTCCCGACTCTCTGGCCATCTATGGCTGCCGGATGAGGATCTGCGACGCGCGGCTGCAGCAGACCGGCCTGTCGCCTCTACCTGCCCGCCCCCTCGGGTTCCGCAATGCGCTGGTCCAGAACATGCTCAGCGGCAATACGATCGTGATGACGCCCGCGGCTGCCCGGCTGCTGCAGGAGGCCGAGGCGGAGGTCGGAGAAATTCCCATCCATGACTGGTGGGCCTATCAGATCGTGACCGGCGCAGGCGGAACGGCGGTTCTGGATGATCAGCCGGGCATCCTCTATCGCCAGCATGGCGCCAATGTGATCGGGGCGAACCGCGGCCTGCGCACTTTTCCGACCCGTCTGCTGCGCCACCTGCGCGGGCGGCACAAGGACTGGGCAGTCCAGAACAGCGCCGCGCTGCGCGCCTCGGCCATGCGCTTCACACCCGAAAACCGGGACCGGCTTACGGCTTTCGATGATGCCCTTTCGGCCCCGCTGACCCGAAAGATCGCGGCGCTGCGCAAGGCGGGCGTCTATTACCAGAGCCCGCAGGCGCGGGCGGCGTTCTGGCTGTCGGTCGCGCTTCGGGGATTCTAGCGACGGGCACTCCCTCCATGCTATGATCCATCCCAGCAGAGGGAGGATGCGGCATGATCGGCGCAGATATCCGCAACGGCGTGGTCATCGGGATGCTGCTTGGCTTCGAGGGCGACCAGCCGCTGGTTGTCTTTCCCGGCAATCCCTCCTCGCAGGCGATCCCCGCCCGCAGCCTCGCGCGCTTCGAGGCCGCCGATATCGGCGCCGAACTGGCGATCCTGTTCGAGGACGGCGCCCCCGACCGCCCGCTGATCATCGGGCGCATCCTGTCACCGGCCCCCGAAGGCCATGTCGTCATCCGTGACGGAGAGCCGCTGCGGATCACCGCACAGGAGCGGATCGAGCTGCGCTGCGGCAAAGCCTCGATCGTCATGGAAGCGGACGGCCATATCACCATCCGGGGCACCTATCTGGTCAGCCATGCCTCGGCCGCGAACCGGATCCGGGGCGGGTCGATCAACCTGAACTGATGTCCCCCCCCGCCCCCGTCCTGCCCGAGATCCTCCGCCAGCATGCCGAGCAGGCTGCGTTCCTGTGGACGATCTACGACCACGCGCTGCTCCACCCTGAGGATAACCCGGAAATGGACGCCCTGCGCATCGCCCGGTTGCTGGAGCGGCTGGAGGCCCATCTTGACGGGTTGCGCGTGGCGGGCCCCGAAGGGCTGAGAATGGCCGAGGCGCGTCTGGCCGAATATCCCGAACCGGGGGAATTGTTCGTGGTGCGCATGCTGCAACCCGGCGCCGAGGGCTTGCGGGTGGCGGGGTTGGATCTGGGGCGGGTCAGGGAGTATCTCGCGGCAAACCGGCCCTCCCTCTGACCTATTGAGGCGTGAAATCGAGGGGAGCGCGCTCGATCAGGTTTTCGAGGTCATCATTCAGTTTTAGATGGACCCAATCGCTGCCGTCAAAAACATATACAGCGTAACCCGCATTTATGGTCAGAAGATCGCGCGCGACATTCATGTTGAACGCATAGCCAGTTTCGAATCGTGGCAGAAATTCATCGCCTTCCCGGCTGTAGATGCCAAAATCGTCGTTACCCCAATACTCACGCCCGCCGAATTCGGTGACGGAATAGAAATCTGCCTCCGGGCCCTCGATACGCTGCAACTCGTCCCCGGCCACGATGAGGCCTACCCCATCGGCGCAGGCAAGCAAAACCGTGCCATCCGATTTCACGGCGAGGGATTGGATCGCTTCTTCGCCACCCAGATCGACGCGCGAGAAACTTTCTCCGTTCCATGACAGGAAAGTGCCGTAATCGCCGGCCGCAAAGCCCTGACCGGGTCGTGGAAAGCTCATGGCATTCAGGGTTTGGTCGGTGCGGGTCAACAGTTGCCGATAGGCTCCGCCCCGAAAGTGGAACGCCTCACCCTTCTCACCGAAAACGACAACGGATTCACGGTCGTAGCCTGCAATGTTCGGAAGATAGGTCTGGGAAGGAAAGCCGTGAAAGGTCATTTCCCCATCGCGGATCATGTGGATATAGCCGCCGCTCGCCAGAATGAAATGCAAGTCAGGCGAGGCGGCATGGTAGTCCAGCGACCCGCTGTCGAACTCATGCAGCACGGAATAGCTCAGAGGCTCGCTGGCCAGATCGACGCGGATCAGAACCGAGGCCTCGATATCCTCGTCGTCGCTGCGCGCATTCACCAGCAGGAACACGGCATCCTTGGAGAAACAGAACGCATTAGTGATGTCGCACTCGCCATCTCCGGTCGCGAGCACTTGAGGAAGATAGTCCAAACGCGATCTCCTTCCGGGCTAGCAGCCGTGGCATTTCTGGCCCTTCGGAGCCTTGCAGATGCCCTTGGTGCAAATCGGCTTCGCGCGGGCCGCGTCGACCTTTTTCTGTGCGGCTTCCTTCGAATCTCCGGGCTCCACTCCAGCCAGATAAGCCATGTTAATAAGCTTCAGGCATTCCGTCACCTGCTCGCGCTCTTTGGGCGTTTTCTTGGAGCTGTCGGTCTTTGGATGAAACTCGGTAGTGGCCTCGGCCCCCACATCTGCAAAAGCGCCTGCTGTCGGCGGAACACAGGCCTTTTTGCAAGAGGTCGTGCCCTTGGCAGTCTTGCAACCCGCCCGCCCTTTGTTGAGCAGATCCTCGACCTTCTTGGTTTTCTTGTCATGGGGCATGTCCTTCTTGGAACGCTCGCCCTTTTTCTTCTTCACCCGCTTGGCGTCCATGCAAATGCATGGCGCGGCGTCCTGATCGTAACCGGGCCATTTCTTCTTGCAGGCCACACCACCCGAACGGTCCGACATGAAGCCGGCGGCTTGGGCCGTATGCTCGGATTCCTTTCCGGTCGTGGTATAGTCGCAGGGGCTTTTGTTATGGGGATGGCCCTGCAGCTCGATATAAACCGCCTTGCAGTCTCCGCCCGCCGTGTTCAGCAACGCGATTTCAACCCAAGGCGGATCGTTTCCCCCCGGCGAGGCATGATTATGCGTGGCGAGGTCCGAGAACCGGATCACCGGCTCTCCGTCGAATTTCACATCGTTGGACCAGGAGTGGAAGTATTTCTTCCCCGTGTTCTTCGAGGTGATGATCCCCTTTTTCGCGGCGCATCCCGCCTCGGTGCCGGATGTCTTCGCCTCGTCTGACTTGTTCTTGATGTTCACGATCTTGCCGCCGATGAAGACCGTGCCTGTCCCGTTTTCGGTGTCCGAGGCCATGCCGAAGCTGGGATAGGGAACCGGGACGCCCGGCGGGGTCGCGGGGTTCTCGGGCGGGGTGAAGCAGGTGTCGGGGAAAGCGGCGATGGTCTTGGCGTCGACCGCCTTGCCGCTGATCTCAAGTCCGTTGGCGAAGACCCCGCTCATGGCGCGGCCCCGGCGGCGAAACGGTCCTCGACCGAGGCGCGCCTGACCGCGCCGCGCACCTCGTGGAGGACCGCCGCCCCGCAAGCGCCGTCATCTCCCGAGGCTTCGATTAGGACCGGCGATCCCGGCGCATAGCCCTTGCGAACCGCCGCCAGCGCCATGCCCAGCATGGCAGGGACGACCGCCGCGCCGATATTGCCAAGGCCCTCGGCCGGGCTCCACAGGTCTTGGAACGCCGTGCGGCCGCGTTCGAGGCGCAGGGTGACAAGCGCGGTCTGCTTGAAGAAATGCTGCTCTCCCGTCAGGTCGGCGATGCGGTATTCGACATGGGCCAAGTCGCACTCGGCCTCGGTCAGGGCAGCGCGATAGGCGGCGACCATGCCATCGGCCCGCAAGGGCAGGTCCGCGCCGTCCTCTCCCCTCGCATTGCCCAGAAACGCCGCCTCGCGCGCAAGGCCAAGGCCGGTCAGCCGCAGCGGACCACCCTTGCCCAGCAGGACCGCGGCCGCCGCCTCTCCGGGGATGAAGCCGTCGGGATTGCCGTCGGCAAGCAGCCGGTCGAGGCCGCCGTAATGCGCGATGGCGGGGCCGGTCAGATAGCTGTCGAGGCCAAGGACGATCACGCGACCTGCCTCGCCCGAGGCGATCATGCGCCGCGCCCGGTCAAGCGCGACGAAGCCCGAGGGGCGGCCATGCGCAACCAGATGGGCGCGCCGTTCCGGCAGGCCGAGGATCTGCGAGAGCATCTTCAGCAGCAGGGGCGGGTCGGTCACCGGGCGACCGGGACGGCTCTCCTCGGCCAGACACAGGATCAGCGCGGCATCGCGCGCCGCCGGATCCTGGCGCAGGATGTCGGCAATGGCTCCGGCTGCCAGATGCGCCATGCGCTTTGGCCCGATCCAGTTGCGCGGCAGTGGAACACCCGCCCCGATGCGCCAGCCGCCGGGGGCGACGAAGCGGGTCTCGGCAAAGCCGTCGAGGCGCGCGCGCAGGGCGGCAGAGGCCGATGCCCAGTCGAGCCCCACCGCCGTAACCATCCCCGCCGCCTCGATCCCGATCATGGCGGGTTCTCCTCGCCGATGACGGCATAGGCGCGGAGATAGCCCCTGCCCTCCTCCTCGGCGCGCAGCATCGCGCCCGTGGGCGCGCCGACCCATGCGCGCGTGAATTCGGCCATGGTCCGGCGGATCGGCGCCCAGACGCGCCAGACCAGCATCAGGATGCGGGCCTCGGTATCAAGAAGCAGGCTGTCGGGCAGGCATTGCCGGTCGATAACCTCTTCGGCCCCGCGCCAGACGCGGATCGGCAGGCGGGTGTCGGGAAGGTGGAACGCCTCGCGCCCGCGCGGAGTCAGGTGGACCAGCACGACCGGAGAATGTGGCGCGGGAAACGGGATCTGCTGGTCGGGCGGCGCGGATTGGTAATAGCGGTCGTCGAAATCCGCGGGCAGGAACGGCGCGGTTTCCTCGATCCATTTCGCATCATAGGTGCCGCCAAAAGGCAGGCGCAGCGGCCAGCCCCGGCCATAGGGGCCAAGCGACATGGGCCGGTAGCCGCCGTAGGGCGAGCTGATTTCCTGCCCCGGCGCCTCGGTATTCGGCAAGGCAAGTCCCGCTGGATTGCCCCCCGTCGCGGTGGCAAAGCCCAGCCCGACCGGGTTCGGGGCATAGACCGGCACATCGGGGCCGGCAGGGCGGCTGCGATCCGGTCCGCCGAAGGCGGTGTCATAGGAAAACGGCATCCGGGTAAAGGGATAGGGCCGGGTCGCGGTGATTGCGGGCCCAAGCGTGCGCCATTCGCGCTGCCCGACCACGTCGAACTGCTTCGACCAGTTCCCGACCGCCAGCCCCACGCGCAGACGCTCGACCGGGCGGCCTTGCGGAGCATGGGCCGCGCCATTCACCACCACGTCGCACATCGGCTTGCGAAAGGCGAAGTCGCTTTCCCAAAGCGGGGCCGAGAAGCCGGGCGCGCCGGTGAACTCATCCGCCATCACCAGCGGGCGCTGCATGTCCAGCGGCCGGGGCAGCTCACTCTCGCGGTCGGGAAAGGCGAAGCTGCCCTTGACGGTCAGGGTCATGTAGCTGCGGCCCGCCACGTCCATGCCCATCCCCATCTGATGGGGAAAGCCGGTCTGGTCCAGCACCTGCATCGCCGCGCCTATTCGATCGCATAGGCAAAGCCGTCCGCCCCGCCCGTGACGCTGACGCGCGAGATGGTCTGACCCTCCAGCCGCGCCTCGAGAACCTTGCGGCTGAGTTCGGGCAGCAGGCTGCCAGTCAGGATGGTGTCGATCATCCGCCCGCCGGATTCGACCTCGGTGCAGCGGGCGCGAATCAGGTCCATCACCCCCTCACCCACGACCAGCTCCGCCCCATGAGCCGCGCCGAGCCTGCGCGCGATCGAGCGCAACTTCTGCCCCGCGATCGCCTCGATCATCGTATCCGAGAGCGGCAGATAGGGGATCGTCACCAGCCGCCCCAGAAGCGCGGGCGGGAACACCCGCAGCAGCGGCGGACGCAGGGCGGCGGAAAGCGCCTCGATCTCGGCGGGTGAGCGGCCGGATTCCGTCATCTCCATGATCTCGTCGGTCCCGACATTCGAGGTCAGCAGGATCAGCGTATTGCGAAAGTCGATCCGCCGCCCCTCGCTGTCATCCATCATTCCCTTGTCGAAGACCTGAAAGAAGATCTCGTGCACGTCGGAATGGGCCTTTTCCACCTCGTCGAGCAGGATGACCGAATAGGGCCTGCGCCGCACCGCCTCGGTCAGCACGCCGCCCTTGCCATAGCCGACATAGCCGGGCGGCGCGCCTTTCAGGGTCGAGACGGTATGCGCCTCCTGATATTCGCTCATGTTGATCGAGATGAGGTTCTGCTCGCCCCCGTAAAGCGCATCGGCCAAAGCGAGCGCGGTCTCGGTCTTGCCGACGCCGGAGGGGCCGCAGAGCATGAAGACGCCGACCGGCTTTTCGGGCGCGCCAAGCCCGGCCATTCCAGTGCGGATCCGGCTTGCGATCGCCTCCATCGCGTGATCCTGACCGACCACCCGTTCGCCCAGCAGCGCGGCGAGGCCGAGGGCGCGTTCGGTCTGGCTGGCCAGCACCCGGCCCAGCGGGATGCCGGTCCAGTCCTGCACCACCGCCCCGACCGCCAGCCGATCGACCGAGGGCAGGATCAGCGGCCTTTCCCCCTGCTGGCCGGCAAGTTCGGCCATCTTCGCGCGAAGCAAAGCCAGCTTGTCGGTGACGTCGACGGGTTCGGGCGCCGGTTCCTCGACGGTTTCGGCAGCCTCCTCGCCGGTCGTCGCACCCGCTTCCAATGCGACCCCCTCGCCGCGCAGTTCCGCGCGCAGCGCAAGGATATCGCTGACCAACGCCTTCTCGGCCTCCCAGCGGGCCAGAGCCGCGCTTCGCTCGGCCTCGGTTTCAGTCCGGGCGGCGAGGTTTGCGGCCGCGCGGTCCTCGGTATCTATGCCGATTGCCGCCTCGCGCGTGATGATGCCGGCTTCGATCTCCAGCATCTGCAGGCGACGCTCCAGATCCTCAAGCTCGGCCGGGGTCGCGTGCTGGCTGACCGCGACGCGCGCGCAAGCCGTGTCCAGCAGACTGATCGCCTTGTCGGGCAATTGCCGCGCCGGGATATAGCGATGCGAGAGCGAGACGGCGGCCCGGATCGCCTCGTCAAGGATCTCGACCCGGTGATGCCGCTCAAGCACGCCCGCGATGCCGCGCAGCATCTCGACGGCGCTGGCCTCCGAGGGTTCCTCGACCTTCACCACCTGAAAGCGCCGGGTCAGGGCGGGGTCTTTCTCGATATGTTGCTTGTATTCGGCCCATGTGGTCGCGGCGACGGTGCGCAGCTCGCCCCGGGCGAGCGCGGGCTTCAGCAGGTTCGCCGCGTCCCCGGTCCCGGCGCTGCCGCCCGCGCCGATCAGGGTATGCGCCTCGTCGATGAAGAGGATCACGGGCTTGGGCGAGGCCTGCACCTCGTCGATCACCGATTTCAGGCGCTTTTCGAATTCGCCCTTGACGCTGGCCCCGGCCTGCATCAGCCCGATATCCAGCAGCCACAGATCGACGGCGGCAAGCTGGGGGGGCACGTCGCCACGCGCGAGCCGCAGGGCAAACCCCTCGACCACGGCGGTCTTGCCGACCCCCGCCTCTCCGGTCAGGATCGGGTTGTTCTGGCGCCTGCGCATCAGGATGTCGATGATCTGCCGGATCTCGGGATCGCGCCCGACCACCGGGTCGATCTTGCCGGCGCGGGCGCGCTCGGTCAGGTTGGTGGCGTATTTCTCAAGCGCCCCCTCGGGTTTGCGGGCCTGCTGGCCCGGTTCGGGGGCGGTGTCGGCGGTGGCCGTCTCCTCCTCGGCCGAGCCTGCCATGA
The DNA here is from genome assembly GCF_035556475.1 of Paracoccus sp. (in: a-proteobacteria). Taxonomy (GTDB): domain Bacteria; phylum Pseudomonadota; class Alphaproteobacteria; order Rhodobacterales; family Rhodobacteraceae; genus Paracoccus. Next base: position 26,461 of record NZ_DATMFA010000070.1, on the reverse strand, counting down.
TGCCGGGCAGATCCTGCGCCATGCGGTCCACGTCGATGCGGTCGAATTCCGGGCTGATCCGCAGAAGCAGCCCCTCCAGCACCGGGGTCTTGAGGCAGGCAACCAGAATATCGCCCGAGCGGACCTGACCTGACCCACGCTCAAGCGAGGCCCGCGCCCAGCCCTCCTGGATGGCGTGGAAGATGTGGTCGGAAAACTCCTCGACCGCGCTTGCGCCGCGGGGCAACGCGTCGAGCGCGCGGGCCAGATCGCCTTCGATCCGGGCGGCATCCGCGCCGGCGGCGGCGACGATCAGGGCGAAATCCAGATCCGGCGGATCAAACAGCGCCACAATGAAATGCGCGAGTTCCACATAAGGATTGCCACGCTGTTTGGCATTGCGTGCCGCTTCCGAGAATGCGCGCAGGCATTGCGGGTTCAGCCTGCCCACCAATTCCTTGCGCTTGACGGTTTCTCTGGATCCTCGCGGAGCGGCACGTGAAGTCACGGTCGTCATCCTGGCCATCCCGAATAAGAGGGCGGTTGAATCGGAGTGATGAATTCAGGGCTTGCTTTGTGCGGAAGCGGAAGGAAAAATCGGTCCCGTCAAAGTCTATTTCAAAACCACGGTTTTCGGAAATCTTTTCGCGAGGATCTGGTCCATGACCCCGGCTGAAACTGGACTCCGGCAATGATCCCGGCCCTGCCGGGCGATATATTCCGTGAAGGGCAGGTGCTGAACAACACCTGGACCATCGAAGGGGTGCTGGGTCGCGGCGGCACCGGCGAGGTTTACCGCGCCAGAAGCCTCGTCACCGGCCGCGTCGTGGCGATCAAGGCGCTTGCCGCGCAATATTCCGGGGACGAAGGCTATCTCGAGCTGATGCGCCGCGAGGAGGCGATGCGCGACATCGTCCATGACGCGGTGGTGCGCTACAGCGATTGCTCGCGCTCGGCCGAGGGGCATGTCTTTCTGGTGATGGATTACATCGACGGCCCCGCGCTCTCGGAAGTCATGGCCGAACGCCGGCTGGAGCCGCGCGAGCTGTTGATCCTTGCCCATCGCGTCGCCGAGGCGCTTGGCGCGGCCCATGCGCGCGGGATCGTGCATCGCGACCTGTCACCCGACAATATCATCCTGCGCGATGGCCGGGTCGAGGGGGCGACCGTCATCGATTTCGGCATCGCCAAGGACACCGCCGCCGGGGCGCGGACCATCATCGGCAACCAGTTTGCCGGGAAATACGAATATGCCGCGCCCGAGCAGTTCGAGGGCAAGGCGGTCCCGGCCAGCGACCTCTATGCGCTTGGCGCGATGCTGGCGGCCGCAGCGCGGGGCGCGGTGCCCTATGCCGGGGCGACGCCGGGCGAGATCATCCGCCGGAAGGCCGAACCCCTCGACCTTCGCGACCTGCCGGAGCCTCTGTCCGGGTTGATCCATTGGCTGACCGCGCCGCGCCTGCCCGAACGCGCGCCCTCGGCTGCGGCGGTGATCGCGCGGCTCGACGCCTTGTTGAAGGACCGCCCCTCGGCCGCCGCGCGACGCGCGCCCCCTGGCGGGAAGGCGCCCGCATCCGGCGCGCCGCCCCGCCGCTTCGGCGGGCGTGCCCTGCTGGTCGCCGGTCTTGTCGTCGCCCTGCTGGCGGCGGGATGGTGGTTCTGGAGAGGCAGCAGCCCGACCCTTCCCCTTGTCGAGGAATGGCGGCTCCATGCGGAAACCGGCCCGCCGCCCCGGCTCGAGGGGAACGCGCCCGACAGCGAAGCCGCGACCCGCATCGCGGCGGCTTTCTCGGCGGCGAGCGGGGCAGATGCCGGCCCCGGAACCCTGACGCTGGCGCGCGGGATGCCGGTTCCGGGCTGGGCTGCGGCGATCGCCGGGCTGTTCCCCCTGCTTGATGATCTGTCCTCATGGACGGTCGCGGTGATCGCCACGCAGGTCGAGATCGCGGGCACCCCGCGCGCCTCGGCCGATATCGCGGCCCTGACCGTGCGGCTGGAGGATTGGGCGCAGAGCGCGGGGCTGGGGCTTGACCTGCGGCTGACGCCGGAACCGGTCCTGCCCGAGCCCGAAGTAGCCGCCATCCCGGCCCGGCCGGAACCCGCCCCGGCGCCCGTGCCTGTGCCCATACCCGAAGCGACCCCGCCGGTGTCCGCCGGGCCGACGCCGCCGGAACCGCAGCCCGCCAAACCCGACATCGCGGCACTGCTCAAGCGTCATGCCACCTGCGGCGCGCTGACCGTCGATCCGCCGGACCCAGGAACCATGCCCGGCGCCACTGTCACGGTGCAGGGCAGCCTGCCCGTCGAGGCGGCGCGCGCCGCGCTGGCCGAGGATCTGCACGGCGCGCTCGGGGATCGCGAGATCCGCCTCGGGATCGAGGTGCTGAACCCGACCCTGTGCCTGATCCGCGCGGCCATGGACGGTTTGCCCGATGGCGGGGTCACGATCCGCCTCTCCGAGGCCAAGGACGACACACCCTCCCTGACGGGGATATTCCATCCGGGCGACAATCCCCTGGCCGATGTGCTGATCCCCCCGGCGCTGGCCGCCAGCCCCGATGCCGAGCTTTGGGTCGCGGCCGCGCAGGAGGGCAAGGTGGCGAACATCATGCCCAATGCCAGCGATGAAAACCGCCTCGACCGGATCGGCAGCCCCGACGGGCCGCTGCATGTGGTCCGGGTGCTCTGGCCGGTCGAAGGCCGGACGGCCGGACAGATAGCGCTGCGGGTCAATGACAAGGATTTCGGCAAGACCGCGATTTTCGCCATCGTCAGCCGGGGTCCGCTTTTCCCCGAACGGCGGCCGCCCGAGGAATCCCCGGCATCCTTCGTGCAGGCGATCACCGAATTGCGCCAGACCGCCCCCGACCGGATTCTTGCCGTCAGCGAGCGCGTCATGGACCTGCGCCCCTGACCGGGCCAGTCACAGGAATTCGTTGCGTGAAACGAGACTCCGTGCGATGATTTGCTCGTTTCGAGACGTGCATATCACGGCCTTTAAAAGGTTATTGTCATGTTTCTCGCGCCTATTCCCGGGCCGGATTCGGCAGGTCTGGATCTTCGTAATGATATGAGGTTCATGGCGCTCGAACGGGCGCTGGACGGCGCCTCGCGCGCTGTCCGCGAAGATCAGGTCAGGAAAGGGAATACGGGCGACGTCGCGCTGGACTGGGCGCGGCTGATGGCTGAGGCCGAAAGCCTGGCCGAGGCCGGGCGCGATCTGCGCCTTCTGGTGATCGTCGCGCGGCTGATGACAAATATGCGCGGCCCGGCGGGACTGGCCGAGGGGCTGGACCTGCTGGCCGATGCGGTTGAAAACTGGTGGGAGAGCCTGCATCCCGCGCTGCGCGACGGCGACAATCCCCGCGCCTCGGCGCTGCGCCGGATCAACGCGCTCCACCAGATCGAGAATGCCGATGCCGGTATCCTCGGCGATCTGGCCTATAACAGCCTGCTGACCCCGCGTGGGCTTGCCGTCGTGACCGGGGCGGATCTCGAGGCGGCCTCGATCACGCAAGGGATGCTTGAGGCCGAGGGGGCGACCGGGCTTTCCGCCGCCGAACAGGCCAACCGCGCCGCCGATCACGAGGTCCGGGTCAATCGGGTGATGACCTCCTGCCGCGCCTGCCGCGATCAGGCCGCCGAGGAGGTCGCGGCGGTCGAGGAAGGCCTTGGGAATGCGATCGCCGCGCTGCAAAGGCTGGAGACGGCATTGGCCGCCCGCGTCGGCTCCGATCCGCCGGTGCGTTTTCTTGAGCTGGGAAAGGTGCTGGGCCGGATGCAGGCGACGCTTGCAGCACCGGGCGGGCGCCCGGCCGTGGTCGCAACCGAAGCCCTGCCCGACGGTGCCGAGGGCGGGGGCGCCGTCCCCGCCGGCCTGCCCATTGCGCCCGCCGCGGGTTTGCCCGCACGGCTGACCTCGCGCGCCGAGGTCGAGGCCTGTCTTGATCTGATCATCGAATTTTACCAGCGCAGCGAACCCGCCTCGCCCTTGCCGGACCTCGCCCGGCGGATGCGGCGGATGGTGCCAATGACTTTCCTGCAATTGATCGAGGAGATCGCGCCCGGCGGCGTCAAGGAGTTCCGCAGCATTGCGGGAGTTTCCAGCGAATAGCTCGGCCGAGGCAATCCATGGGGCATCTGGCGTGCGGGACACGTCTGAAACCGGAGTGATCCTGAATGAGTGAGAGCAAGGCGAAGGTAATAGAACGCAATCGCGCCCCGCGGGTCCAGATTGCCTATGACGTCGAGCATTACGGCAGTCCGACCACGATCGAGCTGCCCTTCGTCATGGGGGTGATGGCGCCGCTTTCGGGAAAATCGACGACCCGCGAGGCCCAGAAACCCCCGGCCGAGCGCAGTTTCGTCGATGTCGATGCCGGGCGGTTCACCGCCTTCATGGAGGCGCTGTCGCCCCGCGTCACCGCCCGCGTCCCGAACCGCTTGCCCGGCAAGGAGGGTGAGGCGGCCCCGGACGAGGAGATGTTCATCGACCTCACTTTCCGAAACATGGGCGATTTCGCCCCCGACCGCATCGCCGAGCAGGTGCCGGAACTGGCCGAGCTGATGAAGATGCGCCGCAAGCTCGAGGAGTTGCTGGGCTTCATGGACGGCAAGTCCAGCGCCGAGAAGCGCATTGCCCAGCTTCTCAATGACGAGCCGCTTCTGGCCCGCATCGCCGAGCAGGCCGTCGCGGACGAGGATGCTTCCGACAGCGACAAGGCGGAGGGCTGAGACATGGCTGACGAAGAACTCAAGACCAGCCCGGAAGGCGCGGCCGAAGCCGCCGAAGTCGATCTGGACGAGTTCGGCTCGCTTCTGGAAAAGGACTTCCGCGTCCGCGAGGACGAGGGCGCGCGGCTGCGCGAACTGGTCGCGAACCTTGCCCTTGCCGCGCGGGAAAAGACCGGCACGGCGACGATTTCGGGCAATGCCGTGCGCTCGATCAAGGGGCTGATCGCGGGCATCGACCAGTTGCTCAGCGAGCAGATGAACGAGATCCTGCACGCCCCCGAGGTGCGTGAGATGGAGGGCGCGTGGCGCGGCCTGCATTACATGGTGAACAATACAGAAACCGACACCATGCTGAAGATCCGGGTGATGAACATCACCAAGGACGAACTTGCCGACCAGCTCGAGGATTTCGAGGGGCAGATGTGGGACCAGTCCCCGATGTTCCGCAAGCTCTATACCGAGGAATATTCGAGCTTTGGCGGCGCGCCCTTCGGCAGCCTGATCGGCGCCTATGAGTTCAGCCACCATCCGCGCGACGTGGGCCTGTTGCGCAACCTTTCGGGGATCTGCGCCTCGGCCCATGCGCCCTTCATCGCCGCCGCCTCGCCCCGGCTGTTTCGCATGGAAAGCTGGCAGGAATTGCCCAATCCGCAAGACCTGAAGATGGTGACCTCCTCGCCCGATTATGCCGCGTGGCAAAGCCTGCGCGAAAGCGAGGATGCGCGCTATATCGGCCTCACGCTGCCGCGGGTTCTGGCCCGCCTGCCCTATGGCCCCGACACAATCCCGGTGAAGGGCTTCGATTTCCGCGAGGTGATCGACGGCAAGCATGACCATTACGTCTGGATGAATGCCGCCTTTCCGATGGGGGTGAATATCAACCGCAGCCACAAGCTCTATGGCTGGGGCAGCCGGATCAGGGGGGTGGAGTCTGGAGGGGTCGTCACGAACCTGCCGGTCCACACCTTCCCCAGCGATGACGGCTCGGTGGTGATGAAATGCCCGACCGAAATCGCCATCGACGACCGGCGCGAGCATGAGTTGGCGAAGCTCGGCCTGATGCCGATCCTGCATCGCAAGAACACCGATGTCGCGGCCTTCCTCGGGGCGCAGACGCTGCAGGATTGCGAGGCGCGGGCCGGGCGGCTGGTCGATCCCGACGCGCAGGCGAACGAGAGGCTTTCGGCCAATCTGCCCTATCTGCTGCCGGTCTGCCGCTTCGCCCATTACCTGAAGGCGATCGCGCGGGACAAGATCGGCACTTTCAAGGAACGCTCGGACATGGAGCGGTGGCTCTCGGAATGGATCAACCGCTATGTCCTGGCCAATACCGCCATGGCGAACGAGGCCGCCAAGGCCAAGCGCCCGCTGGCCGCTGCCGAGGTCCGGGTTGAAAGCGTCGAGGGCCGCCCCGGCTATTATGCCGCGCGCTTCTACCTGCGCCCCCATTACCAGCTCGAGGGGATCAACGCCTCGCTCCGGCTGGTTTCCGAACTGCCCTCGGTCAAGGGGGTATGAGGCTCGCCTTCGGACCGGCCACGGCCCGAAGGCCTTTGCGATACTGAACCCCGCCTTTCCTCAAGAGGAGTCATCAAATGGCAACCGGCACCCTCAAAGTTCCCAAGATCAAAGGAGAATCGCGACTTAAAGGCCATGAGGATGAAATTGATATCGACGCCGTGAGCTTCGGCGTCGTCCAGCACGCCACGCGCGCGAAAGGCGGCGGGCATACCGGGGCACATGCCAGTTTCGGCGATCTCGTATGCAGCAAGACCTATGACGCGGCCTCGCCCTATCTGGCGCTCGCCTGTATGAATGCGCAGGCCTTTGACGAGGTGGTCTTCACCGCACGGAAAGATTCCGGCGAGGAGCATCTGGATTATCTGATCATCACCCTGACCGATTGCATTCTCACTTCCTATAATGCGAGCGGCGGCTTCGACTCGTTTACAGAAAGCTTTTCGATCTCCTTCAAGAATATCGGCATCAAATACACCGTCCAGAAAGACGACCAGACCGGAGGCGACGAGCATGAGGTTGAATATAACCTGATGGAACTCGCGTGATATTCGCGGGTGCAATGTCAGATGGCCGGCCAGATCCCAGAACACCCGCAAACCGTCGCCCCCCTCGCCGCGCGGCGGGAGATGGTGCAGCCTAGCCTCTGGGACCGGCTTGTCGATGACCTGCCCGGGATCGGCGCCGAGATCGCGCGGCTGGAAGCCGCCCTCTCGGCGCACCCGGAAGACGCCTCCGCCGAGAACCGGAAGGACGAGAAAGCCCGCGACAGGGCGGCGCTTGCCCAGCTTCGCCAGCGCCATGCGCTTTTGCAGGAGCAAGGCATCCTCGTCACGCCCGCCCGGCTGCGCGAGGCGGTGCGCCGCGATATCGAGGATCTGTTCGGCATCGAACGGCTGGAGGCGCGCTATGAGTTCAGCGATTTCGAACGCCGCAACCCCTCCGCTGGCAGCGCAAGCGGGGCCGAGGATCCGGCCGACCTGCTTGCGGATTTCCCCCAAGTCCGCCGCTCGGTCCTGAATTTCGGCGTGCCCTCATTTGCCGGGCGGCGCGCCGGGGATTTCGACCATGAGGCGCTGGCCCGCGAGCTGCGCGAGGTGCTTGCCACCTATGAGCCGCGGCTGCGCCGGGACACGATCCGGGTCACGGTCGCGCCCGGAACCAGCGTCGGCCTGCGCATCCAGATCGAGGGGCTGCTGATGATGACGCCCGCGCCGGAACGGCTGCGGCTGCTCACCACGGTCGATCTGGACACCGGCATGGCCGTGACCGCGCTAGAGGATGGCTGATGGATCGCGCCTTTCTTGCGGCCTACGAGGCGGAACTGGGTCACATCCGCGAATTGGCCGGAGAGTTTGCGGCCCTCCATCCCAATGTGGCGCGCAACCTCTCGCTCGAATCCCAGCCCTGCCCCGACCCCTATGTCGAGCGTCTGCTGGAGGGGGTGGCCTTCCTCGCCGCCCGGACCCGGATCAAGGTCGAGGCCGAGGGGCAGCGTTTCACCGCAGGCGTTCTCGATACGCTCTGGCCCGATCTCGCGGCGCCGGCGCCCGCCATGTGCATGACCGTCCTCCATCCCGGCCCGCAGGTGCAGACCATGGCAAACGGGCATGTCGTGGCCCGTGGCAGTCGTTTTTCCGCCGCGAGCCATGAGGGGCTGGCGACCCGCGCGACCTACAGCACCGCGCAAGACGTGACGCTCTGGCCGATCGCGCTGAAATCTGCCGCCTATCTGCCGGACCGGGGCGCGCTCGCGGCGGCGGGCATCGCCGTCGCCGGGGCCGAGGCGGGCATCACCCTCACCCTGCAGGCGGCGGGGCAGGTCGGGCTTGCGGCAATGTCGCTCGATCGTCTGGACATCTGCTATGCGGGAAGCCCGCGCGCGCCCGCGCTTTTGGACGGGGTCTTCGGCCATGCCATCATCACGGTCCTGCGACCCGCCGGCGCCGGGGCGCATCCCGGCCTGATCGCGCCGCCCCCGGGCATGGTCGGCGTCGATGACAGCGAAGGGCTGACGCCGCGCCTGCGGCAAAGCTTCGAGGGGTTTCGCCTGCTCCGCGACTATTTCCTGATGCCCGAGCGCTTCCATTTCCTGCGACTGCATGGGCTTGCCGACGCGGTCCGCGCTTGCGGCGAGGGCGAGGCCCTCGACATCGCGATCCTCTTCTCGCGCCCGCAACCGGGGCTTGCGGGGCTCTCGGCCGCGGATCTGCGGCTTTTCGGCGTCCCGATGGTCAACCTCTTCGAGAAAGAGTGCAATTTCGTCGAGCTTGAGCCCCGCGCCACCGCCCATCCGGTCCATGCCGATCGCGGCCGCACCCGCGATTTCGAGATCTTCCGCCTGCTCAGGGTCGCCGATGCCGACCGCGAGGGCGAGGCGGCGGTTCTCTGCCCGGTCCACGCCCCCGAGGCGCGCAGGCGCCTTGGCGCGCGCTGGTGGACCGAGCGCCGTCCCCGTCGTCCCGCCAGCGACGAGGTTAGGCGCGGCCAGATGCGCAGCTCCTATCCCGGCGACGATCTGTGGATCTCGGTCTCGCGCAGCAGCGAGGCGCCCCGGCGTCTGGACATCCGCGCGCTTTGCACCAATCGCGACATCCCGATCCTCGACGACACGCCGCGCCTGACGCCCGAGGGGGCCGAGCCGGTCAGCCGCGTCGAGCTGCTGGGTACCATGCGCCGGCCGCAACCGGCGCTGTCCGGCCCGTCGCCTCAGGCGGCGGGGCGGCGCGGCGATGACCTGACATGGCGGCTGGTCGCGCAGCTCTCCTCGGGGCACCTGTCGCTGGCCGAAGCGGGGCGCGACGGTGCGCCTCTGGCGGCGCTGCTTGGCCTTTACGCCGATCGCGGCGATCCGGCGCTGGCGCGTCATGCGCGTGCCGTCGCCTCGGTTTCCAGCAGGCCGGTGATCGAGAGGCTCGCCCTGCCCGGCCCGCTGGCCTTCGGGCGCGGGGATGAAATCACGCTCGAAATCGACGAAAGCATGCTTGCGGGGGCAAGCCATCTGCTCTTGCCCGCGCTGCTTGACCGGCTGTTTGCCCGTCACGCTTCGGTCAATGCCTTCGTGCGCAGTCGCACCCGCCTTATCCACAAGCAAGAGGAGGTGACATGGCCGATGCGTCCCGGTCTGCGCGCCCGGATCTGACCGATCTGCCCCCCACCGTCGAGGCCTTCGAGCTGATGCGGCGGATGGAGAGTGCCGCGCAGGGTTTCGGCCATGCCGGCAGCGCGCAGGAGGAACCCGCCCGCCTTGGTCAGGAGGTGCGGCTTGGCCCGGCCCCTTGCGAGGTTTCGTCATGGTCCGCAGCCCAGCCCGACGCGCCCGCCCGGATCATGCTGGAAACCACCGGCCTGTTCGGCCCGGAAGGCCCGATGCCCCTGCATCTCAGCCGGCGCATCCTCGAACGCCTCTCGGAGCGCTGGTTCAGCGGCGACGACAAGGCGGAGCCGGGGGCCGATCGCAGCTTTCTGGAGTTCTGCAACCTGCTGCAACATCGGATGATGGCGCTTTACTACCGGACCTTTGCCGATGCTCAACCCGCCGTCAGCGCCGATCATGGTGACGGTGGCCGCTTCGCTTCAATGCTGGCGGCCATCGCCGGGATCGGGCTGCCCGGAACCGCGCTCTCGCTGGACGACCCGGAGCTGGCGCTGCGCCACGCCACCTCGCTCGCGGGCAGTCTGCGCAGTCCCGAGACGCTTGCGGAACTGCTCTCCGACCAGCTTGGCGCAAGGGTCGAGATCGTCGAGTTCGCGCCCCATTGGCAGGCCATCCCCGCGCATCTGGCGACGCGCCTTGGGTCGGCCCATGCCGGATTGGGGGCGGGCGCGGTGGTCGGCCCGCGCCTTTACCAGCCCCAATCGCGGGTCGAGATCCGGGTCGGCCCGTTGGACCTGCCCCAATATCGCGCCCTGATGCAGGACGGTCCCGCGCGGGCCGCGCTGGTCCGGCTGCTGGCATTCGTCATGGGCGAGGCGCTTGGCTTCGACCTGCGGCTTGTTCTGGCCGCCGGGGCGGTGCCCGCGCCGGAACTGGGGCGCGGGGTCGAGCTGGGTCGGCTGGGTTGGCTTGCCGCATCCGGGGCGCGCGATCGCAGCGACCTTGCGCTGCCGCTGGATCAAAGGCGGGCCGCGTGATGGGAGTGCTGCGTCTCATCGTGCTGTCGAGCCCGCTGCCCCAGCCGCAGACCGAGTTCCGGCTCGAGGCTGGCCATGCCGTTCTGGGGCGCGAGCCGGGCTGCGACTGGTGCCTTGTCGATCCCGAGCAATTCGTCTCGCGCCGGCATTGCCTGATCGCCGCGGCGGGCGAGGGGTGGACGATCACCGATACCAGTTCGGGCGGCCTCTTCCTCGACCTGGCGAGCGAGCCTCTGGGCCAGGGCCAGAGCGCGGCGCTGCGCGACGGGATGCGCCTGCGGCTGGGCGATGTCCTGCTGGGGGTCGAGTTTCTGGCGGCAGAGGATCCCGCCTCCCCCGCGCCGGCTATCGGCGAACCGGCGATGGGGCTCGATCCGTTCTTCGCCCCGCACGAAGCGCCCGCCGAGCCGCCGCCCCGCCCCGCCGAACTGCCCGAGCCCTTCGAGAGGACGACAGGGCGCGATGCACCCGAGCCGGTCGAGGTCGAGCGGGCAAGTCCGCCCGCCGATTTCGACGATCCCTTCACCCTCGACCCGGTTTCCACCCATCTGGAGGCGCTGGAATCCGCGTCCGACGACTGGGGCTGGGGGCCGACGCCGGTGGCCATTCCGGCAACGGTCCCGCCCAGCCCGGCAGCGGTCAACCCCGCGGACCCGACGCCCGCCGGTCCCGAGGCGAGGCCACCGCCGCCCCCCTCCGACCCGCCAGCGCGGCAGGCGGTGGAGGCCGCCGAAGCCTTCCTCCAAGGCGCGGGGCTGGAGATTTCCGGGGCCGAGAACCTCGACCTCGAGGCGATCGGCCGCCGCTATCGGATGCTGGCCGAGGGGATGGTCGCCTTGCTGCGCATCCGCGCGAGCGAAAAGGGATCGTTGGGCGTGGCGCGCACCACCCTTGGCCCGGAAGAGGTCAACCCGCTGAAATTCCTCGTCCTCCCGGAGGAGCAGGTACAGGCGCTGATCGCGCATCGGGGTGCCGGTTATCTCGACCCCGATGCCGCCATCGCGGAATCCTTCCGCGACCTCGCCGACCACCACATGCGAAGCTGGCAGGGTCTGCAATCGGCGCTGCGCCAGATGATCGATCGTTTTTCGCCCGAGGCGATCGAGGCGGAACTGGCCGAGGCGGGGACGCTGCGCAAGCTGATGGCGGGGGGCAAGTCCGCGCTGCTCTGGGACGCCTATGCCGAGCGCTGGAACCAGATCGCACGCGCGGCCGAGGACCGCTTCCTTGGCGAGGTCGGCGCGGATTTTCGCAATGCCTATGAAATTTCAAACAAGGAGGAGACATGACATGACCCGCACCCTCTTCTCGCGCCGGGCCACACTTGCGGGGCTTGGAACGCTGGCGCTGATCGCGGCCTGCGGACCCAAGGGACCGGGAACGGTCGATCTAAGCCTGTCGAACACCGCCGACGCCAATCCCGGCCCGGACGGCAGCGGGCGGCCCCTGACCCTGCAGATCCTGCAACTGCGCGGCGCGGCCGCCTTCGACGCGGCCGATCCTCTTGCCCTGCAGGATCCCGCCACCGCGCTTGGCGCCGATCTGGTCAAGGCCGAGTCGGTGACGCTGGCGCCGGGCGGGACCGCGACCAAGGCGCTGGTCCTCGATCCCTCGACCACGGCGGTCGCGGTCGTCGCGGGCTATCGCAACCCGGCGGGGAAATCGGTTCGGGCGAAGGCCGCAGTGTCTCCGACCGGGAAATCCGCCTTCGCCGTGACCGCAGGACCATCCGGCGTCACCATGACCCCCGCCTGAGGAGCGCATCATGGCCGAAGGCAACCGCGTCGTCTGGTCCGAGGGACTTTTCCTCAGACCGCAGCATTTCCAGCAGCAGGACCGGCATTTCGCCGCGCTGTTGCGGGCGATGCTGGGCGGGCTGCCGCATCAGGCATGGGGTTTCGTGACGCTGGCGCTGGACCCCGCCGCGCTCGATGCCGGGCAGGTGGCGCTGGCCAAGGCCGAGGGGCTGCTGCCCGACGGGACGCCCTTCCGCATCCCGACCGATGCCCCCGCCCCGCAGCCGGCGACGGTCGGGCGGGCGACGCCCGCGGGCGTCGTGCGGCTGGGGATCGCGCCCCGCCAGCCGGGCGCGCCGTCGATAGATCCGGTCCATGCCGATCCCGCAGGTGCGCGCTGGCGCGGCGAATGGGTGACGCTGGAGGACGAGATCCGCGGCGGATCCGAGCCCGCCGAGGTCGAGCTTGCGCGCCTTTCGACCCGCCTCATCCTGCCCGGAGAGCCGGATCACGGCGCGGTGACGCTGCCGCTTACCGGGATCGACGGGCTTGCCGCAGATGGCCGCGTCGCCCTGACCGAAGGCTGGCTGCCGCCCGCGCTGCGGCTTTCGGCAGCGCCTTGGTATGCGGGCCTCCTGAAGGAACTGGTCACCGGTCTCGACCGCATCATCGAGGCGCAAGGCGGGATGGTGCTGGGCGGCACGGGCCGTTCGGTCGAGAACTTGTTGATCCTCGACCTTGCCAATGCCGCGCGGCCGCGGCTCCAGCATCTTCTGGCGCAGGATCAGGCCCATCCGTCCGCGCTTTTCGAGGAGCTGGCCGGGCTGGCGGGGCGGATGGCGACCTATGGATCGTCGACGCGCAGGCTCTCGACCCTGCCCGATTACGACCATGCCGATCCGCGGCCCGCCTATGCGGCGCTTGCGGATGCGCTGCGCTCGCTCATCCTGTCGCTGCGCCATGTCGAGCCGAAGTCGCGCAGCCTGCCTGTCGCCCGGCACGCCCCGAATGTCTGGAAGGTGCGGATCGACAATCCCGAATTCCTGCGCTCCAGCCGGGTGGTGCTGCGCGTCGGCTCGGAGATGTCGGATGACCGGCTGATCCAGCTTTTCACCCGTCAGGTCACGGTCGGCGCGGCGGATGAGTTCGAGACGCTCTGGACCTCGCGCCTGCCGGGTATCCCGCTCCGGCCGCTGCATTCCCAGCCGCGCGAGATCCCCTATGACGGCGAGCGTCTTTGTCTGGAACTGGACCGGAAATCCGAACATTGGACCCGGCTGCAAAGCGCGCCGGGTTTCGTTCTGGGCGTGTCCGGCACGCTGGAGCGCGAGCCCGAGATCGACTGCTACGCGATCAGCAGGTAGGGGGCGATGGGCGACAGCAACGATCCCTTCGGCCTTGGCGACAGCAACCGCACCCGCATCCGTCCGCTGGGCGCGGGACGCGCGGCGACGCCCCAGACGCCGGGCGGACCCTCGACCCCGCCTGCGGCATGGCAGTCGCCCCCGGTGAACCAGCCCTCATGGTCCTCCGGCCCCGCTGGACAGGCGCCGCGTGCGCGGCCGGGAAGGCTCCACCCCAACCCTCTGGTCGCAAGTCATGCGACCTTGCTGGAACTCGCCCCGGAACTCGAGCGCGCGAACCCGCCCGACCAGCCCGACGCGCTGCGCGCCCGGCTGCAGGCGGTGCTGACCGAGGGGCGCGATGCCTCGGTCGCCAAGGGTCTGGCGCTGACGCAGGCCGATCAGGGCGCGTGGTTCGTCGCGGCGCTTCTGGACGATCTTGCGCTCAACACGCCTTGGGGGTCGCAAAGCGCGTGGCCCCGGCATCCGCTGGTGACGCAGATCAGCGGTGAGGTCGATGCCGGCACGCGCTTTTTCGACCGGCTGGACGGGTTGATGCGCAATCCCGCCGTCGAGCGCGACCTGCTGGAACTGGCATGGCTCTGCCTCTGTCTTGGCTTTCGGGGCAAGTATCGGGTGCAGGGCAGTCAGGGCGAAGGGGCGCTGGTGGCGCTGCGTAGCCAGATCGCAAGGCTGCTGCGCGACCCCGAGCGCGAGGCGGCCCCGCTTGGCCCCCATGCGGCGGGCGTGGCCGCACCCGATACGCCAAGGCGCTTCGCCGTCCCGCTCTGGACCATCTGGCTGGGCGCGGCGGGGCTGGTGCTGGTCATGCATACCGGCCTTTCGATCCATCTGGCCGGCAAGGCCGAGGGGCTTTTCGCGCAGGTGGCGGGGCTGCCACCCCCCGACCGCGCCGCGATCTTCCGCCCGCCCCGGCAAAGCGACGTGCCCGCCCTGCCCGCCGCGCCCGTGACGGATGCCATGCTGCCGCTGTTCGAGGCGGCCGTGCCCAAGGCCCTGCTGCCGGCGATGCAGGGCAAGGAGACGGCGGCGCTGGTCGTCCTGACCGTGCAGGCCAGCAATCCCGAGGTCTTCCGCTCGGCCAAGGCCACGCTGAACCCGGCCTATGATCCGCTGATCGACGCAATCGGCAAGACCATCGCGGCCAATATCCACCGCGTCGGCGGCGTCTTGGTCAGCGGCCATACCGACAGCATTCCGGTCCAGCGCAGCAATCCCTTCGCCTCGAACCAGGGATTGTCGGAGGCAAGGGCTAAGACCGTCGCCACCGCGCTGGCCGAGGCCGGGGTTCCCGCCGAACTGGTCCGCTCCGACGGCCATGCCGCGCTGAAGCCGGTCGCGGATAATGCGACCCGCGCGGGTCAGGCCAAGAACCGCCGGGTCGAGATCCTGATCGAGAAACGCCAATGATGCGGGTGATCAAAGCCATTTTCCGCTTCCTGCTGTCACGCGGCTTCTGGACCTTCGTGGGGCTTGCGCTGCTGGCCGCGGCGATCTGGTTCTATGGCCCCCTGATCTCGGTCGGGGAAAGCGCGCCGCTGGAAAGCGTCGAGATCCGAGTGCTTTGCCTTGGCGCGATCCTCGTCCTGTGGCTGGTGATCCTGCTGATCGGCCAGATTCGCGCGGCGCGGCGCAACCGCATGTTCGTGACCGAGCTGGCCGCGCCTTCGGTGATCGCGGCCGAACCCGGCGCGGGGGACGAGATCGGGACGCGCTTTCAGGAGGTTCTGGCCTCGCTCGCCCGCTCGCGTCTGGGCAAGCGGCGCTTCCTGCGCGAGATGCCGTGGTATGTCATCATCGGTCCCCCCGCGACAGGCAAGACCACGGCCTTGCGCCAATCCGGCCTGAATTTCCCGATCGCGCTTTCCGATGACCTGAAAGGCGTCGGCGGCACCCGGAATTGCGACTGGTTCTTCACCGAAAAGGCGGTGCTGGTCGATACGGCCGGGCGCTATACCGACCAGTCGAGCGACGCCCAGCAGGACGCGGCGGAATGGGGCGCGTTTCTGGACCTGCTGAAGAAGCATCGCGGCAAGCGCGCGTTGAACGGCGTCATCGTGGCCCTGTCGATGGAAGACCTCCTCTCCTCTGAGACCGTGCTGCGCCGCCATGCGCGCGAAATCCGCAAGCGGCTGGCCGAGATCGGCGAGCGGCTGGAAATGCAGCTTCCGGTCTATCTGCTGCTGACCAAGGCCGATCTGCTGCCGGGGTTCGAGGCCTTCTTCGGCGCGATGACCGCGCATGAGCGGGCGCAGGTCTGGGGCGCGACGCTGCCGGTCGATGCCCTGCCCGAACCGGATGCGGTCACGCGCGAGGTGCATGGGCTCGGGGCCGTGCTGGAGGGGCGGCTGGATGCCCGGCTGGCCGAGGAACCGGCGCTGGCCCAGCGTGCCGCGATCTTCCGCTTTCCGGCCGAGTTCGAGCGCATCGACCAGCCCTTGCGCCTGCTGATCGAGGCCGCGTTCAGCGAGAACCGCTATGAGCAGGCGCCGTGGCTGCGCGGGATCTACCTGACCTCGGCCACGCAGGAGGGCTCGCCGCTGGACCGGATGCTGGCGGGTCTGTCGGCGGGCTTCGGCCTTTCGCCCGCGCCCGCGCCCCATCGCGCCATGGGCGAGAAGCGGTCCTTCTTTCTGCATGACCTGTTCGACAAGGTGATCTTCGGCGAGGCCGGGCTTGGCATCTTCGACCCGCGCGCCGAGGAGCGCCGGACATGGTTCTGGCGCGGGTCGCTGGCGGCGGCGGGACTGCTGGTCCTTGTGGCGGGTCTGGCGTTCCTCTTCAACTTCACCCGGCAATCCGGGGCATTGGCCGACCAGCAAAGCCTGTTCACCGACCTCTCGGGCAGATTGTCGGTCGCCGCCTCGCGTCAGGTGCCGGTCGATCGGCTTGACCTGCCGGTGGCGCTGGATGCGATCACGCAGATCGAGGCGGCGCGCACGCCACTGCCGCAAGGCAAGCTGGCGCTGATCGGCCCCTCGGCTGCGGCCGAAATCAATGGCGCGAACCAGCAGGCCTATGATCGGGGGCTGCGCAACCTGCTTGAGCCGCGCATGGTCGCGCTGCTTGAGCAGACGATGTGGCGCAATATCACCGACCCGGAATTTCTGCTCGGCGCGCTCAAGTCCTACCAGATGCTGACCGGACTTGGCCCCTATGACCGCGCATGGCTGGCCGAATGGTGGCAGCAGGTTTTGCCGGGGGCGGCGGCGACCCCGCCCTTCCCGACCGATTCCGCGCGCGATCACCAACTGGCCGCGCTGGACCGCCTCGCCTCGGACGAGACGCGGATCGCCCCTGACCCGGCCCTCGTCCAAGCGGCGCTCGAGGCGATCTGCACGGTGCCGCTGGCCGATCGCGCTTATCGCAGCCTGATGTCCGAGCCGGAGATCACCGCCCTCGCGCCCTGGATACCCGCCGAAAAGGCCGGGCCGATGGCGCCCAAGGTCCTGACCCGGCTTTCGGGCAAGAACCTGCGGCAGGGCATTCCCGGCGCCTTCACCTGGCAGGGTTTTCACGAGGTGGTGCTGCCGCTGCTGCCCAGCGTCGCCGAAATGGCGATGCATGACCGCAAGGTGTTCTCGGGCGGTTGCGCGGAAAGCTCGGATGCCTCGGTCGAGACGCTGCAGACCGACATGCTGAAACGCTATCAGGACGAGTTCATCAGCCAATGGGACAGCTTCCTGCAGGACATGCGCCTTGCGCCGATCACCGACCTCGCGACGGCGACCGAGAACCTGAAGGATCTTGGCGGGCCTGACAGCAGCTTGCGGCGGCTGGTCATCGCGATCGTGGCCGAAACCGACCTGACCCGCCCCGCCGAAGGGGGCGGCGGGCCGACGGTCAGCCCCGGCGTTGTCAAGAAGGTGATGGCGCGGCTGGGACTGGCCAAGGCGGGCAAGGTCGCGACCGGGCTGGCCAAGGCGACGGCCTCGGGGGCCGAAGCGCCGCCGCCCGGCATCGGGATCGCCCAGCATTTCGCCCCAATCAAGTCCATGGTGGTCGAGGTCGAGGGCAAGCCGCCGGGCCTTGTCGATGCCGAGACGGCGCTTGCCGCGCTTTCCAAGGAATTGCTCGCCGTGCAGGCCAGTCCCGACCCCAAGGCCGCATTGCTGGCGCGCGGCGGCCTGCCGCAACTGACCGGAGATCTGCGCAATGTCGCCGCGACGCTACCACAACCCGTCGACAAATGGCTGGACAGCATCGCTGGTGACACGATCGGCGTGACACGCGACGCGATCATCGCCCAGCTCAACGCGCGGTGGCGGGCGGATGTCCTGCCCTTCTGCCTGCGCGCGACCGACGGGCGCTATCCCTTTGTCGCCGGTTCCCTGATCGACGTGACCCAGCAGGATTTCCAGCTGCTTTTCGGCCCCGGCGGCCAGTTCGACCTCTTCACCACCGAGGCGCTTGCCCCCTATATCGACACGGCCAGCCGCCCTTGGCGCTGGCGTGCCGATCTGGGTCTGGACGCGCGCAGGCTGGCACCGTTCGAGCAGGCGCGCAAACTGCGCGATGCCCTGTTTCCGGGCGGAGCCGGTCCGGTCATGGCCTTTGTCCTTGAAGCCAAGGATCTGAGCCCGAATGCCGGACGGGTGACGCTGGACGTGGACGGCCAGACGATCGTTTATAACAACGCCGCCACCCGTCCCGTCGCGATGACCTGGCCGGGCAAGAACGGCACCAACATGATCTCGCTGAGCTTCTCTCCGGTCGATGGCTCCGGCGAAGCCTTCCAGCAGGAGAACGGCCCGTGGGCGTGGCTGCGCCTGATCCGCAAGGCGGGGCTGACCCCCACCGCACGACCTGAAGCCTATGGGCTGCGGCTTTCGAACGGACCTTACGCGGCCAATTTCGAGTTGCAGGCGGCCTCGGTCGTGAACCCATTCGACCTGAAGATGTTTGGCGATTTCAGATGTCCGGAGCAGTTCTGAACCCGGTGACGGGCTTCTGGGGCAAGCTGCCCTCACGCGGAGATTTCGTCGGCCGTGGCCTGCCCGATCCCTTTCGCCGGAAATGGGACCGCTGGGTCGCGACCCATCTGGCGGGGCGCCGGAACTGGCCCGAGGGTGGGCTGCGGCTGCGCATCGCCTCGGACACATGCGAGGCAGTTGGGCTTCTTCTGCCATCCACGGATGCGGCGGGCCGGCCCTATCCGCTGAGCCTGTTCCTGATCGCCGATACCCTGCCCGGACCCGACGCGCTGGAGGCTTGGTGCGAGGCGGCACTGGGCGTCGGGTCGGAAACCGATCCCGACAGGCTGCTTCTGGCGCTCGGGGCGCTTCCCCTGCCCGAGGCGCAAGACGTCGCCGCCCCCCCCGCGCTGATCTTCTGGCGCCGGGGCGGAGAGGCGCTTGCCGCCTCGCCCGACAAGCCCGGAGTGGCGCTCGACCGGATCTTCAGTTCTGGTTGATCTTCGAGCCTTTGATCGTCGTCTCACCAGATGCGTTGACGTTGATCTTGCCCGAGCCCTTGATCGTGATGTCCTTGCCCTCGATGGTGATCGTTCCGTCCTTTTTCATCACGATCGCCGCCGAGCCGCAGGTGATCGCAATGGAATCCGCCGCGACGATGGCAAGATCCTTGCCCACATCCAGCACCATCTTGCCCGTGACATTATGCGCCTCGTCGCCGCCAACCTTGGTCGCGCGGGTCTTTGTGACGTCCAGCAGGGATTCGCCGCCGATCTTCTCGGAGCGGTTCCCGTCGGCGGAATGGGTGCGGTTTCCCCGCACGCTGACCGTCTCGTTTCCGGTGATGCTGGTCATGCGGTTGCCGCCGACCGTCCAGCCATCGTCGGCGCTGATATTGTGGCTCTGCCCCGCCATCACGGTCATGCTGCGCTGGCCGGTGACGGTATTGGTCTGCGCCGCACCGACGCTGCGGGTTTCGGTCGCGATGACGCTGTCGACGCGCGCGGCCTTGACCGTCACGGTCTGGTTCGCCCCGACGGTCTGGGTATGCGGGCCGTCGATATTCTCGGTCGAACTGGCATGGATATGGATCGTTTCGGTCGCATGGACCTCCAGCTTGCGATGGCCGCCGACCGTCTCGGTGTCATTCACCCCGATCGAAACGGTGCGGTTCGCCTTCACCTCGGTCGACTTGTCATTGCCGACGCTTTCGGTGCGGTCATGTCCGACCGACTGGGTGGCGTCGTTGACGACATCCTCGATCCAGTCATGGCCGATCTTGCGCGTTTCGTCATTCTTGACCAGTTCGTTGTGATCCTTCTGGGCCTGAAAATACACCTCCTCCTCGCCCGCCCTGTCCTCGAACCGCAACTCGTTCCAACCGCTGGCATTGGGCGAGCTCTGGGATTTCCAGCCCGACTGGGTCGCATTGCCGGGCAGCTCATAGGGTGGCATCTGTTCGGCATTGTAGACGCGGCCGGTGATGATCGGACGGTCGGGATCGCCGTCGAGGAAATCCACGATCACCTCTTGCCCAATGCGGGGGATCTGGATGAACCCCCAACCCGAGCCGGCCCAGGTCTGGCTGACCCGGACGAAACAGCTTGAATTCGCATCGCGCCCGCCCTGCCGGTCCCAGTAGAACTGCACCTTCACCCGCGCATATTCGTCGGTATGGATCTCCTCGCCCGCGGGGCCGACGACCAGCGCGGTCTGGGGGCCGCGCATCGGGGGGCGCGGCGTGCGCCGCTCGGGGCGAAAGTCGATCCGGGCCGGGGCGCAGAGAACCCGGATGCTGCAACCGACAAGGTCGTCCTCCTCCCCCTCACGCACCCGGCCGGAGCGGATCTGGGAATCCCACAGGTGATAGGCGGCGCGCAGGACGATATGCCGCTCGTTCTCGGCCTCGCGGGGGAAGCCCTCCAACGTGAAGCTGCATCCCGGCTCCAGCGTTCTGGCCCAGCCCTCGGCCTCGACGCGCTCATGCGCGGCCTGCCCCTCCTGCAGGCGGATCGCGGCCAGATGTTCGCCCCGGTCACGCTCCAGATGGCGGCCGGGGTAAAGATAGGAGGCGCGCGAATCCTCGCCATGCTCAAGCGGCTGGCGCCGCGTCGCCATCAGGTCCGAAGAGGGCTTCAGGA
Source organism: Paracoccus sp. (in: a-proteobacteria) (assembly GCF_035556475.1). GTDB lineage: Bacteria > Pseudomonadota > Alphaproteobacteria > Rhodobacterales > Rhodobacteraceae > Paracoccus. Next base: position 5,942 of record NZ_DATMFA010000070.1, on the reverse strand, counting down.
AATCGTAATCGGTCTGCGCAAAGCTGCCGATCCGCACCGCGGCCTTCGGGATCCAGCTTGTCAGGCAGTTCTGGTCGCGGGCGAGGGCCGGGCTGTGCGCCTCGAACAGGACCATATCGGCGCCCGAGGCGGCCTGCATGGCAGAATTGTTATCTGCCAATATGGTAACATGCTTTCCCTCGAAATGTTCGAAGAAATAGAAGATCCCCTCCTCCTCCATCAGGCGATGCAGGAAGTCGAGGTCGCTTTCCCCGAACTGGACGCAATAGTCGCGCTTGGGATAGCGGTCCGTCAGCCGTTTCTCGATCACGACGTCGGGATAGGCGCGCAAGACCTGATCGATGATCTCGACCACGCTGAGATTCTGAAAGATGCGGTTGTCGGTCGCGAGGCTCGCAAACCACAGCGCCGGGCGCAGCAGCATCCGGTAGAAGGCCAGATCCTCCCAGATCTCGACCAGCCCGAATTCGCTGACGAAGCCGTCGAAATGGCGCGGCTCGATCGCGCCGTCTCCGGCCACGCCGACCGTCGCCCGTTTGCCCAGAACCGAGGCCGCCTTGAGGTCCAGCGTCCGGGCGGCGATGAACAGCTCGAAAGCGAAGGGGGTCGAGATCTCGGCCACGCCTTCCATGCGCTCGAAGTCGAAAGGCTCGGTGATGCCGGAAATCTCGGTGGTGATGTCGCGGGCCTGCAGCATGTGCAACTCCTGCCTATCTCAGTTCGAAACTGCCCCGCCGCATCGGCGACGAGGCGATGAAATCTCAAAGCACCTGCGGACAGCTCAGCCCGGAAATCAGCCGCCTTGCCGAAAGCGGGTTCGCTGGGCTGTCGAAGCGCAGTTCGACGAACATCCGGGCGCCATCCTTGCGCATGTCGATCAGGAACCGCTGCCCGCCCTCACGCTCGCGCAGGCGCAGCGGCGCGAGGAGGCGCAGCAGCCCCCATTGGCCCGGCTGTTCCAGCACCGCATTGCCGCCGGGGCCGGTGAAGCTGACCTGTATTCCGCGCGCCGGCTCTCTGCCGGGCCATTGCAGCGGCAACTCATCGCCCGTGCCGCCCAATTCGCCGCCGTCGCCCCCCAGAAACATCGCCGCCCGACCCCGCAGGGCAAGCGCCGACGCACCGATCCTGCGGCCCTCGACCATCGCCGGGCCGGCCGCCATCGCGCGCTGAAGGAAGGCGGCGCTTTCCGGCGACAGTCCGTCAAAGCGGGCCTCGGGGTTCCAGCGCCATGGGTTTTCGTCGCGCAGCAACATGTCGGCGGCGTTGAGGCCGACAAAACGCTGGATCGCCCCACCCGGCCCAAGCAGCGCCGCGACTGCCGCGGGATCAGCGTCGGGCCCCTCGGCAAAGGGGAAGCGCCCTGCAAGTGCCGGTCCGCAAAGCGGCAGAACCTCGTTCTGCCACGCCTTCGTCAGCGGATTGGTCAGGTTCGAGGTTTCCGCAGCCCGGCTTTCAGCCAGCGTATCCTCGACCAGATGCCCGATCAGCGGCGGGGCCGAGCGCAGCACCCGGACCGAGCGCGCCTGCCCCTGCACCGAAAGCAGCCGCCGCTGAGCGTCGATGGCGTCCCGGTCCATCAGACCCAGCGCGACGTTCAGCTCGGCGAAAAGCTCTCCGATCCGGTCGATCCTGCCGGTCTCGACATATTGGATCTCGGGGCCGAAGCGCACGGCGATCTGCTGCTGCAAGGCAAAGGGCCGCTGCCGGTCGGTACCGCCCACCTGATGCCAGACTTCGGAGATCAGTGCCGCGAGCGGCGTGTCCGGGCGCGAGAGAAGCCCCGACACAAGCACCGCCCTGCGGCGGTCGTCGAATGAACGCAGCCGCAGGTCCGAAAGCCAGCCCTCCCATTCCTCCAGCGTTGCCAATTGCAGCAGGGCAAGCACCCGGTCCCTGCTGTCCGCCTGCGCCGGCAGCGGCGCGTCGAAAAGGCGGAGCGATGCCTGACGGGCGGCCTCCACCGCCCCCTCCGCCCCGTCGCGCAGGGCCATGTCCCAACCCGCCGCGGTATAGAGCCCGGCGATCGGCGTCCGCAGGTCGCGGCCCGAGCGGCGCTCGGCTATCTCGGGCAGCACGGGCAGCGCGGCCTCGGGCTGCCAGTCCGGCAACGCGGCGGCCGCGCCCGAGCGGCGCAGTTCCAGAAAGGCGCGGTCGGCCTCGCTTGCCTCGGCGGCAAGCTGCCGGGCCTGCGCCAGCAATTCGGGATCGACCTCGGGCAGGCTGGTCGCCGGTCGCCTCGACAGCGCGAGAAGATGCGGCGCGAGCCCCGCGAGGTTCGGATCAAGCGCGGCGCGGTCGCTGGCCCAGCCGGCAAGCCAGGCGGGTTGCCAGTCCATTGCCCCCGTCAGGATCGACCAGGCGCGCAGCGTGTCATAGGCCGCGCCCGGCTCGCCCTCGCTGGCAAGGGCGCGGCTGATGCCCTGCGCCAGATTGCCGGACAGATGCAGGATGCGCGCCGCCTCCAGCGTCTCATATGCGCGGCGCGACGGATCGCGACCCGTCACCGCAGCAAGGGGCCGCAGCCTGATCTGCCCCACCCCCTCGGAGAGGCGGTCCGCCGCCAGCGCCAGCCGATCGAGGCGCGCGCCAAGATCGGGAAAGGCGGCGGCACGGTCCAGCCCCGAGGCCAGCGCCTCGGCCTGAAAGATCTCATCAAGCGCACTGCCCTGCCGGTGTTCGACCCAGAAGGCCCAGCAAACAGCTGCGGCAAGCCAGGTCGAGGCCAGAACGGCCAGCATCCCGCCCCAGCCCGGCGAGCGGGTCTGGCTGAAGGCGCGCCGCTGCGCCTCGACCCGGTCGAGGCAGTCCTCGACCAGCCCGCGCACCGGGTCGAGCGCCGCGCCACCCCGCGCCAAAGCCTGTTCCAGCATCGCCGGTTCCATCGCATCGAAGCCCCGCGCCGCATCCTCCCAGCCCGAGAGGAAACGGTTCGCCGAACCCGATTCCAGCAAAAGCAGCGCCAGCGCGCCCCGCGCCGCGACGACGGCCTGCGGCTCCAGCCCGGCGCGCTGCGCATCGGTGCGAAAGCGGTCGAGCAGCACCCGGCCATGCGCGGCCAAGGGCGAGGCGGCCTCGGCCACGGTCGGAAGCCGCGCCGCATAGGCGAGGACCGGCGCCGACAGCCTGTCCAGCAGCGCGCTCACAGCTTGCCCTCGGCCTGCCACTTGCGCAGGGTCTCCTCGCCGACCTCGAAATGCATGGAATCCTCGCGGCTGTTATAGGCCGCGCCCCAGAACCACCCCTCCTCGTTGAAATATTCCGCAAGGATCAGCAGGCCGAATTGCGTGCCGCCGTCCCCGAAGCCGTCAAGCTGCTTTTCCAGCGTGATGTCGATTGCCGTGCCCCAGGAATGGTTCGAGATCGAGGTCGAGGAGCCGCGGATGAAGCGCGCGCAAAGCGCCCCCGCCGTCCCTAACTTGGCATAGATGTCGGGATCGCTCGCCTTCAGCTTGTCGAGAACCACCGTCAGGCTGTCCAGCGCCGGCTTGAGCATCGTGACCGTGATCGGGCCGATCTGGCGCGTCTCCTTCAGCGCGCTCAGGCGCGGATTGGTCAGGGGGCGGCAATCGGTGCCGTAATCCTCGCGCGGGTTGCCCAGAATGGCGAACATGGTCGCGTTTCGCGGCTGGGTGATGCCCTTGTTGAACTTGGCCTTGGCCAGCTTCATCTGTTCGGTCAGCGCCTCGGTCGGGGTCTGCTCGAAATCCTCCGAGCCGAGGTCGGCGGGCATGTCTGCCCCCACGGGCGGGGCCACGACCGGCGCGCGGTTCGCCATCAGGCTGACCTCGTCGCGCAGGCGCGCCATATCGGCTTGCAGGCCCAGACGTTCGGTCCGGGCCGAGGCCAGTTCCTCGCGCAGGGTCGCGCTCTCGGCCTCGAGGCGGGCCAGCCTTTGCTCGACCCCCAGATCGGCGCTGTCGAGGAGCCAGGTCGTGACGGCAAAGCAGATCGCCCCGACGACCACGCCGATCGCGACGATGATCGGCGCGGCGAGCGAGCCCCCCGAACGCGATCCCCTGACCGGGCGGGACGTCGCGGCGGGGCGCGGAACCTCAGCCCTCCGTGATGTCGATGACGATGACCGAGACATTGTCTGGGGCTCCACCCGCAAGCGTCTGGCGCAGCAGCATGGCGCTGGCGGCATCCGCCGGGGTTCCGGTTGCGATCGTCGTTCCGGGGCGCGTGGCATGAAGGACCGCGATCAGCGCCGCGTCCGGCAGCACATTGGTCAGCCCGTCCGAGCAGAGCAGAAGCCGGTCCCCCGCCTTCAGCCCCACCACCCGGAAATCCGGCTTGCCGCCCGTCCCGACGGCGCGCGTCACGACATTCGACTGGGGATGGCCGCGCGCCGCCTCGGCATCGACCTTGCCCGCATCGACCATTTCCTGAACCAGCGAATGATCGCGCGTCAGTTGCGAGAGCCGCCCTTCGCGCAGCAGATAGGCCCGCGCATCTCCCGCCCAGGCCAGCACCGCCTCGTCCGTGCGGATCACGACTGCGACCGCGGTGGCCCCGATCAGCGCCCCCTCCGCGGCGCCACGCGCGGAAATCGCCGCATCGGCCGCCGCGAAACGCGCGGCCAGCTCCTCGGCGGGATCACCGTCGTCGGGGATGCTTTCCAGCGCGTCGATAACCTGCTCGGCCGCATAGCCGCCCAGCATGTGACCGCCCATGCCGTCAGCCACCGCCCAGACCCGCCCGGATGGATCGACAAGGATCGCATCCTCGTTCTCGGGCCGGACGGCGCCGCGATGGGTCAGACCTGCCCCTCGGGCAACAAGGCCGCGCTGCGTGATTGGACCCTTGATCGAATGATCATTTGCAGGCACGCGAGCCTCGCTTGAAAACGGCACGATCATTGAAAACGAGACCATCCTAGCGTAGAATCCCCCGAATAGGATGCAGTTTTTTCGTGGAGCTTGAATGGCCCGTTCGTGTTGCGTCTTATCTGCTTTTCTATTGCTGTGCTTTGCGCCCGCATTTGCGCAAGACCTGACCGAGGAACAGATCCTTCAACGGTTCGAGGCGCAGCGCGAGATCCTGCGAGATAACGAGACTGCGCCAAAGACGCGGGGTTTCGACATGATATCCTCGCCCGATTCCACCAACGACTTGCCTGCGGGAACGCAGAACGCCGGAAAACCCGCAAGCGAGGTGGTCTTTGCCGAAGTTTCGCCGGAATTGCAGGTCAATCTGGCCATCCGCTTCGCCTTCGACTCGGCCGTGATCGCACCCGATCAGCGGCCGGCGCTGGAAAAGATGTGCGCGGTCATGCGTAAATCCGATATCGGCATGTTTCGCATAATTGGCCATACCGATGTCAAAGGCAGCGCAAGCTATAATGAAAATCTTTCACGGCTTCGGGCCGAGGAGGTGCGCCGCTGGCTGATCAGCGATTGCGGTATTGCAGCCACTCGCATGGAAGCCATTGGAATGGGCAAAAAATTTCTGGCCAATCCAGCAAATCCGCTGGGATCCGAAAATCGTCGTGTCGAGTTTCAGGCAATAAGCTGACAAATTCGCCGAGGGCCTTGGCAAAACCGTTATTGCGCCTTCGGGCCGCATGATAATCTGAGTCGCAGTTATTCTGGAGGAGCAGGTTTGGCTATTTTGCGACACAGACTCGGGACTGCCTCGGTGGCGATCACTGCCTTGCTCTGCGGCGCGGCTTTGGCCCAGACGGCATCGCAGGTCACGAAGCCCAGCTACCAGCCCCCGCTGCAACGCATGACCGGCTCGCTTGTCTTCAGCGGTGCGCCGGGTCTGGCGGCGCCGGAGGGCGCGGATCGGCTCAGCGTCCAGTTGTCCGGCGTCTCGGTAGATGGCGCGCTGCCGGGGGGCGAGGCGGCGGTGGACAGGATGCGCCAGCGCCTGACCGGCAAACGCGTTCCGGTCTCCGAGATATTCACTGCTGCCTCCGATCTCGAGGCGGCCTATGT
>NZ_DATMFA010000069.1:0-17024 GCF_035556475.1 Paracoccus sp. (in: a-proteobacteria) | reverse complement strand
ATACGCACGATCTGGTTCCAGAGCGGCGGGACGCCCGCGATGCCGGTCACGCCCTCGGCCTGCGCCATGCGCATGACCTCGGCCGGCATGGTCAGCGGCTGGTGGACGACCGTTCCCCCGACCAGCATCATCGTGGTCAGCTGGTTCAGCCCGGCATCGAAGCTGTAGGGCAGGACCGACAGCAGGCGGTCATCCTCGGTCAGCTTCAGGTATTCTGCGACCGAGATCGCGCCGACCCGGATGTTGCGATGGCTGAGCATCACGCCCTTGGGCGCGCCGGTTGAGCCGGAGGTATAGATGATCATCGCAAGGTCGTGGGGCGAGATCTCGTCGGGCGCGGCATCCGCGGCGGGCGAAAGCCCAACCCGCGGTGCCGCGCCCTGGGCGGGGCCCTCGGCCTCGCCCTGAACCATGAAGACCGTGTCGGGGGCCAGCGTCGATGCGCCGGTCAGTCCCTTCATCGCCGCCCGCGACAGGATGACGGCGCGCGCCCGGCAATCCCCCGCGACATAGGCCAATTGCTGCGCGGTCCAGCGCGTGTTCACATTGACCACGACCGCGCCGAGCTTCCAGGCGCCGAACATGGCCGCGACCTCGTCGATCCCCTTGCGGAGATGAACGATCACCCGGTCGCCGCGCCCGATCCCCCGGGCCGAGAGCGATTCCGCGACCCGCCCGGCCTCGGCCGTGAGTTCGGCATAGGTCACACGGCGGTTGCTGTCGATCGCCGCGATCTTTCCAGAGCGCTCTGGAAGGTTGTCGGCGAGCAGCGGCCACATGCAGCGGTCGAATTCCTCACTCACCCACTGCGACCCTTCTCTTGCCCGAGGCGAAGCTGACCAGGCTTGGATAGATGCGCGCGGGCGAGCCCACCACGATGGAATCCGAAGGCACGTTGGTCGTCACCGCGGTGTTCGCGCCGATGCGCACCCGGTCGCCGATCTTGATCGGACCCAGCACGGTCGAGTTGACCCCGATGAAGACGTCGTCGCCGATGACCGGGGCGCGTCCGCGCATATTGGTGCCGATGGTCACGTTATGCATGACCCCGCAGCGATCCCCGATCACCACCTCGGGGTGGATGGAGAGCGATCCCTCGGCATGAATGATGTGGAAATCCTCGCCGATCTGCACCTGCGGGGGGATCCAGATCTTGGTGACGTTCAGGATGAAAAGCTTGAGAAAGCCATAGAACTTTCCGGCCAGCCAGCGCCCGGCCGGGCTTTTCCGCTCGATGGCCCAACGCCCGTAACGATAAATCGCCAGTGAAACAAATGCAGGCTCGGTCAATGACTCCCCGTGTCTGCGGTAATCCCCCCGGACCACTTCAAACCAACCCATGCGTACCGCTCAATAATTTTCTGACTACACGAATCATCATTCCCTTTCTGCGGGCCGAGTTCAACCTGACGATAAGGACGAATTTATGCCTTGCTGGAAGCGGGTCAGATCGGCTTTTCCGGTCGAGCCACGCGCCATCGCCGGCGTGAAGCATTGCGGCCGATGATCGGGGACTTGCAGCGGATATTTCAGTGCGGCAGGCCCGTGATCACGCCCGAGAGCCAGTCCGTGATCATCGTGTGGTCCTGAGGCGAGGGGTGCCATGCGCAGGCGCGGCGCCCGAGTTTGGGGAGCTTGACCAGCGCCACCCTGACGCCGTCCTGCCGCAGGGCGGCCTCGGCGGCCTCATAGGCCTCCACCAGTTCGTCTCCGTATTCGCCGAAGGCCAGCAGGATCTGGGCCGCGCCGGGATTTTCCCGCACCCGATCCCTCAGAAACGCGATCAGTGCCGGGGCGAAGGCCTGACCCAGGGCCTCCTTGTCCTGCCAGGGCTCGCCCTCGGCAAAAGCCGAGCCGAAATCGTTCGAGCCGAGGGCCGTCACCACGATATCCGCCGCCCGCTCGGGCAGGCGCGCGGCTGCCGGTTCGCTGGGAATGGCCAGCGGATAGCGGGCGGGCATGGTGGAATGCGGCGTCGTCCCTTCATAGTTGCGCACAAGGCCGATCCCCGAACGGGCGACGATCCGATAATCCGCCCCCAGACGGGTTGCGACCTGCGGACCGAAGGCGCGGCTGGTATCGGTGGCGGAAAACACCTCCTCCTCGCTGCAATCGCGCCGGTTCGCGGTGCTGGCAAAGCCCAGCGTGTCGGAATCGCCGATGAACTCGATCAGGCGCGGCAAGGGACGCGGCGCGGGCAGAACCTGATCCTCCCCGTCGACGAAGATGCCGCCGAAACTGGCCGGCATCGAGGATTCGCTGATCTTCTCGACGCGGATGGTATATTCGCCGGGCGCGAGGCCGCTGATGCGCAGGTCGGTGACGCCGGGACGCGACACCTCGACCTGGCCTGCCGCGCCGCCGTTCAGCGTGACGCGCCAGCGGTTCAACCCGTCGCTGAAACGGACCGAGACCGCCTCGCCCTTGAACCGGGCCATGGCGTGAAATCCGGGCCATTCCTGAACCAGCATGTCCTTCTTGCCGGCGGCGACGCGACCCGTGACCAACATCGGCAGGCGGGTCTGTCCGGTCTGCGGCGGCACCAGCTGGGCCATGAACCATCGGCCATCCGTGCCGGCTGCGTTTTCGATTCTGGGAACCGGGACATGGGGGCGCGCGGCTTCCGGGCGAATCCAGATCGCGGCCAGCGTCGCAAGCGAGGCGACAAGCCCGAAGAAGCCCAGCTTTCTCAACCGCCTGCGCATTGGCACCCACCAGCAAACGGCGGGATCATGCGGCAGGTCCACAAGCCTGTCCACTTCGCCAAATCGACAGGTCTTGGATGGGTTCCAGCCGGTTCCCGAGGACGGGCCGGAACCCTGCTGTTCAGGGGTTACAGCGCAGCGTCGAAAACCGGCTTGTAGATCTCCTTGAGGCGCAGGATCGCCTCTTGCGGCGACAGCTCGACCGACTCGCCGCTGCGGCGCGAGGTGAGTTCCACCTTGTTGTTCGCCAGCCCGCGCGGGCCGACGGTGATCCGCCAGGGCAGGCCGATCAGGTCCATGGTCGCGAACTTGGCGCCGGCGCGCTCATCCCGGTCGTCATAGAGGGCGTCGAGGCCCTGCGTCTTCAGCTCGGCGTAAAGCGCCTCGCAGGCGCCATCGGTCGAGACGTCGCCCTGCTTCAGGTTGACGATGCCGACATGATAGGGCGTGACCCCCTCGGGCCAGATGATGCCCTTGTCGTCATGGCTCGCCTCGATGATGGCGCCCAGCAGGCGCGAGACGCCGATGCCGTGGCTGCCCATGTGGACGGGCACATGCTGGCCGTCGGGGCCGACCACGGTGGCGCCCATCGGTTCGGAATATTTGGTGCCGAAATAGAAGATCTGGCCGACCTCGATCCCGCGCGCCGAGCGGCGGCGCTCCTCGGGGATCTGGGCGAAGATCGCCTCGTCATGGGTCTCGTCGGTGCGGGCGTAGCGGCTGGTGAATTCCTCCAGCACCGACTGGCATTCCTCGACGCTGTCATAGTCGATCTGGCGGTCGCCGAATTTCAGGTCGGTGATCTGGCTGTCATAGAACACCTCGGATTCGCCGGTTTCCGCCAGCACGAGGAATTCATGGGTATAGTCGCCGCCGATCGGCCCGCCATCTGCGCGCATCGGAATGGCCTGCAGGCCCATCCGCTCATAGGTGCGAAGATAGCTGACGAGGTGGCGGTTATAGGCGTGCAGCGCGTCTTCCTTGGTCAGGTCGAAGTTGTAGCCGTCCTTCATCAGGAACTCGCGCCCGCGCATGACGCCGAAACGCGGGCGGATCTCGTCCCGGAACTTCCACTGGATGTGGTAGAGCGTCAGGGGCAGATCCTTGTAGCTGTTCACATGGCTGCGGAAGATGTCGGTAATCATCTCCTCGTTCGTGGGACCGTAAAGCAGGTCGCGCTTGTGGCGGTCCTTGATGCGCAGCATCTCCTCGCCATAATCGTCATAGCGGCCGCTTTCGCGCCAGAGGTCCGCCGATTGCAGCGTCGGCATCAGCATCGGGATATGCCCGGCGCGCTGCTGTTCCTCATGCACGATCTGCTGGATGCGGTTCAGAACCCGAAAGCCCATCGGCAGCCAGGAATAGATGCCCGCCGCCTGCTGCTTGATCATGCCGGCCCTGAGCATCAGCCGGTGACTGACGATCTGGGCTTCCTTGGGGTCTTCCTTCAGAACGGGCATGAAATAGCGCGACAAACGCATGGCGTAATCCTCATCATAGGCCGGACGGAGTTACCGCAGAGCGCATGACGGGGCAACGGGCTTCCTTGCAAGCGTCGTCAGGACGTTCCAAATAGGTTCTGACGCGCGCATATAGGAGTTCGGGACCATGCGACTGCCGGCACAGAAGCAGGTCTGGTATTGGAGCGCCGCCCTTTTGGCGCTGCTCCTTGCCCTCTGGTCGCTGGGCAATGCCATCATGCCCTTCATCCTCGGCGCGGGCATGGCCTATCTGCTGGACCCGGTGGCCGACCGGCTGGAGCGCATGGGACTGACGCGCACGGCCTCGGTCGTGGTCATCACGCTCGTCGCGATCCTGATTGTCGTCGTGGCCTTTCTGGTCGTGGTGCCGGTGCTGGTCCGCCAGACCACCGCGCTGATCAATACCGCGCCCGAGATGGCCGAAAAGTTGCAGCAATTCCTGATGACCCGCTTCCCCCAGATCTTCACCGAGGGCAGCACGCTCAACAATGCGCTGACCGATGCGGCCAAGAACATCAGCGCGCGGGGCGGAGAGCTGGTCAGCGGCGTCCTCGGCTCGGTGATGAGCGTCTTCAGCATGCTCGCGCTGTTCGTGATCGTGCCGGTCGTGGCCTTCTACCTGCTGCTCGACTGGGATCACATGGTCGCGCGGCTTGATGAGTTGCTGCCGCGCGAACATGCGCCGACCATCCGCAACCTCGCCGGAGAGATCGACACCGCGCTTTCGGGTTTCGTGCGCGGGCAGGGCGTGGTGATCCTGATCCTCGGGACGTTCTACTCGGTCGGCCTTGGAATCGTCGGCCTGCCTTTCGGCGTGGCGATCGGCGTGCTGGCGGCCTCGCTCTCCTTCATTCCCTATGTGGGCGTGGTCATTGGCGGGGCGACTGCGATCGGGGTGGCGCTGTTCAGCTTCTGGGGCGAGCCGATCTGGATCGCCGCCGTCGTCGGCATCTTCGTCATCGGCCAGATGGTCGAGGGGAACTATCTGCAACCGAAGATCGTCGGCGGCAGCGTCGGCCTGCATCCGGTCTGGCTGATGCTGGCTTTGACCGTCTTCGGCTCGCTTTTCGGCTTCGTCGGGCTTTTGGTCGCGGTGCCGATGGCGGCCGCGCTTGGCGTTCTGGTGCGCTACGGCGTGGGTCGCTACAAGGAAAGCGCGATCTATACCGGGCGCGAGGTGCCGGCCCCGCCCGCACCGCCGACGCTGATCGAGATCGTGCCGCGCGGCACCACCGCGAGTGAACGCCGCCTTGCCCAGCTTTCCCATGACCAGCGCGTTCTGGAGATCCAGCGACAGGAAAATCTGGCCGGGCTGCTCGACGACCATCTGGCCCGTGCCCATGCGGGCAAGGTTGCGGACCCGTCCGCTGGCCCGCCTTCTCCCTCCGACCTGCACAAGGAGGCGCGGCTTTCGGGGCAAGATGACCGGCACTCCTCCGGGAAGGGCGACTGAGTCCTTGGCACGCCAGTTGGCCCTGGATCTGACCATACCGCCCGCCCTCTCGCGGGAGGATTTCCTGACGACGGCGGCCAACCGCGACGCGCTCGCCATGCTGGACGAGCCGATGCGCTGGCCGGGGGGGCGTCTTTTGCTGATCGGCGGCGCGGGCGCGGGCAAGTCCCATCTGGCGCGGTTCTGGGCCGAGGAGAACGAGGCGCAGATCATCCGCGCCTCGGCGATTTCGCCCGCCTCGGTCGACGGGCTGATCGGGCGCGGCGGTGCGCTGGTGGTCGAGAACGCACACCAGATCGCCGGCATAGCCGAGGCCGAGGACGCGCTTTTCCACCTCTGGAACCTTGCCGGGGCGCGGCATGGGCTGTTGCTGATCACCGCCCGCCTTGCGCCGCGCGACTGGGGAATCGGGTTGCCCGACCTGCTCTCAAGGCTGGAATCGGCGGCGCAGGCGGTGCTTGGCCCGCCCGATGACGCGCTGCTGCCCGCGGTGCTGGTCAAGCTTTTCGCCGATCGACAGATCCAGGTCGCACCCGATGTGGTCGACTGGCTGGTCCTCAGGATGGAGCGCGATCTGGGCCTTGCGCGCCACCTCGTCGCGGCGATAGACCGCAAATCCTTGGCCGACCGGCGGCCCGTCACCCGTCGCCTCGCGGCCGAGCTACTGGACAAGATCACGCCCCCCGACGCATCCTCTGGACAATCACCGCATCCCGAGATTCGATGACCCAAGCCGATTTCCTGCGCATCTCCTTTCCTTCGCCACGCGCGCTGTCGGAGGTGGGCGCCAATGATCCGACGCGGTTCTTCAACCGCGAGATCAGCTGGCTCAGCTTCAACTGGCGTGTTCTGGACGAGGCGCGAAACCCCCGCGTGCCGCTGCTTGAGCGGCTGCGCTTCCTGTCGATCTCGGCCACCAACCTTGACGAGTTCTATACCGTCCGCGTCGCCGGTCTGCGCGAACTGGTGCGCGAGGGGAACGCGACGCTTTCCGATGACGGGCTGACCGCGGCCGAACAGCTTGCGCTGGTCAATGCCGATGCGCGCCGGCTGATGGGGGCGCAACAGGCGGTGTGGAACGGCCTTCGCCGCGAGATGGAGCTTGCCGACATCACCATCCTGTCGCGGTCCCGCGTGACCCGCGCCGAGGAGGAGTTCCTGCGCCGCTATTTCGTCGAGCAGGTCTTTCCGGTCCTCTCGCCCCTCGCGATTGATCCCGCGCATCCCTTTCCCTTCATCCCGAACCTTGGCTTCTCGCTTGCGGTGGAGCTGGCGCGGGAAAGCGACGGTCGCCAGATGCAGGCCCTGCTGCCGATCCCGCAGCAGATCGCGCGCTTTGTCCCGCTGCCGGGCGGCAAGCGGTTCCTGAGGCTGGAAGACCTGCTGCTGATGCATCTGCCAAGCCTTTTCCCCGGCTATCGCGACATCGGCCATTGCGCCTTCCGCGTGCTGCGCGACAGCGACATCGAGGTCGAGGATGAGGCCGAGGATCTGGTGCGCGAGTTCGAGACCGCGCTGAAGCGCCGCCGCCGCGGCTCGGTCATCCGGCTGAAGATCACCTCGGGCGCGCCGGACCGGATGCGCCGGCTGATCATGCAGGAGCTGCATGTCAATCCCGAGGAGGTGGTCGAGGTCGAGGGGCTGATCGGCATGGCCGACCTGCGCGAACTGGTCCTCGACAGCCGGCGCGACCTGCAATGGCCGGCCTTCACCCCCCGTGTCCCCGAGCGGGTGCAGGACCATGAGGGCGACATGTTCGCGGCGATCCGGCAAAAGGACATGCTGCTGCATCACCCCTACGAGACCTTCGACATGGTGGTGCGCTTCCTGCATCAGGCGGCGATGGATCCGAATGTCGTCGCGATCAAGCAGACGCTCTACCGGACCTCCTATGACAGCCCGATCGTCGATGCGCTTTGCGAGGCGGCCGAGGCCGGGAAATCGGTCACGGCGCTGGTCGAGCTGAAGGCCCGCTTCGACGAGGCCGCGAATATCCGGCAGTCACGCCGGCTCGAACGCTCGGGCGCGCATGTCGTCTATGGCTTCATGCAATACAAGACCCATGCGAAGATCAGCGCCGTGGTCCGGCGCGAGGGCGATCAGCTTGTCACCTATACCCATTTCGGGACCGGCAACTATCACCCGATCACTGCGCGGGTCTATACCGACCTGTCGCTGTTTACCTGCGACCCGGCGCTGGGGCGCGATGCGTCGAAGGTGTTCAACTTCCTGTCGGGCTATGTGCAGCCCGAGGGGCTGGAGAACCTCGCGATCTCGCCCATCGACCTCAAGGAGCGGTTGCTGGAGCTGATCGCACGCGAGGCGGAATATGCCCGGCGCGGCCGCCCGGCCGAGATCTGGGCCAAGATGAACAGCCTGGTCGAGAGAGACGTGATCGACGCGCTTTATGCCGCCAGTCAGGCGGGCGTGCGCATCAACCTTATCATCCGGGGCATCTGCGGCCTTCGGCCCGGCATCATCGGCCTTTCGGAGAATATCCGCGTCAAGTCGATCGTCGGCCGCTTCCTCGAACATTCGCGGATCGTCTGCTTCGGCAATGGTCAGGGCCTGCCGTCGAAGCGTGCCCGCGTTTTCATCAGCTCGGCCGACTGGATGGACCGCAACCTGAACCGCCGCGTCGAGGCGCTGGTGGAATGCCATAACGAGACGGTCAAGGCCCAGATCACCAGCCAGATCATGGCGGCAAACATGGCGGATGAGGCGCAGAGCTGGCTGCTGCAACCCGACGGGCGCTATCTGCGCTATCTGCCGGCGGGACGGGAGGACCTTTTCAGCTGTCACAGGTTCTTCATGGAAAACCCCTCACTTTCGGGCCGTGGCAGCAAGGGGGCCAAGGATGTTCCGGCCCTCACACATTCGATGGATTGACGGAAGAACGCTATTGGCCCATTCGGGCCTCCCCCGTAATTTATTGACGGAAACGAGAGCAGGCGCATGAACGGTGTAGTGACCACGAGCGGGCAAACCATCGAACCCTTCGGGCGATCGCTGTTCGAGCGCGCCTCGGAACGGGCGCTGAGCCGGGTGGGCGTGGTCGATGTCGGCTCGAACTCGATCCGCATGGTGGTCTTTGACGGGGCCGCCCGCTCTCCGGCCTATTTCTACAACGAGAAGGTGATGGCCGGGCTGGGGCAGGGGCTTGCAGCCAGCGGCCGGCTGAACCCCGAGGGGGTGCGCCGCGGAATGGCCGCGCTTCGGCGTTTTGCGGCGCTTGCCGAGGGGATGGGGATCAAGCCGCTGACCTGCGTGGCCACCGCCGCCGTGCGCGAGGCCGAGGACGGGCCGGAATTCCGCAAGGCGGTCGAGAGGGAAACCGGCCTGAAGCTCTGGGTCATCGACGGCGAGGAGGAAGCGCGGCTTTCGGCTCAGGGCGTGCTGCTGGGCTGGCCGGACGCCAAGGGGCTGGTCTGCGACATCGGCGGCAGCTCGATGGAGCTTGCCGAGGTTGCCGATGGCAAGGTCGGCCGCCGCATCACCACGCCGCTTGGCCCGTTCCGCCTGCAGCAGGTCAAGGGCGGTGCCAGCGGCCTGCGCGCGCATATCCGCAAGATCACCGACGAGGCCGCGGCTCAGCTTGGCCGCGGGCATGAGCAGGTCTATCTGGTCGGCGGTTCGTGGCGTGCCGTCGCGCGGCTGGACATGGAGCGTGTCAACTATCCGATGACGGTCCTGCACGAATACCGGATGACGCCTCAGGCCGTCCTGCAAACCGTGAAATGGATCGACGAGCAGAACCTGACCGAATTGCGCGGGCGGCTGGGCATCTCGGCCAGCCGCATGGATCTCGTCCCGCTGGCGAGCCAAGTCTTGCGCGAACTGGTCCAGAGCTTCGAGCCGAAATCGCTGGCGATCTCGTCCTATGGCATCCGCGAGGGGCTGCTCTATGAGCAGATGCCGCCGAGCCTCAGGGCGCGTGATCCGCTGATCGAGGCCGCGCGCTTTGCCGAGCGGCAGATGGCGCGGATGCCGGGTTTCGGCAAGCGCCTCTATCAATTCCTCCAGCCGGTTTTCAAGGATGCCGGTCCCTCGCTCGACCGCCTGATCCGGGTTGCCTGCCTCTTGCATGACACCACCTGGCGGACCCACCCGGATTACCGCGCGGATGCCTGTTTCGACAATGCGACGCGGGCCAATATGGCGGCGCTCTCGCATCCCGAGCGGGTGTTCCTCGGGCTATCGCTGCTGCACCGCTATCGCAACAGCCATTCGAATTCGGCCATGGCGCCGCTTTTCGCCCTGCTTGACGAGACGCAGATGCGCGATGCTGAGGTTCTGGGCAAGGCCATGCGTTTTGGCGCGATGTTCTCGGTCAAGGATCCCGCCGAGGCGGGGGTGCTGAAATACGCGAGCAAGAAGAAGCGCCTCGAATTGCGGTTGAGCAAGGTGGGCGCCGCGCTGATGGGCGAGGTTGCCGAGGCCCGATTCAAGTCGCTGGCCGCCGCACTTGGGGCCGAGCCGGTCGTCATATTCGGCTGACTTCGGGGCGATAATCGGGTTCTTGACGCCCAAACCTATCCTTTTGGATAGTAAGCCACTGTCGCAAAAAGGAAAACCTGCCGTAACGGACAGGTTTCCGTCGCCGGGGCCTTGTGGCAAATGGTCGGGCAAGGGAACGGAAGGCCAAGATGTTGTGGTTAACCAGTTCTTTGTGCGGCCCGCCTTCCCTTGATTTGTTTGTTGATGATCACGCCGTTTTGGTAGAGTTGGGGCGGCTTCAGCCGCCCCAAGTCCTCTCCAGCACCCGCAGCCAGTTCTTCCAGGCGATCTTCTCGACGAGCTCCTGCCCGAAGCCGTGATCCAGCATCGCCTGCGTCAGCGCCTGCAGCTTCGAGGCGTCGGAAATATCCTCGGGCATCTGCGCGCCGTCATAATCCGACCCCAGCGCAACCCCGTCCTCGCCCAGAATGCCCAGCAGGTGATCGAGGTGGCGCAGCATGACCTCGAACCCGTGCATCGGCTCGCGCCGGCCCTCGGGATCGAGGAAGCCCACGGCATAGTTCAGCCCGACCAGCCCCTCGGTCCCGGCGATGACCTGCAATTGCCGGTCGGTCAGGTTGCGCGAGCTGGGTGCGACGGCATGGGCGCAACTGTGGCTTGCGACCAGCGGCGCGTCCGACAGCGCTGCGATGTCGTCAAAACCCTTCTCGTTCAGATGCGACAGGTCCAGCATGATGCGAAGCTGGTTGCATTCGCGCACCAGCGCCTTGCCCGCGGCGGTCAGGCCCGGTCCCGTATCGGGCGAGGACGGGAAGGCGAAGGGAACGCCGTGGCCATAGCGGGTCGGGCGCGACCAGACCGGGCCGATCGACCTGAGGCCCATGGCGTGCCAGACATGGAGCGCGTCCATGTCGGCGACAGGCTCCGCCCCTTCGATATGCAGGATCGCGGCGATCTTTCCGGCGGCGATGGCCTCGCGGATCTGGGCGGCGCTGCGGCAGATGGCCAGCGTGCCGCTGCGCTCCATCGCCATGAGCTGGCCTGCCTGCGCGAGGGCATGGGGCAGGGCGTCGATGGTCGCGACCTCATCGGGCAGGGGCAGCGAGAAGGGCGGGTTCTGCTTCATCAGCGCGGCGACCGCATCGTCGGGACCGGCGGGCGAGGGGGTCCAGATCGCGAAGAAGCCTCCGACCATGCCGCCCGCGCGCATCCGGGGCAGGTCGAGATGCCCGGTGCCGTCGCCTTCCAGCCAGAGACGGTCGCGGTTTTCGCCCGCCTCGACCATGCGTTGAAGAAAATCGTTGTGACCGTCGAATACCGGAATCATGGAGCATCCCTTTCAGATTGGGTCGCACCATGCGCCCGATGGAAAAGACCTTCAACCTCGGGCAATTCGGCGTAGCATGGGATCATGCGAGGCAGAGGAGACCCAGCAGTGACCACGATCGCCAAGGAATTTCAGGGCCAGACCGTCATCTGCACCTTCGAGGTGACGCCCGGCACCGCCCATGACGTGCTGGATGCGCTGGCGGCCGCCTATGACGAGGTGATCCGCTTCCAGCCCGGCTATGTCTCGGGCGCGGTCCACCTGAATGACGCGCAGACGCGAATTGCCACCTATTCGCAATGGCGCGACCGCCGCGATTATCAGGCCATGCTGCGCAACGAGGAGATGCGCAGCCGGAACCGGGCCATTCACTCCATGTGCCGGCATTTCGAGCCGGTGATGTATGATGTGATCGAAACCTGGCCGGTCTGAACACGCGGCCCACAGGACACCGATTTCGGGTGCAACCCGTCCGGTCTGAACCTAGTCTGACCCGAAACGAACCGGAGAGGGGCAGGCATGGCCGGACGGATCATCACCGTTGCACAGCAGAAGGGCGGATCGGGCAAGACGACGATCGCGGTCAATCTTGCGGTCGCGCTCAGGCGTCGCGGGCACAGCATCGCGCTGCTCGACACCGATCCGCAGGGCAGCATGGGCCGCTGGTTTCTGGAACGGCTGGAGCGGTTGGGCGAGGACGAGGCGCTGGAATTCGGCACCTCCTCGGCCTGGGGGGCGAGCTACGAATCCGAAAAGCTGAAGAAGCGCTTCGATTTCGTCATCATCGACACGCCGCCCAAGATCGACAGCGACCTGCGCCCGGCGCTGCGCGTGGCGGATCTGGTCCTTGTTCCGGTTTCGGCGAGCCATGTCGATCTCTGGGCGACAGAGGGCGTGCTGGACCTCGCCCGGCGCGAGAAATGCGACGCGCTGATCGTCCTGAACCGGACGAGGCCGAACACCCGCCTTGCGGCCGAGATCGCCGCGCGCGCCACCGAACTCGGCGCAGAGGTCGCGACCGCGCAACTCGCCAATCGGGTCATCTATGCCGAGACGCTGGGCATGGGACTGGGCGCGTCGGACAATGGCCGCAACCCGGCCGCGCGGGACGAGGTCGGCGTCCTGACCGATGAGGTTCTGACCTGGATTCCCTGAATCCGGGCGGTTTGTCGCCGGAATGACCGGGCGGTAACAACTTCGCGAAACTTTTCCGATGATGCGGCGTTCAGCCCGCGTCCCGGACGAGGAGCCCTTCGATGAAGTTCGCCCTGCCTGTAGCGATGCTTTTGCCGCTGCTCATCGCCTGTGTGCCCGAAGCGCAGGAGGTCGATATTCCCGCCCCGTCGACCCCGCTGGCGGATGACACATGCGGCGCCAACAGGTTTCAGGACCTGATCGGCCAGACCGCGCCCACGATCACCGTGCCGGCCAACGCACCCTATCGCAGCTATCGGACCGGCGATCCGGTGACGATGGATTTCAACATGAAGCGGCTCAATTTCGAGCATGACAAGTCCGGCAAGCTGGTGCGGGTGAGCTGCGGCTAGTGGCGCCGCTTCGACCGCTTGTTGCCGCCGCGCTGGCCCGCGCGCCCCGCGGTCGAGCGCCCGGATGACTTGACCGCTTCCTCGGCCGCTTCCTCGATCACCGACTGGCGGGCAAGGGGATCGTCCGCCACCGCCAGCTCCACGGCCTCGAGCCGCTTCACCTCGTCCCGCAGCCGCGCCGCCTCCTCGAATTCGAGGTTCTCGGCCGCCTTGCGCATCTGCGTGCGCAGCGCGTCGAGATGGGCCGAGAGATTGGCGCCGACCATGGGCCGGTCCACCCGGGTGGTGATCCGGGCCTGATCGGTGTCGCCCTGCCACAATCCGGCCAGCACATCCTCGACATTCTTGCGCACGGTCTGCGGCGTGATGCCATGCGCCTCGTTATAGGCCATCTGCTTCTGCCGCCGCCGCTCGGTTTCGGCCATGGCGCGTTCCATGCTGCCGGTGATGCGGTCGGCATACATGATGACGCGGCCATCGGCATTCCGCGCCGCCCGCCCGATCGTCTGGATCAGCGAGGTTTCGGAACGCAGGAAACCTTCCTTGTCGGCATCCAGAATGGCGACGAGGCCGCATTCGGGGATATCCAGCCCCTCGCGCAGCAGGTTGATGCCCACCAGCACGTCGAATGCGCCGAGCCGCAGGTCGCGCAAAATCTCGATCCGCTCGATCGTGTCGATGTCCGAATGCATGTAGCGCACACGGATGCCCTGTTCGTGCAGATATTCGGTCAGATCCTCGGCCATGCGCTTGGTCAGCGTCGTGACCAGCGTGCGATAGCCCGCTGCGCTGACCTTGCGCACCTCGTCCATGACGTCATCGACCTGCGTTTCGACGGGCCGGATCTCGATCACCGGGTCGATGAGGCCGGTGGGGCGGATCACCTGCTCGGTAAAGACGCCGCCGGTCTGGTCCATCTCCCATTGGGCGGGCGTCGCGCTGACAAAGACGGATTGCGGGCGCATCGCATCCCATTCCTCGAATTTCAGCGGGCGGTTGTCCATGCAGGAGGGCAGGCGGAACCCGTGTTCGGCCAATGTGAACTTGCGCCTGAAGTCGCCGCGATACATGCCGCCGATCTGCGGCACGCTGACATGGGATTCATCCGCGAAAACAATGGCATTATCCGGGATAAACTCGAAAAGTGTCGGCGGCGGCTCGCCCGGTGCGCGACCAGTCAGGTAGCGGGAATAGTTCTCGATCCCGTTGCAGACGCCGGTGGCCTCCAGCATCTCGAGGTCGAAATTCGTCCGCTGCTCCAACCGCTGCGCCTCCAGAAGCTTTCCTTCGTCCTGAAGCTGCTTCAGCCGTCCTTGAAGTTCGGCCTTTATCCCCTTGACTGCCTGCTGCATTGTCGGGCGCGGGGTGACATAGTGGCTGTTCGCATAGATGCGGATCTGCTTGAAATTGTCGGTCTTGGCGCCGGTCAGGGGATCGAATTCGGTGATCGCCTCCAACTCGTTCCCGAAGAAGTCGAAACGCCATGCCCGATCTTCGAGGTGGGCGGGCCAGACCTCGACCACATCGCCCCGGACGCGGAAGCCGCCGCGCTGGAAGGCCGCGTCGAGGCGGCGGTATTGCTGCGCGACCAGCTCTGCCAGAAACTCGCGCTGGTCATAAAGCTGACCGACGACCATGTCCTGCGTCATCGCGGAATAGGTCTCGACCGAGCCGATGCCGTAGATGCAACTGACCGAGGCGACGATGATCACGTCATCGCGTTCCAGCAGCGCCCGCGTGGCCGAGTGGCGCATCCGGTCGATGGCCTCGTTGATCTGGGATTCCTTCTCGATATAGGTGTCGCTGCGGGCGACATAGGCCTCGGGCTGGTAATAGTCGTAATAGCTGACGAAATACTCGACCGCGTTCTCGGGAAAGAAGCCCTTGAACTCGCCGTATAATTGTGCGGCGAGGGTCTTGTTCGGCGCGAGGATGATCGCTGGGCGCTGCGTCTCCTCGATCACCTTGGCCATGGTGAAGGTCTTGCCGGTCCCGGTCGCGCCGAGAAGCACCTGATCGCGTTCCCCGTCCCTGACGCCCTGCGCAAGCTCGGCGATCGCGGTGGGCTGGTCGCCCGCCGGCTCGAATTCGGACTGCATGACGAAGCGCCTGCCGCCTTCCAGCTTTGGCCGCGTGACCTCGGGAAAGCGCATGACTGGAGCGTTGGTGTTGTTGTGACCCATGGTTTCACCTTTGTTCCCATCGGGAATCTGGCATGTCCTGCCGGGGATGCAAGGGCCGCGTTGCGTTTTCCGACTTCGGCGCGGCGGATCTTGATCCGGCCCGGCAGTTGGGGGATAAGACCGGCAAGCAAGAACAGAGGTTTCCCGCCAATGCGAGTCCGCATCTACAAGCCGTCCCGCAACGCGATGCAGTCGGGCACTGCGCGCAGCAAGAACTGGGTTCTGGAATTTCCCGCCGCCGACGCGCGCGAGATCGACCCGCTGATGGGCTGGACCAGCAGCGACGACACCCAGAGCCAGGTTCGCCTGCGCTTCGCGACCCGTGAGCAGGCCGAAGATTACGCGCGCGAGCAAGGGCTGGATTTCGAGGTGATGGAGCCGCAGATCCGCGCCGCCAACGTCCGCCCCCGCGGCTATGGCGAGAATTTCGCCACCGACCGCCGCGCGCCCTGGACGCATTGAATTTGACAATCGGACCATAGTTGCCGCCAAATCTGGCAAGTTACGAACGGTTCGGTGCAAAGGTTCCGCAAATCATTGATTTAACGTGGCTGCCTGCTGGGCGGCCATGTTGCTTTTTGGGGACCGGCTTAATCGGCGCTGATCGTAAGCGGCGGCTGCGCCCCACCCGCGTTCAGCTTGCCGGCTTGAAGTTCGAGGGCAGCAGGACGTCGATCTTCGCCTGTGGGTGGCCGGCTGCCACGGCTTCGAGAGTTGCTTTGAGATAGGCGAAGGGCTCGACGCCATTGACCTTTGCGGTGGCGACAAGGGATGCGATGCGCGCCCAGGATCGCCCGCCTTCGTCATGGCCGGCGAACAGCGCATTCTTGCGGGTCAAGGCGATGGGCCGGATCAGGTTCTCGACGCTGTTGGAGTCGATCTCGACGCGGCCATCGCGCAGGAAGGTCTGCAGTCCGTCCCAGTGGCGGTGGATGTAGGCCAGCTTCTCTCCGAGGCGGGACTTCATTGATATGCGCCGACACTGCAGCTGCAGCCATTCACCAAAGGCGGCGACCAGCGGCGCACTGCGCACCTGGCGGGCCGACAGCCGCTGGCCGGGACCCATGCCACGGATCTCGGCCTCGATCCGGTAAAGCTCGGCGATCCGGTGCAGGCCTTCGGCTGCGATCTCGGAGCCGTCGCGATCGAAGATCTCTTTCAGCTTGCGCCGGGCATGTGCCCAGCAATGGGCGACGATGATCGGCGCGCCGCCTGTCCGGGATGGCCGTGTCAGGCGGTTGTAGCCGGGATAGCCATCCAGCTGCAGGATGCCGTCAAAGCCCTGCAGGATGCGCTCTGCGTTTTCGCCCGCACGGTCGGGCGCATAGGTAAAGACCACACCGGGTGGGTCTGCCCCGCCCCATGACCGGTCATCGCGCGCCAGGGCCCAGAGATAGCCTGTCTTCGTCCGCCCCCGGCCGGGATCGAGCACAGGTGCAGTTGTTTCGTCCATATAGAGCTTGGTCGACGTCTTCAGATGTTCGGCCAGCCGATCGACCACGGGGCCGAGATGGAAGGCGGCGGTGCCGACCCAGTCAGCCAGCGTGCTGCGATGCAGTTCGACTCCGGCCCGAGCCAGGATCTGGCTTTGACGGTATAAGGGAAGGTGGTCCGCGTATTTGCTGACCAGCACATGTGCCAAGGCACCCTCGGTGGGCAGGCCGCCCTCGACCAAGTGCGCGGGGGCCGATGCCGGGTCACGCCGTCAGCACACCGGCGGCAGGCATACTTAGGGTCCAGACTCATTGAGTTTCGGAGCCAGAACAAGACGGTTGCGGCTAGCAAGATCGCAGAGAAGAAGGTTTCCGGGCACCGGTCGTATCGGGTCGCGACGCGCCGCCAATCCTTCAGGCGGCCGAACATGATCTCA
>NZ_DATMFA010000068.1:0-46327 GCF_035556475.1 Paracoccus sp. (in: a-proteobacteria) | reverse complement strand
AAAACAACCCAAACCGCGCCATTTCCTTCGTGGCGCCGTCCAAGCCATCTCATTCCCGAATTTTCCCAGAACCAACCGCCGTCACCAACGCCTCGCTCCGTCCCGTCTCAGCGTCTCGCCGTTTCGGTGAGGCGGTATTTACGGATCACCACCACCACCCGCAAGTGCAAAAATGAAGGAAATGCGAATTATTCTTTAACTAACTGATTTTACAATATAATTATAGGAGATTGCCCCATGCCGGTCCGACTCGCCTCCCGACGGGACCAGGGCTGGGCAGAAGGCTTTCCCGGCCGTCCGTAGCGCTTCGCCCAGCATATGCTGGCCTTTTCCCGATCACTGCCGCCGAAGAATCGGCGAGTCACCCGAATCCCGTGCCGGGGTCATGCGGCACGAGCGACAGGTTTTCACCTTCGAGCCAGACGGCAGCACTCCCTCCTCGAGATGCATGGGAGCGCAGGCCGTCCCGATCCCTGCCCTCGGGCCAGAAGCGCAGCCCGGGCGGATCGGCCATCCTGACCCTGCCCATTTTTGTCCCAGTGCTGGTCGCGGACATGGAGAGCGTGATCTTAGAGGGGGGAGGTGTGAACATAGGGCGAGCCGATTCCTTTCCTCGGACCGCACGATCCGCGGGTATATGCACGACATCTCGCGGGTCGAGGCGGTCGGTGCCCCCGCGGCAGAGTGAGGGCGACAATTCACTCTCCCGTCAACTGGCCTTGCGCCGCCCCGAATTCCACGCGGTTTCAGGCGGCGCGGTGCTATAATCGGATCGAAATTGAACCAGGGCGTGGCTGAGACGCAGTTGGACCCCCTGCCCTCGCGCACAGCGCGCCGGAGGCGGACGATCCCTCGCCATGACCGGCCCCGGCATCGAGGGAGGAGGAGATGAAACCGCCGGTCCGCCTACTTGCATGGCTGCTGGTCGGGATGCTGGCCGCCAGCCCGGCGGCTGCGTCGAAATGGCTTTATGAACTGGACGGAACGTCGCAGGTCGCGTTCTCGGCCGATTCCGGCGCGGGCCGGATCACCGGGTCGATCCCCGTCACCGATGCGAGGCTGCGCCTCGACCTCGATCGGGTTTCGCAAAGCAGCATCAGCGTGGTCCTGAATGCGGCATCCGCCAAGGCAAACTCGCCCTTCGCGGCGGTGGCGATGAAGGGTCCGGGGATCCTCGACACGGGACATTATCCGACGATCGAGTTCCGCAGCACCTCGGTCACGCGTCGCGGAAGCGGAGTGCAGGTTATCGGGGATCTGACGATCCGCGGCATGACGCGGCCGTTAAAGCTGGAAGGCGCGCTTTCGCGCAGCCAGCAGACCGATCCCGAAAGCCTCGATCACCTGCGCATCCACCTGACCGGCGCGATCCACCGCAGCGCCTTTGGCGCGTCGGGATGGTCGGACACCGTGGGCGATGTCGTCCGCCTCGACATCATCGCCCGGATCTCGCGCAGGCAATGAACGTCCTCAGGCTTTTCCGGGCGCTGGGGCCGAACGGTCAGCCGGCCTTTCGGCCCAGCTCAAGCTCGGGGAAGGCGCGCCAGGGCACGTCGTCGCGGTTGCAGATGGGATGGTCCAGCGTTCCGCCCGCCAGCTTGCCGTCCCGGATCGGGATGCCGATGCTGCGCACGCCGATATAGCGGCCCGAGACGTTCTTGCTGTCAGCCCGGACGCAGACCCCCTGCAGCCCGTCCGAGAAGGTGGCGACATTCGAGATCTCGGCCTTTCGGATCGACGTCGGATCATAGATCAGCTGTTCTGCCCCTTTGACGATCTCGGCCTTCAAGGCTTCGCTTGGTGGGACCGACCGCGCAATGACCTCACCATATCTGTCCTGGGCCGCGCAGGCCGCCAGGAGCGCGAGGCTGCCGCCGATGGTCAGTACGAGCTTCATGTTCCGTCCCTTTTCGCGTGAGAGGCTTTCCACCGGCGACGGTAAGGACGAATGGAAACGAAGGAAAGGGCGCCGCCGGCCGATCCGCGAATTTTGGAAGGACCGTCGCAAATGAACATCGGAAAGCTGTCACGGCAGAGGTCAGGAACCTGCCTTAACCTGCTGAATTATACCGCTAAAGATTGATGGCGGACAGTGAGGGATTCGAACCCTCGAGACGGTTCCCCGCCTACACACTTTCCAGGCGTGCGCCTTCGACCACTCGGCCAACTGTCCGTGGCGGTCCGTCTAGCGTGATCTAGGGACCGGTGCAAGCCGTCACAGCTTTGAAATTCGCTTCTGAAGCTCGGCAAGCTGGCGGCGGATCTCGTCCATGTCCTCGCCCTCGGCAGAGTTGCGAAAACCGGCGCGGCGCGGGGCGGCCGGGTCGTCCTCATCGGCTTCGGGTCCGCTGCTGCCGCCCGTTGCCCAGCCGGCGGTCAGCGCCTTCAGGAACAATTGCTGCTGACGCTGGAGAGCCTCGAAACCCGGCATCGACGACATCGGGTTCGGGAATGTCGCCATGTTCTCCATGATCTTCGACTGTCCCTCGCGCAGCATCTCGAAGCTTGCTGCAAGAAATTGCGGCACGACCGATTGCGCCTGCGTCGTATAGCTGCGCACGAGGTCGGTCAGCACCTCGATCGGCAACACGTTCTCGCCCCGGCTCTCGTGCTCGGCGATGATCTGGAGGAGATATTGCCGCGTCAGGTCGTCGCCGCTTTTCAGGTCGACGATCTGGACCTGCCGTCCGGCACGGATGAAGCCCGCAATATCCTCAAGCGTGACGTAGTCGCTGGTCTCGGTGTTGTAGAGACGTCGGCTGGCGTAGCGCTTGATCAAAAGGGGCGAGTTATTGTCAAGCTCGGCCATGAACCCTCCGGCAATGCATTTGCAGCATGATGGGAAAACAGTCGGACAAATGCAAAGAAAATCGCCCGCGGGAAAACCCGGGGCGATTCCATGACAGGCAAGAGCCGGGCGGACGCTCCGCCCCGCTCATGTCGATCCGAAGATCAGGCCTTGGCGGGGGCCGGCGGCACGATCCCGGCTTTTTTCACGGCAGCCTGAGTTTCACGCGCAGCGGTCTCGGCGACCTTCTGGGTCTCGGCGGCAATGTCCTTGCCGGCGGTCAGCATCAGATCGACGGTGTCCATCTGCACTTTCTTGGCAACCTCGGCGAAGGCGGCCATGTGCTCGGCAGCCATCTCGGCCGCGGCGGTCGCGAAGTCGCTGACAGCCTTGGCATATTCCGACGGCTCTTCCTTCGAGCTGGTCAGCTCGCCCATGCGGGCGATGGTGTCCTTGGCCCATTGGGACGAAATCTCGGTCGAGCGCTCGGCAGCGGCCAGCGCGACCTTGGCCATCTTCTCGCCCAGCGCGGTCTGCGATTTGAAAGCGTCCTGGAAGGACGAGGTATCCACCGGGAATTTCGCCATCATCTCTTGCAGGGTCTTGGTGAAGTCAGGGGTCTTGACCATTTTCCGTCTCCGTTATGCGGCGCATGAGATACCGGGCGCCCGTTAGCCATCTACCTGACCGAATATAAATGCTGCAGCGCAGCATTTCAACATATTTCGCTGCATCGCAGCAATAAACTTCCTACGCCCTTTCATGCACATATTGGCCCGGCGCCGGACCGAAGCCCTCGCCCGGGTCGCGTGCCGGGACAAGACCGCCCGCGCGCGGGCCGAGCCAGTCGCCCCAGGTCGGCCACCAGCTCCCCTCGCAGAAGCTCGACTGATCGCGCCAGCCCTCATAGCCGCGGGCGAAACCGCCATCCGAAACGTAATGGCCGTATTTCTTCTTGCCGGGCGGGTTGATGATTCCGGCGATATGGCCCGATTGCGACAGGATGAAGGTCTTGTCGGCCGCGCCCATCAGCGAGACGCCACGCCAGCTGTCCCGCGCCGGAGCGATGTGATCGCTCTCGCAGGCGATGGCGCAAAGCGGCACGGTCACCTCCTTCACGTTCAGGGTATGGCCGAAAAGCTCGAACCCATCCGTGACGAAGCGGTTCTGCTGGCAGAGGCCGCGCAGATATTCCAGCGCCATCCGGCGCGGCAGGTTGGTGCCGTCGCCGTTCCAGAACAGCAGGTCGAAGGCCGGCGGCCGCTCGCCCATCATATAGCTGCGGATCGCCGGGCCCCAGATCAGGTCATTGGCGCGCAGGAAGCTGAATGTCCGCGTCATCAGCTGCGAACTCAGCACGCCCGTCCTCGCCGCCTCCTGCTCGATCCCCGAGACGAAATCCTCCTGCAGGAAAGCGGTGAACTCTCCCTGATCCGAGAAATCGGTCAGCGTCGTGAAGAAGGTCGCCGAGTTGACGCGGTCGTCCCCCCGCTGCTTCAGCAGGGACAGTGTCAGTGCCAGCGTGGTGCCCGCGATGCAATAGCCGACCACGTTCAGCTTGGGCTGGTCGGTCAGGTCCAGAACGCGGTCCATGACCTCCAGATAGCTGGAGACGTAATCATCCATCCCCGTCTCGCCATAGCTGGGATCGGGGTTCTTCCAGGCCACCACGAAAAGCGTATAGCCCTGATCGACGATCCACTTGATCAGGCTGTTCTGCGGTTTCAGGTCGAGGATGTAGAACTTGTTGATCCATGGCGGAAAGATCACCAGCGGGATCTCATGCACCTGCTGGGTGGTCGGCTTGTACTGGATCAGCTCGTAAAGCGGCGTCCGGGCGACCACGGTTCCCTCGGTCGTGCCGATATCCTCGCCCACGCTGAAGGCGTCGCGATCGGCCAGCGAGACGATCATCTCGCCCCCGTGCTGCTCGACATCCCGGACGAGGTTCTCGAGACCCTTCACAAGGCTCTCGCCCTCGGTCGCGACGGCCCGCTCCAACGCGTCGGGATTGGTGGCCAGGAAGTTCGTCGGCGACATCATGTCGATCATCTGGCGCGTGAACCATTCCACGCGGCGGCGGTCGGTCATGCTGGAAAGGTCCAGATCACTCGCGGCCTGCCGCATCGCCTCGGCATTGATCTGATACTGGCGCTTGATGAAGTTGAAGAAGGGATGGCTTTCCCAAAGCGGGTTGGCGAAGCGGCGATCCTTCTCCCCCTCGTCACGAGGAGCGCGCAGCGTGCCGCTGGCAAGGGCCGCCTGCGCCTCGGCGAAATGGCGTAATGTCTCGCCCCAATAGCTGACCTGCTGGCCCAGCACGCGCTCGGGCTGCTCGGCCACAAGCTTGACCCAGGCGGCGGCGGCGGTGGTGAACAGATCTGCCCCCGGCGCCTCGACTCCCGGATTCTTGGGCCGGCGCAGGGCAAGGGCATTCACCAGCCGCTGCGTCAGGCTTTCGATTCGCTCGATATTCTGGGCAAGCTGCTCGGGCAGGCGGCTCTGGGCGCCGAAGGCAGCCTCCATGAACTCCGCGCTCAGCGGCGACGGCGCTGCGCCCGTGGCCGGCTCACCCTGCGGCGGAATCTCTCCTCTTGCCCCAGCCTCGGCAACCGGCCCCGCAGAGGAGAGCGGCTGCGGCGCGGCATCGGCAGGCGACAGTTCGGCGGTTTTGCTTGCCCGGCCCGGCTTTCGATGCGTCGTCGTCCGTGTGTCGGCGCGTTCCGGGCTACGCGCCCGCGCCCCGGCACCGCGCACGCCGGGCTTCGATTTCGCCGCCGCTGCCTTGGGCTTTGCCACTTCGGCCTTCGCGGCTGCGGGCTTCGTGGGCTCGGGCCGGGCGGCCTTGGCAGCAGCCGACCGTCTCGCGGCGGTTTTCGCGGCCGCGGGCTGGGCGGCCGCCGGAGCTTTCGTCGCCGCGGCACTGCGGCCGGCACCTGCCTTCGCGGCAGCAGCGCCCGACGAAGCGCGCGGCTTTCTTGCAGGCTTTTCGGCGGTCGAGACCGTCTCCGGTTGGCTCGTCTCGCTGGCCGCGCCCGGTTTCCTGGCGCGCGTGCGGGCGCCCGATCCCGAAGCAGTCCTGTTGCGCGGAGGTTTGCCCTGAATGTCGTCCTTGTCAGCCATAATTGACAATCCTCCTTGACCGTAAAATCATTATGCCTGTCCCGAAACGCAGGTAAAGCCGTGTCCTGCACGGCAAGCCTCGATCATACAGGTTCAGTGGATGGCGACTTACAAGGGCGTGAAGGGAATTGTTTCCTACGACGCGATGGAAACGATCCGTAACACCAACGAATGGCTTGGGGCGACCGCACGCGCCCTCGGCTCCTACCCCGCCTTCGCGCTGGTGCCCAATCCGATGTTCAAGCTGATGTCCGCATGGGGCCGCGTGACCGAGCGCAGCTTCGCGCGCATGGTCATCAAACCCAGCTGGCGCCTGGCCCCGATCGTGTCCGAGGACGGGCAGGACCACATCGTCTATGTCGAGCCGGTGCTGAAGCGTGATTTCGGTGATCTGGTGCATTTCCGTGTCGCGCGGCGCGACCCGATGCCGCGCAAGGTCCTCCTCGTCGCCCCGATGTCCGGCCATTATGCGACCCTCGTGCGAAGCACGGTCGCATCATTGCTGCCCGATTGCGAAGTCTATGTGACGGACTGGCACAATGCGCGGGACATCCCGGTCAGCGCCGGCAAGTTCGATATCGAGGATTATACCCAATATCTCGTCGACTTCCTGCGCCATCTCGGCCCCGGAACCAACGTGATCGCGGTCTGCCAGCCCGCGCCCTTGGCGCTGGCCGCGACCGCCATCCTTGCCGAGGACGAGCCCGCGCTGCAGCCAAGCTCGCTGATCCTGATCGGCGGGCCGATCGACCCCGACGCCAAGGCCACCGAAGTCACCGATTTCGGCAACCGCATGACGATGGGCGAACTCGACTATCTCCTGATCCAGCAGGTCGGCTTCAAATATCGCGGCGCCGGGCGCATGGTCTATCCGGGGCTGGCCCAGCTCAGTTCCTTCATCGCGATGAACGCCGATACCCATGCCAAGGCCTTCGTCGACCAGATCTTCGCCGAGGCGCGGGGCGAGGCATCAGACAGCGACCGCCACAACACTTTCTATGACGAATATCTCGCGGTCATGGACATGACGGCCGAATTCTACCTCTCGACCGTCCAGCGCATCTTCAAGGAAAACCAGATCGCGCGGAACGCCTTCACCGTGAACGGCCGCAAGGTCGATCTGGGCGCGATCAAGGATGTCGCGATCATGACGGTCGAGGGGGCGAATGACGACATCTCGGCGCCGGGCCAATGCGTCGCGGCGCTGGACCTCTGCACCGGCGTCCCGGCCGAACGCAAGACCCAGCATCTCGAGCCGAATGCCGGCCATTACGGCATCTTCGCCGGGAAAAGCTGGCGGCTGAACATCCGCCCGCTGGTCCTGGACTTCATCGACGAAAACCTCAGCGCGAAGCCCGGGGGCAAGCGCCGCCGCAACGGCCCGCAACCCGTCGATTGCGGCCGCGTGACGCCGAACGAGGAAGACGGCAAGATCGCGATCTGACCGGAAAATTGAGAGGGTCGCGGGATCAGCCCGCGGCCCGCTCCAGCACCTCGCCGAGCATCGCCCCGACCAGATCGAGGCAGTCGGGCGTCGAAAAGCGGTGATCCGCCCCCTTCACCAGAACAAGGCGCATGTCCTCCCCCTCGGCATGGGCCAAGAGGTCGGTCGCCCATTCGACGGGCACGTCCTCATCGGCAGTCCCTTGCAGGAACCGCGCCGGAAAGGGCAGCGCCAGCGGGTGCGACAGCACCAGATGATCGCGCCCATCCTCGATCAGGCGCCGGGTGATCACATAAGGCTCGCCATAGTCGCTCGGGCGCAGCAACCGCCCCTCGCGCATCAGCTCCGCCCGCTCGGACTCGCTGAATTCCGGCCAGAACCCGCGTTCGGTGAAATCGGGCGCCGCCGCGATGGTGACAAGCCCCGCGACTCGCCCCGGCAGGCTCCGCGCGACCAGAAGGCTCAGCCAGCCGCCCATGCTCGACCCGACCAGCACCTGCGGCCCCTCGGTCAGCGCCGTGATGGCGGCGGTCGCGTCGGCCAGCCAGTCGCCAATGCTGCCGTCCTCGAAGGCGCCCTCCGACTCGCCATGCCCGGAATAGTCGAAGCGCAGGAAGGCCCGCCCCCGCGCCTTCGCCCAATCCTCCAGCCAAAGCGCCTTGGTGCCCTGCATGTCGGACCTGAATCCGCCCAGAAACACCACGCCGGGCCCCTGCCCTTCGGTCCGATGATAGGCCAGCTGCCCATGCGGCCCGTCCAGAAACTCAGTCATTCACCGTTTCCCAAAATACCCTGCGGGGGGAGTCGCGCTCGCGCGACGGAGGCGCAAAGCCCCCCTCTCCCTAACCGCATTGACAACGCCCGGCAATCGCGCGACACCCGCGCGACATAACCCGCAACCGGGCGTTCCGTGGGCGCCAAACCGACGAGGAGGACTTCATGTCCCAGATCTCCCTCACCTTCCCCGATGGCAATTCGCGCGACTATCCCGCCGGCATCACCGCCGCCGAAGTCGCGGCCTCGATCGCGCCAAGCCTCGCGAAGAACGCGATCTCGGCCAATCTCGACGGCCAGCATATCGACCTGGCCTGGCCGATCGAGCGCTCGGGCAAGATCGCCATCAACACCATGAAGGACCGCGACCCCGCGCTGGAGCTGATCCGCCACGACCTCGCCCATATCATGGCCCGCGCCGTTCAGGAACTTTGGCCCGACGTGAAGGTCACCATCGGCCCGGTCCGCGATCAGGGCTGGTTCTACGATTTCGACCGCGCCGAGCCCTTCACCCCCGACGACCTCGGCCAGATCGAGGCGCGGATGAAGCAGATCATCGCTGCCCGCGACCCGGTCCGCACCGAGGTCTGGGACCGCGCCCGCGCCCGCGCCCATTACGAAGCCGCGAACGAGCCCTTCAAGGTCGAACTCCTCGATCGCATTCCGGGCGACGAGCCGATCCGCATGTATTGGCATGGCGACTGGCAGGATCTGTGCCGGGGCCCGCATCTGCAGAATACCGGGCAGGTTCCGGCCGACGCGTTCCGGCTGACCCATGTGGCGGGCGCCTATTGGCTGGGCGACAGCACGCGCCCGATGCTGCAACGCATCTACGGCGTCGCCTTCAGGAACCGCGACGACCTCAAGGCGCATATGACCATGCTCGAGGAGGCCGCGAAGCGCGACCACCGCAAGCTGGGCAAGGAAATGGAGCTGTTCCACTTCCAGGAGGAAGCGCCGGGCATGGTCTTCTGGCACCCGAATGGCTGGACGATCTATCGCGAGCTTGAGGCCTATATGCGTCGCCGCCTGATCCGCGCCGGCTACAAGGAGATCAAGACCCCGCAGGTCGTCGACCGCATCCTGTGGGAGAAGTCGGGCCATTGGGAAGCCTATCGCGAGAACATGTTCATCGTCGAGGTGGACGAGGAAGGCGCAAAGGAAAAGCGCATCAATGCGCTGAAGCCGATGAACTGCCCCTGCCATGTCCAGGTCTACAACCAGGGCCTGAAATCCTATCGCGACCTGCCGCTGCGCCTGGCCGAGTTCGGCTCCTGCCACCGCTACGAATCCTCGGGCTCGATGCACGGGCTGATGCGGGTGCGCGGCTTCGTTCAGGACGACGCGCATATCTTCTGCACCGAGAACCAGATCGAGGCGGAATGTGCGGGCTTCATCAGCCTCTTGTCCTCGGTCTACAAGGATCTCGGTTTCGCGAAATTCGACATCAAGCTTTCGACCCGGCCGGATGTCCGCGTCGGCTCCGACGAAATCTGGGACAAGGCCGAGGCCGCGCTTTCCGGCGCGATCGAGCATCTGGGCCTGCCCTATGAGGTCAATCCCGGCGACGGCGCCTTCTATGGCCCGAAGCTCGACTTCAAGCTGACCGACGCGATCGGCCGCGAATGGCAATGCGGCACGTTCCAATGCGACTTCAACCTGCCCCAGCGCCTCGAGGCGGAATATGTCGGCGAGGACGGCGCCAAGCACATGCCCGTCATGCTGCACCGCGCCGTGCTGGGCAGCTTCGAGCGTTTCATCGGCATCCTGATCGAGAACTATTCGGGCAAGATGCCGCTCTGGCTCGCCCCGCGTCAGGTCGTGGTCGCCTCGATCGTCTCGGGCGCGGATGACTATGTCCATGAGGTCGTCGAGGCTCTTCGCGCCGCCGGATTGCGCGCCGAAGCCGATACCAGAAACGAGAAGATCAACTACAAGGTGCGCGAGCATTCCCTTGGCAAAGTGCCGGTCATCATGGCGATCGGCATGAAAGAGGTTGAGGAGCGCAGCGTATCTTTGCGCAGGCTCGACAAACAGGGTAGTGAAAGCCTCGAATTGACCCAAGCGGTTGAGTCGCTTCGCCTGGAAGCCACTCCTCCCGACCTGCGCTGAGACACCGGCAAGTATCAGCGACAATTTGTTTAGCTTCGCGTGCATTCTGGTCTGTGATCAGAATGCTAGGCGCTTTATTGCTTGCGTTTTTTAAGGAATCGTTCATCCTCTCGGACGCGTGAGCACGACTTTCTACCCGCCTCCCTTCACGGGGCAGCCGGACTTACGGGAAAGGGCTGCACGGCCCGGGCGCAATCTCGCCCCGGGAGAACTGAAGGAGAGACGGTATATGGCTACCGGCACTGTGAAATGGTTTAATGCCACCAAAGGCTACGGCTTCATCGCACCCGATGATGGCGGCAAGGATGTGTTCGTGCACATCTCGGCTGTCGAACGTGCGGGTCTTACCGGCCTGAATGACAACCAGAAAATCGCCTACGAACTGCAGTCGGGCCGCGACGGCCGCAGCTCGGCTTCGGATCTGAAACTGCTCTGAGCAGACGATCCGGTGATTACCAAGCGGCCCGTCCTTGACGGGCCGTTTGCGTTTTCGGCGACCTTCTTCCCTGCCCTCCTGCGCGCAAGAATCCGGCGCCGTCCGCCTGAAGCAGGAAGGTCGCCGCGCCCCGGCATTGGCCCGGTTTCCCACCCTCTTGCTGCATTTGCCGTCTACGCCCCGAATCAATGCAACGTCAACGATTCGAATGCCGAATCACGACGCTACAGGATGGTCTTCAACCCCCTCTGCGGCAGCGGAAGCGAGATCGTCTCGCGCCGGACAAGCGAGGGGCCGGATACCAGCAGCCGCCGCGCATTTCCAAGGGCGGTTCCCGCGACAAGCCAGGTGATCGGGGTCAGGGTCGCATTCGGGATCAGGTCGACAATGTTGGTCGCCACTGCCACGGCCATCGCCGCGACCAGATAATGCTCGGTCTCGATGTCCTTGCCGGCGCGCGCCACCGCACGATAGGCAAGGACCACGGGCGAGGCGAGCAGCAGGAAAGTCGCGAGATAGCCGATCATCCCCCGCGCCCCAAGATAGATGACCCAAAGCCCGTCGGGAATGACCGTCACCTTACCGTCGAAAGGATCAATGATCAGCGACCGCCCCGATCCGCCCCATCCCCAGAGCGGCTTTTCCATGGCGCGGACAAGCAGATCCTCTTCGTTCATCAGCCGGAATTCCAGCGACCGGCCCCGCTCCTCCGAGACGCTTTTCGCCATCTCGACGATACGTTCGGCCGGCATCAGGGGCGTTGACCGCAGCATCGGATAGGCCACCGCCGCGGCGACCAGCGCGCAGGCGACCAGAAGTGCCAGCCGCGGCCGCAGGAACCCCAGCAAAGGAATGAACAGCGCCGAAAGCAGCAAGGCCCCCGCCGATTTGCAGATCAGGAGCAGCCAGCCCAGATACAGCATGATCGTTCTGGAGCGGGAATCCCGGTTGGCGCGGAAAATCCCGATCGAGAACATGAAGGCCGTCGCCGTCAGCGAGGCGACCCATAGCGGGTGTTCGAGAAAGACGATCGGGCGGAAGCCGCCATAGCGGATGGTCTGGATGAAATCGTGCTGGAAAAAGCCATAGACCCAGACATTCATCTGGGGGCTTAACCTGACCTCGGCCAGCATCAGGATCGAATACCACAGCATCGCCATCACCACCAACCGGCAGGTCAGTTCCGCGCCGCGGGCATCGCCCAGATAGCGATAGCCCAAGAGGAAGGGCAGGATCTGCACATAGGCCTTCATCATGTCCTTGACGCCGCTGACGACGGTAAGGCCCGGTCGATGCGCGTTTCCGTCGATCAGTTCATTGCCGTTCAGCAGGTTCGAGACCAGCGGAGAGCCGATGAAGATGATGATCAGCGTCAGCAGGACAAAGCCGTAGGGCGGCACCTCGCGAAGACGGGCCTCCCGCCCCTTGCCCACGAGGAGCAGCGCCGCCATCACCGTCGGCAGCGTCGACTTGTCGAATGGCGGCAGTCCCGGGACATAGAAGGCGATCAGGGGCGGAAGTATCAGATATCCCACCAGAATCGAGAGGATCAGCGCCCTCTGGATATCCAGCTTCGAGAACAGCATCATCACGACCAATGGCCAGGACAGCAAAACCAGATTGGCCATGACCTCATCTCCGATGACCTGCTTCAGCGTCCCGCAGGAGGCGCCGATTGCCGCAGGAACTCTCTCGGACTCTGGTCCGGTTTCGCATCCGCGATCAAGGCCTTGTTGGCCGCTCGGCTGACAAAGGCGCGCGCCGCGACGGGAAGGGCGGCGGCTCCGTCAGGATGGCGAGACCCGGAGGCCGGTTGCCACGGGTGCGGGCTTCCGGCACAGGAACAGGAACAGCCCCATCAGGCAAAGCAGGCTCAGCTCCCTCGTCCGGGCCATCAGTTCCATGTCGAGCTTTTCCCATATGCGCTGCGGGAAGAAGAGGACGCAGACCAGAAAGACGATCAGCGCCAGATATTGGGGCTTGCCCCGCGCGGCCATCAGCATCGGATAGGCCATGATCGCCACCGGCGCGACGTCATAGTCATGCGCGTAAAGAAACAGGTTCGACACGATCAGGATCACGTTCAGGAGCCATATGCCCTCATATCGCCGCCTGCCCCAGTAGAGCGCCGCGACCACGGCGATTGCCAGCGGCAGCAGCGAGGGAAGGATGACCCCGACGGACGCCAGCGTGCTGCGCAACCCGAACACATGCTTGAACGCAAGGGTGTTGTAGGCGCCGCCCTGATAGTCCCTGAGCGAGTGCAGCCAGGCCAGCCATGACCCGTCGATCCCGTTCGCGATCACCGGCCAGACCGACAGCAGCAGGGTCGTGGCGGCCGCCGTGGCCAGCAGCAGCCAGCGGCGGTCCAGCAGGAACCAGACCCCGACCAGAAAGACCAGCTGCGGCTTGAAGGCGCTGAGCCCCAGCAGCACCCCGGCGAGGACGTCCATCCTCCGGTCGGCCAGCAGCCAGCAACCGAAGAGGAAGGCCGCGGCGATCAGCGTCGTCTGCCCCATCCAGACGACATGCGCCGTGAAGGGATTGCCGATCATCACCGCCGAGGCGACCAGCACGACCGCCCGCGAGGTCGCCTCATCCCCCATGGGGACGCGGCGCGCGGCGGCATCGATGAAATAGACGAGGAACGCGATGGCGGCGAGGTTCAGGATGCCGATAACGAGAGCCGCCGCATCGGGCGACCCGGCCGAAAGCAGCAGCCCCAGCGGCGAGGAATTGGGCGGATAGGCATAGCTGACCGAGTCGATATTCGCGATCGACTTCATACTCTGCTTGAAGGCCCCGACATCATAGGGCGAGGAGAACCCCTCCCACATTTCGCCCGCGACATAGAGATAGCGCATGTCGAAGGCGAAATTTCCACCGCCGCGCCCGATCCCCATGAAGCCGAAAAAGGTCAGCGCCAGCAGCGCAAGACCCAGCAGCAGAACCGGAATGGCCGTGAGGTAGAACCTGTTGGACCCTGAAACAGCTTTCATCAATAACAACTCCGACTGCGAAAACAACGCGGCAGGTCACGGACCTGACGATAGCAGACACTCCAGAGTTGCGCCAACCTGCCCTTTTGGTCGGATCGGGACATTGCGGGAAGGGGGCGACGCCCCCTATCCTGCGGCGGCGGACTGCCCCCGCCTCCGGGTGGCAGCGCGAGGGAGGATAAACAGGATGCCCGTATTTCTGATCGCCGAAGTGAAAGTCACCGACGACGCGTGGATCCCCGATTATGCCGCGAAGGTCCATGACATCGCCGCCAAGCATGGCGGCCGCTATCTGTCGCGCAGCGGCAAGATCGAGACGCTCGAAGGCCCTGAGACGGATGAGACCCTGATCGCGCTGATCCAGTTCCCCTCGCGCGAGGCGGCGAAGGCCTTTGCCGGCGACCCGGAATACGCGCCCTTCGCCAAGGCGCGCCAGGACGGCTCGGAAAGCCATTTCCGGCTGATCGACGACACCGATGTCGCGGGCACGATCCCCTATCTTAGCAAACCGGCCTGACCTGATCGGGCCGGACCCGCGGCCAGCTTCCGCTGGCCGCCCCTGACCATCCCGCCTATAGTGGCGCCGAAACCCGTGCCGGCGCTGCCCGGCCCCTCCACCCCTTTCGCAGACGGAACCTCAAATGCGCCTTTATTCAATGCCTTCCTCGGGAAACAGCTACAAGGTGCGGCTGCTGCTCTCGCTCCTGGGACGGGCATGCGAGACCGTCGATGTCGAATACGAGACCGAGGCGATGACGCAGGCCAAGGCCGAAGGACGCCTGCCTTTCGGCAAGGCTCCGGTCCTGGAACTGGACGACGGCCGCCTGCTGCCGGAGTCGAACGCCATCCTGTACTGGCTGGGCGAAGGCAGCGGCTTCGTTCCCGCCGATCCTTATGAGCGCGCCCAGATGCTCGGCTGGATGTTCTGGGAGCAGAACCAGCACGAGGGCGTCATCGCCGTGCGCGCCGCACTGCTGTTCTATCCGCAACGCCGCCACCTCGCCACGCCCGAGCGTCTGGCGGAACTGCTGGAGCGTGGGCACGACCTGTTGCAGATCATGGAAAACCACCTCTCGGGCCGCGAATGGCTGGTCGGCAATGCCCCGAGCCTCGCCGATATCAGCCTTTACGGCTATACCCATACGGCGGGCGAAAACGGCGGCTTCGACATGACGCGCTTCCCGGCGATCAATGCCTGGCTGGGCCGCGTCAAGGCTTTGCCGGGCTACAAGGAGCTCAAGGCATGAAGCGCGAGGGTTCGGCGGGGCGGTCTTGCGCATGACCGAGCTTTTTGCATGGACCGACGGCGCGTGCAGCGGCAATCCCGGGCCGGGGGGCTGGGGCGTGCTGATGCGCGCGATGGACGGCGAAAGCATCCTGAAGGAGCGCGAGCTTTCCGGCGGCGAGGCGGCGACGACCAATAACCGCATGGAGCTGATGGCGGCCATCGCTGCGCTGGAGGTTCTGACCCGCCCCACCAGCCTGACCGTGACCACCGACAGCGCCTATGTGAAGAACGGCGTGACCCAGTGGATCCACGGCTGGAAGCGCAATGGCTGGCGCACGGCGGACCGCAAGCCGGTGAAGAATGCCGAGCTTTGGCAGCGTCTCGACGCGGCGCAGGCACGCCATCAGGTGCGCTGGGAATGGATCAAGGGCCATGCCGGCCATCCCGAGAACGAACGCGCCGATGAACTGGCGCGGGCCGGAATGGCGCCCTACAAGCCCCAGAAAGCCGCTGGATGACGCCAGAGCTGCTGACCGAGCTTCTGGACCATGCGAGCGTCCTGATCTTTGCCCTGACCGGGGCGCTGGTCGCAAGCCGGGCGCAGCTCGATCTCGTCGGCTTCATCTTCTTCGCCACATTGACCGGCATCGGCGGCGGCACGCTGCGCGACCTGCTTCTGGGCCAGGATCCGGTCTTCTGGGTCGGGCGCCCCTCGCTCTTGATCCTGACTTCGGCGGCGGCGACGCTGGTGTTTTTCACCGCCCACCTCTTTGAAAGCCGTTACTGGCTGCTGCTCTGGCTCGACGCGCTGGCTTTGGCCGTCGCGGTGCCGGCAGGCGTCGGTGTGGCGATCGAGGCGGGCGCCCATCCCGCAGTCACAGTGGCGATGGGCGTGATCACCGGAACCTTCGGCGGCATGGCGCGCGATGTCGTGGCCAACGAACTGCCCATGGTGCTGAAACAGGGCGAGCTTTACGTGACCGCCGCCTTTGGCGGCGCGGTCGCGACCGTGGTGCTGATGGCGGTGGGATGTCCACAGCCCTATGCCCTCCTCGCCTGCGCGGTGGTGGTGCTGGGCTTGCGGGTGGGCAGCCTGACCCTTGGCTGGCAACTGCCCACCTATCGCGCGCGGCCGCCCCGCAACTAGCGTTCGGACCAGACCGCCATCTCGGTCCCGCCCGGCTCGCGGAACTGAAAGCGGCGGCCGCCGGGGAAGGCGAAGATCGGCTTCGTGATTTTGGCCCCCGCCCCCGCCACACGCTCCAGCGCGGCTTCGAGGTCATCCGCCTTCAGGATCACCAGCGGCGGCGCAAGCGGCGCGGCGGCGATCCCGCCCGAGATCCCCGCATCGGCGAGTTCCTGATATTCGGGACCGTAATCGTTGAACCCCCAGCCAAAGGCCCGGGCGAAGAAGTCCTTGGTCGCTGCGATGTCGGGAGAGGTGAATTCCAGATAGTCGATCTTCATGGCAACCTCCGGTTTGTTCCCGTTTTGTTTTAGGTTGCCGGATCGCTCAGCGCAAGACCGGAGGTCCGCCGCCACGCCGGGCCATGTTCTCGACCCCCATGCGCAGACCCGCGCCGATGCGATGGGCAAGCGCCGACCAGCCCTTTGCCGTCTCCTCGGGCAGAGTGCGCCGCAGCGTTTCGTCAAAGAGCATCAGCCAGATCGCGAAATGCGCTGGCTCGACATTCCCGGCCCGCCGATGGGCCTGCATCGGGCTGCCGTCATAGCTGCGCTCGTAAAGGATCGCGTTGCGCCAGAAGGCCGCGATCTTTGCCTCATGCGCGGGCCAGTCGGTGATATGCGCGGCGAAGACCGGGCCAAGCACTTCGTGGCGGCGGATGGCGGCATAGAAGACCGCGACGACGCGGTCGATCTGCTCGGATGTGACGGGAAAGCGCGGAGGGATCATGCCGCCGATATGGGTCGAGGGCCGGCGCGACGCAAGGCGGCGGCTTGTCGCGCTTGCAGGGGCCGCACCCGTTTCCTATAACCGCGCGCATGTTCATCGAGGGCCGGATCTTTCGAATTATCCGCCCGGCGGCGTAGGGGTTCCTCGCCGCCGGGTTAAGCGCGCCTGCCCCGTGACCGAAGGATTCCCGCCAGATGAGCGAAACTACAGATACCGCGCCCGACTATCGCGACACCGTTTTCCTGCCCCAGACCGATTTCCCCATGCGCGCCGGCCTGCCCAGCCGCGAGCCGGAATGGCTGGACCGCTGGGAGCGGATGGGCATCTATGACCGCCTGCGCCGCAAGGAAGGCCGCAGCCCCTTCATCCTGCATGACGGCCCGCCCTATGCGAACGGCCATCTGCATATCGGCCACGCGCTGAACAAGGTGCTGAAGGACTTCATCACCCGCAGCCAGCAGATGATGGGCCGCGACGCGCGCTATGTGCCGGGCTGGGATTGCCACGGGTTGCCGATCGAATGGAAGATCGAGGAACAGTATCGCCTGAAGCAGCAGAACAAGGATGACGTCGACGTCGTCGAGTTCCGCCAGGAATGCCGCAAATTCGCCGAAGGCTGGGTCGAGACCCAGCGCGAGGAGTTCAAGCGCCTCGGCATCATCGGCAAGTGGGAAGACCCCTACCTCACCATGAACTATCACGCCGAGGCGGTGATCGCGGCCGAGTTCATGAAGCTTCTGATGAACGGCGCGCTGTATCAGGGCTCGAAGCCGGTGATGTGGTCGCCGGTCGAAAAGACCGCGCTGGCCGAGGCCGAGGTCGAGTATCACGACCATACCAGCCACACGATCTGGGTGCGGTTCCCCTTGCAGGCCTCGCAGGGTATTTGGGAAACGATGAAAGACGCGAGCGTGGTGATCTGGACCACGACGCCCTGGACCATCCCGCAGAACCGGGCCGTGGCCTATAACCCGACGATCGCCTATGGCCTATATGAGGTCGGAGCGGTGGCGGAAAACTCGACCGCGAAGACTGGCGAAAAGCTGATGCTGGCCGATGCGCTGGCCGAAGCCGTGATGAAAGCCGCGAAGGTCGAGGGCTTCACCCGGTTGCGCGACGTTCCTGCCGCGGAGCTTGAGGGCGTGGTGCTGGCCCATCCCTTCCGCGGGGTCGAGGGCGGCGAGGGCGAATGGGATTACGACGTTCCGCTGCTGCCGGGCGATCATGTCACCGAGGATGCCGGGACGGGCTTTGTCCATACCGCGCCCAGCCATGGCGATGACGATTATCAGCTTGGCCTGAAGTTCGGGCTGCCGATGACCTATAATGTCGAGCCGGATGGCAGCTATCGCGCCGACCTGCCGCTGTTTGGCGGTCAGGCGATCCTGACCCCCGAGGGCGCCGAAGGCCCGGCCAATGTCAGCGTCATCAAGCAGCTTGCCTATGCCGGCGCGCTGCTGGCCAAGGGCAAGATCAAGCACAGCTATCCGCATAGCTGGCGCTCGAAAGCGCCGCTGATCTATCGCAACACCCCGCAATGGTTCGCCGCCATCGACAAGAAGCTCGAGGACGGCATGGGTGAATATGGCGACACGATCCGCACCCGCGCGCTGGCCTCGATCGACAAGCTGGTGCGCTGGACGCCGCAGACCGGCCGCAACCGCCTGTTCTCGATGATCGAGAACCGCCCTGACTGGGTTCTCTCGCGCCAGCGCGCCTGGGGCGTGCCGCTGACCTGTTTCGTGAAGAAGGGCGCGCGCCCGGACGATGCCGATTTCCTGCTGCGCGACCCGCGCGTCAATGACCGTATCATCGAGGCTTTCGAGAAAGAGGGCGCAGATGTCTGGTATCTTGCCGATTTCAAGGCGCGGATGCTGGAAGGCGTGGCCGATCCCGAGGCTTACGAGCAGGTCATGGACGTGCTGGACGTCTGGTTCGATTCCGGCTCGACCCATGCTTTCGTGATCCGCGACCGCGCCGATGGCTCGCCCGACGGGATCGCGGACCTGTATCTGGAAGGCACCGACCAGCATCGCGGCTGGTTCCATTCCTCGCTGCTGCAAGCCTGCGCCACCAAGGGCCGCGCGCCCTACAAGGGCGTGCTGACCCACGGCTTCACGCTGGACGAGAAGGGCATGAAAATGTCCAAGTCGCTTGGCAATACCGTGGCCCCGGCTGATGTGATCAAGGAATATGGCGCCGATATCCTGCGCCTCTGGGTCGCGCAATCCGACTATACCGCCGACCTGCGCATCGGGAAGGAGATCCTGAAGGGCACCGCCGACAGCTATCGCCGCCTGCGCAATACGCTGCGCTTCGTGCTGGGGAACCTCGACGGTTTCAGGGACGCCGAGCGGGTCGCGGTCGAGGACATGCCCGAGCTGGAGCAATGGGTGCTGCACCGGCTGGCGCAGATCGACCACCAGCTGCGCCGGGGCTATGACGCCTATGACTTCCAGGGCGTGTTCCAGACGGTGTTCCAGTTCGCGACCGTGGACCTGTCGAGCTTCTACTTCGACATCCGCAAGGACGCGCTTTACTGCGACGCGCCGGACAGCCTGCGCCGCCGCTCGGCCCGGACGGTGCTGGACATCCTGTTCCATCGGCTGGTGACCTGGCTTGCCCCGATCCTGCCCTTCACCATGGAAGATGTCTGGCTGAGCCGCTTCCCCGGCGAGGAAGAATCGGTGCATCTGCGCGACTTCCCGGTCACGCCCGCCGATTGGCTGAACGAGCCGCTGGCCCGGAAATGGGAGGCGATCCGCCGCACCCGCCGTGTCGTGACCGCCGCGCTGGAGGTCAAGCGGACCGACAAGGTGATCGGGGCCAGCCTCGAGGCCGCGCCGGTGGTTCATGTCGAGGACGCCGAGGTGCTGAAGGCGCTGAAATCGGTCGATTTCGCCGATATCTGCATCACCTCGGACCTGAGCCTGACAGCCGATCCCGCGCCGGGCGAGGCATTCCGGCTGACCGACGTGGCGGGCGTGGGCGTTGTCTTTGAACTGGCCGAGGGCGAGAAATGCCAGCGTTGCTGGAAGATCCTGCCCGATGTCGGAACCCATCCGCATCCCGCGACCTGCGCGCGCTGCGATGACGTCCTGAGCCACGCGGAGTGAAGAAACGGGGCGTCGCGAAAGCGGCGCCCTAT
Source organism: Paracoccus sp. (in: a-proteobacteria) (assembly GCF_035556475.1). Classification (GTDB taxonomy): domain Bacteria; phylum Pseudomonadota; class Alphaproteobacteria; order Rhodobacterales; family Rhodobacteraceae; genus Paracoccus. The sequence goes on along the minus strand of NZ_DATMFA010000068.1, from coordinate 26,360 downwards.
CGTTTCCAGAGGCCCTGTTTCTTCAACTGCTGCCGGGTGCGCCCTTCGTTCAGGGGCAGGCTGCGGTCGAACATCGGACGGATCCGATCGCGGCCGACCCCGTTCACCACGAAATCCTGCGCCATCGGCCAGTCGCCGATCCTGTCGCTCAGCGGGGGCTGCCGCATGAGCGCCTCTAGCGTATTGACCGCACGATCATCTTCACGGGCGTAAAGCAGCGCGAGGTCGCGGTAATGGCAGGTCACCGCGCCATCCAGCCCATCGAGTTCGGGGCCGGGCCGCCCTCCGCCAAGCGCATGGATCACCAGCGGCAGCGCGACTTGATCGAGCAGAACCTCGACCGACTGGCAGGCCAGCGCCTCGCCCGGCTCGTCGCGGATCCCGAGGGCGAAGTCTAGGAAGCGCTCACCGAAGGCGCGCGGATCGGGGCCGAGAAACCAGCCGGCGTTGAAATAGAGATAACGCTCCCAATGCTCGTCAGGCTGGGTCTTGTCCAGCGAGCTGGCGAAATCCAACCCGAAGCGGTCGTAGAGCGAGCGCCAGATGTCGCTGTATCCCGGTCCGTAAAGCGGCGGTTCGGGCCAGGTGCCGGTCCGGCGCATCGAGGCCGTGGGCCGCGAGAAGTCGATGGCAAGTTCGGCCAGTTCGCCCGTGACCAGCGTGTCGCTGTCGAAAAACACGAAAGGCGCGCCCGCAGGCAGCACAGACAGCGCCTCGATCTTGTTGCCATGGGGGTAGCCCTGGCCGAAATGCTGGGCGGTGAAGGGCGTGATCTCGGCCCCGAAGGCGGCGAGGGCGGCGCGTTCGGCATCGGTCAGGGCGACATCCGCCCCCGCCCAGGCCCCGTCCGCGCGCGGCTCGGCGATGATCAGGCGTCCGCGCCAGTCGGGCGCGTTGCGGCGAAGGCTCGCGGCAAAAAGCAGCGCCTCGCGCGCAAGCCGGCCTTTCTGGGCGATGACGAGGATGTTGAAGGCGGCGGGTTCCCCCCCGGCGCGGCCCCTTGCCCCGGAGGGCAGTTCCTTGCCCGTGACACGCGAGGCGCGCCGCGCCTCTCGCTCCTGCTGGCGGATCGCTTGCCGCTCCTGTCGCAGCGCCTCGCGCTCGGCCCGATTTGCCGCTTGTCGCACTGCGCGTAATGCCGCCTTGTCGTCCAGGTTATTTCTGTCTGAAACCGGAGGATTATCCCCAGTCTGCTTCGGAGTTTCAGACAAGGCCACGTCCTGCACCTCGGAAATTGAAAATCGGGACACCAAGGTCCGTTTGCAGTTCACTCAATCGCCGGGAGAGTTTCAAGCCTTGAGATGAAAACAGATTGAGAAACGCAATTTATGGTTGAGAGGTGCGGATAATCGGCAGCGCATTGCAACAACTGACGCGGTGATCGAAATTTCACGCAAAACTTCACCAAAAAGTCAGGTTTCAACTGCTCCGCTTTCAGGGCAGTTTGAACGCGCCAGAGTAGTGATCATTTTGTTATCTTGTAAGGCCGACCGGGTGAGGCGGGCAAGGCTCTCACCCGGTCGAGATTTCTTAATATATTCTTAAACAATTCGTCGCTGTCGATATTCAAGTGAATTCAATGGCGCCAATTCGCCGAAATTCTTTGCTCCGGCCCTATGGCTATGCCGCGACATCCTGCCAATCCGCAAGAAATTCCGTTCTCGGCGGCGCAGTTGGATGATTATGCTTGATAATTAAGCGCGTGCCGCGACGAGGGGCAATTGCCTTGCCCCTTCAGGTCGCTGGTCGCCCGGCTCGAATCAAGACGCCCTGCCAAATCGACCACCGGGGTCAGACCGAAATGCCCTGCCGCCCCGCGAGATCGGTGAAGAACTGCCAGGCCACGCGACCCGAGCGCGCGCCACGGGTGGCCTGCCACTCGATCGCTTCGGCGCGCAGCTCCTCGTCGGCGACGCGGACGCCATAGGCGTCGCAATAGCCCCGGACCATGGCAAGGTACTCGTCCTGATTGCAGGGATGGAAGCCCAGCCAAAGCCCGAAGCGGTCCGACAGCGAGACCTTCTCCTCGATCGCCTCGCCCGGATGGATCGCGGTCGAGCGTTCGTTGTCGATCATGTCGCGCGGCATCAGGTGGCGGCGGTTCGATGTGGCATAGAGGATCACGTTCGAGGGCCGTCCTGCGATGCCGCCATCCAGCACCGCCTTCAGCGACTTGTATTGCGTGTCGTCATGGCTGAAGGAGAGGTCGTCCGAGAAAAGGATGAAGCGCCGGTCGCTGGCCCGGCCGAGGATCGCAAGCAGCCGTGAGACCGAGCCGAGATCCTCGCGCGCGATCTCGACCAGCACCAGCGGCAGGCCGCGCCCGACAGCCTCGGCATGGACGGCCTTGACCAGCGAGGATTTCCCCATCCCGCGCGAGCCCCAGAGCAGCGCATTGTTGGCGGCATGGCCGCGCGCGAATTGCAGCGTATTGGCCAGCAGCGTATCGCGCGCGCGGTCGATGCCGATCAGCTGGACCAGATCGACTCGGCTCACTTCGGCCACCGGCTCGAGCCGGTCGGGATCGGGCTGCCAGACATAGGCCGTCGCCTCGGTAAAGCTGGGTTCGGGCGCAGGCGGGGGGGCCATACGCTCCAGCGCGGCGGCGATACGGGTCAGGGCCTGATCAGACATCTTCTTCTTCCAGTTCGCGCTTCTTCTCCATCCGGCGGACAAGGAAGATCGAGATTTCGTAAAGCCCGTAGATCACGCTGAACAGCACGACCTGACTGATGACATCGGGGGGCGTGACCATGGCCGCGAGGATCAGGATCACGATCACCGCATAGCGCCGGACGCTGGCCAGCCCCTCGGAGGAGACGAGCCCGGCCTTGCCCATCAGGGTCAGCGCGACCGGCAACTGGAAGCTGAGGCCGAAGGCCAGGATGAACTTGGTGGTCAGCCGCAGATATTCCTCGACCGAGCCTTGGAAGACGATCCCGGCCCAGGGGTGGTCGGGATCGGGCGGCGCCGCCGCGCCTGCCGCCGCCGTCGGATCGTCGGGCAGCATCAGCGGCCCCTGCTGGAAGCCCAGGAAGAAGTCGAAGGCCCAAGGCAGGATGACGTAATAGGCGAAGGCCGCGCCGATCAGGAACATGACCGGAGAGGCGATCAGGAAGGGCAGCAGCGCGTTCTTCTCGCTGCGGTAGAGACCCGGCGCGACGAAGCGCCAAAGCTGGTAGCCGACGACCGGGAAGGCCAGCACGAAGCCGCCGAAAAAGGCGATGCGCATGGCCACGAAGAAGCCTTCCTGCAATTTCAGCAGGATCAGGCCGCAGGTCTGGCCGCGCTTTTCCAGCGCATGGCAGATCGGCTGGGTCAGGAAGTCGAAGATCGGGTTCCAGACGAAATAGCACAGGACCATGGCCAGAACGAAGGCCAGCACCGACCAGATCAGCCGCGTGCGCAGCTCGGCCAGATGCTCGATCAGGGGGGCGGAAGAATCGTCGATATCATCCGACTTGGCAGATTTAGTCGCCACGCGGCAGCCTTTCCTGTCCTATTGGTCCGAGCGGCGGACCGCGTGCAATCGCCGCCTGCCGCCTGCCGTATCGCCCTCGGCCCCCGCAGCCGGCAAGGGCGCGGCAATGCCGGGCGCGGGCGGAAGCGCGTCTTCAGCAGCCGGTTGCGCGGGCGCGGCAACCTCCTTCGGCGCCGCCGGGGCCGAGGGATCGGGCACGGGAGAGGTCTTGCCCGCCGCATCCTTCGGATTCAGCGGATCCCATTTCTCGAACCGCTCGGTCGCCCGTTCCAGCGCGTCGAGGCCAAGCGCGCGCTTGGAGGTGAGCGAATTCACGTCCTTCAGCGCCTTGCCCGCCTCGTCGAGACCGGAGGACTTGGCCGCGTCCTCCATGGCGCTGGTGAATTCGCGCGCCATGCCGCGCGCGCGCGCCGTCAGCCTTCCCAGCGTATGAAACAGCTTGGGAAGATCCTCGGGACCGATGACGATCAGCGCCACAACGCCGATCAGCAGAAGCTCACTCCAGCCGACATCCAGCATGACCGTTCGATGCGCGCCGGATCAGAGTTTGTTCTGATCGGCCGGCGTCACGTCGCGCAGCCCGCCATCCGCAGCCACGCGGGCGCGCTCGGCGTCAAGTTTCGCGCGCTCGGCCGCCAGTTCGGCGCGGGCCTTCGCGATATCCTCGGGAGAGTTGAGTTCGAGTTCCTTGGCCTCGACCTTGTCCTCTTCCGCGCCGTCCTTGACGCCCTTCTTGAAGGCGGTGATTCCCTTGCCGACCTCGCCCATCAGGGACGAGACCTTGCCGCGCCCGAACAGGACCAGAACCACGATTGCGATCAGCAAAAGCGCCATGGGGGAAGGTGCGTGCATGTGTTTACCTCCGTGACACGACATTTCGCTGCCGTGCATTAGCATAGACTGCATCTGATATAGGACCCGCAGGGACTTGGCGAAAGCCCCAAACGCGTGATGCGCCAAAGCGTGACGGGGCCGCTTCACAGGTGCCGCGTTACAGGCCATACTGGCCTAACCCATGGACATGACCCAGATCATCAGCGCATTTGTGACACTTTTCGTGGTCATCGACCCGATCGGACTGGTGCCGATTTTTATCGTGCTGACCCAGGACATGCCGCCGATCCAGCAGCGCCGAATCGGCTGGCGGGCAATCGGCATCGCCGCCATCCTGCTCATGCTCTTCGGCCTTGCGGGAGAGGCGCTGCTGACCGCAATCGGGATCTCGCTACCGGCCTTCCGCATCGCGGGCGGGCTTTTGCTGTTTCTGACCGCGCTCGACATGTTGTTCGAAAGACGCACCCGCCGGCGCGAGGGGCAGACCCGCGACACCCCGCCGGGCGACGACCGCGACGACCCATCGGTCTTTCCGCTGGCGACGCCCCTGCTGGCGGGGCCGGGCGCGCTGACCACCATCATCCTGCTGATGAACCAGAGCCCGGGCGCCGCGCATACGGCAATGATCCTTGTCGTCGTGCTGGTCGTGCTGGCGATCGTCGCGCTGCTTTTCGTGCTGGCCGGGCCGATCGCGCGGCTTCTGGGACGGACGGGCACGATGGTGATGACGCGGCTGTTCGGAATGCTGCTCGCCGCGCTCTCGATGCAATTCGTGATCGACGGGCTGAAGGGGTCGGGGCTGGTCTGATGGGGGACGGGATCGCGCGTTTCGCCTATCTCGTGCTGCTGCTGGTCGCCATCGGGGGCTTCCTGCTGGTCGAATTGCGGGCCCAGCCCGGCCGCACGCTGCGGCTGGCGGCGGCATGGGGGATGATCTTTCTGGGCGTCATTGCCATCGCCGGGCTGTGGGGCGACATCCGCCACAGCATCATACCGCAGGCGCGGATGATCGGCGACGACCGGATCGAGGTGCCGATGGGCCCTGACGGCCATTTCCACCTGACGGCCCAGGTCAACGGAACGCCCGTCCGCTTCATCGTCGATACCGGGGCGACGACGATCGCCCTTGGCCAGCGGGACGCCCGCCGGGTCGGGATCGATCCTTCGCGCCTCGGCTATGCCGGGCAGGCGCGCACCGCGAATGGCACGATCGCGACGGCAAGCGTGATGCTCGACACCGTGACCATCGGCGAGATCAGCGACAGCGACGTGCCGGCGCTGGTGCTGCGCTCGGACCTCGACCTGTCACTGATGGGGATGTCCTATCTTTCACGCTTCGCCCGCGTCAGTATCGAGGGGAACCAGCTGGTGCTGGAACGCTGACGGGCGCAAGGGGGCGCTACTGCTTGCGCTCCCAGCGGCCATCGGCCTCGGACCAGTATTCCGCGGTGACGCCGGCGGCCCGGATCTCGCGCCATTGGGCGCGCGCCCGCTCCAGCGCCTCGGGATCATTGCCGTCGAAAAGAATGCAGATCCGGTCCAGGCCCGCGCATTCGTCCTCTGCCACGGCAGCGCCGTCGAGTGCGATCAGGCAGCGGGGCGCGTTCGCCGCCGCCTGACCCTCGACCGTCAGCAGGACGGGCTGGCGGGTGTCATGCGGCCCTCCGGCAAGGCCATGGGGCAGGAAGCCCTCGCCCAGCCAGAGGGTTTCGTCCAGTGCCGCCTGTCGCGCGCGATCCCTGCCCCGCAGCTCGACCCGCCAGCCGGCCTGCAGGCTTTTGCCGATCAGCATTGGCAAAAGCTGCGCCGGCCCCGAACGGGTCAGGTGATAGAACAGGGCCGAGCCCATCAGGCCTTGGCCTCGAACCGGTCGCGGATCAGCCGGTTCAGCGTGGCGACACCCCAGCCGCTGGCGCCCTTGGGCGCCATGTCGGTCGCGGCGGGCGGCAGCGCCACCCCGGCGATGTCCAGATGGATCCAGGGCGTGTCCTTCTTGACGAAGCGCTGGAGGAACTGCGCCGCCGTGATCGACCCGGCCGCCCGGCCGCCGCTGTTCTTCACATCGGCGAGGCGCGAGTTGATCAGCTCGTCATAGGCCGGGGCCAGCGGCAGGCGCCACGCCCCCTCGCCCTCGGCGCGCGCGGCGGCAAGCAGCTGGTCGGCAAAGCCGTCGTCATTGGCAAAGACGCCGGCATTCTCGTGGCCCAAGGCGACGATCACCGCACCCGTCAGCGTGGCAAGGTCGACCATGGCCTTGGGCTGGAACCGCTGCTGCGCATACCAGAGCACGTCGGCCAGAACGAGGCGGCCCTCGGCGTCGGTATTGATCACCTCGATCGTGTCGCCCTTCATCGAGCGCACGATGTCGCCCGGCCGCTGGGCCTTGCCGTCCGGCATGTTTTCGACCAGCCCGACCAGTCCGACGACATTGGCCTTGGCACGACGCAGGGCCAGCGTGCGCATGACACCGGCGACGACGCCCGCGCCGCCCATGTCCATGGTCATCTCCTCCATCCCGGAGGCGGGCTTGATCGAGATGCCGCCGGTATCGAATACGACGCCCTTGCCGATCAGCGCCAGCGGCGCTTCATCCCCGCCGCCGTTCCAGCGCATCACCACGACCTTCGAGGGGCTTTCCGACCCCTGCCCGACGCCCAGCAGCGCGCGCATTCCCAGTTTGGCCAGCTCCGCCTCGTCCAGAACCTCGACGTCGAGGCCAAGCTCGCGCATGGCAAGCAGCCGGTCGGCGAAATCGCCGGTCGTCAGCACGTTCGCGGGCTCGCTGACAAGGTCGCGGGTGAAATGGACGCCCTCGACCAGCGCCGCGCCATCCGCCGCCTTGCGGGCCAGCCCCTCGGGATCGGCATGGACAAAGACCACGCGCCCGCGACGCGCCGGACTGGCCGTGACGGTCTCGGCGGCCTCGCCCGTCCCGGCGGCATCCGAAAGGCGCGCATCCTCGGCCGCGCCGGTATGGCTGGTCGTTTGCGCGGGATCCGCCGCAGCCTCGCTTTCGCTGACCGTGACCGGGCCCGATTTCGCGGATTTGTAGGCGTTGAAGTCATAGGCCCGCAGCGCCAGCCCCAGCGCGACCTCGGCCGCCTGCGGATGATCGCCGGCCAGAACCACCGTCTCGGCCTTGCCAAGCTTCGCGCCGATCGTCGCGCCGGCCTTGCGGGCGGTCAGGGCGTCGGTCCGCCAGGGCAGCGCGACAAGCTGGATCGCCTGCGCCTCGATCCCGGCCGGGAAGGCAAGCTCAAGCGACCCGCCCGGCTTCACCTCTTTCCATGCATCCGAGCCGACGGCGCGCAGCAAGGCGGCGCGCGTCACGCGCGGCAGGCGCGTCGGCAAACGACCGCTCGGAGGCACGAGAATGGCGATGCGTCCCTTGCGCGTGGCAAGATTGGCGCTTTCGCCTGATGTGAAAGAGATTTCAACCGGATGAGTCATCGTGCTGCTCCTCGCATTGATCCGTCTGGGCGGAAACTAGTCGGCGATGCGCAACTTGACCAGAGCCGGGGCTTTCGCAGAGGCTATACTCCGGCTAAGCAACGAAAAAGAGCCTCAGCGAAAGCGCCCATGCCACGGATCGATCGTTACATCCTGACGCAGTTCCTGACCTTGTTCGGGTTCTTTGCGCTGGTCCTCGTCTCGGTCTACTGGATCAACCGCGCCGTGTCGCTGTTCGAGCAGCTGATCTCGGATGGCCAGACCGCGCTTGTGGTGCTTGAGTTCACCGCCCTGACGCTGCCCTTGGTGATCTCGGTCGTGCTGCCGATCGCGGCCTTCACGGCCACCGCCTATGGGACGAACCGGCTCTCCTCGGAATCCGAGCTGGTGGCGATGCAGGCCACCGGCATGTCGCCCTGGCGGCTTGCCCGGCCGGTGCTGGTCTTTGGCGTTCTGGTCGGGCTGATGGTCGCGCTGCTGGTCCACGCGATCGTTCCGCTTGCGCGCGGGCGCATGGCCGACCGACAGGCCGAGATCGCCCAGAACGTGACCGCCCAATTCCTGCGCGCGGGCTCGTTCCAGTTCCCGGTCAAGGGCGTCACGCTATATATCCGCGATGTCGCGGGCGACGGCGTGCTGAAGGACTTCTTCCTCGAGGATGCGCGCGACCCCTCGAACCAGACCACCTATACCGCGACCGAGGCGCTGGTGGTCAGGACCGAGGCCGGCCCGCGGCTGGTCCTGATGCGCGGCATGGCCCAGACGCTGCGCGTCTCGGGCGGGCGGCAACAGCTTTCGGTCACGCGCTTCGACGAGCTGGCCTATGACATGGCCTCGCTGATCGAAAGCGACGAGGCGCGGAAGCGCGACATCCGCGCCTATTCGACCCTGCGCCTGCTGCGCCCCGATGCGCAGCTTCTGGCCGACACCAGCTCGACCCGCGACAAGGCGCTGGCCGAGGCGCATGGCCGTCTGGCGAAACCCCTGCAATCGCCGGTCGCGGCGATGCTGGGCTTTGCCATGCTGCTTCTGGGCGGGTTCAGCCGCTTCGGGGTCTGGCGGCAGGTGATCTGGGCGGTGATCGCGCTGATCTTCGTCCAGTTCCTGACCACCGCCGCCGAAAATCAGGTCGCGCAGAATGCCGCGCGCTGGCCGCTGATCTATCTGCCCCCGGCGATCGGAGGGCTGATCTGCGCCGCAATCCTGTGGACGGCGACACGGCCGAGGCGGCTCCGGCGCTCACGCCCCGACACCGGCAAGGCGGAGGCCGCGACATGATCCTTTCCGCCTATGTCGCGCGCCGCTTCCTGCGCCTTTTGCTGCTGATCGCCGCGCTCTTTGCGGCAATCCTGTTCCTGATCGACATTGTCGAGCAGATCCGCCGCTTTTCCGAGCAGGGGATCGGCCTCAGCGGTGCGGCGGGGCTTTCGGCGCTGAACATCACCTCGAGCTTCTATTCGATCCTGCCGCTGATCACCGTGCTGGCGGGGATCGCGCTTTTCCTGAACCTGTCGCGCAGTTCGGAGCTGGTCGCGATCCGCGCCTCGGGCCGGTCGGGCATCCGGGTGCTGGCGGCCCCGGCCATCGCCGCCGCCCTTGCGGGCATCCTCGCGGTCGCGGTGATGAACCCGATGGTTGCCGCGACGACCAAGCGCTATGACGACGCCGTGACCCGCATCCGCAGCGATGGCGGGCAGACGGTCAGCCTTGGCGATAGCGGGGTCTGGCTGCGCCAGGCCCTGCGCGGCACCGCGCCGGACGGGACCGAGACCTCGGGCCAGGTGGTGATCCGCGCGACCCGCGCCAGCCCCGACGCGACCACGCTTTACGATGCGACCTTCATGGTCTTTGCCCCCGATTCCGGCCCGACCCGCCGCATCGACGCGGCCGAGGCGCATTTGCAACGCGGCTCATGGCGCCTTGACGGGGTCAAGGAATGGCCCCTGACCGATCCCAACCCCGAGGCCACGGCCCGCACGGTCGAGACCATCGAATTGCCGACCGACCTGACCGCGGCCCGCATCCGCGACAGCTTCGGCCGCCCCGAGGCGATCCCGGTCTGGCAGCTTCCCGCCTTCATCGGCGGGCTTGAGCGGGCGGGCTTCTCGGCCCAGCGGCACAAGGTCTGGTTCCAGATGGAACTGGCCCGGCCGCTGCTGATGGCGGCGATGGTCGCGATCGCGGCGGTCTTTACCATGCGCCACATGCGCGGCCGCAAGATGGGAATGCTGGTCCTTTGCGCCTTCGGCTGCGGGATCGGTCTGTTCTTCCTGCGCAACCTCGCGCAGGTGCTGGGAGAGAATGGCGACATTCCCGCCGCGCTGGCGGGATGGGCCCCACCCTTGGTCGCCTTGCTGTTCGCGCTCGGGGCACTCTTGCGTCTGGAGGACGGCTGATGAACGCGCGCGCCATCTCACTCAAGGGCAAGCGCCCGGCCCCTCGCCGCGCCGCCTGGCTCGTCGCGGCTTTCGCCGCCCTCGCGCCCGCGCCCATGCTGGCGCAGGGCCTCCTGGCCGACGGCCAGACCCTCCCCGCCTATGATGGCAGCGAGGGGTTCTGGACCGACAATGACCAGGGCCCGGCGCTGGCCCCGACCGAGACGCCGGACGGCAATACCCGTTTTGCCGACGGGACCGAGGCGATCAACCTGCCGTCGGTCGCGTCCCGCTCGCGCCCGGTTCGGATCGCGCCGAGCCCGAACGCCCCCGCACGCGGCACCGCCGCGACGGTGCTGGCCGATCAGGTGACGCTCGATGGCGAGCGGAACCTGACCGCCTCGGGCGGGGTGGTGATCTGGTATCAGGGCACGCGGCTGATCGCCTCGCGCGTGATCTATGACGGCCAGACCGGCAGCGCGGTGATCGAGGGTCCGATCCATGTGACCCAGCCCGACCGCCGCGGCACCCGCGACGAAACCATCGTCGTCGCCGACAGCGCCCAGCTTGACCCGAACCTGCAGGACGGGATCCTGCGGGGCGCGCGGCTGGTCCTCGCGCGCGAGTTGCAGCTTGCCTCGCGCCAGATGCGGCGCGAGCAGGAGGGCCGCATCACCGTCATGGACAACGTGGTCGCGTCGAGCTGCCAGATCTGCGCCGAGGATCCTGTGCCGCTATGGGAGATCCGCGCCCGCAGCATCACCCATGATGCCGAGGCGCGGACCCTGCATTTCGAGCAGGCCCAGTTCCGGGCCTTTGGCGTGCCGCTGGCGGCGCTGCCTTCGCTGACCACGCCCGATCCCACGGTTGAGCGGATGACCGGCTTCCTGCGCCCGCAGTTCCGCACCACCTCGAAGCTGGGCCTCGGGATCAAGCTGCCCTATTTCATCACGCTGGGCGATCATGCCGACCTGACGGTCACGCCCTATGTCGCGGCGAACCGCACCTCGACGCTGGAGATGCGCTATCGCCAGGCCTATGCGAATGGCGAGATGGAATGGAACGGCGCCATCAGCCGCGACGACATCGAGCCGGGCGAGACGCGCGGCTATCTGTTCGGCGCGGCGCGGTTCGAATTGCCGCGCGGCTACCAGCTTGGCGTCCAGCTTCAGATGGCGACGAACCGCGCCTATCTGCTGGATTACGACGTGACCGATGCCGACCGGCTGTGGAGCGGCGTGACGCTGGACCGGGTCCGGCGCGACCGCATGGTGATGGCGCGGGTCGGCAACTACGAATCCCTGCGCGATGACGAGCCGGACGACATCACCCCTTCGCTGGTGGCGGATGCGCTGTGGCAGCGGCGCTGGGAGCCCGACCGGATCGGCGGCATCGCCACGCTGGAATGGTCGATGCACGCGCATCGCCGGTCCTCGAACGAGGATATCCTCGGCCGCGACATGGCCCGCGCCTCGGTCCTGCTGGACTGGCGCCGGAGCGAGATCCTGCCCGGAGGCGTGGTCGGCGCTCTCGAGGCGCAGGTGAACACCGATTTCTACAGCATCAATCAGGACAGCCGCTATGACGATTTCGTCGCCCGCGCCGACCCGACGCTGGCGGCCGAGCTGCGCTGGCCGCTCGCCCGCCATTCCGGCGGAGTGACGCAGATCATCGAGCCGGTGATGCAGGTGATCTGGTCGCCCGAACGCGATGCCGAGGACCAGGTGCCGAACGAGGATAGCCCCCTGATCGAGTTCGACGAGGGCAACCTCTATTCGCTGGACCGCTTTCCCGGCTGGGATGCCCGCGAATCGGGTTTGCGCGCCAATCTGGGCGTCACATGGACGCGGATCGACCCCGCCGGCTGGCAGCTTGGCCTGACCGCCGGGCGGGTGCTGCGAAGCCAGCCCGACCTTGCCTTCGACGGCACCGGCCCGCTGGGCGGCAAGCGTTCGGACTGGCTGCTCTCGGCCAATTATTCGGGCATGAACGGGCTGGCGCTGGTCAACCGCGCGCTGTTCGACGACAGCTTCTCGATGAGCCGCAACGAGTTGCGGCTGGGCTGGCTGAAGCCGGGGCTGCAGCTTTCGGCGGGCTATCTCTGGCTCGACTCCGACCCGCGCGAGGACCGGATGGACGATGTCTCGGAACTGACCGCGACCGCCGGCTGGCAGATCCGCGACGGCTGGTGGGCCAGCGCCGAGACGCGCTATGATTTCTCGGCCGATCGCGCGCAGAAGGCAGAGCTGGGCCTTGAATATCGCAACGAATGCGTGACGGTCGAAATGTCGGTCGAGCGGCGGTTCAGCTCCTCCGAGACGCTGAGTGAGGATACCAGCTTCGACCTCGGCATCCGGCTGGGCGGCTTCGGCAAGCAACAGTCGGGTCCGGGAACGGTGGCGCGTCGCGCCTGCCTGCGATAAGGTCCGGCAAAACCAAACGGCGAGGGAGCTGATGCGGCGAATTCTTCTGGGGGCGGCCATGGCCGCAATGCTGACGGGGACGCAACTCGCGCCCGGCATCGGCGCGCATCCGGCCGCGGCCCAGTCGGGCGGCATGTTCCAGCCGGTGGTTTACGTGAATGACGGAGCCGTCACCCGGTTCGAGATCGACCAGCGCATGCGTTTCATGGAAATCCTGCACGCCCCCGGCGCGGATGCCGCCTCGGCCGAGAAGGCGCTGATCGACGACCGGCTTCGCAGCTTTGCCGCCAAGCAGGCCGGAATCCGCGCGACCGAGGAGCAGGTCAATGCCGGGCTGGAGGAATTCGCGAGCCGCGGCAACCTGACCGTCGACCAGTTCGTGCAGCTTCTCGGCCAGAACGGCGTCGAGCGCCAGACTTTCGAGGATTTCGTGGTCTCGGGCATCGTCTGGCGCGATTTCGTCCGCCAGCGCGTCGTCGGCCAGGTCCGCGTGACCGATGCCGAGGTCGACGAGGAGATGAAGAAGATCATCGAGACGCCGCAGACCACCCATGTCGGGCTGTCCGAACTGATCATCCCCGCCCCCGAGGGGAAGGAGGACGAGGCCATGGCGCTGGCCGAGCGCATCGTGAGCCAGACCCGGTCCGAGGCCGATTTCGCCGCCTTCGCCCGGCAATATTCGGCGACGCCCTCGGCCGAGCGCGGCGGGCGGCTGCCGCTGACGCCTTTGGCGAACCTGCCGCCGACGCTGCGACCGATCCTGCTGCAATTGCCGCCCGGAACCGTCAGCCAGCCGCTGACGGTGCAAGGGGCCGTGGTCCTGTTCTTCATGCGCGAGACGCGGGGCACGCTGCGGCCCGGCGCGACCGAGCAGGTGCTGGATTATGCCCGCCTGCGCCTTGCCACCGCCGAGGAGGCCGCGCAGATCGCCACCCTCTCGGATACCTGCGACGACCTGACCGTCCAGGCGAGCCGTCTGCCCGCCGACCGGCTGCTGCGCCAGACCCTGCCCCAGGGCCAGATCCCGACCGGCGAGGCGGTGCGGCTGGCGGTCCTCGACGATAACGAGACCACCATCGTCAATTACGGCGGCACGGTCGACCTGCTGATGCTATGCAAGCGCAGCCCGGCGCTGCTGGCGAACCGCCCTGACGCCCCGGTCGCGACCAGCAACGAGGGCGACCAGTCGGTTCCCTCGGACACGCTGCCGGCGCGCAATGACGTCCGCAACCAGATCTACAACCGCAAGGTCGGCGAAGCCGCCGAGAGCTATCTGGCAGAGCTGCGCGCGAATGCCGTCATCCGCCGGCCCTGAAACGGCCCGCCGGGGGCGCTTCGCCCCCCGGACCCCCCGAGGGTATTTTTGAAACAGTGAAGACGATGCGTGAACCTCGCCCCATCATCCTGACCTGCGGCGAGCCTGCGGGTATTGGCCCCGAACTTGCGCCGAAGGCGCTGGCCTCGGGCATTCCCTTTGTCTATCTGGGCGATCCGCGCCACCTGCCTGAGGGCACGGCATGGGCCGAGGTCTCGGACCCCGGCGAGGCGGTCGCGGAAGGCGTGCTGGCGGTCCTGCGCCATGATTTTCCGGCGGAAGCCCGGCCCGGGCGGCCCGATCCCGCCAATGCGGCTGGGGTGATCGAGGTCATTGCGCGCGCGGTCGGGCTTGCCAGTTCGGGCGCGGCAGGCGGGATCTGCACGCTGCCGATCAACAAGGAGGCGCTGAAGCGCGGGGCGGGCTTCGCCTTTCCGGGTCATACCGAATACCTCGCCCATCTGGCGGGGGACGTGCCTGTCGTGATGATGCTCGCCTCGACCACGATCGAGCCGCCCTGCCGGGTCGTGCCGGCAACGATCCATATCGCACTGAGCGAGGTGCCGCGGAAACTGACGCCGGATGTGCTGGAAGAGGCGATCCGGGTGACGCGGGCCGGGCTTGTGCGGGATTTCGGGATCCCGGCGCCGCGCATCGCCGTGGCCGGGCTGAACCCCCATGCCGGAGAGAATGGCGTCATGGGCGTCGAGGAGCTGCGCTGGATCGCGCCTTTGCTTGAGCGCCTGCGGGCGGAGGGGATGGATCTCGCCGGTCCGCTGCCAGCCGATACCATGTTCCACGCCCCGGCGCGGGCGGGCTATGACGCGGCGATCTGCGCCTATCACGACCAGGCGCTGATCCCGATCAAGACGCTGGATTTCGCGGGTGGCGTCAATGTCACGCTGGGTCTGCCCTTCGTGCGGACCTCGCCCGATCACGGTACGGCCTTTGACATCGCCGGGCGCGGCATTGCCGATGCGGGCAGCGTGATCGCAGCCTTGCGCATGGCTCATGAGATGGCGGGACGCAGATGAGCACGATCGACGGTTTGCCGCCCCTGCGCGAGGTCATCGCCCGGCACGAGCTGAAGGCGAAAAAGCAGCTGGGGCAGAACTTCCTGCTGGACCTCAACCTGACCGCCAAGATCGCGCGGGCGGCCGGGGATCTGAGCGGTTGCGACGTGATCGAGGTGGGGCCCGGACCGGGCGGCCTGACTCGCGGCCTGCTGGCCGAAGGAGCGCGTCATGTGCTGGCGATCGAGAAGGACGCCCGCGCCCTGCCCGCTTTGGCCGAAATCGCCGAGGCCTATCCCGGTCGGCTGGAGGTGATCCACGGCGATGCGCTGGAGATCGACCCGCTGGCGCATCTGACACCGCCGATCCGCATTGTCGCGAACCTGCCCTATAATGTCGGGACGGAATTGCTGGTCCGCTGGCTGACGCCGAAAAGCTGGCCGCCCTTCTGGCAGTCGCTGACGTTGATGTTCCAGAAAGAAGTGGCCGAGCGCATCGTGGCGCGGCCCGGCGGCAAGGCCTATGGCCGGTTGGCCGTGCTGGCCCAATGGCGCAGCGATGCCCGGATCGTCATGACGCTGCCGCCCGAGGCCTTCGTGCCTCCGCCCAAGATCCATTCGGCGGTCGTGCATCTGACCGCCCTGCCCGAGCCGCGCTTTCCCGCCGATCCGGCGGTGCTGAACCGTGTCGTGGCCGCGGGCTTCAACCAGCGCCGCAAGATGCTGCGGGCGTCGCTGAAGGGTTTGCATCCGGGGATCGAGGATCTGCTGCTGGCCGCTGGCATTCCGCCGACGGCGCGGGCCGAGGAGATCGGGCTGGAGCAGTTCTGCGCGCTGGCGCGGGGTCTGGCCGCCGCGCCGCGCTGACCTTGTTGTCGGGCGATTACTCGCCCGACGCGCGTTCGGGAACGGCCGGGGCCGCAGCCTCGTCACCGCCCTTGGGCTTGGCCGGGGACTTGCGGCGCGGGCGCGGAGCGGCCGGCGCATCCGGGGAAGCTGCCGCCGCGCTGCGCGTGCGGCGACGCGGGGTCGGCGCAACCTCGGCCTCTGCCGCAGGTTCGGCGGCCGGAGCCGGCTCTTCAGCCGCTTTTACCTCGGCCTTCGGCTCTCTTGCCGGTTTCGGGGCACGCGTGGCTTCGGGCGCGGGCTTGGCCGGAGTGGTTTCCGGCGTCTCGACCGGGCCGCGATCCTCGTCGGCCGAGATGGCCAGAGGCAATCCCGGCTGCTCGACCGCCTGCGCGGCGGGAGCGGGGGCCGGTCGCTCGTCCCTGCTGCGGTCTTCACGACGGTCCTCACGGCGGTCTTCGCGCCGGTCGTCCCGGCGATCGTCGCGACGCTCGCCCTGGCGGTTGTCGCGGCGGTTGTCGTTGCGCGCCTCGTCACGGCGGTTGTCGTCCCGGCGCCCTTCGTCCCCGCGATCGTTGCGGTTCGACTGGTGGTAGCCGTTGCCATTGCCATTCTGGCCGTGGCCGCCCTCGCCCGAGGTGCCGTCTTCGCGGTCGTCGTCGCGCGTGCCGCCATTCTGCTGCTGCTGACGCTCGGCCTGCTCGCGCTGCGCCTCGCCCAGCATGCGGGTATAATGCTCGGCATGCTGAAGGAAGCTCTGCTCGGCCACGCGGTCGTTCGAGAGCTGGGCGTCCCGCGCAAGCGTCAGATATTTCTCGATAATCTGTTGCGGGGTACCGCGCACCTTGCCCTCGGGGCCCGAGCTGTCAAAGACGCGGTTGACAATGTTTCCCAGCGTGCGCTGGCGGTTCGACTTGTTACGCGAACGGGATTTGGATGATCTCATCAGCTTGCTGTCATTCGTGGACCGGCATTGGCCGGCTCAGGTTAGGGTCATCTCTTGCAGCGGGTGCCAGTTCAGGAGGAGCCCGGGGGCCAGGTTTTCCTGTGTGACCAGTTTGAGGCTGGGAGGGCAACTGACCCGTGCGTGGGCGCTTGGCCCCCGTCACATCTGTCACTAAACATCCTGCACCGTTGCTGACAAGCAGAAACTTTGCCAGATGCGGGCTTTTCGGTGATTAAATTGCCCGAGCAGCCGGTTTTCGCCCCATGACGACGCGATCGCGCCCGTCGAAGTCCTGGTGAACCTGGACCTCGACCAGTCCCGCCTGCCGCATCTGGGATGCGACGGCCTCGCCCTGGCTTGGTCCGATTTCGACCATCAGCCGCCCGCCGGCGTTCAGATGTTCTGCCACGTCGCGGCAGATGGCCCGATAGGCGGCAAGTCCGTCGCCGTCGTCCGTGAGGGCAAGGCGCGGCTCCCAATCCCGGACCTCGGGGGAAAGCCCCGCCATCTCGTCCTCTGCGATATAGGGCGGGTTGGAGACGATCAGGTCGAACCGACCCGAAACGGCCGCGAACCAGTCCGACAGGACGAATTCGGCCGCTGTCCCGATCATCTGGGCATTCCCGCGCGCCACATCAAGGGCCGCGGGCGAGAGATCGGCCCCGACCCCCCTTGCCCCCGGCCGCTCGGCCAGAAGCGAGATCAGGATCGCCCCCGTCCCGGTGCCAAGGTCGAGAACCGAGGCGAAAGGCTCGCTCAGCGCAAGCTCGACCAGCCGCTCAGTCTCGGGGCGGGGGTCGAGCGTGTCGGGCGTCACGCGGAAATCATGCTTCCAGAATGCCCGCCGGCCGATGATCTGGCTGACCGGCTGGCGCGTCGCCCGCGCGGCGATCATGGCCTCATAGGCGGCGGCGGCGGCAGGCGATACGGGCGCGGTCAGGTGATCGCGCAGAGAATGGCGGGCGACCGGCTGGCCCAAGGCGCGCGAAAGCGCGTTGAGGAACAGGGTCTGCGCGTCGCCTGCGGCATTCTCGACCCCGGCCGCGCGAAGCCGGGCCTCGGCCGCGGCGCAAAGCTCGCGCCCGGTCCGGCTCATCCGACCTCGGCGGCAAGGCGCGCCGCCTGGTCATGGGCGATCAGCGCATCGGTGATCTCGCCCAAATCGCCCGCAATGATTCGGTCCAGCGCGTAAAGCGTCAGCCCGATCCGGTGGTCGGTCATCCGGCCCTGCGGGAAATTATAGGTGCGGATACGCTCGGAGCGGTCGCCCGACCCGACCTGACTGCGCCGGTCGGCTGCGCGTTCGGCGTCAGCGCGCGAGCGTTCCATGTCATAGAGCCGCGCGCGCAGGACCGCCATCGCATTGGCGCGGTTCTGGTGCTGCGATTTCTCGGAACTGGTGACGACGATCCCGGTCGGCAGGTGGGTGATCCTGACGGCGGAATCGGTGGTGTTGACGTGCTGGCCACCCGCGCCGCTGGCCCGCATCGTGTCGATGCGGATGTCGCCGGCGGGAATGTCGATATCGACCTCCTCCGCCTCAGGCAGGACGGCGACGGTCGCGGCGCTGGTGTGGATGCGGCCGCCGGATTCGGTCTCGGGGACGCGCTGGACGCGGTGGACGCCGGATTCGTATTTCAGCCGGGCAAAGACCCCCTCACCCTCGATCCGGGCCACGGCCTCGCGCACGCCGCCAAGCTCGGATTCGGAAAGCTCCAGAAGCTGGAAGTTCCAGCCCCGCGATTCCGAGAAACGGCGATACATGCCCAGAAGGTCGCCCGCGAACAGCGCCGCCTCCTCGCCTCCGGTGCCGGGCCGGATCTCGAGGATCGCGGGCCGGGCATCGGCCGCGTCGCGGGGCAGAAGCGCGATGCGAAGCTGCTGCTCAAGCTCGGGCAGCGAGGCGCGCAGGCGGGCCAGTTCATCCTCGGCCAGTTCCCGCATCTCGGGATCGGCCAGCATGGCCTGCGCCTCGCGGATGCCGCTTTCGGCGGCGTTCCATTCGGTGATCTGGGCGACGACGGGCTTCAGCTCGGCATATTCGCGGCTGATCCGCGCGATTTCATCGGCAGAGGGACCGGCATTCAGCTGCGCCTCGAGAAACTCGAAACGCTGAACGATCTGGGAAAGTCTGTCCTGGGGCAGCATGTGGGCGGGATTATCCGCTGCGCCGCCCTGCTGCAAGGCTGATCGCTGCCGCAGGCCCGCCCACCGGAAACGGTGGAAGGAAAATTCGGTGATTGGCAGATGCGATCCATAGGGATACACCTGTCCTTACGAAGACAGAGACTTACGCGTATTTTCCTGCCCGTTTTTTTCTGACGCGGGTCGCAAGTCCCGCATGCAACTGAATGCAGAACCACCCTACTGGAACAGCACAGGAGCACGATCGTGAAATCCCCCCTCATCATTGGCGCATTGGTACTTGCCGCAAGTGCCTGCGCCAACCAGACCCCCGAGCAGCAGCATGAGGTTGCCTGCATCGGTGGCAGCTTCATGGGCGCAGTCCTTGGCGGCGCGGCCGGCAGCCTGATCGGCGGCGGCGTCGGCCGCGACGTCGCCATTGCCGCAGGCTCGGTCGCCGGCGGCTATGCTGGCCAGCGCTATTCCTGCGGTTAAGGAGATATGACCATGAAAAGGACAATTTCTGCCACCGCTGCGCTGCTGCTTGCAGCCCCCGCCCTGGCACAGGTCACAGCGGACCATCTGGCCGCGATGGATGCGAATGGCGACAAGAAGGTCGACGCCGCCGAATATGCCGCCTTCGCCGACAAGGTGTTTGCCAAGCTGGACGCTGACGGCAACGGGGCGGTTACCCCGGCCGAGGCCGGCAGCACGGTTTCAGCAGACCAGTTCCGCGCCGTCGATACCAATGGGAATGGCAGCCTCAGCAAGGCCGAGTTCACCAAAGCAACCACCGCGGACTTCACGGCGTCGGACCTCGACAAGAACGGCGCGCTGGACTGACCCCGCCGTCCTGCGTGGGCATTTTGCAAAGAAAAAGGGCCCGTCGGGGCCCTTTTTCCATTGTCGCGCCTCTGCGCTTATCCGGCCTTGATTGCCTCGACGGTGATCGAGACCTCGACCTCGTCCTCGACCGCCGGGGCGAATTTCCCGAGATTGAACTCCGAGCGGTTGATCTTCGTCTCGCCGTCGAAACCTGCGGCTTCCTTGCCGGTCATCGGATGGGCGGCGACCTGGTTCAGGTCGATGTCGAGCACGATCGTCTTGGTCACACCGTTCAGCGTGAAATCGCCGGTCACTTTCGCTTCCTTGTCGCCATCGGGCTCGACCTTGGTGGATTTGAACGTTGCGACGGCCTCGCCCTGATCGGTGTCGAAGAAATCCGCCCCGAACAGATGCTTGTCGAGATCGGCCGAAACCGTCCGCAGCCCCGAGAGCGGGATCGTCGCCTCGACGCTGGAATTTGCCGGGTTCTCGGCATCCAGCATCAGCTTGCCGGTGACGCCGTTGATGATGCCCGTGCTGGTCGAGAAGCCCATGTGGCCATATTCGAACACCACCTGGCTGTGCGACGGATCGAAGTCATAGGCCACCGGCTCAGCAAATGCTGCGGTCGCGCCGACAACGGAAAATGCCGCGAGGGGAGCGAGAAGGGATTTCATGCGAAAGCTCCTGATTGATTGGTCACGCCGCGACTTGTGCGGGGGAAATGTGACAGTCGCAACAAGGGTTTCGGTGAAATTTCCTGACATTATCGTGTTGCCGCTCTGCGTGGAAACAGTTTCGCCGTCAGGGCGACTTTCCGGGCTTGCGGTGGTTTTTCCTTGCATTCACTGGCTTCGCCGCTATAAGGCCGCATCCTTCCGCAAATGCGAAACCGGCGCAGCCTCTCGTGGCGGGGAGCGGAATGGATGTCCCGCCGTTGAAGTGCGCCCCGAATGAAGGTTGCAGTCATGCCGCTTTATGAGCATGTGCTGATCGCCCGCCAAGACCTGTCGAATGCACAGGCCGAGGGGCTGATCGAACATTTCTCGACCGTTCTCGCCGACAATGGCGGCAAGGTCGTCGAAAACGAATATTGGGGTGTGCGCACCCTCGCCTACAAGATCAACAAGAACCGCAAGGGCCACTATGCCTTCCTGCGTTCGGACGCGCCCTCGGCCGCCGTGCAGGAGATGGAGCGCCTTGCCCGCCTGCATGACGACGTCATGCGCGTGCTGACCGTCCGCGTGGACGAGCACAAGGAAGGCCCCTCGGTCCAGATGCAGAAGCGTGACGAGCGCGAGCGCGGCGACCGTGGTGATCGTGGCGAGCGCCGCGACCGTGACGGTGATCGTGGCGAACGCCGCGAGCGTCGTGACCGCGACGAGCGGAACTGAGGGAAGGAACCAGAACAATGGCAAACAAACCCTTCTTCCGCCGCCGGAAAGTCTGCCCCTTCTCGGGCGACAACGCTCCCGCGATCGACTACAAGGACACGCGCCTTCTGCAGCGTTACATCTCGGAACGCGGCAAGATCGTGCCCTCGCGCATCACCGCCGTCTCGGCCAAGAAGCAGCGTGAACTGGCCCGCGCCATCAAGCGCGCCCGCTTCCTCGCCCTGCTCCCCTACGCCGTGAAGTAAGGAGAGACGATCATGCAAGTCATCCTGCTGGAACGTGTGGCCAAGCTGGGCCAGATGGGCGAAGTCGTCAAAGTCAAAGACGGCTTTGCACGCAACTTCCTGCTGCCGCAAGGCAAGGCGATGCGCGCCTCGGACGCCAACATCAAGGCTTTCGAAGAGCGCAAGGCCGACCTGGCCGCCCGCAACGACGAAACCCGCGACGAGGCCCTGAAAGCCGCCGAGAAAATCGACGGTCAGGTCTTCGTCATCATCCGCTCGGCTTCGGATGCCGGCGCGCTTTACGGCTCGGTCACCCCGCGTGACGCCGCCGAGGCCGCTGCTGCCGAAGGTTTCTCGGTCGATCGCCGTCAGGTTGTCCTGACTGCTCCGATCAAGGATCTGGGCCTGCACGACGTGCGCGTCCACCTGCACCCGGAAGTCGATGCGACGATCACCCTGAACGTCGCCCGTTCGGTCGAAGAAGCCGAACTGCAGGCCTCGGGCAAGTCGATCCAGGAACTGGCCGCGGAAGCTGACGCCGCCGCCGATTTCGAGATCGCGGAACTCTTCGACGAGATCGGCTCGGCCGGTCGCGACGAGGACGATGTCGCGAACTGATCGCGCCCTCAGCCGTTGAAACAGGAAGAACGCGCCGCAACCCGGCGCGTTTTTTCATGCTTGCTGCGCCCGTCCAGTCAACGGAACATTCGCCCGGCTGCCGTGTTGACCCGGGCAGCAGCGCGCCTCGCACAAGGATCAGACCGATGAGCCATCAGCACCCGCATGACGACCTCGACGCCCCCGGCATCACCCATACCGAGGCCGACGAGGCGAGCGAGACCCGCTTTGGCCCCCGCCCCGTGCCCGAGGGTCACCGCCATCCGTCGGGGCCGACTGAATCGCGCCGCATCCCGCCGCATGGCGATGTCTCGCCCGATGGGCGCCACGCCTATCCCCGGCCGTCGCGGCTGGCTAAATGGCTGGTCTGGGGCGGCACCGGGCTGGCAGCGGCGGCGCTGACCGCCGGCACCGTCTATGCGGCGCGGCATGTGGCCGACATGATCTCGGGACATGGAGGACCGAAGCCCCGCCGTCGCCCGGCCGCGCGCCCCTATCAACCTGACGATGCCGCAGCGCCCCGCATGGGGTTCAGTACGCCGGTCCATGCGGGCGACGAGCCCGCGCCGCCGCGCCCCAGACGGCACACCAACCGGCCGAGCCTGATGGAGGAGGTCGAGGCCAATACCGCCTCGCTGACGCATAGCGTCGAGGATGTGATGCGCACCGTCACCACCGCCGTCGAAGGCTTTCGCGGCGTCGCAAGCCAGGCCAATGCCATCATCCGCGAGTTCGGCGACGCGGCGGACCTCGTGCGCGACATCATCGACCGGCGCCCTAGCGAACGCCCGCCTGCCACGCCCGCCGAGGAGGATACCGGTCCCGCCGATCACGATCCCCGCAGCCACCGGCTGTAAGGACCATGGAGCAGGTAACGGGCGGCTGTCTCTGCGGCAAGGTCCGCATCCTCGCCAAGGGGGCGCCCTACCGCGTCGGGATCTGCCACTGTCTGGATTGCCGGAAGCATCACGGCGCGCTTTTCAACGCCTCGGCCATCTATCCAGAGGAGGCGGTGATGATCGAGGGCGAGACGGCCAGCTATGCGGGCCGCCACTTCTGCCCGACCTGCGGGTCCTCGGTCTTTGGCCGCACCGGGGACGAGGTGGAGGTTTGCATCGGCACCCTCGACGCTCCGAACCAGATGAAGCCCAGCTATGAGCTTTGGACCCTGCGGCGGGAAGCATGGCTCCCCGAATTTTCAGGCATGAAATCCTACCCGCGCGACCGGGACAGCACCAGCCGCCACGAGGCTCAGGCCGACTCGCCCGCTCGTCCGGCACGCTGCCCGTAAGTGCCGCCCACGACTCGACCAACACACGGATCATCCAGAAGACGAAATTGCCCGATGCCGAACGCGCACAGGGGATTGGCCAGTCGCCGTCCTGCGCTGGCGCGGCGTCTTTATCATCATGTCGTCATGGGATAATTTGGTGGAGCCAAGGGGAGTCGAACCCCTGACCTCTTGAATGCCATTCAAGCGCTCTACCAACTGAGCTATGGCCCCACCGGAGGTCCAGATGACGTTGCCGCCGTCTGCGTGGGGGGTCGTATAGGGGTGGGGCCAAATGGGCGCAAGCGGAAAAGAACGCTTTGCCACAATTATTTTGCAAGCATTTGTAATATATTGGTAAATCTCATCTTTCCCGTCATCCTGCCGGTTGGCGGTTACATATCGCCCCGCGACTCTGCGCCGAATGGGGCGGCAGTCCTTCGCGGCATGGCCGGCGCGCCCCCTCCGCACCGCCTTGGTTCTTGCTATAGGCCGCAAAATCCCCTAGCTAGCGCGCTGAAACAAAGGCGGGAGGCGCGGGGTTTTCGACCCCCGGGCCGCAGGGCTTGGATCGCCCCGCCCGCGCACAGGTTGGATGAAGGAAGTCAAATGCAGGTCAAGGAAACGCAGAACGAAGGGCTGAAGCGCGGCTATCAATTCACCCTGCCCGCGGCCGATCTGGCGGCGCAGGTCGATGCCAAGCTGAAAGAGGCCCAGCCCGAGATCGAGATGAAGGGCTTCCGCAAGGGCAAGGTGCCGATGGCCCTGCTGAAAAAGCAATACGGCCAGCGCGTCATGGGCGACGCGATGCAGGAAGCGATCGACAGCGCGCTGCGCAACCATCTCGAGACCTCGGGCGACCGCCCGGCGCTGCAGCCGAAGGTCGAGATGGTCAATGGCGAGAACTGGAAAGAAGGCGACGATCTGGTCGTCGACGTCACCTATGAAGCCCTGCCCGCGATCCCCGAGGCCGATCTTTCCGGCGTCGAGCTTGAGCGTCTGGTGGTTTCGGCCGGCGACGAGCAAGTGACCGAGGCGCTGGAGAACCTGGCCAAGAACGCGCAATCCTTCGAGGACCGCAAGAAGGGCAGCAAGGCCAAGGACGGCGATCAGGTCGTGATCGACTTCAAGGGCATGGTCGATGGCGAAGCCTTCGAAGGCGGCAGCGCCGAGGACTATCCGCTGGTACTCGGCTCGAACAGCTTCATCCCCGGCTTCGAGGCCCAACTGGTGGGCGCCAAGGCTGGCGACGAAGTCAAGGTCGAGGTGAAGTTCCCCGAGGATTACGGTCATCCGACGCTGGCCGGCAAGGACGCGGTCTTCGAGACCACCGTGAAGGCCGTGAAAGCCCCGAAAGCCGCCGAGCTTGACGACGAGCTGGCGAAGAAATTCGGTGCCGACGATCTGGAAGCGCTGAAGACCCAGATCCGTGAGCGTCTGGAATCGGAATACAAGGGCGCGTCGCGTCAGATCCTCAAGCGCGCGCTGCTCGACAAGCTGGATGCGCTGGTCAAGTTCGACCTGCCCTCGTCGCTGGTCGAAGCCGAGGCAAGCCAGATCGCCCACCAGCTCTGGCACGAGGAGCACCCGGAAGAGCATGGCCACAACCATGGCGAGATCGAGACGACGGACGAGCACAAGTCGCTGGCCGAACGCCGCGTGCGCCTTGGCCTGCTGCTGGCCGAAATCGGCCAGAAGGCCGAGATCACCGTCTCGGATCAGGAAATGACCCAGGCCGTCCTGCGTCAGGCCCGTCAGTATCCGGGTCAGGAGCGCGCGTTCCTGGAGTTCATCCAGCAGAACCCGCAAGCTCAGCAGCAGCTGCGCGCCCCGATCTTCGAAGACAAGGTCGTCGACCACATCGTCGAAGGCGCGAAGGTCTCGGACAAATCCGTGACCAAGGAAGAGCTGGAAAAGGCCATCGAGGCTCTCGACCAGTTCTGATCGGCAGCTCTGCCGAAAGATCAGGCCGCCCTTTCGGGGCGGCCTTTTTCATTGCCGGCCCGCAGGGAGCAGGCATAAAAAAACGCCCCCGCGAGGGGGCGTTTTCGATCAGACCTCGGAGTCCGATCAGAAGCGGTAGGACGCACGGACCTGGAACAGGTCGGTGTCCAGATCAGCGCCATCGACATCGTCGATATCGTTGAAGTCGTTGCGGGTATATTCCGCGCCGACGGTGAACTTGTCGTTGATCATGTAGTCAGCGCCAAGGCCGTAGGTGATGCCGGTTTCCGACAGGTCGCCAAGCTCGAGCTGAGCGACGCCGAGGGTGGCGTAGGGCAGGAATTTGCCCATGTCATAGCCAGCGCGGCCGCGCAGGCGCCACAGATCGCCATCTTCGTCGGTGTCGTCGAGGCTGACGCGGTTGTAGTCAAGCTCGCCGCCCAGGACGAAATTGCCGAAGTCGCGCATGTAGCCAGCGTGCAGGCCATAGCCGTCGAAATCACTATCCGCGGACGCGCCCGCATAGTCGAGTTCGGCATTGCCCTTGCCGTACTGAATACCGGCATAGAAGCCGGTCCAATCAGCCGTCTCGACCGGCGCGACGACCGGTGCAACGACGGGCTGTTCGACGACCGGCGCTGCATAACCACCCGCCTGCGCCGCGGTCGCGGCGAACCCGGCGAGGATCGCATAACATGCCAATTTCATGTTCTGTACTCCTGTAGTAACGCGGCCGGACTAACAGCCAGAGCATTGAACCTGAAGGCAATTCATTGTGATGGAAATGTGTTCGGATGAGAGGAAGCCTGCCGATGCGGGCGGGAATCCGCGCAGACATATGCGTGGAATGGCCGCGGAAATCGGGCCGCTGCAGGGTTGCTTCGTCAAGGGGGAATTTGATGGTGCGGGTGGAACACGCCGCCCCCTGCAAGACGCCTCCCCCGTGCATTGAGGCATACGACCGCCCCGCACGTTTCCCGATCTCGATCGCGAGGACCGAATAGCCAAACGAAACATGCCTCCTGACGCCCCCCACATCCTGGAGGATCTCGCTGACGCGGGCATCGGGGCCAAAACGGACCTTTGCACGGTCGCGCTTGTCGGCACCTATCTCGCCTATCTGACGAAACTCGGCCACTTCCCGGGTGCGGGCGTTGATCTGCTCGGACGTGATCTGCCGGGTCAGGTGGCTGCCCGGGATCCCCGAAGCAGGATGCTGCTGATCCTCTTGCGTCGTTTCAATGCCGCCATGCCACCAGCGGCGTGGTCAGATGTCGGG
>NZ_DATMFA010000067.1:0-21832 GCF_035556475.1 Paracoccus sp. (in: a-proteobacteria) | reverse complement strand
GGATGATGGTCTCCGCCATCCTGGTGATGATGATGTCCATTCCGGGCCTCGCGCTGTTCTATGGGGGACTTGTCCGGGCCAAGAACATGCTCTCGGTGCTGATGCAGGTCTTTACCGTCTTCTGCGTCGTGGCGCTGCTCTGGGTCTGCTTCGGCTATTCGCTGGCTTTCACCGGCGCAGGCTCGGCCGAGGAGGCGACCGCGCTGACCCCTTTCATCGGCGGCTTCTCGAAAGCCTTCCTTTCGGGCGTCGACCCCAGTTCGTTGGCCGAGACCTTCACCCAGAACGTTTTCGTCCCCGAATATATCTTTGTCGTCTTCCAGCTTGCCTTCGCCTGCATCGCCTCGGCGCTGATCGTGGGCGCCACGGTCGAGCGCATGAAGTTCTCGGCGATCCTGTTCTTCGTGGTGATCTGGTTCTTCTTCTCCTACCTGCCGATGGCCCACATGGTCTGGTGGTGGGGCGGTCCCAGCGCCTATGACGCGCCCGGTGGCTATCTGTTCGGCCATGGCGACCTCGACTTCGCGGGCGGCACCGTCATCCATATCAACGCCGGTATCGCTGGCCTCGTCGCCGCGATCATGGTCGGGCCGCGCCTTGGCTATGGCAAGGAGCTGATGGCCCCGCACAACCTGCCCTTCACCTTCATCGGCGCCTGCCTGCTGTGGATCGGCTGGTTCGGCTTCAACGCCGGCTCGAACATGGAAGCCACCGGCACCGCTGCGCTGGCCCTTCTGAACACGGTCGTCGCGACCGCTGCCGCCGCCCTTGCCTGGGCCTTCGGTGAGTGGCTGTTCCGCGGCCATCCCTCGCTGCTGGGCGGTGTCTCGGGCGCGATTGCGGGCCTCGTCGGCATCACCCCGGCCGCGGGCTTCGTCGGCCCGATGGGCGCGATCGTCATCGGTCTGGTCGCGGGCTTCGTCTGCATGTGGTTCGTCGTCAGCCTGAAATCCAAGCTGGGCATCGACGAAAGCCTCGACGTCTTCGGCATCCACGGCATCGGCGGCATCATCGGCGCCATCCTGACCGGTGTTTTCGCCGCGCCGTCGCTGGGTGGCACGGGTGTCTTCGACTATGCGACCGGCGCCGTGGCAGAAGGCTACAGCATCGCGGGTCAGGTCATGACCCAGACGCTGGGCGTCGTGGTCGCGGTGGTCTGGTCGGGGGTCGTGTCCTTCGTCGCGCTGCTGATCGTCAAGGCCGTGATCGGCCTGCGCGTCCCGGCAAATGATGAGCGTCAGGGCCTCGACATCATCACCCATGGCGAGAACGCCTATAACAGCTGAGGCCAAGACCCCGGCAAAAGGAAAAGCCCGGCAATGCCGGGCTTTTTTCATGCGCTGCGTGCCGTAGGATCAGGACAGGCGGGCGACCACGTAATCGGCGAGGTCCGAGAGGATCGGCCGCAGGTGATGGCCCGGAACCTGATCCAGCGCCGTCTTGGCGCGCTCGGCCCAGGCGATCGCATCGGCGCGCGCGGCGTCGAGCGCGCCCCGGCGCTTCAGGATGGTCAGCGCGGTTTCCAGATCGCCGTCCTCCTGCTGGCCAAGGGCGAAGGTGCGGTTCCAGAAGGCGTGCTCCTCCGCGTCGGCGGCGGCGATGGCCTTGATCACCGGCAGGGTCAGCTTGCGCTCGCGGAAGTCGTCGCCGACATTCTTGCCGATCGTCGTGCTGCTGCTGCCATAATCCAGAAGGTCATCGACGATCTGGAAGGCGATCCCCAGCGCGTCGCCATAGTCGAACATGGCGCGCTGGACGGCCTCATCCCCGGTCGCCAGCACCGCCCCCGCCTCGGTCGCCGCCGAGAAAAGCGCCGCCGTCTTGCCGCGCACGATCTGGAGGTAAGTGTCCTCGGTCGTGGTGATGTCCTGCGCGGCCGTCAGTTGCAGCACCTCGCCCTCGGCGATGGTGGCGCTGGCATTGGCGAGGATGCGCATGACCTGCATGCTTTCGGTATCGGCCATCAACTGGAAGCTGCGGGCAAACAGATAGTCGCCGACGAGAACGCTGGACTTGTTGTCCCAGAGGAGGTTCGCCGTCGGCCTGCCGCGCCGCTGCTCGCTTTCGTCGACGACGTCGTCATGGAGCAGGGTGGCCGTGTGGATGAACTCAACCGCGGCGGCCAGCAGCACATGCGCCTCGCCCTGATAGCCGCAGAGCCGCGCCGCGGCGAGGACCAGCATCGGCCTGAGACGCTTGCCGCCCGCCTCGACGAGATGGGCCGTCACCTCGGGAATGCGCGGGGCATGCCGGCTCGCCATCCGGTCGCGGATCAGCGCGTTGACTGCCGCCATGTCGCCGGCCAGTTCGGTAGAAAGCCGGTCAAGCGGCTTGGAGACGTTTTCGTTCATGCCCATCTGCCAATTCCCTTTCGCTTGCAAGCCATTGCCACGCCATGGACAGTTGCGCAACCGCCGCTTACCTTCCCTCGCCATGAAGGAAGTCCTGCGCACCACGAATCCGCTCCTCATCACCCGGGCCACCGACCTGCTCGAGTCGGAGGGAATTGCCGCATTTCCGCTGGACCAGCACATGAGCGTGCTGGAAGGGTCGCTGGGCATCCTGCCCCGGCGGCTGATGGTGGCCGACCGCGATCTTTTCATGGCCCGCGCGGTCCTGCGCGACAACGAGATAGATGACGGACGCTGAGGCGATCAGCACCGATGGCTTCCTTGGCGGGCGGCTGCGCATCGCGCAGCCTGTCGCGGGCTATCGCGCCGGGGCGGACGCGGTCATGCTGGCGGCCGCCTGTCCCGCGAAACCGGGCGACCGGGTGCTGGAACTGGGCTGCGGGGCAGGGGTCGCGATTCTCTGTCTGGGGTTCCGGGTTCCGGGTCTGGTGCTGACCGGGCTGGAGCGGCAGCCCCTCTATGCCGGTCTCGCCCGGTTGAACGCGCAGGAGAACGGGATCGAGGCCGAGATCGTCGAAGGCGACCTTGCCCGGATGCCCGCCGCGCTGCGCGGGCAGAGCTTTGACCATGTGATCGCCAACCCGCCCTTTTTTTCGGCAGGCACCATTGCCCCCGATGCCGGTCGTGGCGCCGCGCGGCACGAGGAGACGCCGCTTGCCGACTGGATCGGGGCGGGTCTGCGGCGGCTTCGCCCCGGAGGCAGCCTTGCCCTGATCCATCGGGCCGAGCGAATCCCTGAAATCCTCGCGGCACTTGGGACACGCGCGGGCGCGATCACAATCCTGCCAGTCAGCGCCAGAAGCGGACGCGAAGCGGGCCGCGTGATCGTCTTGGCCCGCAAGGGGGGACGCGCGCCCACCCGCCTGCTTTTCCCCTTCATCATGCACGCAAAACCGTCACATTCCGTCGACGCGGAGGACCTGACGGAGGCCGCCCGCGCCGTCCTGAGCGGAGGCGGACCCCTCACCCTCTGGAAGCCCTGATTGACGGTGACATTGCGACGATTCTGTGTTGCAATCGTGTCCGTTCGATCAATCCAAGGAGGACGAAATGTCGGTTGAATCCCATGTTCAGGAGCTTCGCCGCAAACATCAGTCACTTTCCGATCAGATCGAGGCGGCGCGCCGCTGCCCCGGCATGGACGATCTTTCCATCTCGCAGATGAAAAAGGAAAAGCTGCGCCTCAAGGAGGAAATCTCGCGCCTGTCGCACTGACCGGCCGGTTTGAGCATCGACACGGATTTTTTGACAAGTTCAACGAGAAACGGCCCGCGAAACCTCGCGGGCCGTTGCCGTTTCCGGGCCTTGCGTCAGACGAAGAACTGCCCGCCATTGGCCGTGAGGGTGGAGCCGGTGATGAAGCCCGCATCCTCGGAGGCGAGGAAGACCACGCAGCGCGCGATTTCCTCGGGCTCGCCCAGCCGGCCGACCGGGATCTGCGGGATGATCCGCTCGTTCAAGACCTTCTCGTCGATGGCGCGCACCATCTCGGTCCCGATATAGCCGGGGCAGATCGCGTTCACGGTGATGCCCGCGCGTGCGCCTTCCTGCGCCAGGGCCTTGGTGAAGCCGAGATCGCCTGCCTTCGCCGCCGAATAGTTCGCCTGCCCGGCCTGGCCTTTCTGCCCGTTGATCGAGCTGATGTTGATGACGCGGCCATATTTCCGGTCGCGCATCCCCGACCACAGCGGGTGGGTCATGTTGAAAAGACCGCTGAGGTTCGTGTCGATGACTTCCTTCCATTGCTGGGCGGTCATGCGGTGGAACATGGCGTCGCGGGTGATACCGGCATTGTTGACCAGCACGGAAACAGGGCCAAGTTCCGCCTCGACCTGGCGGATGCCGGCCTCGCAGGCTTCGTAATCGGCGACCGACCATTTGAAGGACTTGATGCCGGTCTCCTCGGTGAAGGCGCGTGCGGCGTCGTCATTGCCGGCGTAATTCGCCGCGACCTGATAGCCAGCCTCTTTCAGCGCTTGCGATATGGCTGCGCCGATACCTCGGGTTCCCCCTGTCACCAAAGCGGTTTTCGTCATGATACCTCCCGGGTCAAAATGAAAAGGCCGTATAATTGTGTTATCGACAGGAAGCGGTTCGCGCAAGATAGTTGCGCGAACCCGTTTTCAGATTTGACCTCAGGGGCGTTCGAGGCACATGGCGACGCCCATGCCGCCGCCGATGCAGAGCGTGGCTAGACCCTTCTTCGCGTCGCGGCGCTTCATCTCGAAAAGCAGGGTGTTCAGGATGCGCGCGCCCGAGGCGCCGATCGGGTGGCCGATGGCGATCGCGCCGCCGTTCACGTTGACGATGGCCGGATCCCAGCCCATGTCCTTGTTGACGGCGCAGGCCTGCGCGGCAAAGGCCTCGTTCGCCTCGACCAGATCGAGGTCGCCGACCGACCAGCCGGCCTTTTCCAGCGCCTTGCGGCTGGCCGGGATCGGGCCGGTGCCCATGATGGCGGGGTCGACCCCGGCCGTCGCATAAGAGGCGATCCGTGCGAGCGGGGTCAGGCCGCGCCGCGCCGCTTCCTCTTCGGACATGACCAGCACGGCGGCCGCGCCGTCGTTCAGGCCCGAGGCATTGCCCGCAGTCACGCTGCCATCCTTGGTGAAGGCCGGGCGCAGCTTCTCCATCGCGTCGAGCGTGGCGCCGTGGCGGATATATTCATCCGCATCGACGACGATATCGCCCTTGCGGGTCTTCAGCGTCACCGGCGTGATCTCGTCGGCGAAGCGGCCGTCCTTCTGTGCCGCCTCGGCCTTGTTCTGCGAGGCGACGGCGAACTCATCCTGCGCCATGCGCGAGATCTGCCATTTCGCCGCGACATTCTCGGCCGTCTGGCCCATGTGATAGTCCTGGAAAGCGTCCCAGAGGCCGTCGCGGATCATCGTGTCCAGCATCTTCATGTCGCCCATCTTCTGGCCGGCGCGGATGTAGGAGGCATGGGGCGAAAGCGACATCGATTCCTGCCCGCCCGCGATGACGACCTGCGCATCGCCGAGGCTGACCTGCTGCGCCGCCAGCGCGACCGCGCGCAGACCCGAGCCGCAGACCTGATTGAGCAGCCATGCCGCCGATTCCTGCGGCAGGCCGGCCTTGATATGGGCCTGACGGGCGGGGTTCTGGCCCTGCGCGGCGGTCAGAACCTGACCGAGGATCGTCTCGGAAACCTCTGCCGGGTCAATGCCCGCGCGTTCGACCACGGCCTTCAGGACGATCGCGCCAAGGTCATGGGCGGGGGTATTGGCGAAGGATCCGAGAAAGCTTCCCACCGGCGTGCGGGCGGCGGATACGATTACGGCTCTGGTCATGGCAGGTTCCTTCCTTAGAACTGCGGAAACGGCTTCAGGCGAAGCTTGCCGTTTCATGCCGCAAGGTCAAGCGGGGCAGGGCAGCGCAGCAGGTCGGAAGGCGCGCCGGATCAGGTTCTCTTGGCGGCGGAATTAGGCGAACGCCACGGCGGCACGATGGTCGGCGCCC
This sequence comes from Paracoccus sp. (in: a-proteobacteria), assembly GCF_035556475.1. Classification (GTDB taxonomy): domain Bacteria; phylum Pseudomonadota; class Alphaproteobacteria; order Rhodobacterales; family Rhodobacteraceae; genus Paracoccus. The sequence goes on along the minus strand of NZ_DATMFA010000067.1, from coordinate 15,941 downwards.
CGAAGTAATAGCCCTGCAGACAGTCGATGCCCATTTCGATCAGGAAGGCGGCGTCCTCGGCTGTCTCGACCTGCTCGGCCACGGTGAACATGTCGAAATGATGCGCGATCGACTGCAGGGCGCGCGCCAGCACCTGATTGTCGCGCTGGCAGGCGATTTCGCGCACGAACTGGCCGTCGATCTTGATCATGTCGAAGCAGAAATCGCGCAAGTATCGGAACGAGGTATAGCCCGCGCCGAAATCATCCAGCGCGAAGCTGACGCCATGGGCCTGCAATTCCTGCATGAAGGGGCCGATCACCTCGGGCAGGCCCATCGCCGAACTCTCGGTGACCTCCAGGACCAGACGCTCGGCCAGGCTGATGTCGCGGGCAATCCCCTCACGCAAAGTCCTGAGCCATGGCGCATAGCCGATCGAGCGGGCCGACATGTTGATCGAGAGCCGGAGCGCGGGATCCTGTCCCAGCGCCTCCAGCCCCAGACCCAGCGAGATGCAGTCGATCTGCCGCCCCAGTTCGGTCGTCTCGGCAAGCTCCATGAAATCGCGGAGCGGCACGATGCGCCCTGTCTCGTCGATGATGCGGATAAGCCCCTCGTAGAAGGCGACCTGTCCGGCCCCGTCCGCGCGGACGATCGGCTGATAGGCCAGCACCGCATCGCCGCGCGCGACCGCACGCCGCACCGTCGCCATTGTCATGCGCGATTGCCGATCGACCGCGAAGTCCAGAGGAGAGCCGAATCCCGGCCCTGATTCAATGTGATCTGTCATAACCAAGCTCCTGCCTTCGGGTCGGAGACTGGCGGTCATCTCCTAAGATCGGGTAAAGCTTGGTGGCTTTCTGGACTCGAGGTTAACGAAGCATGACCGATCCGATACGCTGCGGCTGGTGCGGCACCGATCCGCTTTACGTCGCCTATCACGACGAGGAATGGGGCGTGCCCGAGCGTGATTCGCGCGCGCTTTGGGAAAAGCTGGTGCTGGACGGCTTTCAGGCCGGGCTGAGCTGGATCACCATCCTGAGGAAACGCGACAGCTTTCGCGACTGCTTCGAGGGTTTCGACCCCGAGCGCGTCGCCCGCTGGGGCGAGCCGGAGATCGCGCGGGCGCTGACCAATCCCGGCATCATCCGCCATCGCGGCAAGATCGAGGCGACCGTGACCGGCGCGCGGGCCTATCTCGAGATCGAGGGCGGGGAGGGGTTCTCGCCCTTCATCTGGTCATTCGTCGGCGGCGCGCCGATCCAGAATGCGCCGGCGCGCCTTTCCGATGTCCCCGCCCGCAGCCCGGAATCCGAGGCCATGGCGAAGGAGCTGAAGAAACGCGGCTTCAAGTTCTGCGGCCCGGTCATCACCTATGCCTTCATGCAGGCCTGCGGGCTGGTGAACGACCATCTGGCCGATTGCCACTGCCATGCCCGCGTCAGGGCGCTGTCGCCTGCCGGATAAGGGCCTTGGACGCCTCGGAGGCCCAGTCCGCGCCGCCGATCAGGCGCGCGACCTCGTTCCCCTCGCGGTCGATCAGCACGGTGACGGGCATCCCCATGACGCCCATCTCGCGCGCCAACGCCTGACGCGGATCCAGAAGGACGGGCAGGTTCTCCACCTTGGCCTCGGTCAGGAACTTTTTGATCGCGGGCGGCGGGTTGTGGCCCGCGGCAATCGCCACGACCTGAAAATCCTCGCCGCCCATCTCGGCCTGAAGCTGGTCGAGCGAGGGCATCTCCTCGCGGCAGGGGGCGCACCATGTCGCCCAGAAGTTCAGGAGCACGACCTTGCCGCGATAATCCTTCAGCGAATGGGTGCCGCCGTCGGGATCGGTGAAGGCGGTTTCCGGCACCGGGGCCGGTTCGGTCTGCTGCAGTTTCGCAAGTCCGCCGTCATGCGCTGCCTGCCAGTCGATTTCTCCGGCGAAGGCCGGGTTTGCACCAATCATCAGTGCCGTATAAAGAACCAGCGAACGCAGCATTCCACCCCCCCGAAGGACCAGCCATGACCGAGCAGCCCGCCAGCACCGCCAACCAGATGTGGGGTGGACGTTTTGCCGCAGGGCCGGACGCGATCATGGAGGCGATCAACGCCTCGATCGGATTCGACCAGCGGCTCTATGCCCAGGACATCCGGGGCAGCCGCGCCCATGCGGCGATGCTCGCCGCACAAGGCATCATCAGCACTAGCGATGCCGAGGCGATCGGGGAAGGCCTTCTCACGGTCTTGTCAGAGATCGAGAAGGGCGACTTCCCGTTCTCGACCGCGCTGGAAGACATTCACATGAATGTGGAATCGCGGCTGAAGGAAATCATCGGCGAGCCTGCGGGGCGGCTTCATACCGCGCGGTCGCGGAATGATCAGGTGGCGACCGACTTCCGCCTCTGGGTGCGTGATCAGTGCGACGCGACGATCAAGGGGCTGGACGCGCTGATCCGTGCGGCGCTGGGTCAGGCCGAGAAGGGCGCGGACTGGGTCATGCCGGGCTTCACCCATCTGCAAACCGCGCAGCCGGTGACCTGGGGCCATCACATGATGGCCTATATCGAGATGTTCGGCCGCGACCTTTCCCGCTTCCGCGACGCCAGGAAGCGCATGAACGAATCGCCCTTGGGCGCTGCCGCGCTGGCCGGGACGGGTTTCCCGATCGACCGCCACGCCACCGCCGCTGCGCTGGGCTTTGACCGGCCGATGGCGAACAGCCTCGATGCGGTCAGCGACCGCGACTTCGCGCTGGAATACCTGTCCTCGGCCGCGATCTGCGCCGTCCACCTGTCGCGGCTGGCGGAGGAGCTGGTGATCTGGTCCTCGGCCCAGTTCCGTTTCGTCACCATGTCGGACCGTTTCTCGACCGGTTCCTCCATCATGCCGCAGAAGAAGAACCCCGACGCCGCCGAGTTGATCCGCGCCAAGATCGGGCGGATTCTGGGGGCTGCCGTCGCGCTTTTCGTGGTGATGAAGGGCCTGCCCTTGGCCTATTCCAAGGACATGCAGGAGGACAAGGAGCAGGTCTTCGACGCAGCCGACAACCTGATGCTGGCCTTGGCAGCGATGACCGGGATGCTCTCGGACCTCAGCGCGAACAAGGACCGGCTGGAGGCTGCGGCGGGCTCGGGCTTCTCGACCGCGACCGATCTGGCCGACTGGCTGGTGCGGGAAGCCGGGCTGCCCTTCCGCGACGCGCATCACGCGACCGGGGCGCTGGTCGCCATGGCCGAGAAATCGGGCGTCGACCTGCCGGAGCTGACGCTTGCGCAGATGCAATCTGTCAATCCCGCGATCACCGAGGACGTGTTCAACGTCCTTGGCGTCCATAATTCGGTCGCCTCGCGCACCAGCTATGGCGGCACCGCGCCGGCGCAGGTCCGCGCCCAGATTGCGCGCTGGAAAGCCCTTCTGTCGGAGGAACAGGCATGAGCCATACGCTGCTGATCGCGGTTTTCGCGCTGATGCTTGCCAGCCTTGCGGCCTGCGGCGTCGATGGACCGCCGACGCGGCCCGATCCCGACCCGACGCCCGCCCCCGGCGTCCATGTCAGCGGCGAGGCGCGGTTCGGTGTCGTCTCCAGGCTCTGACCCGGCTTCGGACCTGACGCCCCTGCGGCTTTTGTGGCTGGGGCTGGCGGTTCTGGGCGCGGGAGTGGCGTTTTGGCAGGGCGAGACCCTGTGGCAGGGCGCACGCCGGACCGAGATCGTGGCGCAGGTCGCCCTCGGCCTCTGGTGCCTTGTCGAGACCATGGTGCGCCGCAACTGGGCCGCCTTCCTGACCTTTCCGGCGCTGGCGCTGGGGATCGGTTGCGCGCTGCCGCTTTATCTTTTCATCCGCTCTCGCAGGATCACCTGATGGATCATTTCAACTATGTGGACGGCGTGCTTCATGCCGAGGACGTGCCCCTGTCCCGCATCGCGGCCGAGGTCGGAACCCCGGTCTATGTCTATTCGACCGCGACGCTGACTCGCCATTTCAAGCTGTTCCAGCAGGCGCTGGAATGGACCGACCACCTCGTCTGCTTCGCGGTCAAGTCGAACTCGAACCTCGCCGTGCTGAAGGTTCTGGGCGATCTGGGGGCGGGAATGGATATCGTCTCGGCCGGGGAATATGCGCGGGCCAAGGCGGCGGGCGTCCCGGGCGAGCGGATCGTATTCTCCGGCGTCGGCAAGACCGAGGCCGAGATGCGCATGGTGCTGGAAGGCGGCATCCGCCAGTTCAACGTCGAATCCGAGCCCGAGATGGAATTGCTGTCCAGGGTCGCAAGCGGGATGGGGCTGCGCGCGCCGATCGCCGTCCGCGTGAACCCGGACGTGGACGCCAAGACCCATGAGAAGATCGCGACCGGCAAGTCCGAGAACAAGTTCGGCATCCCGATCGCCCGCGCGCGTGAGGTCTATGCCCGCGCCGCCGCCCTGCCGGGGATCGAGGTCGTGGGCATCGACATGCATATCGGCAGCCAGCTGACCGATCTGGAACCCTATCGCCTCGCCTATGCCAAGATGGCCGAGCTGACCCGCGCGCTGCGGGCGGACGGACATGACATCCGCCGCCTCGACATGGGCGGCGGCCTCGGCATCCCCTATCGCCGCGACAACAACGCGCCGCCCTTGCCGATCGAATACGGGCAGGTGATTCGCGATGCCGTGGGCGACCTTGGCTGCGAGATCGAGATCGAGCCGGGGCGCAATATCTCGGGCAATGCGGGGATCCTGCTTTCCTCGGTGATCTATCTCAAGGAAGGCGAGGGGCGCGATTTCCTGATCCTCGACGCGGCGATGAACGACCTGATCCGCCCGGCGATGTATTCCGCGCATCACGACATCGTTCCGGTGATCGAGCAGGCGCCGGGAACCGCTGTCGCGCCCTATGACGTGGTCGGCCCGGTCTGCGAAACCGGCGACACCTTCGAGAAGGCGGTGGAACTGCCCCGTCTCGGCGAGGGGGATCTGGTCGCCCTGCGCTCGGCCGGGGCATATGGCGCGGTGATGGCCTCGGAATACAATTCCCGCCCCCTCGTGCCCGAGGTTCTGGTCAACGGGGATCAATTCGCCGTCATTCGGGCGCGACCGACGCTTGAGGAAATGCTGGGACGCGATACCATCCCGGAATGGGCCTGATCGCTTCGACACGCCATCGCCTCGCCCCGGCAGAGGTCAGCCGGCCCCCCGCAAGACCGGGGGGCGGCAGCGCATGAAGCGTCCCGACCTCCCCCGCGTCAGACGCGCGGTCGGCCTGACCCGCGCCGGCATGTGGTGGGAGGCCGTGGCCGGAGCATTCTGGCCGCTGGGCGTGGTTCTGGCGCTGTCGCTGGCCGCACTGGCCTTTGGCGGGGCCGAGCTTCTGTCGTCGCGCGCGCTGCTCTGGATCGGCCTCGCGGCGCTGCTGGCGACGGTTATCGCGGCGCTCTGGGGCATCCGCCGCTTTCGGCGGCCAAGCATTGAGCAGGCGCGGGCCCGCGTAGACCGGACCTTGCCAAGCCGCCCGCTGACCGCGCTGCGCGACGATGTCGCGATCGGCCGCGACGATGCCGGGTCCGAGGCGCTGTGGCAGGCCCATCTGGCGCGGATGGAGAGCGAGGCCGCATCGGCCCGCGCCGTCATCCCCGATGCCCGGCTGCGCTGGCTTGATCCGGTCGGGCTGCGGCTGGTCGGCCTCGTGGCGCTGGCCATGACGCTGGTTTTTGCCCCCTCCGGCCAGCTGGGTCTGGGGATCGCGGCGCTGGGGGCGACGTTCCGGCCCGCGCCGGATGCCCGCCCCGATCCGGGCGCTGGCCCCGGCTGGGAGGGCTGGGCCGAGCCGCCCGCCTATACCCGCCGCCCGACCATCTATCTCAACGCGCTGCCCGAGGGGCAGGAGCTGGAGCTTCCGCAAGGCTCGAAGCTCAGCTTCCGCATCTATGGCGAGGGGGCGGCGCTGTCCCAGACCATCGGCCGCGACCTGCCCGAAGGCGAGGCGGCCGCGCCCGAGTTCAGCGCCGACCATGACGGGCTGATCGAGATTGCGGGCCGGCAGTTCCCGGTCATCGTGATCCCCGACGCCCCGCCCTCGGTCGAGCGTGTGGTGGCCCCCGACCGCCGCGCCGACGGGCGTTTCATCCAGCCCTTCGCGGCGGCGGATGACAATGGCGTCACCGGCGGCAAGGCACGGATCGCGCTGAATATGGGGGCGATCGACCGGCGCTTCGGCCTTACCATCCCCCCCGAGCCGCGCGAGACGCTGGAGATCGAATTGCCCTTGCCCGCGACCGGGAGCCGCAAGGCCCTGCGCGGGCAACTCACCACCGACCTTTCGCGCCATCCATGGGCCAACCTGCCCGTCACCGTCTCGCTGGAGGTGACGGACGGGATCGACCAGAAGGGCAGCTCGCCACCCGTGGCGATGATCCTGCCGGGGCGGCGTTTCTTCGATCCGCTGGCGGCGGCGCTGATCGAGATCCGGCGCGATCTCCTCTGGTCGCGCGAGAACGGGCCGCGCAGCGCGCAGATTTTGCGCACGATAAGCTGGCAGCCCGACGGTTTCATGGACCCTGACCTTGCGCAGGGGCTGAAGGGGGCGATCGGCACGCTGGAGGGCGGCCCCCTGACCGACGAGGCGCGCAACAAGCTGGCGCAGGTGTTGTGGGACGCCGCCGTCGCGCTTGAGGATGGCGGCCTTGCCGATGCGCTCGAACGGATGCAGCAGGCGCAGGAGCGGCTCTCCGAGGCGATCCGAAACGGCGCCAGCCCGGACGAGGTCCAGCGCCTGATGGACGAATTGCGAGAGGCGACCGACGCCTATACCGACATGCTGGCGCAGCAGGGCAGGGACCCATCCGAGCGTTTCGACCGCTCGCCCCAGCAGGGCCAGCGCATCACCGGCGACCAGATCCAGCAGATGATGGACGAGATCCAGCGCCTGATGAACGAGGGCCGGATGGCCGAGGCGCAGCAATTGCTGGAGCAGTTCAACCGCATGATGCAGAACATGCGCGTCACGCAGGGTCAGGGCGGCGAGGGTGGCCGACAGCGCCCGATGGACCAGCTGGCCGAGACGCTGCGCGAGCAGCAGGACCTTGCCGACGAGGCCATGCGCGAGATGCAGGACCAATACGGCCAGTGGCAGCAGCCCGGCGGGCAGCAGGGTCAGCAGGGCGAACAGCAGGGCCAGCAGGGTGAGGGGCAGCAGGATGGCGGCAGCCTTGCCGACCGCCAGCGGTCCCTGCGCGAGGATCTGGGCCGCCAGCGCGGATTGCTGCCCGGCCGCGGCACGGCCGAGGGGGATCAGGCGCGCCGCAACCTCGACGATGCCGGCCGGGCGATGGAGGAGGCCGAGCAGGCGCTACGCGACGGCGATCAGGCCGGCGCGATGGAGCGTCAGGCCCAGGCCATCCAGAACATGCGCGAAGGGATGCGCGCCCTTGGCGACATGATGGCCCGGAACCAGCAGAACGGCCAGCAGGGAGAGCCGCAGCCCGGCGGGCAGCAGGGCGGTCCCGAAGGGCCGGAGGGCGAGAGGAACGGCCAGCGCGGCCTTGCCGAGGCGTTTCGCCGGCAGCCCCCGATGGATCCGCTGGGGCGTTCGACGGCGGGGAATGGCGGCCAGCTCAGCACCGGCGAGCCTCTGGCCGAAGGCCCCGACCCGGCGCGGCGCGCCCGCGACCTTCAGGACGAGATCCGCCGCCGCAGCGGCGAACGCGAGCGCCCGCGCGATGAGCGCGACTATCTCGGTCGGCTGCTTGACGATTTCTGACCGGTCACTCACCCGCGATACGGGTCCAGATCGCGCCCGCCCGGTCCGAGAGCCAGAGCCGCCCGTGATCGAGCCCGGAGCGCCAGTCCGAGACGGTCGAACCCGCTTCTCCCTCGGCCGCGGGGGAGGTCATTGCATAGAAGGCGACCAGCGCTGCGGCCAGCAGGACCGCAAGGCCGAAGCCCGCCGCATAGCCCGCCCGCGATTTTCGCGGGGCCGGGGCGGCTTGCCGTGCGAGGGGCGCGGCAGGGGGGATCTGCGCGACGGGCGGAGGGGCGGGCGGCGCCACCTCCTCGCGGTCGGGGCGCTGGAGCATCCCGGCGGTGATGACGGGCCGGTTCGCCTCGTCCTCCTCTTCGATGCCCGGATCTTCCTCGGCATCGAGGGTTTCGCTTTGCGGTTGGCGCAGCAGCGTCGCGGCCAGCCGGGCGGCATCGGGCAGGCGCGGTTCGGCTGGCGGCTCGGGCGGGGTCGGCTCGGCGTGATTCGGCTGGTCCCCGGCGGCTTCGTCGCCCTCACCGGGTTTCAGCGGCTCTCCCGGCAGGATGACCGTGGCGACGGGCCAACGGATATCGACCGGGGCCGGGGCCTCGTCCACCGCCGGGACAGAGCCGACCTGATCGCCCGCTTCGGCATCTTCCGCCGCGAGGCCCTTGCGGGCCGAAAGCTCGCGCGCGGTTTCCTCGCGCAGGATCGACAGGATCGATTCGTGCAGCGGGCGATGCAGCGCCGGCCGGTCGGCGGGGTCGTAGTTTTCCTCCGGTTGCGAAGCCTGCTCCACTTCCCCAGCAGCGGGCGGAGCCGCGGTCCCCGGCTGGTGCCAGACCTCGCTGCAGGCGGAACATTCGACCTCGCGCCCGGTGGCGGGGATCGCCGAATCCGGGATCTCGTATTGGGCACCGCATCGGGGGCAGGTCAGTCGCATTCGGTATATTCCATGCCTGTCGCAATCGCGGCCCGGAGCATTGGCTCGTATCTCGCATTCGCCGCCAGACTGTTCTATCAAGCCGCGAAGGGCGAGCCAAGAAGCCCGCACGGAAGGGGGTCCCAGTGATCGAGATGCAGAACCTGTCCTTTGGCTATAGCGGAGGTGATCCGCTGCTGGCCGACATGTCGCTGAGCCTGCAACCGGGATCCTTCCATTTCCTGACCGGGCCGTCGGGATCGGGCAAGACGACCCTCCTGCGGCTCTGCTATGCCGATCTGCTGCCCAGTTCGGGCCGGATGACCGCCTTCGGTCAGGATGTGACCGAACTTAGCCGCGACGGGATTGCCGCCCTGCGCCGCCGGGTCGGGGTCGTCCATCAGGATACCCAGTTCCTCGATCATCTGCCGGTGGCGGAAAATGTCGCCCTGCCGCTGATCGTCTCGGGCGAGAATGTCGAGATGCAGGCGCTGTCGGACCTGCTGAGCTGGGTGCAGCTCACGCAGCTGAGCCGGGCGCTGCCCCCCTCGCTTTCGGGTGGTGAGCGGCAGCGCGCGGCGCTGGCCCGTGCCGTCGTCATGTCCCCCGACCTGATCATCGCGGACGAGCCGACCGGCAACCTCGACTGGGACATGTCGATGCGGCTTCTGCAATTGCTGGTCGAGCTGAACCATTCCGGCAAATCGGTGCTTTTCGCCACGCATGACATGAACCTGATCCGCGCCGCCAAGCAGCAGGTGCAGGCGCGGGTGCTGCGGATTGCCGGGAAGCGGCTGCAACTGGCGGGGGCGGACCTGTGAAACAACGCACATTGAAATCGCTCGACCTCGCGGCGCTGTGGCGCGGACTGGCCCGGCCCGACGCCACAGGCACCGACCGCGTGGTCCCGCCGACCGGCTTCACCGCGCAACTGACGGTGTTCTCGGCCGCGGCGATGGCTTTCCTCGCGGTCTTTGCGCTGGCGCTGGCGCTGGCGACCGGGCGGCTGGCGGAGCGCTGGTCCAGCGAGTTGGCCGAGACGGTGACGGTGCGCATCTCGGCCCCGCCGGACCAGCTTGACGAGCAGACCGTGACGGTGATGGAAGTGCTGAAGACCACGCCCGGCATCGCCGAAAGCCGGCTGCTGCCCGATACCGAGGTCGAAAAGCTGCTGGAGCCGTGGTTCGGACCCGACATGCCGGTCGAGGCGCTGCCGATCCCGCGCCTTGTCGAGGTGCGCGAGGCGGCGCAGGGCTTTGACGCCGACGCGCTGCGCCTGCGGCTTCAGGGCGAGGCGCCGGGCGCGGTGCTGGACGACCACACCCGCTGGCGCGAGCCGCTGGTCAAGGCGGCGGGGCGGCTGCGGCTGCTGGGCCTCTTCTCGCTGCTGCTGATCGCCGCGGCCTCGGGCGCGATGATTACGCTGGCCGCCAAGGCCGCGCTGGCCGCGAACGGTCAGGTGATCCGCGTCCTGCGCCTGATCGGCGCGCGTGATATCACCATTGCCACCGCCTTCGTGCGCCGCTTTACCCGCCGCGCGGCCATGGGCGCGCTGGCCGGAACCGCCGTCGGTATGGTCGCGGTCTGGGCGCTGCCCGCGGCGGACGAGGCGGGCGGCTTCCTGACTGGCCTCGGGTTTCAGGGCTGGGGCTGGCTCTGGCCGTTGCTGATCCCGCTGGTCGCGGGCGCGATCGGTTTTGGCGCCACACGCTCGGCCGCGCTCAGGATGCTGAGGGAGGTGCGCTGATGGACCAATATCATCCCCGTCCGGCCACGGCCCTCGCCTGGCTGAGGACGGGGCTGTTCTATGTCTACGCCGCGCTGATGACGCTTGTGGTCGGGCTCTGGGGCCTGCCACGCACCTTGATCAACCCCGCACATGCCTATCGCGTGGCCTCGCGCTGGATCGACCTGATGCTGGGGGGCGCGCGCGTCATCGCCGGCATCCGGGTCGAATTTCGCGGCACGCGCCCGGCGGGCGACCTGCTGGTCGCGGCCAAGCACCAGAGCTTCCTCGACATCCTCGCCATCGCGCAGGCCTGCCCGCGCCGCGCCTTCGTGATGAAGCGCGAGGTTCTGAACGTGCCGATCATGGGCTGGTTCGCCCGCAAGGTCGGCTGCATCCCGATCGACCGCGCCCGTGGAGGAGAGGCGATGCGGCAGATCATCTCCGGGGTCGAGGCCGCCCGCGCCTCGGAGCATGGGCTGGGCCAGCTGATCTTCTATCCCGAGGGCACGCGCACCCGCCCCGGCCAAAAGGCGCCCTACAAGCATGGCGTGACCCTCGTTCAGGGCGCGACCGGGTTGCCGATCATTCCGGTTGCGGTGAATTGCGGCATGTTCTGGCCCAAGCGCGGCTATCCGATCCGCCCCGGAACCGCCGTGGTCGAGTTTCTGCCGGCGCTGCCCGACGCGCAGGGCCGGGAAAACCTGCTCGGGCAGCTTGAGAACCGGATCGAGGCGACCAGCGACGCGCTGTTCCAGTTGGCGGGGGGCGAACATGCGCTGGCTTGAGGCGGCGGACCTGCCGCAGATCTATGGCGCGCCGGGCGCGACCTCGATCCGCAAGGTGGCCGATCATGTCACGGCGGAATATGCCGCGATGCTCGATGCCGCGCGCTTCTGCGTGCTGGCGACGGTCGGCCCGCGCGGCGTCGATGCCAGCCCGCGTGGCGATGACGGTCCGGTCGCGCGGCTGATCGATCCCCGCCATGTGGCGCTGCCGGACTGGAAGGGCAATGACCGGATCGACTCGATCTCGAACATCGTCGCGGATGGCCGCGCCAGCCTGATCTTTCTGGTGCGCGGCTCGGGGAATGCGCTGCGTCTGAGGGGGCTTGCGCGGGTGACGGATGACGCGGACCTGCGCGCCTCCTTCGCGCGGGACGGAAAAGAGCCGAGGGCGGTCATTGTCCTTCAGGTCCGGGAAGCCTATTTCCAATGCGCCCGCGCAGTTCTGCGCGCCGGTTTGTGGGACGGAGCCGACGATTCCGCCGGATTGCCCACGCCGGGAGAGATTCTTGCGGCCCTCACCATGGGCGAGGTGGGTGGCGAGACTTACGATGCCGAATGGCCGGAACGCGCCGCCCGCAGCATGTGGTAGGCGCGCCTCCGGCCCTTCGGCGCCATGCGCCTGAACGAAGGACGGACGGATGAGCCCCATCATCGACATTGACCACCTCTCGAAACGCTATGATTCAGGCACCTTCGCGCTGAAGGATGTTTCGTTGCAGATCAACGAGGGCGAGATCCTCGCCCTGCTTGGCCCGAACGGCGCGGGCAAGACCACCCTGATCTCGATCATCTGCGGCCTCGTGACCCCGACCGATGGCACCGTGCGTGTCGGCGGGCACGACATCCGCACCGACTGGCGCGCGGCAAGGAAGCTGATCGGCCTCGTGCCGCAGGAAATCGCGCTGGAGCCGTTCGAGACGGTCATCGACAGCGTGCGCTTCACCCGCGGCCTTTACGGCGCCGGCCGGGACGACGCCTATGTCGAGCAATTGCTGCGCAGCCTCGCGCTCTGGGACAAGCGCGACGCCAAGACGCGCGAGCTGTCGGGCGGCATGAAGCGGCGCGTGCTGATCGCCAAGGCGCTGTCGCACCGGCCCAAGGTGCTGTTCCTCGACGAGCCGACTGCGGGCGTTGACGTGACGCTCCGTCGCGAGATGTGGCAGGTGGTGCGCGATCTGCGGGCCGAGGGCGTGACCATCATCCTGACCACGCATTACCTCGAGGAGGCCGAGGACATGGCCGACCGCATCGGCGTCATCAACAAGGGCGAGCTGCTGCTGGTCAAACCCAAGGCCGAGCTGATGCGCGATTTCGGCAAGAAGCGCCTGACCATCGCGCTTTACGATCCGCTGGCGCGGATCCCCGAGGAACTGGCGGCGTGGGGCGTCACGCTGTCGGTCGACGGACTGCGGCTGGGATATGACTATGACATCAATGCCGAGCGGACGGGGATTGCCCGCCTTCTGGGCGAATTGACCCGCCACGGTATCGCCGTGCGCGATGTATCCACCAAGCAAAGCAACCTCGAGGAGATATTCATGTCCCTTGTCGAGGACCAGAAGCAAGAGGTTTCGGCATGAACTGGCATTCCGTCCGCGCCATGTTCGACCACGAGATGTCGCGTTTCTTCCGCACCATCTGGCAATCGCTCGCCTCGCCGGTCCTGTCGACCGTGCTTTACTTCGTCGTTTTCGGCGCGGCCATCGGCGGGCGCATCCAGGCGATCGAGGGCGTGCCCTATGGCGCCTTCATCGTGCCCGGCCTGATGATGCTGACCGTGCTTCAGCAATCCGTCTCGAATGCGAGTTTCGGCATCTATTTCCCGAAATTCTCGGGCACGATCTATGAATATCTGGTGGCCCCGACCGGCTGGCTGGAAGTGACGCTGGGCTTTGTCGGCGCGGCGGCGACCAAGGCGGTGATGATCGCGCTGGTGATCCTCTTGACGAGCTTCTGGTTCAACGGCGTCCATATCGCGCATCCGTTCTGGATGTTCGCCTTCCTGTTTTTGACCGCGCTCGCCTTCTCGCTTCTGGGCTTCATCATCGGGCTTTGGGCGAAAAGCTTCGAGCAATTGCAGGTGGTGCCACTGATGGTCATCACGCCGCTGGTTTTCCTTGGCGGCGCCTTCTACTCGGCCGCGATGCTGCCGCCCTTTTGGGAGGGAGTGGCCAAGCTCAATCCGGTCCTCTACCTGATCTCGGGTTTCCGGTGGAGCTTCTTCGGCATCGCCGATGTGCCGGTGGGCGTCTCGCTGATTGCGGTCGCGCTGATGATCGTCGTCTGCATGGCCGCGATCCGCTGGATCTTCCTGACTGGCTGGCGTCTCAGGGAATGACCGGCTGACCGTCCCGCTTTCCGCGCGGAGGGCGGGCCGGTCCGGCCTCAGGGCTGGTGCTGGATCACGCCGGTCGAGCGGTCGAGATGGGCCTGCATGGCCGCGACCGCGCCCTCGGCATCCCCGGCCTCGATCCGCTCGACGATGCGCAGGTGGTCGCCCAGCGTCACATCCTCACGGCCCGACCAGTGCAGCAGGTCGTTGTGATAGCGAAAGACCCAGTTCAGCATCGCCTCGCTGACGGCGCGCAGGATCGGGTTGCCCGAGATCTCGGCGATGCGGCGGTGAAAGGCGATGTCGCAAGCGATGAAGGCGGGCGCGTCGCCCAAGGCCGCCCGCTGGCGGGCGATCAGGTCGCGCAATTCGGCGACCTCCTCGGGGGTGGCTCTGGCGGCGGCGATGCGGACCATCCCGCTTTCGAACAGGCGGCGGACATCCTTCAGGTGGTCCAGCGCCTCGGGCGCGGTGGACAGGATCACCTGCGCCATGGTGTCGGCCTGATGCAGCGCGATTTCGGCCGTCAGCGGGTTCACCCGGCTCCGCTCGCCATGGACAATGGTGATCAGCCCGCGCATCTGCATCGCCTGCAGCGCCTCGCGCACGGCGGGGCGGCCGACCCCGAAGCGCGCCATCAGGTCGCGTTCCGAGGGGACGGTATCGCCCGGCTTCAACTCTCCGCTGAGAACCATGGCGGTCAGCCGCTCCAGCACCAGATCCGAAAGCTTCCGGCGCACGATCCGGTCGCTGGTTTCGGACGAGGAGGGGGAGGAGGTCAGCGCCATGGGTCATCCTTGAAAATCCGGCTGCCAAACTAGGCGCGTAGAGCCGGGAAGGCCAGCGCTCAGGTGATGCGGCGGATGCTTTCGGCCAGTTCCGCAGGCTCGAAGATGCCCTTCCAGTCGTCGCGCATCAGGCGGGGCATGCCGTTCTCGATCGCCTTGTTGCAGGCGTCCGAAAAGACGCCCTGCACATGGCCGAAGGTGACCGCTCCAAGGATGTTCAGGTGCCCCAGCAGGAAGTCCCGCGCGGCTTCGGCGGGGACGCCGCGGGCGACGACCTCCTCCATGCCCTGCTTCATCACTGCCAGCAGGCTTGCGGCCAGCGTCTCGGCCAATGCGGGCTCCAACAGCGCGATCTGCTCCATCGTCAGGCGGTGCGAGCGCAGGATCGGCGCCCAGATGATCCGCGCCACCTCCTCGCCCTTGGCGAAATCCGCCTCCGGTCCCTGCATCAGCGCGCTGACGATGGATTGCCGCGCGGCGATGCCGCCGAAATGGTCGTTGCGCCCCTCGGGCGTCGTCTCGTCGTTGAAGATCGGCGGGTGGCAGGGATGGGTCACGAAATAGCTGATGTCGTCCCGTTCCGGCAGGTGCCCGGCATAGGGCGCGGCGGCGTCGAGGATCACGACCATGGTTCCGGGCGCGAGCTGGGGCACGATCTTGGCCGAAACCGCCCCGATCGCGGTGTCGGGCACGGCAAGGATCACCACCTCGGCCCCGTCCAGCGCCTCGGCCTGCGAGGTTGCCGCGACCCCCAGCTCGTCGCGCAGGCGGGCCTGTCCGGCCTCGCTGATCTCGACATAGCGGATCTCGTGGGTGCTCTGCGCAAGGTTCCGGCCAAGGCGGACGCCCATTTTCCCGCCCGCGCCGATAAGTGCGATCTTCATGGCTGCTCTCTCCATCCCATGCGGGCCAGCATTCCCTGTGCGCGCCCGCCTTGTCAACTGGTATAACCTGTGAATATGGTGATTTGTGTAGCCGTGGAGGGCAGGGCGATGGAACGGTTCGAGGCAGTCTATGAGATCGAGTCGCCCTGCGGCATCGCCCATGCCGCGGCGGTGCTGGCGGGCGAGCAATCGACTGGCACCTTCGTCAAGCTGGCGCTGGAGACCGACGCGCTGCGCGACCGATCCGGCGCGCGGATCGAGGCGGTCGAGGTGGTGGAAAGCCGCGCCGCGCCCGCGCTTCCCAGCCGCAGCCGGGGTAACGCCTATGAGCGCGGCCGCATCCGCATCAGCTGGCCCGACGAGAATATCGGCCCCTCGCTGCCGAACCTGATGGCGACGGTCGCGGGGAACCTCTTCGAACTCTCTGAGATCTCGGCCCTTCGGCTGGTCGACCTGACCCTGCCCGAAAGCTTCGCACGCGGAAATCCGGGTCCGCGTTTCGGGGCCGCAGGGACGCATCGGCTGGCGGGTGTCGATGGCCCGCTGATCGGCACGATCATCAAGCCCAGCGTCGGCCTTTCGCCCGAGGAAACCGCCGCGCTGGTCAGAACGCTCGCCGAAGCCGGGATCGACTTCATCAAGGATGACGAGTTGCAGGCGAACGGGCGCTATTGCCCGCTGGAGGCGCGGGTCGCAGCCGTGATGCGCGTCCTGAACGACCATGCCCAGCGGACCGGCAAGAAGGTCATGTATGCCTTCAACATCACCGACGAGACCGAGGCGATGTGGCGCCATGCCGACATGGTGCGCGAGGC
>NZ_DATMFA010000066.1:0-6173 GCF_035556475.1 Paracoccus sp. (in: a-proteobacteria) | reverse complement strand
TGATGCCGGGCACCAGCCGTTCGGCCTGATCGAGGCTGAGGCGAGCCTCCGTCATCCGGCCCAGCCCGGCCAGCGCGGTCGCCACGGCCAGATGCATATGGGCCAGACCGGGGGCGGCGATCGCCTGCGCCTCTTGCAAGGCCCGGTCGTGCCGCCCTTCGGAAAAATGGTATAGAAACAATCCGATACGGCATTGACCTGCATATTCTGGATTGCGGCGATAGACCCCTTCCAGCAGCGGAACGGCGCTGTCCCATTCCATCCGCAGGGCATGGCGCAGGCCCAGTTCGGCCTGCACCTCATGGTCGTTCGGGTTCAGCGTGCGGGCAAGTTGCAAGGTCGCCATTGCCGCCTGGGGCCGGCCAAGGAACCATTCCGCGACGGCCCTTGCGTGATGGCACCGGCTGGACGTCGGGGCAAGGCGGACCGCCTGCCGGGCAAGATCCAGCGCGTGTTCCAGAGGCGCGGCCTCCACCCGGTAGCCGAAGCGGGCCGCGCTGCTGTAAAGCAGCGAGAGGGAGGCCAGCGCCGATGCGGCCCTTGGATCCTCGGCGACTGTCGCCTCGAGATCGCGGCGCAGAGGCTCGAATCGCGCCGGGTCCAGCCTGCGCCAGTAGTCGTGAAAATCCAGCAGCTTCCGATAGGCCACAAAACAGCCGGACGCGCCGCATTCCCGCGCCTGGCTGTCGAGGATGCCATCGCGCGATGCCACCGTCCGCGCGACCTCGCCCGCGATCCCGGCAGCGAGATCGAAGAGCTGCGATGCGTCGCGATCTTGGTCGAGGGCGCGCTGAAACTCCTGCGCCCAGATGAAGCGCCCGTCACTGACCCTTTGCATCAGAAACTCGGCGCGAAGCATGTCGCAGGACAGGATCAGCGTGGCCGAGATCCGGTAGTCGGTCGCCGCCTCCTCGCCGCCTCGATGCCCGGCCTCGGGTGCGCCGGCGACATGGCCGTGGACGGAAAGTTCGGTGAAGCGGGTCAGGGCCGCGATCACCTGCCGGGTCAGCACCCGCGCGACCGAGGCGCGGTCCCCTTCCTGCGCACAGGGTTCCACAAGGATGCGGGGGCCGTGATCGGGGGCCGCCTCCCCGCATCCGGCATCCGGGGTCGCCATGTCCCCCTGCCGGTGCGAGGTCAGAAACTCGGGCACATAGGTTCCCTTGGGGATCAGGATCCGCAGACCGGGCCATTCCGCCTGCAGCAGATAGAACCGCTCGAT
Source organism: Paracoccus sp. (in: a-proteobacteria) (assembly GCF_035556475.1). Classification (GTDB taxonomy): domain Bacteria; phylum Pseudomonadota; class Alphaproteobacteria; order Rhodobacterales; family Rhodobacteraceae; genus Paracoccus. Next base: position 4,951 of record NZ_DATMFA010000066.1, on the reverse strand, counting down.
CGCCCGTCTCAGACGCGCGGCCTCGATCCGCACGATGGAATCCTGCAGCGGATCGAAGTCGTCGGACCTGCCGAACACGCTGGTCGCGATGCTGTAGGCCTTGATCCTGTCGCCCCTGCCGGACAGCTTCTCCTCGACCACATGGCGAAGGAAGCGCCGGTTTCGGTCAGAGGCCGCGAATTCGGGAGAGGCGAGCATCCGTTCGAGTTCCTTGCGGACCTCCTCCGGGGCAGATGTCGCAGTTCCATCGACCATCAGGTTCACTCCGCAGCGGCAATCGGGATGCGAGGAAAGTGAGTAACGAAGGCATGTCTCAGTAACGTACTCGCTATTGCGGGCTTTGGCATGAAACTTTCTTCGACTTGATGCGCTCAATCCGGCCGAATCGGAGAGCCGCCAATGGAAACGCCAGGCGCCATGCGTCCGATAGATCACGCCATTCTGCGATTTCCCGCGCAGGGAGAGGCCATCCGGCTGGCCTATCTTCAGGATGAGCGGTTTCGCGCGATCTGCGAGGATCTGGACCTTGCCCTCGCCTCGCTGCGTCGCTTCGAGGCGCGGCCGGATGCGGACCGGCGCCCCGAGATCGACGAATACCGCAACGTGCTGCGCGAGCTGGAGGATGAGTTGCGGGAATATCTGCGCGTCAGCGACGGGTCTGGCTAGGCCAGCCGATCCGAGGCCGCGCTCTCGTCTTTCAATGCGACCCCTGTTGCCCCGATGCGGCGCGCCTCCTCTACCAGCCAGGCAAGACGATCCGCAGCGGCGTCATGGGTCAGCCCCCCGCTTTGATGGATATTCGAGACGCAGTTGCGCGCGCTGTCGCGCAAACCCGGCCGGGGACCGAGCGTCAGATAGGCCCCGAGGCTGTCGGCGACCGAAAGGCCCGGCCGCTCTCCGATCAGGACCAGCACCATTTCGGCCCCGAGAAGGGCGCCGATCGGATCACCGATGGCGACCCGTCCCCCCTTGACCAGCACCACCGGCTGTCCCGCCAGTTCCGGGAGCCGCGCGGATAGCGCCGCCACCACCCCCGGCGCATGGGCCGCGACCGCCGGGGCCGACAGGCCGTCGCAGACCACCAACGCCAGCGGGCCGTCGAGGCGCGGCAATTCCGTCCCTTGGGCAAGCTGCCGGCCAAGATCGGGACGGCGCAGATAGCTTTCCCGATCGCCCGCCCGGCTTTCGACACGCAGGCAAGGATGCGGGGCCAGCGCGGCCGAGAGGGCGTCCATGTCCAGCGCGGCATGGATCGCGTCGCGGGCGGCGGCGTGATCCTCCTGAAACGCCAGCAGCGAGGCGAGCGGCAGCGGCCGCGACGCCGCGTCGAGACGCACCCGCGCAGGCGTGAGGCGGCGCAGATTGGCGAAGAAATCGGGCGCGCTCATACCGAAAGCCCAAGGCGGCGGGCCAATGCGGCGGGGTGGGGCAGCGCGCGCGTGCCCTGCCCCGCCAGCCCGAACTCCCCGAGCCAGCGCGCAAATTCGGGCGCGGGCGTCAATCCGGTGATTTCGCGCAGATAGGCGATGTCCTCGAAGGCGAGGCTCTGATAGCCCAGCATCACGTCATCCGCGCCGGGGACAGTGATCACAAAGCTGACCCCCGCCTGCGCCAGCAGGGTCGAGAGGTTGTCCATATCGTCCTGATCGGCCTCGACATGGTTCGTATAGCAGACATCGACCCCCATCGGCAGGCCCATCAGCTTGCCGCAGAAATGATCCTCGAGACCTGCGCGGATGATCTGCTTGCCGTCATAGAGATATTCCGGCCCGATGAATCCGACGACCGTATTGACCAGCAGGGGTTGGAAGGCCCGCGCGACGGCATAGGCCCGGACCTCCATCGTCTGCTGATCGACCCCATGATGGGCATCGGATGACAGGGCCGAGCCCTGCCCGGTCTCGAAATACATGCAGTTCTGCCCGACCGTGCCACGCGCGGCAGCAAGCCCGGCGGCATGAGCCTCGGCAAGGATCGAAAGCGTCACCCCGAACCCCTCATTCGCAGCCTGCGAGCCCGCAACCGACTGGAAGATCAGGTCCACGGGTGCCCCCCGCTCCAACAGCGCGAGCGAGTTCGTCACATGGGTCAGAACGCAGCTTTGCGTCGGGATCGCGAAAGCCTGCCGCATCTCGTCCAGCGCGACCAACAGGGCGTGGCAATTCGCGATATTGTCCGAGGCCGGATTGACCCCGATCACCGCGTCCCCCGCGCCCTGAAGCAAACCGTCCAGAACCGAAACGGCGATGCCACGCGGATCATCCGCCGGATGATTGGGCTGAAGCCGCGTCGCAAGCGTGCCCCGCCTGCCGATCGTGCTGCGAAATGCCGTAACCACCTCGGTCTTGCGGGCGACGCGGATCAGATCCTGATTGCGCATCAGCTTGCTGACCGCCGCAACCATTTCGGGCGTCAGCCCCGGCGCAAGCGCGGCCAGCGCGACCGCATCGGCGGCGGGCGAAAGCAGCCAGTCGCGAAACTCGCCCACGGTCATCGACGCAACCGGCGCAAAGGCCGCGATGTCGTGGCTGTCGATGACAAGCCGGGTTACGTCATCCGCCTCATAGGGGACCAGCGCCTCGGTCAGGAAGATGCGCAGCGGCAGGTCCATCAGCACGCGCCGCGCGGCGACGCGCTCAAGTGCGCTCCCGGCGGCGATCCCGGCCAGTTGGTCGCCCGAACGCTCGGGCGATGCAGCGGCCATGACCGAGGCGAGATTGTCGAAGCGGAAGCTCTCGCCCCGCGCAGTGGCGCGATAGCTCATCTCCGCGCCCGACCGGGACATGCGCCGGGCGGGCGGCCTTGCGACATGTTGGGGAGCATGGCCCCTCGCGAGGCCGGGCCGCCAGTTTTCTCGATCACCTCAATCTCCTGCGCAGGGGATCACCTTGCCGAAGCATAGCAGTCCTCGCGGAGCAGGGAGCAATGATATTCCGCGAAGCGAGCGGGATTGTGCGCGCCTGCGGTTCAGCTTCCCGCTTCGGCACCGGCCTCGGGGAAGAAATAGTCGGTCCAGGATTGCGCTTCGTTCTTCAGCACGCCGATCTTGTGCAGTTCCGAGGCATAGACGAAGGTATTCTGCGGGACGATGGTGAAATCATTCTCGGGGTCGTTGATGATTTCCGCGACCAGTTCGGGCGAAAGCTTCGAGCCTTGCTGGCGAATGAAGACCTCGGCCGCCTCGCTTTTATTGGCATTTATCCAATCCGCAGCCTCGGCCAGAGCGGCATAGAAAGCGGCATAGGTCTTGGGATTTTCGTCGTGGAATGCGGTGGTCGCATAAAGCACGTTGAATGTCGCCGGCCCGCCCAGAATATCGTATGAGCTGATGACCTTGTGCACCGCCGGATTTGCCGAGATCGCCTGATAATAGAACGGAGCCGAGGAAAAATGCGAATTGACCTCGGTTCCGCCTGAAATCAGCGCAGCAGTTGCGTCGGGATGGGGAAGGCTGATCGAAATGTCGTCGAATTTCTTGAAATTCTCGGGCCCGAAAAGCTTCGCGGTCTCGATCTGCAAGGTCCGTGACTGGAAGCTGACGCCAGCAGCCGGGACGGCGATCCGGTCATTCGGGCCGAAATCCTCGAGCTTCTGGACCTCGGGATTGGTGGTGATCAGGTAGTTCGGAAGCGAGCCGAGCGCCGCGACCAGCTTCACGTCCTGCGCCCCCTTGGTCCGGTCCCACATGGTCAGCGCCGGCGGAACGCCCGCCGAAACCACGTCGAGATTATTGGCCAGAAGCGCCTCGTTCATGGCGGTGGCGCCGGAAATGCTGGCCCATTCGACGTCGATGTCTAGCCCGGCCTCCTTGCCGTGCTTCTCGATCAGCTTCTGGTCGCGCACCACGTCGAGGATCAGATAGGAAAGGCCGAATTGCTGGGCGAGCCGGATCTTACCCTCGGCCGCCGCCTGGAGGGGCACGAGCGCGGCAAGTGCCGCGGCCGCCGTCATGGTCAGGATTGGCCGCTGCGTGAGCGTGCGCGGATGGCTGGTTCTCGGCATGGAAACATCCTCTGAAACTGGCGTCCCCGGATCGAGGCCGCACACCCCCGCACAAGCTGGCGGGAGAATGGAACAATCTTCCGCCGCAGGATGCTTATCACGACCCATCCGGTCAATATTACGCAACGGTTGTTCTGAACCAGATGAGGGGAATATTTCTTTCACCAAAACTCACCTATGGAGAATCTTTTTCCTGAATATCGAAATCCTTCTGAATACTCCAAAACCCACCCTCGCCCGCGGTGTTCAATGAATAAGGCATGGTGGCGGAATTAATTTCACTGGCAGACGCCCTCGTTGGGGAATCCGTTTCCCTTTAGTTTGCAGAGATCGGTGAAAATCATCTCAATTCCCCTACCCCTGATTCCGCCGCTTGCGGCGCAAAGGGTTTTTGACGACTATTCCAGTAGTGATTAATTGGGGCATGAATGAGAAATATTCCTCCCGCTCCCGCAGCAGACAGGATTTCCCGATGGTCTTGATGTCGCAACTCGACGTTCCGACAAGGACGGCTTCGCTGCCGGCACCGATGCTGAAGGTGCGCGGGCTCACGCTGGAATATGCAACGCAGGAGCGAGTGGTGCGCGCGACGCATCAGATCGACCTCGATATCCATGAGGCGGATCGCTTCGTGCTGCTGGGGCCGTCGGGCTGCGGCAAGTCGACGCTGCTGAAATCCATCGCGGGTTTCATCCAGCCGGTCGAGGGCCAGATCACGCTCGACGGAACCGCCGTTCGCGGACCGGGCGTCGACCGGATCGTGGTGTTTCAGGAATTCGACCAGCTTCCGCCGTGGAAGACCGTGCTGGGCAACGTCATGTTCCCGCTGCTTTCGACGCGGCGCGTTTCCCGGGACGAGGCGCACGGGCGCGCCATCGACAGCATTGCGCGTGTCGGCCTTGCCGGTTTCGAGGACGCCTATCCCCACCAGCTTTCCGGGGGGATGAAG
>NZ_DATMFA010000065.1:0-5070 GCF_035556475.1 Paracoccus sp. (in: a-proteobacteria) | reverse complement strand
TGAGATCATGTTCGGCCGCCTGAAGGATTGGCGGCGCGTCGCGACCCGATACGACCGGTGCCCGGAAACCTTCTTCTCTGCGATCTTGCTAGCCGCAACCGTCTTGTTCTGGCTCTGAAACTCAATGAGTCTGGACCCTAGGGTTGATCGACCGAAGCCATTGCCAAAGATCTAGGAACTTATGATCAATGTGCTACGGGTAGTGCGGGAATGTGCGCTGGCTCAAGAAAAACGGTAGGGCCCGATGCAAGGATCGTCCCGAAACATGCGGAAGCGGGGTTGAGCGTAGCGCACCGGCCCCGACCTTCGATCTGACCTTTCCGATGCCGGAAATGGTGGGGCGGGAGGGGATCGAACCCCCGACCAACACGGTGTAAACGTGTCGCTCTACCGCTGAGCTACCGCCCCCTTGCGGGTCTGGCGCGCTGATAGCGTGAAGCCAGCCCGCTTGGCAAGCCCTGCCTCTAGCGCCGCAGCCGGGCGATCAGCGAGGAGGTGTCCCAGCGCCCGCCGCCCATCTGCTGAACCTCCTTGTAGAACTGGTCCACCAGCGCGGTGACAGGCAGGCTCGCGCCGTTCTCGTCGGCCGCGGCGAGGCAGATCCCCAGATCCTTGCGCATCCAGTCCACGGCGAAGCCGAAATCGAAGCGGTTCTCCTCCATGGTCTTGTGGCGGTTCTGCATCTGCCAGCTTCCAGCGGCGCCCTGGCTGATCACCTCGACCACGTCCGAGATCGAAAGACCGGCCTTTTCGGCAAAGCTGAGCGACTCGGAAAGACCCTGCACGAGACCGGCAATCGCGATCTGGTTGCACATCTTGGTCAGCTGACCCGCGCCCGAGGGTCCCATCAGGCGGCAGATCTTGGCATAGGCTGCGATCACCGGCTCGGCCCGGGCGTAGTCCTCGGCGCAGCCGCCGCACATGACCGAAAGCTGTCCGTTCTCGGCCCCCGCCTGCCCGCCCGAGACCGGGGCGTCGACGAAGCCGAAGCCCGCTGCCTCGGCGACCGCCGAAAGCTCGCGCGTGACGGCGGCGGAAACGGTGGTATGATCGACGAACAGCGCGCCGGCCGACATGCCGGCAAATGCGCCTTCCTCCGACAGGCAGACCTGCCGCAGGTCGTCATCATTCCCGACGCAGGCCATGACGAACTCGGCCCCGCTCGCGGCCTCGCGCGCGGACGCCGCCATGCGGCCACCATGCTTGGCGACCCAGGCCTCGGCCTTCGCGGGGCTGCGGTTCCAGACGGTCACCTCATGCCCTTTGGCCGCCAGATGGCCGGCCATCGGAAAGCCCATCACTCCCAGTCCCAGAAATGCTACGCGCGCCATGACTTTCTCCCCTCGGTTCCAAAAGACGCGTTGATCGTTCACGCGCCCTGTCCTATTCAGCCGATGAATTTCATCACCTGCCGCAGGGGTCAACCACCTCTGCGCCCAAGCATCGGGACCGCGCCCAATTCATGGTGACACTCTTCCGCTGGCTTGTGCGCCTGACGGTCGGGCTGATCGTTGCAGCCGTCGCACTGATCGCCCTCGCCTGGTATTTCGCCATCCGCTCGCTGCCGGATTATGGCGCGACCTTCGATGTCGCCGGCATTTCCTCTCCGGTCGAGATCGTGCGCACGACCGAGGATGTGCCCCATATCTTCGGCGCGAATGACCGGGACGTGTTCTTTGCCCTTGGCCTTGCCCATGCGCAGGACCGGCTGTTCCAGATGAACGTGCTGCGCCGCGCCGCGCAGGGCCGGCTGGCGGAGATCTATGGCGCGGGCGCCTTGCCTGCCGATGACCTCGCGCGAAGGCTGGGGCTTTACCGCAATGCCCGCGCCTCGTTGCAGGCGCAGGACCCCGAGACGATGGCGGCACTGACCGCCTATGCCGAGGGCGTCAATGCGTGGATCCACCAGATCAACCTTGGCGCGCGGGGTCGCGGCGCGCCCGAGTTCTTCCTGTTCCCCGACGAGATCTCCTATTGGGAGCCTGCCGACTCGCTCGCCATCCTGAAGCTGCTGGCGGCAAGCTCGACCGTGCAACTGCGGCGCGAGGTGCTGAGGGCGCGCCTTTCGATCGCCGCGCCCGAGCGTGGGCAAGAACTGGTTGCATCGGCGGGCGAGCCTGCGATGCCAAGCTATGCCTCGATGTTCGCGGGCGAGCATTTCGTCGGCGTCGAGCGGCGGAATACCCGCCCCGACTGGGCGACCGGCCTTGCCGGCTATATCGCGCCCTCGCTTGGCGCCACGGCGAATGGCTGGGCGGCGGCGGGAAACCGGACCGCGGCGGGGGGGGCGCTGCTGGCCAATGACCCGCAATTCGCGCTGACCGCGCCAGGGCTCTGGTATCTCGCCCGGCTGGAGCTTGGCACCGGCGGCGTCATCGGCGGGACCATTCCGGGCATTCCCGTCGTCCTCTCCGGGCGCAACACCCATCTGGCATGGGGGATCACCCCGGCCCAGATCGACGATCAGGATCTTTTCATCGAGGAGGTGCAGCCCGGTGATGCGAACCGCTATCTGGGCACCACCGGCTGGACGGATTTCCAGACCCGGACCGAGACCATCCGCGTCCGCGGCGGCGCCAGCCAGACCCTGACCCTGCGCGAGACCGAGAATGGCCCGGTCTTGCCCTCAGGCCATCTCGACATCTCGTCGATCCTGCCCGCCGGCCATGTCGCCGCGCTTGCCTGGACGGGCGGACGGGGCGAGGACGGGTCGATGAGCGCGCTGATCGGCCTCATGCGCGCGCAGAACCGCGAGGAGGCGGCGACCCGCCTTGGCGGTGTCGTCGCACCCGCGCTGATGGTGACGCTGGCCGATGATCAGGGCGTGGGGCAAGTCCTTGCCGGTGCCGTGCCGCGCCGCGGGCCGGAAAACCAGACCCAGGGCCGGATGCCCCAGCCGGGCTGGCGTCCCGGGAACCGCTGGCAGGGCCTCGACCCCGCGCCGGACGGGACCGCCGATCTTTCCCCCGCCGAGGGGATCGTCGCGACCACCGGCGCCGCCATTCCCGGCCAGCCCAATCTGGGCTATGACCGTGGCAACGAGTTCCGCCGCGACCGCCTGCGCCACCTGATTGGCAGCCGCGAAATCCACTCACGCGAGAGCTTCATCGCCGTCCAGAACGACATCGTCAGCCCGATCGCGCGGGCGCTGCTGCCCCTCGTCGGGGCCAATCTGTGGTTCACCGACGAACCCGCGCCCCTTGGCAGCCCGGAGCGGCAGCGGCAGGACGCGCTCGCCCTCCTCGCCAATTGGGACGGCACGATGAGCGAGCACCTGCCCGAGCCGATGATCCACGCGGCCTGGATGCGCGCCCTGCAGGACCGGATCGTCCGGGACGAGCTGGGACCACTCGCCGACGACCTGACCGAGTTCTACCCCGAATTCATCGACCGCGTTTTCCGCAATACCAACGGCGCGGGCGTCTGGTGCGACATCCGCCAGTCCACCCCGGTCGAGACCTGCAGCCAGATCGCGCGGCAGGCGCTGGATGCGGCGCTGCTGGACCTGACCGCGCGCTTCGGGCCCGACCTGCAAAGCTGGCGCTGGGGCGACCTGCACCGGGCGCGGCATGTCCACCCCGCCCTCGGCGATCTGAGCGGGCTTTCCTATATCGTGAACCTCGTCCAGCCGATCTCGGGCGGCGATTCCACGATCACGAGGAACGATTCCCTCGGCTATGGCCCCAATCCCTGGCAGAGCGTGGCGGCCCCGGTCTTTCGCGGAGTCTACGACCTTGCCGATCCCGACAGCTCGGTCTTCATCATCTCGACCGGGCAATCGGGGCATCCGCTCTCGCGCCATTACGACGATCTTTCGGAACTCTGGCGGCGTGGGGAATATATTCGCATGTCGCTGGACCCCGAACTTGCGCGGGCAGCTGCGACCGGCATCACCCACCTGATCCCGCTGATGCCTTAGCCGCCCTTGCATCCGGGCGCGGGACGGTCATTGTGATCGCCGGATGACGCAGGAGGGCACATGGCGCGCAAGATCATCATCGACACAGATCCCGGTCAGGACGATGCGGTCGCGATCCTGCTGGCGCTGGCCAGCCCGGAACTTGAGGTGCTGGGCCTGACCGTCGTGGCGGGAAACGTGCCGCTTGAGCTGACCCAGCGAAATGCGCGCATCATCCGCCAGATCGCCGGGCGAAACGACATTCCCGTCCATGCCGGCTGCGACCGGCCGCTGACGCGCCATCTGGTCACGGCCGAGCATGTGCATGGCAAAAGCGGCCTCGACGGGATCGAGATCTTTGAGCCCGCCGCCCCCCTCGCCCCCGGCCATGCCGTCGATTTCATCATCGAGACCCTGCGGCGCGAGCCGGAGGGCACCGTCACGCTGGTTGCGATCGGGCCGCTCACGAATATCGCCACGGCCTTCCAGAAGGCCCCCGACATCATCCCGCGCGTCGCGGCAATCGTCCTGATGGGCGGCGCCTATTTCGAGGTTGGCAACATCACCCCCGCGGCCGAGTTCAACATCTATGTCGATCCAGAGGCCGCGAAGATCGTCTTTTCAAGCGGCGTGCCGCTGACCGTGGTGCCGCTCGATGTGACGCATGAGGCGCTGACCAGCCGCGACTGGGTCGAGACGATGCGCGAAAGCGGACCTCTCGGGCGGGCAATCGCCGGCTGGACCGATTTCTTCGAACGCTACGACCGCGAGAAATACGGCTCGGAGGGCGCGCCGCTGCATGATCCCTGCGCCATCGCATGGTTGGTCCGGCCCGATCTGTTCAAGGGCCGCGAGATCAATGTCGAGATCGAGACGCAGGGCGAGTTCACGCAGGGCATGACCGTCGCCGACTGGTGGCGCGTCTCGGGCCGCGAGGCGAATGCGCTGTTCCTGCGCGAGATCGACCGCGACGGCTTCTTCTCGCTGCTGACCGAACGGATCTTCGCGCTCGATCGCAAGCTTGCCGGGCAGGCCTAGGGTCCAGACTCATTGAGTTTCGGAGCCAGAACAAGACGGTTGCGGCTAGCAAGATCGCAGAGAAGAAGGTTTCCGGGCACCGGTCGTATCGGGTCGCGACGCGCCGCCAATCCTTCAGGCGGCCGAACATGATC
>NZ_DATMFA010000064.1:0-9219 GCF_035556475.1 Paracoccus sp. (in: a-proteobacteria) | reverse complement strand
CCTTGCGGAGCCTGAAACACGCCAAAGGCACGAAATCAATGGGTCTGGAGCCTAGGCGATCACACCCGCAGCATAGAGACCGATGCCCAGAACCGCCACTCCCGCCAGGACAGTGGTCATTCCCAACCGCAGCCGGAACACCGCGACCAGCGCAAGTGCTGACAGCCCGGCTGCGAGCCAGTCTATGGAGCCGAGGACCGGGAGCTCCATGGAGAGAGGCCCGGCCTCGATCCGCTGCACCTCGCGCCAGATGACATGGATCGCGAACCAGATTGCGAGGTTCAGGATCACGCCGACCACCGAGGCCGTAACGGCCGTCAGGGCTGCCGACAGAGATCGGTTGGCGCGAAGACCCTCCATGTAAGGAGCGCCCAGGAAGATGAAGGCAAAGCAGGGCGCGAAGGTAACCCATGTGGTGAGCAGCCCGCCCAGAGTGCCCGCCAGAAGCGCGCTGTCCCATCCGGCGTCCCGGAAGGCACCAAGAAAACCCACGAACTGGAGGACCATGATCAGCGGCCCCGGCGTTGTCTCGGCCATGCCAAGACCGTCCAGCATCTCGCCAGCCCGGAGCCAGCCATAGGTCCCGACGGCCTCCTGCGCGACATAGGCAAGAACCGCATAGGCGCCGCCGAATGTCACCACCGCCATTTTCGAGAAGAAGAGGGCGATGTCGGCAAAAACGTTGCCGCTACCCACAGTTACGAGCAGGACCGCGACCGGTGCCAGCCAGAGCACGATCGCCGCGGCACCCGCCCGGAGCGCACCGCGCCGCGCCGCAAGCGGCATCTCGACCATCTCCTCGCCAAGGAGCGTATCGGCATCATCGACGTGGACGCTTCCGACCGACCCGTGGCCACCGCCGGGCGCAAAGGCGCGTAGGCCGGTTCGGGCACCCAGAAAGCCGATCAGACCAGCGGTGAGAACGATCAGCGGAAAAGGCGCATCAAAGGCAAAGATCGCAATGAAGGAGAGCACAGCCAGCAGGCGCATTGCATCGTTCTTCAGGGCCCGACGCCCGATGCGGACCACCGCTTGAAGCACAATGGCCAGGATGGCGGCCTTTAGGCCAAAGAACAGTGCCTCCACCAACCCCACGTCGCCAAAGAGGGCATAGAGCCAGCTCAAGGCCATTATCGCGACAACTCCAGGCAGCACGAACAGCGCGCCCGCGATCAGGCCTCCGCGCGTTCCGTGCATCAGCCAGCCGATATAGGTGGCCAGCTGCTGCGCCTCGGGACCCGGAAGAAGCATGCAGAAATTCAGCGCGTGCAGGAACCGCCCGTCTCCGATCCAGCGCTTTTCCTCGACGAGGATGCGGTGCATGACGGCGATCTGGCCGGCAGGGCCGCCAAACGAGAGAAGCGCGATGCGCGCCCAGACGCGGCTCGCCTCGGCCAGCGAGGGAAACCCGGCACGCAGGACCGGGCCAGCAGGGTCGCAGGAACGCCGTCGTTCCGGGATGATCCCTCCCGCGGTCACGACGCAGTCCCCGCCTTGGCACTGGGCCAGTTGTGGGTCTCGCCAGTTGCGTCCCGCGCCCAGCGATAGAAGGCGTCATAAACCAACATCCCGGCTTCGAGCTGTTCCAAATCGTCGGCATACATTCGCGACAGACCAAGCGATACGGCCAGCAGCCCTGCGGCCTCGGGGACGAGATCGAGCCGAGCGGTATCGGCGCCCCGCACGATGGTTGCCAGTCGGTCCAATGCCGGGATGGACAGGCCGAACTCGGCCAACATCACGTCGAAGCTGCAGAGCTCACCCCGATGGCTGAATAAGACCCCTTCGATGTCGAATGGCGCGGCATCGTGACGTTCAGCCACGCCCTCTACCTCGGAAGGAGCGACGAACAGGATCACCGCCCGGGGATCGACAAAGCGGCGGATCAGCCAAGGACAGGCAATGCGGTCGATCTTGGGCCGTGCACGCGTGACCCAGACCGTGCGGCCATGGGCGTCCCGGGATGGCAACGCCGCAGGATTGATCAAAGGCAGCCGAGCCTCACGCCAGACAGCAAAGCCGCCCTCCAGATACTCGGCTTGCCGCCCCTCGGCCCGAAGCCAGGCAGCAGCGCCCTGACTGCGGTGATGCCCGCCCTCGCAAAGGACCACGATCGTCCCGGCTGGGAGCGCGTCCGCGAGTGCGCGGTCGTCGGCGCGGATCGTGCCCGGCAGCAGCCGGGGATCGGCGGCAAGGTCTTCGTCCGAGCGGACGTCCAGAATGGCTGGCGCACGGGCCGTGCCGATCAATCGGACCAGCTTGTCGGGCGATATCGCATTGGGGGCCGGCATGGGCGTTCCTCCCCTGAAAAGGTTGATCATGATCGATCTGGAACGCGAACTTCGGCTGGCGCCTCGTGGGGCGGTCGCAGGCCCCATGGACATGAGTTAAAATCGAGAAGAGGCGAACGTCAAGCCGTCACATGTCATGTGGTGAGACTTGAGCCAGTCGGACAACCAGCATGGATCGCTGATGCCATGACGAGAGGGCTTATGAGACCCTCTCCTCACCCTTTTGCTCATTCAGGCTGCCCGCTCCACCTCGACCGTGAGGTGCGAGAGGTCGTGGATATGCGCAAGTTTGGCGCGATAGGCGGCGGGCTCCAGCGGCTCCCTGGAGCGGATCGCCAAAATCGCGCCGTGGTGACCGGGCCCAAGCTGCCATACGTGCAGATCGGTCACCTGATCGGTACCCGTCTCAATCGCAGCCCGGATCTCGTCTGGCAGGTCCTCGTCATCGGGCACATAGTCGAGAAGCACCCGGCCACTGTCCCGGATCAGACCCCACGACCAGCGGAAGATCACCAGCGCGCCGACGATGCCCATCATGGGGTCCAGCGAATTCCAGCCATAGAGGCTGCCCAGCGTCAGCGCCGCAATGGCCAGAACGGAGGTCAGGGCATCCGCCAGGACGTGCAGGTAAGCGGCGCGCAAGTTGTTGTCGGTCGCATGCTCATGGTGATGATCATGTCCGTGGCTGTGACCATGATGGTGATGGCCGTGATCTTCGCGCAGCAGCCAGGCACAAACCAGATTGACGATCAGACCGATCACGGCCACGGCAATGGCCTGATGGAAGCTGATTGCAACCGGGTTGTAGAACCGCATCAGGCTTTCCCACCCGATCAGCAGCGCGATCAACGCGAGGACCACGGCGCTGGCGAACCCCGCCAGATCCCCCATCTTCCCGGTGCCGAAGGTAAAACGGGCATTGCGGGCATTGCGGCGCGCATAGCGATAGGCGAGCGCGGCAATCAGCATGGCCCCCGCATGCGTCGACATGTGCCAGCCGTCGGCGATCAGCGCCATCGAGCCGAAGATGCTGCCCGCAGTGATCTCGGCCACCATCATTGCGGTGGTGATGGCGATGACCAGCCAGGTCCGGCGTTCGTTCCGTTCGTGATTGTCGCCCAGGTAGACATGCTCGTGCGGGCTGGTCAGGTGCAAGGCTTCGGTGTTCATTTGAGATAGGTCCTGACAATGTCGATCAGTTCGCCCGCGGCGTTGGCGCGCTCGGTGTCCTCATCCCGGTCGGGGTTCGAGACATGCTCGCGGATGTGATCCTCGATCAGTTCAGCCGTCAGGCCGCCAACTGCGCCGCGGATAGACGCGACCAGGTTCAAGACGTCGCCGCAGGGTGCGTCGGCTTCCAGAGAGCGCTCAACAGCTTCGATCTGCCCCTTGAGGCGGCGGACGCGGGCCAGAAGCTTGGCTTTGTGCTTTGTTGTGTGACTCATAACATAGGGGGATACCCTATCTTATGTAGAAGGCAAGGCGATATTCTGCATTGCAGAATGGCAGCTTCTCTCGTCAGACCCCCGCGTCAAGCTCTGCATTTGTGCTTTCATCGGGATCATTTAGCGTCGCCATGGGGCAGGCAGCAATTGCGGCCACGACCATGCAAACCGACATGCGCGATGAAGATGGCGAGACTTGGAAACCGGTCTAGGGGCTGCAAAGCGGTGCCGCCCGCCTGTGCAAGCAGAAGCGACGGGGTTGTTCTTCTGGCCTTCCCGCTCGACGACGGCGGCCGCGTGGAGCCGTGCGTGGGCAGACTTGCAGCCGGTGCGCCCGTCGCTTCAGAAACGCGCGCTGAAACCAATGACGGGGCCGCTGAGATCGAGATCGGCATCCAGCCCGCCGATTTCGTGCTGAATATCCATATACCGGTATCCCACCTGCATCGACCACGCTTCGTTGAAGAAATAGCCCACCGTGGCCAGCCCCTGCCAGGTCGATACGTCGTTGCTGGTCCGGCCATAATCGAAGACTGCGGTGGCGAACCATTTCTCGTTGAAGGGCAGGATGAAGCGGCCCGCCACCAGCGGCACCGCCCACCGCTTGTCGCCGTCGAAGCTGCGGTTGCCGGCCGCGCCCGCCGCGCGAAGCTCGGTCCCGAGATCAAGGCTGAAGGCCCGAAGACCGACGCCGACATCTGCAATCAGGCGGTCAGTCTCATACGCGCGGTAGAGCCCGTAGCCGCTGAGCGCCGTGACCTCGGCCTTGACATCCGCCTCCGAGAACAGCGCCCCGAAGGGGGTGTCCTTGCTGGTGGAAAGCTTGGCGTAAAGCAGGTCCAAAAGCACGCTCCAGCGATCGCGCCGCGCCTCGAACGTGCCCATGAAGGCCATGTCCAGATTGTCCAGCACATTCCCGCCCGAGGAATCGCTTTCCAACTCGCCGTAGGGCGTGTCCACCGCCGCGCTCAGGCCCGGCACCCAGGCATAGATCGAGCCCGAGAATTCCCATTGCTGATCCTGCGCCATCGCCGAAATGGGCATCAGGCCACAAAACGCCAAGATCGCACTCTTCTTCATCGAGCTGGTCCTTTGTTCTTTCATGTCCGCAGGGAAAACGGCACGGGCGGGAAAATCTCCACCCGTGCGGTCTTCATTGATAGGCGACCCTGAGCTGACCAATCCTGCCATTGAAGGCAAAGGGCTTCCGGTCGAAATAGGCTTCGGAGACAGGGGAATAGCTGTCCCTCCCAACATCGAAAGCGTCGTTCGCCGTGAATGCCAGCGGAGCCGAGCGGGGAACCGTCCCCCGTGCCATTTCCGTACCGTTCACTCGGATCACCACATCCAGCGGCGCGTCATGTTGCGTACCGGTTCGTTTGGTCTCGACCTCGATTTTCACCTGTCCTTCGGGCAGCGCGCCGCTGGTCGCGATCTGCGTGCGCTCGATCTCGAACAGGTTGTATTCATAGGTCAGCTTTCCCTGATCGACCCACAGCGACAGCCCGCCCGAGAAAGCGCCCAAAGCATAAAGAACACCCGCTGAATCCGGTTTCAACTCGGCTTCAATTGTCACCAGATTGCTGCGCGCGCCGACCTTGGGGGCGGCGAATTCGGGGACGCCGGTCACCTCTTGCGTATAGGTGAATTCCTTCGCCGGATTGGAGGGCGCATCTTCGGGGTGGAAGACCACCGACCACAGCCCGCCGCCGACAGGGAATACCTTGTTCTCCTTGGAATCCTCCAGGAAGGCCGCACTCATTTCCCTGACCCTATCCGGGTTTTCGGCAGCGAGATCGTGCGCCTGAGAGAAATCCTGGCCAAGATCGTGCAACTCCCAGACGTCGTTCTCTGGTGACCACTTGAAGATCGCGGGATCAAGTCCGGGCGTCCATGGCGTGCGCGGCCCGAAGACCGACGCGATCCAGTTGTCCTTGTAATAAGCCCGGCTGCCCATGATCTCGAAATACTGGCCCTTCTTCTGTCCCGGCGCATCGGGGGCGTTGAAGCTATAGGCCATGCTGATCCCATCCAACGGGTCCTGCGCGATCCCGTCCACGGTTTGCGGAGGCGTGATGTCCAGCACGTCATAGATTGTCGGCACGATGTCGTTGACGTGATGGAATTGCGTTCTGGGAGTGGTGTCGTGCTGGATATGGCCGGGCCATGAAATCACCAGCGGAGTCCGGGTGCCGCCGAAATGTGCGGCCACCAGTTTGGTCGAGCGATGCGGGGTCGATCCGGCCCAAGCCCAACCGGCATGATACATATTGTCCGCCTTGGGCGTGCCGAGGACATCCAGACCACCCAGATCGTCCATTGCCTTGATATGGTCCTTGATCTCGGTCTTGATGCCGTTCTGTGCCAGAAGCTCGCTAAGCGTGCCGTTCTGCCCTTCAGCGCTGGATCCGTTATCGCCCCAGACATAGAAAATCAGCGTATTGTCGCGGATCCCCATTTCATCCAATGCCGTCAGCAGACGCCCGGCCTGCGTATCGGCATGTTCGGTATAGCCGGCGAAGACCTCCATCAGCCTGCGTTGAAACGGGCGCTCGTCTTCAGGAATATCGGACCAGCCCACCAAAGATTCGGGGCGCGCGGTCAGTTCGGTGTTATCCGGGATCCAGCCGATTTCCTTTTGCTTCGCGAAAATCTCCTCGCGCATCCGGTCCCAGCCTGCATCGAACCTGCCTTTGTATTTATCCGCCCATTCGTTGAAGATATGGTGCGGGCCATGCGCCGCGCCCGGTGCCCAGTAAACCAGAAAGGGCCGGTCCGGCGTCAGGGCATGAACCTGTTTCATCCAGGAAACAGCCTTGTCCGTCATATCCGCGGTGAAATGATAGCCTTCCCTACCGTGGGAGGGATCGATGCGCACGGTGTTTTCAACTACGGCCGGTTCCCATTGCGAGGATTCCCCGGCGAGGAAACCGTAGAAATAATCGAAGCCGATGCCCTCGCCTGCGGGCCAGTCGGTATAGGGGCCTACTGCCGTGGTTTCATTCGCCGGGGTATTGTGCCATTTCCCGAAAGCGGCAGTGGCATATCCATAACCTCCGAGCACCTTCGCGACCGAGGCCGAACTGCGCGGAATGCGACCGGTATAGCCGTCCCAGTCATTCGCCAGTTCTGCGATCTGGCCGCTGCCGACGCGGTGGTGATTGCGCCCGGTCAGCAACGCGGCCCGGGTGGGCGAACACATCGCCGCGTTGTGGAAGCGGTTATAGGCAACGCCCTCATTGGCCAATGCGTCAAGCGTCGGAGTGGTGATTGGGCCGCCGAAGGTATGAGGCAGAGCCGGACCGACATCATCGAGCATGATGATGACGATATTGGGCGCGTCCGCTGGCAGGTGCGATTGTGGCGCCAACGGGCTATAAGTGGATTCAGCGATGGTTGGCCCAGCCTTGCTGCCCGAGGGCGTCGGCGGAAATGGCAACGCTTGCTGCGCCATGGCCCCGCCCGCAGCGAATAGGATGGTGGTGCCAACCCCCCATCCGGTTATCATTCTACCCAGTCTTGACATGGATCCTCTCTCCCACGGAATGGAATTCACCTTGTGCCAGATATGTTTTGGGTAATCCGCGGGCCCCGATGCGCAGATCCCGCCATGCGCGCGGCCCATTATCCGGCGTGGTGGCTTGCGAAAAGCCATTGCCGGGTCGGCCAGCGGCTGCCAGCGAAGGGTTTTAATCGGTAATCCCATCGCGCCTCCCCTGTGGCCATGATCGTCGCCAGAACCGTTCGGAATGTCGCGGCACGCATCCCCAATACCGACCCAAAGCTTGTTTCGGACGGGGCGATTACGCTAAGATTTCTTATTCCTCCCAACCATACAGCGCGGCATGCCCGTTCCAAACACCCATTTCGCGCCAAAAGTGGCTAAACTCGCCGCTAGACAGAGAAATTCCATGACGCTTGTCAGTGTCGCGGCTCTGGCGGGCGTTCCCGCATGGGTGCGGGCCGCCTGCGGCGAGCGCGTCCTGCGCGAGGCCAATCGCGCCGCGCTTCTGGATATGGAACGGATCGAGAATCTTGATTGCTTCATCCCGCATCTGAGTATGGCGAACTTCATCGACACCATCGCGCGGCGTTCGGGCCTTACCGATCTGGGGCTCATGCTGGCGTCGGAACTGCCGATCGCCAATTATGGGATCTGGGGGCGATATGTCCTTGGCGCAGAGAATCTGGGCGACGCCGTTCGGCGGGCGCAGAGAAGCATCGGCTATCACAGCAAGGGGGATCAAGTCTCGCTGGTGCTGGCGAACGGCATGGCACGGCTGAGCTATGTCAGCGCCGCGCGGGGATTTCCGGGCTATGCCCATATCGCGGTGGCCACCATCGGAGTGATGCTGAGCCTGTGCGAAGCCTATCTGCCGCCGCCATGGCGACCGCATCGTATCGAGTTGGATATTGCAAGGCCGGTCGATGGCCGGGATTTGGCCGATTGCTTCCATTGCCCGGTCATGTTTGACGCCCCGGACTTGGCGCTCGTTTTCGACCACCGCGCCCTCGATCGCCACAGGACCGTCGTGCCGGCATGGTCTCCGACGACGATCGAGGACGTGGCACGCGCCCGTCAGGAGCCCGACCTTCGCGAAGGGGCCGAGGGGGTGATCCGCGCACAGATCCGCACCCAGGTCCTGGCGGGATCGGCCTCAGTCGAGCGCACAGCCAGGGCCCTCGACATGAGCGTCCGCAGCCTTCAGCGGGAACTGAACGCAGCGGGGGTGAGCTATCGTGGCGTGGTCGGCAAACTGCGGAACGAACGTGCCATTGAACTGCTGCGCGACGGTGCGATGCCGGTGGCCGCGGTGGCGGCGCTGCTTGGCTATTCCTCTTCAGCGCATCTCGCACGGGCGTTCCGCCGCGAAAATGGCGTTCCGCCAAGGCAATTCCGCCCGCAGCGATAGGCGGGGTCTCCTTCTAGGATTCCTATTTAGCCCGCCTTTTGCGTAGTGACCGCAAGCGAAGGCGCCTCTGAAAAAACGGACGCTCTGCAACGGACAAGGCGGGTTCACACTGCTTGCCTGCTCCGTCCGCACCGCGATCCCTCTTTGACGAGGAGTAACCGCGCCATGTCGAACGGCTATTTCGATGAATGCGGCCCCGGCATGGGCGAGGCTCCGTCACCGGTTATCGACCGCCCGCCAGCCACGGGGCCGGTAGATCCTCCCGACAGAACACTTCTTGTTCTGTCCGGCATCATGTCCTTCGGTCAGCCAGGCGCGAGCGCGTCGGTCAGCGTGTCGTTTGCAGTCCGCGAATGCTTATCCGTGATCAGTAGCGCCCTGTCCTGCGCTGATACCGCGCCCCATCGGACGCTGTTCGTCACCAACGCATGCAAGCCGTCAACCGAGTGCCAGGCAATGTTTGTCTCCCACCGGGTGCGGCAAATCGGGAAATATTGCTGGCCCACACACGCCACCGCGAACAAGAGAAAGCTGTTGCGCAGCTCAACCGTCGAAAGCGACAGCTCCGCC
>NZ_DATMFA010000063.1:0-4704 GCF_035556475.1 Paracoccus sp. (in: a-proteobacteria) | reverse complement strand
ATGCGCGTCCAGCCGGTGATGCGCGGCGATGACCCCGACCTCCCAGTCGAGGGTGCCGGCCGCGAAGCTGCGGGCCAATGCGTGTTCTTCGATCAGCAGGCGCAGCTCGGCGATCTCGCGCAGCCCCTCGGCCGAGACAGGGGCGACCTCGAAGCCCCGCTGCCCTTCGGCCATAACGAAACCGTCGGCGGCGAGGCGCGCCAGAGCCTCGCGCAAGGTGCTCGCACCGGCCGGGTAGTCCCCCTTCAGCTGATCGAGGCGCAGGCGTTGGCCCGGTTTGAGCTGGCCCATGATGATATCGTGGCGCAGGCGCTGATAGATGCCCGCGCCGACGGTTTCGCGCATCTGGGGGGTGCTGTCGCGGTTCAGCGTGACCATTCGGGATCCTGAAAGAAGCCGTGCGCGACGGTAAAGTCGATGCAGGCCCCGATATGCGAGACGAGGATGGCCCGCGCGGTCGCGGCGTCGCGTTCCAGCGCGGCGGCCAGCAATGCGCCATGCTCGCGGCTCGCATCCTCGCCCCGGAACATGACCAGCAACACCTGATAACGCTGGAACCGGTCGAAGATCCGGCGATGAGTCGAGAGAAGCTCGGACGAGCCGCAGGCGGCGATCAGCGCGGTGTGGAACTCGCGATCATAACGTTTCCACTCGGCGGTCACGTCACGGTCGCCGGTAAGCATCCTTGCCTCCATCCGGGCGAGCTTGTGATGCGCGGCGACGACCGCCGCCTCCCATTCCAGATCACCGGCGGCGAAGGACGGCCCGATGGCATGACATTCCAGCAGGACGCGCATCTCCGAGATGTCGCGCAGATCCTCGGCCGAGATCTCCGCGACCTCGAAGCCCTTCTGCGCCTCGAAAAGGATGAGCCCCTCTGCGGCGAGCCTTCCCAGAACCTCGCGCAGGGTGGCGATGCTGACCTGATAGTCGTCGCGCAGACGTTCCAGCCGCAGCTTCATGCCCGGAGCCAGACGGCCAAAGATGATGTCGTCGCGCAGACGCTGATGGGTCAGTTCACCCGTCGGGCCCGCTGCCTGCATGTCCGCTGTCATCACCATCCCCTTCCCCGCCTCCATATGGGCGCAACCGGAACGGCGCACAAGCCACGTCTAGCACAGGCATATGGTAAAACGGATTATATCAGATGATCGGAAGATAAATCATTGATCGGCGATTGCTCCGATGCCATGCTTCGCCAAGGCCGGAGGACAAGGGGAGTGTGCTCCGGCCGTTCAGGGGAGGAAAAGATGAACAATAATGTGACGCGGCGCAGCTTCGCCGCCCTTGGTGCCGCTGCCTTGGCCACGCCTTTCCTTGCGCGGATGGGCCGCGCACAGGATCCGATCAAGCTGCGCTTTTCGGCGGTGTTCTCGGAACAGGACATCCGCGCCGAGATGATGAAGAAATTCGTCGAGGCAATTGGTCCCGGCTTTGCCTATGAGGGCTTCTATGGCGGCGTCCTGTTCAAGCAGGGCACCGAGCTGGTCGCGCTTCAGCGCGGCAACCTCGAAATGTCGAACATCGCGCCCCAGGATGTGTCGAACCAGGTGCCGGCCTGGTCGGTGCTGACCTCGGGCTATCTGTTCCGCGACTCGGCGCATCTGACCAAGTTCTTCGCCTCGGACGCGGGGACCGAGATGAAGGCGCTGGCCGAGGGGCAGCTTGGCATCAAGATCCTCGGCCCGACCTTCTACGGCACGCGTCAGGTCGGGCTGAACAGCGAGAAGAAGATTAACACGCCCGCCGATCTGGCCGGGATCAAGCTGCGTATGCCGGGTGGTGAGGCCTGGCAATTCCTTGGTCAGGCGCTTGGGGCGAACCCGACGCCCATGGCCTATGCCGAGGTTTATACCGGCCTTCAGACCGGAGCCATCGACGGTCAGGACAACCCGCTGCCGAATGTCGAGAACATGAAGTTCTACGAGGTGATGAAGCAGATCGTCATGACCTCGCATCTGGTCGCATTTGACCTGCTGACGCTGTCCGGCAAGGTCTGGGAGGGGCTTTCGGACGAGCAGAAGGCGACCGTCCAGAAGGCCGCGGACGACGCCATCGCGTTTTCGACCGCCGAGCATGTGAAACGCGAGGAGGAGCTTGCCAAGTCCTTCGCCGAGCGGGGCTTGCAGGTCTACAAGCCCGATGTCGAAGCGTTCCGCAGCCATGTGCAGAAGGCGTATCTGGACTCCGCGCTTGCCAAGGACTGGCCCGAGGGGCTGGTCGATCGCATCGCGGCGCTCTGATCCGCCGATAACTGGCCCGCGCGCGCTCATGCTCTTGTCGCGCGGGTCCTTTTATTCCCGAGGTAAGCCATGTCCCCCGCAAGCCTGACCGGCTGGCTGGCCCGACGCGCCGAAAACGCGCTGGTGCTGATGCTGCTCGTCATGTTCCTCGTCTTTCTGCTGCAGATCGTCTCGCGCTATCTGCTGAACCTGCCGATCGGCTGGACGCATGAGGTCAGCGTCATGCTGTGGATCTGGCTCGTGCTGTTCGGCGCGGCCTTCGTTCTCAGCGATGACGAAGAAATGCGTTTCGACCTTTTCTATCGCGGCGTGGGTGATCGCGCGCGCAGGGTCATGGTGGTGATCTCGGCCATCGCGACGGTCGCAGCCTTCGCCGTCGCCCTGCCCGCGACCTGGGACTATGTGACCTTCATGAAGGTCGAGAAGTCGGCCTATCTGCGCATCCGGTTCGACTGGCTCTATTCGATCTATGTCCTTTTCGCCGTCGCGATGATCTTTCGCCAGCTCTGGATCGGCTTTCGCGCAATCTACGGCCGCGCACCCGACCAACCTGATCCTTTGAAGCCGAGTTCCGGTCTATGAACCTAGCCAGCCCCTTCTCGATCGCGATTGTCAGCATCACGGCACTGGCCCTTCTGGGCCTGCCGATCGGACTGGCGATGATGGTCGGTTCGATCGCCTATCTCTGGCTTGCCGGGATGGATATGGGAACCGTCGCCGAACAGTTCCTGAACGGGATGTATTCGAACTACATCATCCTTGCCGTGCCGCTTTTCATCTTCGCGGCCGAGGTCATGAACTCCGGCTCGATGACCGAACGGCTGCTGCGCTTCTGCAATGTGCTGGTCGGTCACCTGCGCGGCGGTCTGGCCCAGATCAACGTTGTGCAAAGCCTGATCTTCGCGGGCATGTCCGGCTCGGCCGTGGCTGATGCCGCGGGGTCGGGCCGGATGATGCAGAACATGATGACGCGCGAAAACCGCTATACGCCCTCCTATGCCGCCGCCCTGACGGCTGTGACGGCGGTGATCGGGCCGATCCTGCCGCCTTCGATCCCGATGGTGGTCTATGCGCTCGTCTCGGATGCCTCGATCGGCTACCTGTTCCTTGGCGGCGTGATACCGGGCCTTTTGATGACCGCGATGCAGATGGTGCAGGTGGCCTGGGATGCGCGGCGGAACAACTTCCCGATCGAGGAGCGCGTCCCGATGCGGGAGATCCCGCGCATCACGATCGCGGCCTTCCCGACCCTGCTGATGCCGGTCATTCTGCTGGGCTGCATCTATTCCGGCGTGACGACCCCGACCGAGGCCGCGGCCCTTGCCGCCGCCTATGCCGTCCTCGTCTCGACGGTGATCTATCGCAGCCTCAGCTGGCGCGAGGGTTACGAGGCGCTGCGCATCTCGGCCAAGACCTCGGCCTCGATCGGGATGATGATCGGCGGCGCCATGGTCTTCAACTATGTCGTCACGGTCGAAAACATCCCGGCCACCCTGCGCGAGATGATGACGGGCTGGGACATGACGCAGGTTCAGTTCCTCCTGCTCGTGAACGCGATCCTGCTGATCCTTGGCTGCGTGCTGGAGGGGACCGCGATCCTCCTGATCATCGTCCCGGTCTTCATCCCGACCGCGCAGGCCTTGGGGATCGACCTCGTGCATTTCGGCGTCGTCGTGATCGTCAACATCATGCTGGGGCTGGTGACGCCGCCTTACGGGCTGCTGCTCTTCATCGTCTCGAACATCTCGGGCTCGCCCATGAAGGACATCATCCGCGACTGCCTGCCCTTCCTTGCGTGGATGGTGTTGTGCCTCGCGCTCATCACCTTCTTTCCCGGCCTCGTCCTGTGGCTACCGCGCCTTGCCGGCTATGGCGGCTGATCCAGAGAAAGCGACATGACCCTCTATATCCTGAACGGACCCAACCTGAACCGGCTCGGCAAGCGCGAGCCGGAGATCTATGGCCACGCGACGCTTGCCGATGTCGAGGAATGGGCGCGCGAGGAGGCCGGTTCCCTGCCGGTCGAGTTTCGCCAGACCAATGCCGAACACCAGCTTGTCGACTGGATCCACGAGGCGATCGACGCGGGCGCGACCGGCATCATCATCAATCCCGCCGGGCTCACCTTCACCTCGGTCCCGGTGATGGACGCGCTGAAGATGTTTCCCGGTCCGATCGTCGAATTGCACATCTCGAACATCCACCGGCGCGAGCAGGTCTATCACAACTCGCTCGTCTCCGGCGTCGCCACGGCGGTCATCGCCGGAGTGGGCCCGAGAGGTTATGCCGTTGCCGTCCGGGCCATGCGGGAACTGCTGGACTAGGGTCCAGACTCATTGAGTTTCAGAGCCAGAACAAGACGGTTGCGGCTAGCAAGATCGCAGAGAAGAAGGTTTCCGGGCACCGGTCGTATCGGGTCGCGACGCGCCGCCAATCCTTCAGGCGGCCGAACATGATCTCA
>NZ_DATMFA010000062.1:0-16571 GCF_035556475.1 Paracoccus sp. (in: a-proteobacteria) | reverse complement strand
CTTGGTCCTGCTGGCCTGCCACATCGCTTCGAGAATATAGGCCCCGGTCGTCTCCAAACTCTCGACATACACCTCTCGCCTCAGTGGATCCAGACGGATCTTGAATAGTAGAGCCTTGGGGACACTTGCTGCGTCAGTATTCGCGTCGATGATGTGAGCCAGGCCGCGGCCGCTGGTTAGGTCAGCAACCTTCAAATGCCGCGCAGATTTGTATAACATAAATCTGATTATCCATAAATCTTCTTGTAGAAGGGGGACGTGCTATCTTGGAGTGCGACTTTTGATGCCTGACAATGCGTTAGGCTTTGAAAGGACAGTGCGAATGAAGATCCGTTACAGCCATCTTTCCCTTTCCGATCGACGCAAGATCGAGCGCTGGCGGCATGCGAAGCTGAGCCCTGACGAGATGGCGCGTCGGCTCGGCCGGCATCGCTCGACGATCTTCCGTGAACTCAAGCGCAACCATTTCCACGACAGCGAAATCCCGAAACTCAGTGGCTATTGGTGCATCGTGGCGCAGAGCCGCTGCGACGGTCGCCGGACCCGTCGACGCAAGCTGGTTCGCGATCCCGGTTTGCGCGACCAGGTCGAGCGCTGCCTGCGCGCCGGCTGGAC
The DNA here is from genome assembly GCF_035556475.1 of Paracoccus sp. (in: a-proteobacteria). GTDB lineage: Bacteria > Pseudomonadota > Alphaproteobacteria > Rhodobacterales > Rhodobacteraceae > Paracoccus. Next base: position 15,956 of record NZ_DATMFA010000062.1, on the reverse strand, counting down.
GCCCGAGCAGATCGCCGGACGCATGCGCTATGAGCGCGCGCCCAGCCGCGTCTGCCACGAGACCATCTACCGCCATGTCTATTCGGAAGAAGGCCGCCGGGCCGAGCTCTGGCGCCATCTGCCCTCAGGCCGTAGACGGCGGCGCGGCTACCGGTTGCGCAAACGCCCGCCGCCGAAATTTGCCCCGGAACTCAGCATCTTGTTCCGGCCGGACGTGATCGCACATCGCAGGGAGTTCGGCCATTGGGAGGCCGATTTGGTGCTGTTCCGGCAGAAATACGGTCCGGCCAATGTCACCACGATGATCGAACGTACCAGCCGGTTCTTGCTGGTGTTGAAGAACGAGGAAAAGCGTACGAAACCGATCATGGCGCAGATCGCCCGGGCGCTCTCGCCCCTGCCCCGACACGCCTGTCGCTCGGTAACTTTCGATCGCGGCTCAGAATTCGTCGACTGGCCACATCTGCAGGCGAAAGTCGGCGCGCAAACCTGGTTCTGCGAAGCGCAATCCCCCTGGCAGAAAGGTGCGGTCGAGAACGCCAACAAGCGGCTGCGGCGCTGGCTCTGTCGCGATACCGATCCGAACAGCCTGTCCCAGGACGAGCTGCGTGCGCTGTGTGCCGGGCTGAATGCCACCCCGCGCAAATGCCTAGGCTTCCGCACCCCCGCCGAGGTGTTCAAGGCCAATATTCTCGGGCGCGGCCATCGGCGCGCGAGACTTTCCCGCCAACCAAAGTCGCATCTGGGGTAGCGCGTCCACCATGAAAGGATCGCAGAATGAAGGTTCGGTTTTCTCACCTTTCGCTCTCTGACCGGCGCAAGATCGAGCGCTGGCGGCGGCGTGATGTCGCCCAGCACCTTCGTCGCGCTGGCAAGAAACAAGGTCAGCGAGGGCGACAGCATTTACCTCACCCAGTCGAAGCGGCGGTAAACACCGCGAGCTGGGCGGCGAAGGCGCGCTTGAAGGCGGGGCGCGCCTCCCCGCGTGAGACATAGGTTGCGATGTTCGGATACTCCTCCAGCAGACCCGAGCCCTGCAACCTCCGCAACACCGTCACCATCATCAGGTCACCGGCGCTGAACGTGGCGTCAAGCCAGTCCGCATCGCCGAGCCGGGCGGAGAGGCTGTCCAACCTCTGGCGGATGCGCTCATCGAGGGATTGCAGGCGCTGCTCATACCAGGGCTGATCCCGCTCGAGGATCATGGCAATGCTGCGCTCGAAGATCGGCGGCTCGACCGTATCCACGGCGGCAAACATCCAGCCGATCGCGCGTGCCCGGGCGTTCTCGTCCTCTGGCAGCAGGCCCGCGTGACGCTCGGCGACATGCAGGACGATGGCGCCCGACTCGAAGAGGATCAGATCACCCTCCTGATAGGTCGGGATCTGACCGAAGGGATGCAGCGCAAGATGTTCGGCTTCCTTCATCGCCTTGAAGGAAACGAGGCGGACGTCATAGGGCTGGCCGACTTCCTCGAGCGCCCAGCGAACGCGCATGTCACGCGCGAGGCCCTTGCCGCCGTCGGGCGAGCGTTCGAAAGCGGTGATGATCGGGGGCATGATCGTTCTCCGTTTGACTGTCTGTCCCGAAGACTAACGGCAGAACGGTATTTCGGCACCCATGCCTGGGAAAATCCCTGTGATGGGGCGACGGGAAAGGATCGTGACTGCGTGGCCCATGGATGGTCGCCCGCGCCCTGCCCCACGCGCCGGGCTTCGCTCTGTCGCATATGCCTCACCATCACGAGCCTCGCCCCGGCAGCAGCCCGCGCAAGCGCATCTCCCCTCCCACCGCGAATTGACAGGCATCGGGCCTCTCGCGTTAACTCATGCGCAGGGACAGGAAGCCGCGCGCCGGTGGGAGGATCGGCGCGGGAGCGGGGATGCAGCTTCCGCCCAAAGCTCGAGGGAGGAGCAAATCGCATGAAAACCTTTAGTATTTGGCTTGGCGGGCTCATGGTCATGCCACTTGCCGCTCAGGCGCAAACCGAAATCTCGTGGTGGCATGCCATGACCGGCGCGAATGCCGAAGTCGTCGAGAAGATCGCCGGCGACTTCAACGCGAGCCAGTCCGACTATGTCGTGAAGCCCGTCTTCAAGGGCACCTATCCCGAGACGCTGAACGCGGGCATCGCCGCCTTCCGCGCCGGGCAGGCCCCCGACATCATCCAGGTCTTCGACGTCGGCACCGGGGTGATGATGGGCGCGCAGGGCGCGATCAAGCCGGTGGCCGAGGTTCTGACCGAAGGTGGCTTCACCTTCGACAAAAGCCAGTATCTGCCGGGGATCGTCGGCTATTACTCGACCCCCGAGGGCGACATGCTCTCCTTCCCCTATAACTCCTCGTCGCCGATCCTCTATTACAACAAGGATATCTTCGAGAAGGCGGGCCTCGACGTCGACGCACCGCCCCAGACCTGGGCCGAGGTCTGGGCCGCGGCCCGCAAGATCAAGGAATCGGGCGCCGCGACCTGCGGCTATACTTCGACCTGGCTGACCTGGATCCATACCGAGAATTTCGCGGCATGGAACAACGTTTCCTGGGGCACGAACGAGAACGGGCTGGCCGGCACGCCGGAACTGCGGATCGACGGGCCGCTTTTCGTCAAGCATTTCCAGGAACTCGCCGATCTGGCGAAGGACGGCGTCTTCGTCTATGGTGGCCGCACCAGCGAGGCGAAGCAGAACTTCACCTCGGGCGAATGCGGGATCCTGACCGAAAGCTCGGGCGGGCTTGGCGACATCGTCAAGTCGGGGATGAACTACGGCATCGGCAAGCTGCCCTATGACGAGACGGCCGACGGCGCGCCCCAGAACACCACGCCGGGCGGTGCCTCGCTCTGGGTGATGGCGGGCAAGTCGGATGAGATCTACAAGGGCGTCGCGAGCTTCTTCAACTATCTCTCGCAGACCCCTGTGCAGCAATATCTGCACGAGCAGTCAGGCTATCTGCCGGTGACGATGGCGGCCTATGAGGCGACCAAGGCCTCGGGTTTCTACGAGAAGAACCCGGCGCGCGAGGTGCCGATCCTGCAAATGTCGGGGAAACCCCCGACCGAGAACTCGAAAGGCGTGCGCGCGCCGAACCTGCCGCAGCTTCGCGACATCCAGAACGAGGAATACGAGAAGATGCTGGCCGGACAGCAGACGGCCGAGCAGGCGTTGAAGAACGCGGTGACGCGCGGCAATGCCGCGATCAAGGAAGCGGCGGGCGACTGACCGCAGACCTTTGGCGCGCGGGGGCAAACCCTTGCGCGCCTTTTTCCTGACCAGAGGCGCGCCTGAATGCGAAGAACCGTCTTTCCGCATCGTTTTCTGCCGTGGCTGCTGCTGGCGCCACAGCTAGCGATCACGCTGATCTTCTTCTACTGGCCGGCCGGGCAGGCCTTCCGGCAGTCTATGCTGAAGGAGGATCCGTTCGGGCTGAAATCCAGCTTCGTCGGGCTGGCGAACTTCCGGCGGGTGCTGAGCGATCCGAACTATCTGAACGCATTGCAGGTGACGGCGGTGTTCTCGGCGCTGGTGGCGTTCATTCCAATGGCCATCGCGCTTTTTCTTGCGGTGCAGGCCGAAAAGATCGTGCGCGGCAAGGGGCTCTACCGCACGCTGATGATCTGGCCCTATGCGGTCGCCCCGGCCATCGCGGGCATGTTGTGGCTGTTCATGTTCAACCCGAGTTTCGGCACGCTGGCCTGGCCGCTAAGACAGCTGGGCATCAACTGGAACCCGCTGCTGAATGGCAATCACGCGATGATCCTTGTGGTGGCGGCGGCCGCATGGAAGCAGATCAGCTACAATTTCCTGTTCTTCGTGGCGGGATTGCAGGCGATCCCGCGATCCCTGCTGGAGGCCGCGGCCATCGACGGGGCCAGCCGGCGACACGCCTTCTGGACGATCGTGTTCCCGCTGCTGGCGCCCACGACCTTCTTTCTGCTGGTCGTGAACACGGTCTATGCGCTTTTCGACACCTTCGGCATCATCCATGCCGTGACGGGCGGAGGGCCGGGCAAGGCGACGGAAACGCTGGTCTACAAGGTCTATAATGACGGCTTCGTCAACCTGATCATGGGCGATTCCGCCGCGCAATCGGTGATCCTGATGCTGATCGTGATCGCGCTGACCGCCTTCCAGTTCCGCTTCATCGAAAGGCGGGTGCATTATGGCTGAAAGCCCGCTTGCCGCGCGCGGGCCGTCCCGCCTGCTCGGCCATTTCTGGATGGTCCTTGGCATCATCGTGGTGGTGTTTCCGGTCTATTACGTCTTCATCGCCTCGACCCATTCCACCCAGACGATCCTGCGCCCGCCTCTGCCGCTGGTGCCGGGACCGGAGGGGCTGCAAAACTATGGCGAGGCGTTCTCGGGCCGCATCGGCCAGATCGGCGGCGTCAGCCTGTGGCGGCTTCTGGGCAATACCACGGTCGTCGCCCTTGGTATCGCCATCGGCAAGATCGCGATCAGCATGGCCTCGGCCTATGCGATCGTCTTCTTCCGGTTCCCGCTGCGCATGGCCTGTTTCTGGCTGATCTTCATCACGCTGATGCTGCCGGTCGAGGTCAGGATCCAGCCCACCTACAAGGTCATGGTCGATCTTGGCCTTATCGACAGCTATCCGGGGCTGATCCTGCCGCTGATCGCCTCGGCCACCGCCACGCTGCTCTTCCGGCAATTCTTCATGACCATCCCGGACGAGCTGCTTGAGGCCGCGCGGGTCGATGGCGCGGGGCCTTGGCGGTTCTTCCGCGACATCCTGTGGCCCCTGTCGCTGACCAATGTGGCGGCGATCTTCGTGATCCAGTTCATCTATGGCTGGACGCAATACCTGTGGCCGCTGCTGGTCACCAATTCCAATGAGATGAACACCATCGTCATCGCGCTTCGAAAGATGATCTCTTTCGCCGATGCCGATACGCCCTGGAACCTTGTCATGGTCACTTCCGTCCTTGCGATCCTGCCGCCGATCCTTGTCGTCGTGCTGATGCAGCGCTGGTTCGTGAAGGGCCTTGTCGAGACGGAGAAGTGAATGGCCCGCATCCTGCTCAATGACCTGCGCAAGACCTATGAACGACAGGAGGTCATCCACGGCATCAGCATGGACATCGCCGATGGCGAGTTCGTGGTCATCGTCGGCCCTTCGGGCTGCGGCAAGTCGACGCTGCTCAGGATGGTCGCCGGGCTTGAGGGCATCAGCGCGGGCACGGTCGAAATCGGCGGCAAGGTCGTCAACAAGCTGGAGCCTCGTGAGCGCAATATCGCGATGGTGTTCCAGAACTATGCCCTCTACCCGCATATGAGCGTGCGCGAGAACATGGCCTATGGGCTGAAGATAGCGAAGATCCCGAAGCCCGAAATCGAGACCCGCGTGCAGCGCGCCGCCAAGATGCTGGAGCTTGAGCCTTATCTCGACCGCAAGCCTCGCGCCCTGTCCGGCGGCCAGCGCCAGCGCGTCGCGATGGGCCGGGCCCTGGTGCGCGAGCCTGCGGCCTTCCTGCTGGACGAGCCGCTCTCGAACCTCGACGCGAAGCTGCGGCTGCAGATGCGCCTGCAGATCAAGGAGATGCATATCAGGACCGGGCAGACCACGCTTTACGTCACGCATGATCAGGTCGAGGCGATGACGCTGGCCGACCGGCTGATCGTGATGAACAACGGCGTCGCCGAACAGATCGGCACGCCGCTTGAGGTCTATGAGCGTCCGGCCAGCGAATTCGTCGCAGGCTTCATCGGCTCGCCCGCGATGAACATCTTTCCCCTGACCGGCGCGGACGGGACTGCCATCCTGCCGGGCGGACATCGGCTGGCGATCCCGAACCTTCCGGCAAAGGATCTGCGCCTGGGGCTGCGGCCCGAGGATCTGGAACTGGTCGAGACCGAGGCCGGCTCGATCCCGGTGGAGCTGCGTTCGGTCGAGCGGCTGGGCGCGGACGCTTTCGGATACGGGGTCATCGAAGGGTCCGAGGTTTCCATCGTCGTGCGCCTTCAGGGCGCGACCCGCGCCAATCGCGGCGACCGCCTGAGGGTCGCGCCGGTTTCAGGCCGCTTTCACCTGTTCTCGGCCGAGTCGGGCAAGCGGATCTGACCGAAATCAAGGATGCCGGTCCTGTGGCCTTTCCCGCCCAAGGGGCCGGCTATTTGTGGGCAGGAATTGCCGCCGATGCCGAAAGGAAATTGCGTTTCCCGCAAACCCGGACAGGAAAGAATTGGAATTTCGCAATATTCCGGCACCCTGCCCTGCCCCGCGCCAGATTTATTGAGCCCCGTTTCCTTCCGGGGATTCCGCGACACAGGTTCTGGATTAACCCCATAAATACTTTACGGGAATCGGTTGCGAAGCTAGCCTCCAAGAACTCATTGGAAAGCGGCAGGGAATCATGTTCAGATCCATCGCACGTTCCAGTCTGCTGGCAACCGCAGCCAGCTTGGCTTTTCCGTCAATCCTGTTTGCGGCCGAAGGCGGCGCGGGTTTCTATCTTCTCGGGTCCAAGGGTCCGGCCGCCGCGGTAATGCCGCCGGCGGGGTTGTATTTTCAGAATGACCTTTATTTCTATTCCGGCAGCCTCGGAGGAGAGACGCAGCTTCCCACCGGGGGCAAGCTCGCAATCGGCGTCGACGGCCGCGCCGCACTGACCTTGCCGACCGTGCTATGGGTCGCGCCCGAACCAATGCTGGGCGGCAGCCTCGGGCTTTCCTTCACCTTGCCGATCGGATGGAAGGAAACCACCGCCGACCTGACGGTGGCCGGGCCGCGTGGCGGCAGGGCCGAGGCGGATGTGGGCGACGACATCTTCACAATCGGCGATCCGGTCGCTTCGGCCATGCTTGGCTGGTCCAGCGGAAAGCTGCATTGGCAGGTCGGAACCATGATCAACATTCCGGCCGGCGATTATCAGGATGGCGAGATTTCGAATGTCGCCTTCCATCACTGGGGCGCCGATCTCTATACGGCAATGACCTGGCTCGACCCGGCGACAGGGCTTGATCTGTCGGGTGCGGTGGGCGTCACCTTCAACGCCGAGAACCCAGCCACCGATTACCGCACCGGGAATGAGTTTCACGTCGAAGGCGCGATCTCGAAGAACTTCACCGAGGCGACCTCGGCAGGGATTCTTGGATATTATTACGAGCAGTTGACGGGTGACAGCGGCGACGGCGCCTCGGGACCGTTCAAGGGAAGGGTCAGCGCGCTCGGCCTGACCGTTGGCCATAATTTCATGGTCAAGGAACGCCCGGTTTCCGCGCGGGTGAAATATTTCCACGAATTCGATGCACGTAACAGAGCGGAGGGTGATGTCGTCATTCTGACCTTGTCCATGCCGATTTAATATAGCAGAGCGCCACGCTCTTGGCTGCCATATCCGATCTGGCAGCAAACAGACGTCCTGATTCATCACCGCCCGCCGGATGGATGGAACCGACAAGCAGCCACCCGGCCGACCCTGCCTAACCTTTCGTCAATTTACTGATTCAAGTCTTGCTGAGATACGGGAAGGAAATTCAATGTTTCGGACACTCGGACTTGCAACGCTTCTGGGATGCGCGGTCAGCGCCCAGGCCCTTGCGCAGGCAGCCCCTGCGGGAACCCCGGCCGCAGGACCGCCAAACATCCTCGTCATCTTCGGTGACGATGTCGGGATCACCAATATCTCGGCCTATGCCGACGGGATCGTCGGCTATCGCACCCCGAATATCGACCGCATCGCCGATGAAGGTCTTCGCTTCATCGACTATTACGCGGAAAACAGCTGCACCGCGGGGCGGTCATCCTTCATCACCGGGCAGACGCCCAAGCGGACCGGCCTCAGCAAGGTCGGCGTGCCAGGCGCGACGGTGGGTCTCCAGGATCGCGACGTGACCATCGCGCAGGCGCTGAAGCCCCTCGGCTATGCGACCGGCCAGTTCGGCAAGAACCATCTGGGCGACCGCGACGAATACCTGCCGACCGCGCATGGTTTCGACGAATTCTTCGGCAACCTCTATCACCTGAACGCCGAGGAAGAGCCTGAGCGTGAATTGTGGCCCTCCGATGACGAGGCATTCGTCAAGGCAAACTCGCCGCGCGGGGTGCTGAAGGCGACGGCCGATGGCCAGATCGAGGATACCGGCCCTCTGACCAAGAAGCGGATGGAGACGATCGACGACGAGACGACCGCCGCCGCCATCGACTTCATGAAGCGCCAGCATGAGGCGGGAAAGCCCTTCTTCACCTGGATGAACACCACGCGGATGCATCTCTTTACCCATGTCCGCCCCGAGATGAAGGGCCAAAGCGGGATGCCCGGCAACGAATATGCCGATGGCATGATCGAACATGACGGCGATGTCGGCGATCTGCTCAAGGCAATCGACGACATGGGCATCGCCGACAATACCATCGTGATCTACACGACCGATAACGGCCCGAACCAGTTCAGCTGGCCCGATGCCGCCGCGACTCCGTTCCGGTCCGAAAAGGACAGCAACTGGGAGGGCGCGTTCCGCGTCCCCGCCATGGTGCGCTGGCCGGGCAAGATCAAGCCGGGCGCCGTCACGACCGAGATGTTCTCGGGTCTCGACTGGTTCCCGACGCTGCTCGCCGCCGCCGGCGACGACAAGATCAAGGACGAGTTGCTGGCCGGCAAGCAGGTCGGGGACAAGACCTTCAAGGTCCATCTCGACGGCTACAACCAGCTGCCGCTGCTGACCGGCGAGACCGACAAGAGCGCGCGGAACGAGTTCGCCTATTTCAACGATGACAGCAAGCTGGTCGCCTATCGCTATGGCAACTGGAAGGTCGTCTTCTGCGAGATGCCGGCGCCGGGCGGGTTCAAGGTCTGGTATGAGAATTTCGACTGCTACCGCATTCCGAAACTCTACAACCTGCGCATGGACCCCTATGAGCGCGCCGATATCGTGTCGGATCAATATGACGACTGGCGGGTCAAGAACGACTTCCTGATGGCGCAGCTGACCATGCATGCCGGCGCGTTCCTGGAAACTTTCGTCGACTATCCGCCCAGCCAGACCCCGGCAAGCTTCACGGTCGACCAGATCGAGGCGGCGGTCGATGCCCAGATCCGCGCCAAGCAGCAGGCAGCCCCGGCTGCAGCCACCGGCAATTGACAAATCCGGCGGGAGGCCATTTCGGCCTTCCGCCATTCGTTTTTCGGGCGGACCTTGTCGCCTATCCGATCCCCTGATCGTCCGGCATGACTGCACAGGCACGATCGACGCCATGCGCTTCGAGTATCCGCGCCACGGTTCCGTCACGCGCCCGCCGGGCAAGAAATTCCGAGAGATGCGTATGGGCGCGAATGCGGGTTGCCGGGACGCCCATCGCCTGGCGGATCTCCATGAACGGCATTCCGACCACATGTGTCCCGGGAATCATCGCGGCGACGGCCTCCATCGCCTGCCTGATCCCGGCGAGGCCGTCCACGGCCCCCTCGGCAAGCGCGGCCTTTGCCGCTGCTAGGCTGGGGAAGTTCACCAGCCCCTCCGCACCGCGAGCGCGGGAGAGATGCAGGGCATAGGCGCTGCCTTCGACCACCCCGATCTTCAGCCCCTGCTCGACGACATCCTCCGGCACGATAGCGCCAGTCCTTTCGGCGACGAGGTAATTGCCCTCGATCCGAACATAGGGCTGCGAAAATCCGATGACCTGCGCCCGGTCTGGATCCACGGCCAGAAAGCACAGATCCCAGACATCCGCCTCCGCGCGCGAGGACACGTCCAGGGCCCGGTCGAACTCGACGAATTTCGGCACTGAGCCCAGTTCCTGCGCAAGCGCATAAGCCAGATCGACGCTGATCCCCTTTGGCGCCCCCGCTGAATCGCGACCGGCAAGGATGACATTGCCATGATTGATTGCCACACGCAGCGTCCCACCGGGCGCGTAATCCTCCAGCGTCACTGCGGATCCACGCAGCGGCACCCGCTCATCCCTCTCGGTCATGCTCTCTCTCCCTTCTGTCGGATCACGACGCGGCCCTTCCGCCAAGGACGGCTACCCCCCGTCCCCGCTCGTGCCGGTGGCCGGTAAGCCGCCTTCCCGAGAAGACTACCGGGGCAGCCGAGCCATCACTAGAAGGCCTGTCTGTCTTTCAGTTATAGCAAAACGGCATGGATAACTCCGCCGGCAAGAGAAACCACGCGGGCAGGATGCAGGGCTGTGCGCTTCAGGATATGGTTCTGATGCGCGCGGGCCCTCGGCTGATCGCGCCCATGCCATACGGAGGATCGAGATGTCTCTTGCCGGGATCGGACAGCGTGTCGTGCGTGTCCATGCCATCGGCGGCCCCGAAGTGCTGCGGATCGACCAGTTGCCTGTCGAGCCTCCCGGTCCGGCCGAGGTCGGCATCGCGGTCGATGCGATCGGATTGAACCGCGCGGACGTCATGTTCCGTCGCAATACCTATATCGAAAAGCCGGTTCTTCCCTCGCGCCTCGGCTTCGAGGCTGTAGGGCGGATCACGGCCCTGGGGCCAGGCGTCACAGGTTTCAGGATCGGGCAGCGGGTCGCGGTCGTGCCCGGCGCGCCACTGGGGGCGCATGGCACCTGCGCCGATTGGGTTAACGTCCCTGTCGCGCGGGTGCTGCCTTGCCCGGAGGGGCTCAGCGATATTCAGACCGCCGCGCTCTGGATGTCCTACGGGACGCCCTATGGCGCGCTGATCGAGGTCTGTGGCCTTTCAGCCGGGCAGCGGGTGCTGATCACGGCGGCGAATACCACTGTGGGCCTCGCCGCCATCCAGATCGCCCGAGCTGTCGGAGCAATCCCTATCGGCACCGTGCTGACCGAAAACCTGCGTGAACCCGTGCAGCAGGCCGGGGCGGAGGCTGTGATCGTCATGGAAAGCGCAAATCTGGCGCAAGGATTGAGGCAGTCGGCCCCCGACGGGATCGATGCGGCCTTCGACGCCGTCGGCGGACCGCAGGTTGCCGACATTGCGGGAGCGATGCGACCGGGAGGCACCATCGTCATTCATGGCGCGCTGAGTAACGAGCCCACGCCCTTTCCGCTGAAGCTGGCTTTGCGCAAGAACCTGTGCCTGCGCGGCTATTACTATACGACCGTCACCGACGACCCGGCCGCTCTGTCGCGGGCGCAGGCCTTTCTGGAGGAAGGCATCGCCGCCGGGATCATTGCCCCTCGGATCGACCGATGCTTTGCGCTCGCCGACATAGACCGCGCGCATGCCTATCTTGAGAGCGGCCAGCAATTCGGCAAGATCGTGGTGCTGACGCGGCCGGACGGTTGAACCTTGACTGTCCCATCCCGTGACAAAAGGAAAGCGCCGCCCTCAGGGGGCGGCGCTTCCTTTGGTCTGCTTCCGCCCCAAGCTTCAGAAGCTATGGCGCAGCGTCGCCTGGATCGCGCGGCCGGGGTTGTAGTAATCCGCCGTGCCGCTGCCGACGACATATTGCTCGTCCAGGAGGTTGCTGACGTTGACCGCGATCTCGGTATTGTCCTGCACCCGATAGGTGAAGGCGGCGTCCAGCGTGGTCATCGCCTTGCTCTTGCCACTGTCATTGGTCGCGTTGAAGTAATACGAGCCGAGGTAGCGCGCGCCGAGGCCGAAGGTCATGTCACCACGGGTGTCGTTGCCCGGAACGGTATAATTGACCCAGATAGAGGCGATGTGGTTCGGGACCGAGGCAAATTCGTTGCCCGAGATGTCCGTCCCGCGCGAGTCGCCGCGCACCACTTCCGTATCCAGGTAGGAATAGGAGGCGAGGACGCTCAGGTTCTCGTTGAGTTCGGCCTTGCCTTCCAGATCGAAGCCGCGCACGCGGGTCTCGCCGATGACTTCGCGGGTGATGGTCCCGTCATCCTGCACGACCGCGATGGTCACGTTCTTCTTCTTGAGGTCATAGACCGAGGCCGAGAACAGCGCGTTGATGGCGGTCGGCTCGTATTTCACGCCGACTTCATATTGCTCGCCGCGCTCCGGCTCGACGCCGATCGCGGGCGGCGCGACGGATTCGACATAGCTCACATAGGTCGAGATTTCCGGCGTGACCTTGTAGGTCAGCGCACCGCGCCACGAGGTTTCCGAGAAGTCGTCGCTGTCATCGGTGCCGGCAAGCGAGTCGGTGGCCTCGATGTCCAGCCAATCGTGGCGGACGCCGACGGTCGCGATGAAGCGGTCGTCGAAGGACAGGTTCTGCTGCAGGAACACCGATTGCGTCGAGTAATCGGTATCCGTTTCCTGATAGGCGACAAGGCCGGTCGGCGGACCGCTGAAGACCGGGTTCGCAATGTCGATCGGATCGACGGCGCCGTAATAGGACGTGCTTGAGGTCGAGGCGTCGCGGAACTCGATCCCGGCCAGCGTGCTGCTGTCGATATTGCTGAAGCTGGTGTCGTATTTCAGGATCGCGTTGCCGATCAGCTCCTCGGCTTCGCTGTCCGAGCTGAGGGCAAAGCGCGAAACCTCGGTCCCGACCCGGCCGGCATAGTCGTAGAGATAGACATAGCCGTAATTGTCGGTCAGGTCGCTGTAGCGCAGGTTCGCCTGAAGGCTGAGGCCATTGCCGAATTCATGCGACAGGATACCGGTGATGCTGGTGCGCTCGACATCGTGATAGTTGAAGTCCGGCTCGCCGAAGAAATCGCTGCGGTCGTATTCGCGGTCAAGTGGATAGCCGCCGCTGTTCGGGGTGCCATCCCGTTTCAGATAGTCGAGCACGACGCTGAGCGTTGTCGCGTCGGTCGGCTTCCAGGTCAGGCCCCCCATCAGGAAGGTCTCGTCGTCCTTCGAATGGTCATATTCCAACTCGCTGTCCTGCACCTTCGCGGTGAAGCGATAGGCCAGCGTCTCGTCCGCGTTCAGCGTGTCGCCCATATCCACGCCGATTTCGGCATGGTTGAACGAGCCATAGGACAGGTAGGTATCGGCGAAACGCTCGAATTTCGGGGTCTTGGTCACGAAATTGACCGAGCCGCCCGGATCAGACGTCCCGAACAGGGTCGAGTTCGCGCCGCGGATGACCTCGACCCGCTCATAGGCGAAGGGCTCCTCGCGCACGCCGCGCATCGAGCCGAGGGTCAGGCCGTCGCGATAGGTGGTCGCCTGATAGCCGCGGACGAGGAAATAGTCGTTGCGGTCGTCCGAGCCGTAATAGTCGGTGACGACGCCAGGGGTATAAGCCAGCACCTCCTCGAGCGTTTCGGCGTTTCGGTCCTGGATCTCCTTCTGGGTGATGACCGAGACCGAGGCCGGAGTGTCGAGAATGCTGGTCGCGACCTTGCCGCCGACCCAGAGCTCGCGCGCGACGATCGAGTTCGCGTCGTCATCCGCCGTACCCTGCGCATAGATGGTGACGGGCGACAGCCGGTAGGGCGTCGCCTCGGTCGCAGCCGTCGAATCCTGCGCGAAGGCAGGCGCGGCAACAAGCGCGGTGCACCCCAAAAGGACCGTGGTCAGGCACCCTCGTGAAACGCGCGCGAGACCGCTGAACTGATTATCCGGCATGCTGAGAGTCCTTGCCTAGTGAAATAGTAAGATATGTCACGGGAGGGTTATCCGCGGCCTCCGGGCGTTGCAAGATTAACGAGAGACCGTCTTTTTCCGGCCCCACCATCGCGGTCGTCACTGTTGCGATCAAGCCACAGATTCAGCCCATATTGCGGGCATCAATAGGCCAGCCGGTGCCGCCCGATCGGCAGAATCAGTGGCTTGCCCGAGATCGGGTCGGGAATGACGCGGCTTCGCAAGCCAAAGACCTGCAAGACATTTTCGACGGTCAGCACCTCCTCGGGCGGACCAAAGGCATGGAGCCTGCCCTGAGCCATCGCGACGAGGCTGTCGGCATAGCGCGCCGCCAGATTGAGGTCGTGGAGCACCATGACAATGGTAATGCCCCGCGTCTGGTTCAGGTCGGTCAGCAGGTCCAGCACCTCGACCTGATGGCTGACATCGAGGAAGGTCGTCGGCTCGTCCAGCAGCAGCAATTCGGTTTCCTGCGCCAGCGCCATCGCGATCCAGACCCGCTGGCGCTGGCCGCCCGAAAGCTCGTCCACGGCGCGGTCGGCAAGATCGGCGATCCGCGTCGCCTCCAGCGCGGTCGCCACCGCCTCGTCGTCGCGCGTGTTCCAGCGCGAGAGCAGGCCGTGATGGGGATGCCGCCCGCGCCCGACCAGATCCGCCACGGTAATCCCCTCGGGCGCGATCGGGGCTTGCGGCAGCAGGCCGAGGCTGCGCGCAAGCTCGCGCGTGGGATAGCTGTGGACGGATTTTCCATCGAGCAGCACCCTGCCCTTGCTGGGCGCAATCAGCCGCGACATGGTCCGCAGCAGGGTCGATTTGCCGCAGCCATTCGCGCCGACGATGGCGGTGATCCGCCCGGCAGGCACGACCAGATCCAGATCATGCAGGATGGTGCTGTCGCCATAGCCGGCGGTCAGGTTCTCGGCCACGAGGCTTTTCGAAGCGGTCATAGGGAGCCTCCGGCGCGGTTCACCCGCACGATCAGATAAAGCAGGTAGGGCGCGCCAAGGGCGCCGGTGACGATGCCGACCGGATAGCGATGCGGCAGCAGGAATTGGCCTATATAGTCGCCGCAGAGCACCAGCGCCGCCCCGACCAGCGCCGACGGGATCAGGATCGAACCGTTCGGCCCGATCAGGCGCGCGGCGATCGGCCCCGACAGGAAGGCCACGAAGGCGACCGGCCCCGAAACCGCGGTCGAGACCGAGATCATGCCGACCGCGCAGATGATGACGACAACCCGCGTCAACCCGACCTTGACGCCGAGCGCGGCGGCGGTGTCGTCGCCCATGCGCAGCGCCTCGAGGTCGCGACCACGGGCCAGCAGCAACCCGCCGAAGACGACCAGCGCGCCCAGAACCGGCCATGCCTGGCCAAGCTGCGCGCCGTTGACGCTGCCGGTCAGCCAGCGCATCGCCTCCTGCAGATCCCATGAGGCGGCCTGCGACAGGATATAGGCGATGAAGCTTTCGATCATCGCCGCGACCCCGATCCCGACAAGGATCAGCCTTGTTCCCGCCACGCCGTTCTTGAAGGAGAGGCCGTAGACCAGCAGCGCGACCGCGAGCCCCGCGATCACCGCAAAGACCGCGACCGAGGAACCGCTGAGCCCCAGCATCACGATGGCAAAGACCGCCGCCGCGCTGGCGCCATAGCTGATCCCGATGATGTCGGGGCTGGCCAGCGGGTTGCGCAGCATGATCTGGAAGGCGACCCCGCCAAGACCGAAGCACATGCCGGTCAGGACCGACATGACCGCGCGCGGCAGGCGCAGGTGGCCGACCGTGAAACTGGCGCCGTGGACGTTCTCGCCCATCAGGACGCGCAGCACCTGCCCCGGCGGGGTGAAGGACTGGCCCAGCATCAGCGTCAGCGCAAAAACGGCGATCAGCAGCAGGACGAGGCCCGCCACCACGCCCCGCCAGCGGCGCGCACGGTGATGGCGTCCGGCGGATACGGCGCGGGCAAGCGTGGGATGGGATGCCGTGATCATAGCTCGCGCACCCTCTGGCGGCGGACGATCCAGATGAAGAAGGGCGCGCCGACAAAGGCGGTGACGATGCCGACGGCAAGCTCGCTCGGCCGGGCGATGATGCGGCCAGCCACATCGGCAAGCAGCAGCAGGCCGGCGCCGGTGAGGGCCGAGAAAGGCAGCAGCCAGCGATGATCGACGCCGACCAGCAGGCGGCAGAGATGCGGGACGACCAGCCCGACAAAGCCGATCGGCCCGCAAGCCGCGGTCGCCGCGCCGCAAAGCAGGATCGCGCCAAGCGCCGACATGCCCCGCGCCAGCGCCACATTCTCGCCCAGCCCGGCCGCGAGGTCGTCACCCAGCGCGAGCGAGTTCAGCTTGCGCGCCGAAAGGAAGCTGATCGCGAACCCTGCGAGGAGGAAGGGCAGCACCTGCTCGATGCTGGCGAAGGTCGCGCCGCCGACGCCGCCGATCTGCCAGGACCGCACCCCGCCCGCGATGTCGTTCCGGGGCAGGACG
>NZ_DATMFA010000061.1:0-9180 GCF_035556475.1 Paracoccus sp. (in: a-proteobacteria) | reverse complement strand
TGCGAATAAGCGGCAAGATAGGCTTGCATCCGTCCGAATCTGGGGCTAAGTACCCCGCACTGTGCCGCCTTAGCTCAGTAGGTTAGAGCACCAGATTGTGGATCTGGGGGTCCCCCGTTCGAGCCGGGGAGGCGGTACCATTAAAATCAACGAGTTACAGTAGATTTTCCCAGCCGATTAGTCGGTTCCTGGCGTCCGGTTTGACGCCGGAAAGTTCTGTCACCCGCTGCCTTTTCCGCGACCCGTTTTTCCGAAGACCGTCCTGCAAAAAGCCCCCCGCGAAGGTCATGGCCTTGGCCATGAAGCGGCTGACACCCGTGGCAATTCTGCCCGCCACCCAGCCGTTCGCAAAGGGCGGACTCGGGGGAAGCTTGCCCGGTCCCTCGAAATCTGGAACCAAAAAGCAGATCAATCAGGAGGTTGGAATGAAGCTGACGATAGGCGTGCTCGTGCTGGCTGCGATGACCGCGGCCTGCACCAACAGCGGCACCGGCGCAGCGGGCGAGCCGATGACAGCTCGGATGACCGTCGTGGCAGAGAACGGCGCCCATACCATCGCCATGACCTCGCGCAGCGGCTATACCTGCACGGCCCAGTTCGATCACAAGGCCTATATGGCGGCGCAGCAGCCCAGCCAGACGCTTCCCGTCACCTGTGACAATGGCGATCACGGGACCGCAGTCTACACCAATGCCAATTTCCAGAAAGAGGCTTTCACCAAAGGCCTGACGCAGATTTCCTATCAACTGGAGAGCGGCACCAAAGGCACGATCCTGCTCTGATCCGGGGATCACGAAAACCAGCAGGAGAGCGTCGCAGCAGGCGCTCCCTTGCATTCGGGGTGGCGGCTCTTCGCCGGTCGCCGAGCCGGGGCCTTGTTTCCCCGGCATTCATGCCCATCTTGAGGCCATGATAGAAATAAGCTGGGGCAAACCCCTGACACTCGTCGTCACCGAGAGCGGTGACATTCAGAAGATCTCCACCATCGAACAGGCGAAATACTGGCTCCGCAAACGCTGGCCGGTTGTCGATGACGCCCGCCAACGCGCTCTCGCGGCGGTCGAAAGCGCCATGGAATGCATGTTGCCGGTCCAGGTCGCGCGCCGGGCCTTTGAACACGCGGCACGCTCTGCCGGTTTTCGGACCGCCGATCCGGCGTGATACCGGACAAGAGGCGCCGAGCCTTTGCTCGGTCGCCTGACGGGGAGGGCGGAAGTCCCGCCCCCCGAGTGGCCCGTGGGCCGCATTCCTGACTAATCAGCCGCCTTCGATTTTATCCGCATACCCGGTCCGATCCGCTTATCTGCGCATCGTCGTGCCGGGTTTCGCCTCCTGCGGCCTCGATGACGATTCCTTTCCACTTTCGGGATCCGGCTTGAGGAACTCCTCCGGCTTGTGGGACGATCCGTCATGCTTGCCCTGACCGTTTTCACGTTCGGGGTTCGTGGCGGGGTTGTCCTTGTCATGGTCGCTGTTTTCTCGGGTCATCCGCTATCCTCCTCGCGGATCAACAGCGGACGCCCGGGGATGTTCCTGCCCTGAAAGATGCGGTCGTCACATGGCCGCGATGGCCCGAGCGCCTTGATCTGTTGTTTGGATCAAGGCGCGGGCGACCGGCTCATGATTTCCCTTTTGGCGGTCACAACGAGAGCCCGGGTGGCTTGGAACGATTTCGGGACGCTCGCGTTGATGCTGCGACCGCAATCTTGACCGCGAAAGGACCGAACCATGGCAAATCATGATGCGACCGACGACCTGAAGGCCGAAGCCCGCCGCGCTGCGGAAGATGTAGCCCGCGAGGCGCGCCGCGCCGGCGAGGAAGCGTCAGACGCCCTGGACACCGCCAAACAGCGTGGCGCCGAGCTTTACGAAAGCGCGCGCGAGAAGGGATCGGACTTTGTCGAGGGCGCAAAGAAGCGCGGGGCCGAATATATCGACACGGCGCGCCACCGCGGCCAGGAATATGCCGGCCATGCGCGTGAGGAAGCCCGCCGCCTTTATCGCGAGGGTGAACGCCGCGCCGGCGAGGTCGCGGGTTATGCCGAGGATTATTACGAAGATCTCTCGGGCATGGTGCGCCGCAATCCGGGGCAGGCGCTTGGGATCGCGGCCGGGGTAGGGTTCCTCCTCGGGCTGATCATCGCCCGTCGCTGACAGGATGTTCGTCTATGCAAAAAACGTGCAGCTTGCCTTTTCGGACAAGCTGCGCCGCATAGGCCTGACGGTCACGGCGGGGGTCGTGCTGACCATTGGCTGCGGGTTTCTGCTGGCGGCGCTCTGGACCTGGCTTGCCGTTCATCTTGGATGGGGGCCGCTTGGCGCCTCGCTGGCGATCGGGGGCGGCCTCGTGGTGATCGGGCTGATCACGCTTGGCGTCGCGGCCAAGGAACGCCACCCGATGCCGACGACCGATGCGCTGCGGCTCGAGGTCGAGCAGCAACTCAACCTCGCGGCCAATGCGGCTCTGGTCAAGGCCACTGACGCGGCGGATCTGGCGCTTGACCGCGCGTCGGCCAAAGCTGCCGAAGTGATGGATCTGGCCGAGAACAAGATCCATTCCGTCGCGGATGATCTGGGATACCGCGCCAATCGCATGGCTGACCGGGCCGAGGCGCGCGTCTATACTGCGGCGCGTCAGGCCGGAGAGACCACGGCGCGGAAGCTGGGCTTCGGCGCGATGGACGAAGACGAGCCGCGTTCCGGTCTTGCAACCTATGCGCCGCTGGTGGGCGCGCTGGCCTTGGGTTTGACCGTGGCCACGCGCCTGCAGGACTGGCGCCACAGGGACGACTGAAACAGGAAAAAGCCCCGCGAAACGCGGGGCTTTTTCAATCACGACCGCCTACGATCAGGCGTTCGCTTCACGGATCTTGTTGGCCGCGTCCTTGTCATAGGCGATGCCCGCCTTGTCGAAAAGCTGGTCCAGCTCGCCCGACAGCGTCATCTCGGTGATGATGTCGCAGCCGCCCACGAACTCGCCCTTGACGTAAAGCTGCGGGATCGTCGGCCAATCCGAGAAATCCTTGATGCCCTGCCGGATGTCGGCATCCTTCAGAACGTCAACGTCGCGGTAATCGACGTTCATGTAGTTCAGCACGCCCGCGACGCGGCTGGAGAACCCGCATTGCGGCATTTCCTTCGAGCCCTTCATGAAGAGCACGACCTCCGCGCCGTCAATGGTGTCCTGGATTTTTTGACGAGTATCCGTCATGTCTGGCTCTTCCTTCTCTCTGCTGGGCGCCGCTGAGGGGATCGCGGCCGCCGTCACTTACTCCGGGGCCTTGGTCGTCAGGGCCAGGGCATGAAGCTCTCCGCTGGGGCCGTCCATCTTGCCCTGCAAAGCCGCATAGACCGCGCGCTGTTGCTGGACCCGGTTGAGGCCCCGGAAGCTTTCGTCGATCACCTCCGCCGCATAGTGGTTTCCGTCTCCGGCAAGATCCGTGATCGTGATCTTGGCCTCGGGGAAGGTCGCACGGATGAGCGCTTCGATATCCTGGGCTTCCATTGCCATGGGCAAGTCCTTTCGAGTGTTGATGAAGATGTAGGCGAAGGTCGCGCAAGCCGCAAGATCGCCCCCCGGAGAGAGGCGGGAAACACCGCAGCCGACGGGCTGCGGGCCGTATCGGTCGGCAGCGTCTTGAGGATCGGACGATAGGGTATCAATCCCGCGGGTAACCTGCCTGAAATGCGGGGCAGGGCGAATGCTTTTACCCGATCGGATGGAAATTCCGAGGGTTCACAAAAACTTGCATTACTCGGGAAGATGTGCCAATCAAGTTGTATTCGGCACTGATTTCACGCGGAATATTCAATCGACCTCCAGACTGAAACACTCGGGTGGGCATTCGTCACCCGGCAAGTCGGGCAGGTGGTTTGATCGGGAGAACTTGGCATGGCCACGGCTAATTCCGATTCCAGGACATTGATGCAGAGGTTTCTCGACGGGGTCGAGAAGGTGGGCAATATGGTCCCACATCCCGTGGTGATATTCCTGATCCTGATTGCCATCGTCATCGTGCTGTCAGTCGTCCTAAGCGCATTCGGCGCCTCGGTGACATTCGACCGCATCAATCCGAAGACCTATGAGATCGAGCAGACGAGCACCGCGATCCGCAGCCTGCTGAATGCGGACGGCATACGTTTCATGTATCTGTCGCTGGTCCCGAATTTCATGGCCTTCACCGCCGTCGGCCTGATGATCGCCGCCATGATCGGCGCTGGCGTGGCCGAGGAATCCGGGCTGGTCACCTCGCTGATCCACAAACTCGTCGTCGTTTCGCCGCAATGGGCGCTGACCTATATTCTGGCCTTCGTCGGCATATGCGCGAGTGTCGCGGCCGATGCGGGGTATCTGGTGCTGATCCCGCTGGCCGGGATCGGCTATCTCGCGGTGGGGCGCCATCCGCTGGCCGGCATCGCGCTTGGCTTTGCCGCCGTGGCCGGGGCCTTTACCGTCAACATGCTGATCAAGCCGCTCGATACCGTGCTGGTCGAGTTCACCAATGACGCTGCCCATCTTGTCGATCCGTCAAGGTCGATCGGGCTGGCGTCGAACCTCTGGTTCTCGATCGTCTCGGTCATCTTCCTGACGGTTCTGATCGCATTCGTCTCGGACCGCATCATCGAGCCGCGGCTTGGCCCATATCATCGGGAGAATGCCAGCGAGGGCGTTTCGACCGATCAGGGCACCACGCTGGGCGAGCGCGAGGCACGGGGGCTGCGCTTTGCCGGCCTCGGTCTGCTTGGCCTGATCATCGTCATGTGCCTGCTGACCATTCCCTCCGGCGCACCGCTTCGCAATCCGGTCTCCGGGACATTGATCGGCGACTCTCCCTTCATGAACGGGCTGATCACCTTCATCATGCTGGTATTTCTGGTCACGGGCTGGGCCTATGGCATCGGGGCCGGGACGCTCAGGACACTTGCCGAGGTGATCGCCGCCATCGAGAAATCGATCAAGAACATGGGCGGCACCGTTTTCCTGTTCTTCGTCCTCAGCCAGTTCGTCGCGTATTTCACCTATACCAATATCGGGACGGTGATGGCGCTCAGCCTTTCTGGCGTGCTCGAGCAGGCCAATATCGGTGCATTGCCCTTGCTGATCGGCTTTATCATCGTCGTCGCGATTATCGACCTGCTGCTGACCGGGGCGATTGCGAAATGGGCGATCTTCGCGCCGATATTCGTGCCGCTCCTGATGCAGCTTGGTGTCGAGCCCGAGGCTGTTCTTGCGGCCTATCGCGTCGGGGATTCGCCGATGAATGCGATCACGCCGCTCAACGCCTATTTCGCGCTGGTCGTCGGATTTGCGCAGAAATACGAAAGATCCGCCGGCGTCGGCACGGTTGTGTCGCTGATGCTGCCCTATGTCTTCAGCATATTCGTCTTGTGGACGTTGCTTTTCGCCGTCTGGAAGGCGCTCGGCCTGCCTTGGGGGCTCTAGCACGGCCGGTCCCATGAACGGAGGATGAGATGCAGAACACCGCTATCCCGCTGGACGTCGCGGCGGCCGAAGCACATCTGATGCGGTTTCTTTCCATCGAGGGGGTGACGGGCCACGAGGCCGCCATTGCCGCCGGCGTCGTCGATGCCCTGAAGAAGGCCGGTGTGCCGGATTCGGCCATCCGTTTCGACGATGCGAACAAGCGCATTCCGCTGCCGACCGAGACCGGCAATCTGATCGTCACGCTGCCCGGTTCGCGTCCCGGCCCGCATCTGCTGTTCTCAACCCATCTCGATACCGTGCCGCTCTGCGCCGGGGTCAAGCCGAGGCGTGAGAAGGGGCGCATCGTCTCGGACGGGACCACGGCGCTTGGCGGCGATGCCCGCACGGGTGTCGCGCTGCTGGTGGTGCTGGCCGAGACCCTGATCAGGAACGGACTGGAACATCCCCCGATCACCCTGCTGTTCACGGTGCGCGAGGAAAGCGGCCTGCACGGCGCGCGCGAGTTGAACCCGAAGGATCTTGGCGGGCCGACCATGTGCGTCAATGTCGACGGCCAGCGCGCGAATGAGCTGATCATCGGCGCGGTCGGGCAAGAGAACTGGACGGTCGAGATCAGGGGCCGCGCGTCCCATGCCGGGGTTGCGCCCGAGAAGGGGATTTCCGCGACCATGGTGGGCGCGGTCGGACTGGCCGAGGCGCGAAGTGGCGGCTGGTTCGGCAAGGTCGTCAAGGAGGACGGGCAGGGGTCCAGCAATATCGGCATATTCGGCGGCAAGGATGGTCTGGTCGCTGCCGGGGACGCCACCAATGTCGTGACGGATTACGCCTATCTTCGTGGCGAGGCGCGCAGCCGCGACGCGGCTTTCGCCAAGCGCATCGCCGAGGGCTACGAGGCGGCCTTTGCCAAGGCCAAGGCGGCCGTTCTCGACGACAAGGGCGCGGGGGCCGATGTCAGGTTTGTCCGCGAAACCTCCTATCCTCCGTTCGAGCTGGCGGCAGATGCCGAGATCGTGCAGCGCGCGACCAAGGCCATCGAGTTGATGGGAGAGAAGCCGGTCATCATATTCTCGAATGGCGGGCTCGACGCCAACTGGTTGGATTCACATGGAATTCCAACCGTGACCATCGGCGCGGGGCAGGCCGAGATCCATACCGTCAACGAATATGTCGATCTGGCCGAATATGAGAAGGGGTGCCGTCTGGGCCTGCTGCTGGCGACCCTCGCGGAATGAGCGTCACGCACCCGCCCGCGCTGACTTGTGATCCTGTGCATCGCGGGCGTGCCGCCATCGGACGATCAGCCGGGGGCCGCGTTTGAGCCCGGTCGCTACCATATTCATCATCATTGCCGTCATTATCGGCCTGTTCATCTGGAACCGGTTTCCGGTGGTTCTGGTCGCGATGGGGACGGCATTGGCGCTGTGGGCAACGGGGCTTCTGAGCGTGGAAGAGGCCTTGATCGGCTTCGGCGATCCGGCCGTCATCTTCATCGCCTCGCTTTTCGTGGTCAGTTCGGGGCTCGAGGCAACCGGGCTGACAGTCTGGGCCGGCCAGCTTCTGATCAGATGGGCGGGCGAGGAAAGCCGCACACGCCTCCTGCTGCTGACGATGACACTGGTGGCGGTGCTGACCGCGCTGATCAGCGTGAATGGCGCGGTGGCCGCGCTGCTTCCGGTTGTGGTGGTGACCGCCGTGCGGCTGAGGCGAAGCTCCTCGCAACTGATGATGCCGCTGGTCTTTTCCGCCCATGCCGGTTCATTGCTGGCGCTGACCGGAACGCCGGTGAACATCCTCGTCTCGGACGCGGCAATGCAGGCCGGCTATCGTGAGTTCGGCTATTTCGAATTCGCATTGGTCGGCGTGCCGCTGCTCCTCGGGACGATGGCGATCATCATCCTGTTCGGAGAGCGCCTTTTGCCGCATGGCAATGGCGCGACGATGCCCGCCGATCTCAGCAGCCATGCCCGAACGCTGGTCGAGCAATATGGCCTCTCGGCCAATATCTACCAGTTGCGGATCCGCGCGACCTCACCCCTGATCGGCAAGGCGGTGACGGAGTTGAATGTCGGCGACTATCCCGACCTGGAACTCATGGCTGTCCACGACGGAAGAACCGACCGGCCCCTCGCGCGAAGACAACTCGCCGAAGGCGACCACCTTCTGCTGCGCGGAGACGGCGAGGCCGCCGCGCTCTTCGCCGGGGACCAGCACCTTGCGTTCCGCCAGCCGGAGCGGATCGGACGGGGCGAAAACACCCTGTTCAACCGGAATTCGGGACTGGCCGAGGTCGTCATTCCGCCGCGCTCCGGGTTGATCGACAAGGAAGTGTTCCCCGGAATGGTCACGGAAAGCGGCGACCTGATCATTCTGGCGCTTCAGCGCGCGGGCACTCAGCTTTCCGCCGACAATACCGGGGAAGCTGGCGGTATCAAGCTGCGGGCCGGAGACACCATGCTGCTGCAGGGGACATGGGAAGCACTGGACACCCATCTGGACGACCCGGACGTTCTGGTCGTCAATTCGCCTGATCTGGTGCGGCGTCAGGCCTTGCCCATGGGCCGTGGGGCCGGCCGAGCCGCCGCCATCCTTGCGGCGATGGTGTTTCTCTTGGTCACTGGACTGGTTCCACCCGCCGTCGCGGGCGTTCTTGCCGCCGGCGCTGTCATCCTGAACCGGATCATCAGCGTCGAGCAGGCCTATCGCGCGATCAACTGGACCACCGTGATCCTTGTCGGGGCAATGATGCCCTTGTCGACGGCCATGGTGCAGACCGGCGCGGCAAACCTGATGGCCGAGCATCTTGTCGCCATGGTCGGCGATCTGGGGCCGACGGCGCTGCTGGCCGGGCTCTTCGTGCTGACGGCGATCATGGGGCAACTGATCAGCAACACCGCGACCGCTCTGATCGTCATCCCGATCGGCATCGCCGCCGCCGAAAGGATGGGCATCTCGGCGCTGCCGGTGCTGATGAGCACCGCCGTAGCCGCTGCCGGCGCGTTCCTCACGCCGATCGCCACGCCCACGAACCTGATGGTGATGGGTCCCGGCGGCTATGCCTTCAGCGACTACTGGAAGCTGGGACTTCCGCTGCTGATCTGGTTCTTCCTCGTCGCGGTGTTTCTGGTGCCGTTGATCTGGCGGATCTAGAGAGCGATGGTGAATAGGCGCTATGGCGTCATATGTTGTGCCGAGTATGATAATGAAATTACATAATACAGATTATCCTTAACTTTCCGTAACCGGAGGGCACGTGCTATTTCTGAATGCGACTTTTTATGCTCGACAATGGGTTGAGCCATGAAAGGATCTCAGAATGAAGGTTCGGTTTTCTCACCTTTCGCTCTCTGACCGGCGCAAGATTGAGCGCTGGCGGCGGCGTGATGTCGCCCAGCACCTTCGTCGCGCTGGCAAGAAACAAGGTCAGCGAGGGCGACAGCATTTACCTCACCCAGTCGAAGCGGCGGTAAACACCGCGAGCTGGGCGGAGAAGGCGCGCTTGAAGGCTGGGCGAGCCTCCCCACGTGAGACATAGGCTGCGATGTTCGGATAGTCCTCCAGCAGACCCGAGCGCTGCAACCTCCGCAGCACCGTCACCATCATCAGGTCGCCGGCGCTGAACGTGGCGTCAAGCCAGTCCGCATCGCCGAGCCGGGCGGAGAGGCTGTCCAACCTCTGGCGGATGCGCTCATCGAGGGATTGCAGGCGCTGCTCATACCAGGGCTGATCCCGCTCGA
>NZ_DATMFA010000060.1:0-2803 GCF_035556475.1 Paracoccus sp. (in: a-proteobacteria) | reverse complement strand
GAGATCATGTTCGGCCGCCTGAAGGATTGGCGGCGCGTCGCGACCCGATACGACCGGTGCCCGGAAACCTTCTTCTCTGCGATCTTGCTAGCCGCAACCGTCTTGTTCTGGCTCCGAAACTCAATGAGTCTGGACCCTAGTCAGACCGCCCCGCCGCGCGCAGGATCGCCATGGTCGCGGCATGGGCCATCGCGGCGCGGCCGGTTGCGTCCATCTTTTCGGCCAATGCGCGATGGGGAACCTCGACGCTGATCGTCGTGCCCTGCGGCACGGCGCGGACCAGCCCGACAAGGTCGATGCCGCCCTGCCCCGGAAACAGCCTTTCGCCGCGCGCGACGCGGATCAATGCCTGATCCTCGGGGTCGTAAGGGACGGCCCCGTCGCAAAGCTGAACATAATTGACCAGCGCCGGCGGCAGCGCCGCCACCTGGTCAAGCGTCGTGGTAGAGCGGTCGAAATGCAGCGCATCGACCAGCACGCCGCCATTCGGGCGGCCCGCCGCCTCGACGATGCCTTGCGCGGCGGCCAGATCGGGCACGGCAGTCCAGGGCATGAACTCCAGATCCGCGGTCAGCCCATGCGGGCGGGCAAGGTCGCAGAAGCGCGCGAAGCTTTCCGTCAGCCGCCCGGCTTCGGGATCGTCGCCCGCGACAAGGACATGGCGGGCAGAAAGCGCCTCGCAGCGGGCGGCGAAGCGGGCGAACTGGTCCCAGTCGTTCTGGGGCTTCAGGCGGATGATCTCGACATCACCGACCGTCACGCCGGTATCCGCAAGCGCGGCCCGAACCTCGGCCAGCTCGCGGTCGTCGGTCAGCAGCGGATAATCCGGCTCGGCCCCCGGCGCGGCGGGCAGGATGCGCAGCCCGACCATCTGATAGCCGGTGGCGGCGGCGATGCGCACCGCCTCGACCGGGCCGATATCGAAGATGGTCAGGAAGGCAAGCGACAGCGGATGGGTCATCATTCCCCTCACTTCAGCGGCGAGAACGGCAGCGGCATGGCAATCTGGCTGGTCATGTCGGGGGAAAGCCAGTCCGGCCCGCCCTTCGGCGGCCATTTGCCGTCGGCGACGGATTTCGCCCGCGCCTCGCTGCGCGCGGCAAGGCTTTCATAGGGCCAGATCTGCGTGAGGCGCGGCGCACCGTCGAGGCCATACATCGCGACGGTCAGCTTCGAATAAGCTTCACGCGCGGGGACCGCCTCGCGCCATTTCTCCATTGTGGGGAGGATGCCGTTCACCTTGGTCTTGTAGGTGCGGAACTCATAGACCGGGCCGAAGCTGCCCGGCTGGACCGGCGGCAGGAAATCGAGGGCGCGATAGCTTTCCATCGACAGGTTCACCAATTGCTCCGCGCAACCGAAGGGGTTGTCCGCGCGCAGCGCGCGTTCGCGTTCCGCGTAAAGCTGGGTCAGGTCGTCGAAGGCGCGCAGGACAAAGACGCGGTTCAGCGTGCCGATATCGGTGCCCCATGCGCCGCAAAGCCGGCCCTGCCCGGCGCCGACCCAAGCCTCGATCCCCGGCGCGGCCTTGCCGCCCCCGAAGATCACGGTGTCGAGCGTGGCGAGTTCGTAATAGCTCATGGCATTTCCTCCTGTGAAAACCCGGTGACGGGCTGGCCGGCCAGAACGCGGCCGGCGATATATCCGAATGTCATGCCGGGCCCCAGCGTGATGCCGCCCGACGGGTAATGGCCGCCCATGACCGAGGCCATGTCGTTGCCAATTGCGAAAAGACCCGGAACCGGCCGGTCCTGCCGGTCCAGCACTCGCGCCAGCGGGTCCGTCTTCAGCCCCGCGAAGGTGCCAAGCGATCCCGGCACGATCCTGACCGCGTAGAACGGCCCCGTTTCCAGCGGCGCGAGCGAGGGGTTCGGCCCATGCGCGGCGTCGCCCTGCACGCGATTGTAGATGCTTTCGCCGCGGTGAAATTCCGGGTCGCGGCCCTCGGCGGCGGCGTCGTTGAAGCGCCGGATGGTGTCAGAAAGCGCCGCGGCCGGGATCCCGCAGGCGACAGCCAGTTCCTCGACCGTCCGGCCCCGCTTCAGATAACCCGAGCGGATCGCGCCCCTCAGCGGAAAGGGAAAGGGCTTGGACCAGCCAAGGCCCCAGCGGCGTTGCGCGCGGTGATCCGCGATCAGCCAGCAATGCGGCGCCTTGCCGGGCGGGGTCACGGCAAGCAGTACGGCCATGAAGTCGTGATAGCTGTCAGCCTCGCTGACAAAGCGCCGCCCCTCGGGCGTGACCGCGATGATGCCGGGCTTCGCGCGCTCGATCAGATGCGGGAAATGCGCGACCGAGCCATCGGCGCGCGGCACCAGCGACACCGGGGCCAACGCCACGTTCGAGGCGAGCGTGCCGTCGACCTCGGCCCCCGCCGCCTCGGCAAGCCGCATCCCGTCGCCGCTATTGCCGCGCGGCGCGGCCGAGAAATGCCCGGCCCCGCCCCCTGCCCCGGCCGCAAGCTGATCAAGCCGCGCCGGGTCATGGGGAAAGCCCCCGGTCGCCAGCACCACGCCCCGGCTGGCGGTGACGACCAGCGGCCCCTGAGGCGTCGAAAGCCGCGCCCCGGTGATCCGCCCGTCCTGCCGCGTAAGTTCCGCGACCGGCGCGCTGTCGATCAGCGTGACGCCCTTGTCGAGGGCCGAGCGCAGCAGCCGCGCAACCAGCGCATTGCCGTTCACAAGCTGCGTCCCCCGCCCATGCAGCACGAGGTCGCGCAGATGCCGCCCGATCCGCCGCGCGGCATGAAGCGCCGAGCGCGGCTTGCGCGTCGCATCGAAGAAATGGCGCATATCAGCGCCGC
>NZ_DATMFA010000059.1:0-19237 GCF_035556475.1 Paracoccus sp. (in: a-proteobacteria) | reverse complement strand
CCCTTCAGCTCGCGCACATGACGGCGGTCCGACAGCACGATGACGCGGGTGGAGAAGGCGACCAACTCCTCGATCTCGGAGGAGATCACGACCAGTGCCATGCCATCGGCGCGCAATCTGCTGATCAGGTTGATGATTTCGGCATGGGCGCCGATATCGATGCCCCGCGTCGGCTCGTCCAGGATCAGCAGGCGCGGATCGGTGGCAAGCCAGCGGGCAAGGATCGCCTTCTGCTGGTTGCCGCCGGACAGAAACTTGATCGGCCGCTCCGGCTCGGGCGGGCGAATGTCGAGCGCCTTGATATAGCGCGCCGCCAGCGCATCGGCTTCGCGCCGGGGGATCGGACGCGCCCAGCCCTGCCGCGCCTGAAGCGCAAGCACGATATTCTGGCGCACGGAAAGATCGCCGATGATGCCGTCGGATTTCCGTTCCTCGGGGCACATGCCGAAGCCGTGGGTGATCGCATCCTCGGGCGAATGCAGGCTGACCGGCGCGCCGTCGACCGTGGCCTCGCCGCTGTCGGGACGATCAATGCCGAAAAGCAGCCGCGCCGTCTCGGTCCGGCCCGAGCCGAGAAGGCCCGCGATGCCCACCACCTCTCCCGGCCGGATATCGAGGTCGAAGGGCGCGATCGAGCCGCGCTTGCCGTAATTCTCGAAGCGGAAGGCGGCGGGAACGTCAGGCTCGACCGCGTCGGGGTCGCGATGCTCGGTCGCCTCGGCCAGCTCGCGCCCCAGCATCATCGAGACCAGCTCGCGCCGGGGCAGTTCGGCGATGGCCCGGCTGCCGACCATCCGGCCATTGCGCAGCACGGTGACGCGGTCGGCGATCTGATAGACCTGATCGAGGAAATGGGTGATCATCACGATCCCCAGCCCCTGCCCACGCAACTGACGCAGCACGGCGAAAAGCGCCTGAACCTCACGCGCATCCAGACTCGCCGTCGGCTCGTCCAGAAACAGCACCTTGCCAGACAGATCGACCGCCCGCGCGATGGCGATGATCTGGCGCACGGCAACCGGATAATGCGCCAGCGTCTCCTCGGGATCGGCGGCAACGCCATAGCGCGACAGCAGCCGCGCCGCGTCCGCACGCATCCTGCGGCGGTCGATCAGCCCCATCCGGCGCGGCTGACGGCCCAGATAGAGGTTCTCGGCCACCGTCAGGTTTTCGAGCAGGTTGACCTCCTGATAAACCGTGCCGATGCCAAGGCCCTGCGCCTCGGCAACCGAACGCGGCTCGACCTCGGCCCCGTCAAGCCGCATGGTTCCGGCATCGCGCCGATAGGCCCCGGTCAGGATCTTGACGAGGGTGGATTTGCCCGCCCCGTTCTCGCCCAGCAGGGCATGAATCTCTCCCGCCCGCAGGGAGAAGTCCACGCCGTCCAGCACCTTCACGCCAAAGAACGACTTGTCTATCCCCTGCGCCGAAAGCAGCGCATCATCTGTCATCCATCTTCCCTCAGAGGCGGGAGTCTGGGCGGGGCCGTGACCCCGCCCGCCACTCAGTAGCCGAGGTCCTTCTTGGACTCGTAGACACCTTTCGGGTCATCCGCCTGAGTGTAGAGCTTCGACTCGGTCTGGATCCATTTCGGCGGCTCGGTGCCGTCGGCCAGGAATTTCTCCAGCGCGTCAAAGGCGGGACCGGCCATGTTCGGCGTCAGTTCCACCGTGGCGTTCGCCTCGCCCTCGGACATGGCGAGGAAGATGTCGGGCACCGCGTCGATCGAGACGACCTTGATGTCGGTCCCCGGCTTCAGCCCGGCTTCCTTGATGGCCTGGATCGCGCCGACGGCCATGTCGTCGTTATGGGCATAGACGGCGCAGATGTCCTTGCCGCCATTCTCGGCCTTGATGAAGCTCTCCATCACTTCCTTGCCCTTGGTCCGGGTAAAGTCCCCGGTCTGGCTGCGGGCGATTTTGATGTTCGGCGCGGCCGCGATGGCGTCCTCGAAGCCCTTCTTGCGGTTGATCGCGGGCGACGAGCCGGTGGTGCCCTGAAGCTCGACCACCTTG
This sequence comes from Paracoccus sp. (in: a-proteobacteria), assembly GCF_035556475.1. Taxonomy (GTDB): domain Bacteria; phylum Pseudomonadota; class Alphaproteobacteria; order Rhodobacterales; family Rhodobacteraceae; genus Paracoccus. The sequence continues at coordinate 17,222 of NZ_DATMFA010000059.1, read as the reverse complement.
CAGTCCTTGTCGCCGACGTCCTTGACCAGCCATTCTCCGGCGACCTTGCCCTCATAGACCTGATCCGAGGTCACGGCGGTCAGGTAAAGGTCTTCGGGCGCGTCGATCTGGCGGTCAAGCAGGACGACCGGAATCTCGGCATCCTTCGCTTCGGCCAGCACGTCGTCCCAACCGGTCGCCACGACCGGAGCGATCAGGATCGCATCCACGCCCTGCGCGATGAAGCCGCGCACCGCCTTGATCTGGTTTTCCTGCTTCTGCTGGGCATCGGCGAATTTCAGGTCGATGCCGCGTTCCTTGGCCTGTTGCTGCGTGACCGTAGTTTCCGCCGCGCGCCAGCCCGATTCCGAACCGATCTGCGAAAAACCGACCGTCATGTCGGCGGCAAAGGCCGCACCGGACAGCATCAGACAGGCGACCGCACTGGCCGCAAGAAGTTTGCGATTCATGTTTTCCTCCCCTGAGAAGGCTCCTCAACCTTCCGCTTTCAGGCATAAAGTATGATTATTCCTGCGTCAACATGTCGCACTCGCTGGCCAAGAGGCCGAAATTGCTACCATAGAGCGCATATTAATCAGATCAAAGCGTTCCAATAGGGATCTTCCGTCGATCTACCCCATGCCCCTCTGAAAGGGCCATGTCGGGCGGGGCCGATGCCGGTTCTCCAGCCCCTCAAGGTCTTGCGAGACTGCGCCGTCGGTCAGCGCCATCACCTGCGCCATCGGCAATTCGCGCAAGTCCGGCGAGAGATAGCCCGACTTCACCACAAGCAGGTCGGCCGCCGAGGGGTCGAGGCCAAGGGCGTGAAAATCCGACAGGTTGTGAAACGGCCGGCGCCTTTCGGTCAGAACCAGTTCGATCCCGCCAGCCTCGACCACCGCATCCGTTTCGACCAGACGCACGCGATCGGGGCGGAGCAGTTGGACCGGTCCGCCGCCGCCAAGCTCACCGCCGACCCGGACCTCCGCCTCTCCGCGACGCAGAGCGGCGACGGCTAGTGGTGCTGCGATGCCGGCGATGATTGCCCTGCGGTCGCGGGCGGCGGCCCAGCCCCGGCCGACCAGCGCGCCGAGCACATCGGCACGGTCGCCGACCCCGCCCGCCGTCGGGTTGTCGCCGCTATCGGCAAGGATCGTCGGCCGCTCCAATGCATCCAGCAAGTCGCCGAGCACCCCCGTCTCCATGTCGGGCACGAGAGCGTCGCGCAGGTTCCAGTAGCTTGCGGCGATCTCTGCCGCCACCGCCTCGCCCGCGGCGCGGTCGGTGCAGGTGACGATCGCGCTGGCCGTGGCGCGGGGGCTGTCGGCCCAGACATAGCCGATCATCAGGTTCGCATCGAGGATGCCCGGCCGCGCGTCATATTCCGGCAATGCGGCATAAAGGCTCCGGCAGGGTTCCACGAAGGTCGAGGACATTTCGCCCGAAACCAGCAGCGGGATCGCCTTACGGACCGCCTGCGGGCGGGGACCGCCGCGCAGCGCCTCCAAGAGCATCCGGGCGGCGCGGGCGCGGGTCTGCGACTGGTCGATATGCGGCGCGGTGCGGAAGGCGGCGAAGGCATCGACGGTCGCCGCGATCCGCTCGGTGATCTGCCCATGCAGATCCCAGGCCGAGGAGATCACCGCATCAGGCCCCACCACCTCGCGGATGCGGGTCACGAACTCCCCCTCCGGGTCATCGACGCCGGGGACGAAATAGGCCCCGTGCATGATCAGCAGCACCCCGTCCAGCGGCAGGGCCGCGCGGAGGCGGTCGCAGAACCCGTCGCATTGCGCGCGAAACAAATGGGGCGAGACCGGCCCGCCGGGGATCGAGCGGTCGTGGAAGATCGGGATCGCCTCGATCCCCTCCCAGCCCGCACCGACCCCGGCCATCTCCAGCAGCGCCTGCCCCTCGGTCCGGGTGAAATCCTCGGCGACCTGCATCAGCGGCGAATAGGTCGAGCATTCGGTATGGATGCCCCCGATGGCGACGCGCATGGCTCCTCCTGTGCAATCGATCCGGTTCAGGCCCGGGGATCATTCGGGCAGGTCCAGCTTTTGCAGATCATCGTCAAGCGCCAGCAGGTCGCGCAGCGCCGTTCCGGGCGCGACCGCAAGCGGCGGCAGCCGCATGGCCTCGCGCGGCAGATCGGTCGCCATGGCGATTGCCCGCGCCAATGGCAGTCCGGTCATCGCGACCAGCCGCCGGACGGATTCCAGCATGTCGATATGCGCCCCGGCCAGCGAGCCCTGCGCATTGACCAGCGCGCCGGCCTCGACATGGATATCCATGCCGTAAAGCGAGAAATGGTCCGGCCCGCCCACCGTCGGCATCGCGTCCGAGACGAGGAAACAGCGATCGGGACGCGGGCGCGCATTCATCGCGACCATCAGCATCTCGGGTGAGACATGGATGCCGTCGGCGATCAGCCCGCACCACCCCTCCGACAGGATCGCGGCCGCGATCACACCCGGCGCGCGCGAGGTCATCTGGGGCATGGCGTTGTAAAGATGGGTGAACATCCCGACACCGTTCGCCATCGCCGCCCACGTCTCTTCGGCCGTGGCCATGGTATGCCCGGCCGAGAGGATGACGCCGATCCCCGCAGCCTCGCGCAGTAGCTCAGGATCGGCGAGTTCGGGCGCGAGGGTCAGCAGGACCGGGATCCCGGCGCCTCGCAACCGGCGCAGCACCGCCATTGTCCGCTGGTCGAGGGGCCGGATGAAACGCGCGTCATGGGTGCCGCGCCGCTCGGGCGCGATATGCGGACCCTCGATATGGATACCGGCGATGCCCGGCTGGCCGAAGGCCGCGATCACGGCCTCGGCGGCAGCCTCCATCACCTCGGGCCGGTCGGTGATGACCGTGGGCAAAATCTGCGCCGTGCCCAACCGATGATGCGCGGCGGCAATGGCGGCGATGCCTGTCGGAGTCGGGTCGGCGTTGAAAAGCACCCCGCCCCCGCCATTGACCTGCAGGTCGGTAAAGCCGGGGAGCAGCAGCGGCACCTCCAGATCAGCGCGCTCGCCCCGCGCGGGACGAATGGCGAGGATGCGGGCACCGGCGGTTTCAATCACCATTCCCGGCACCAACGCGCCATTGATCCATGTCCGCCCGGCAGCGATTAGCAGCCGGCTCATGCCGCGACCTCGCCCGCCATGCCCGCCCGCGCCATCAGGGCGGCACCCCGCGCGCCCGAACTGTCGCCATGCTGCGCGACGCGGATCTCGGGCAGGCGCACTTCGCCAAGCCGCAGACGCTCCATCGCCGTCGACAGCATCGCGGGCAGCCCCGGAATGTTCGAGAGCCCGCCGCCCAGCACGATGACCTGCGGATCGAGCATCAGTTGCGCGGTATAAAGCATCTCGCCCGCGAGGTCGGCCCAGATCTCCATCACCCGCGCCGCATCGGGATTTTTGGCTGCCATCTCGGCGATCCGCGCCGGATCCGTCTCGGCCAGCCCGGCCCACGCGGCAATCCGGCTGAGCCCGGTCCCCGAGACATAATTCTCGTTGCATCCCTGCCGCCCGCAGCCGCAGGGCCAGACCGGCAGTCCATGGCGCTCCAGCGCGCGGGTTGGCATCCCGACATGGCCGATCTCGACCGCGAGGCCGGCATAGCGGTGGGGAATGCGGCCGTCGATCACCAGCCCCGCCCCCACTCCGGTCCCGAGAATCAGGCCCAGCACCGAGCCGATGCCGTCGGCGGCACCACCATGCGCCTCGGAATAGGCGAAAGCCATGCAATCATTCACGATGGGCAGGCTGCGCCCCAGCGCCTCGCGCAGCGAAAGCCCGAGGTTATGGCCCGTGACCGGAATGTTCGAGGCCGTGGCGATCCCGCTTTGCGGGTCGATCAGCCCCGCCATCGAGATCGCCACCGGCAGCGCGGGATCGTTCGCACCCTCCTCCAGCCAGCGGACCTGCCCGGCCAGCGCGAGGATGAAGCCCTCGTAATCGTCACGCGGGGTCGGGATGCGCGTCAACGCGACCGTCCGCATCTCTCGGTCAAAAAGCCGCGCCTCGATCTTGGTGCCGCCAAGGTCGATTGCGCCGCTGATCATGCTTGCCATTCGTAAAGCCTCACCCCTGACACCACGCGCGTCAGATTGCGGCCCGCGAAGGGATCGTCAACCGGTAAGCCAAGCGCCTCGGACCAGCGATGCGCCAGAATCTGCGCCGGAAGGACATAAAGCGCCGGGTCCGCCGCCGTATCGGTCAAGGCCAGCGGGATGTCGCAATCGCGGCCGATCGTGACGACCGGAATGCCGGGAAACTGATTTCGGATCTCATTCGCCAGGTCGAGGTCATAGCGCGCGACCTGCGGGTCGGGATGAATCATGACGAAGACGCTGGTAGCCTCGTCCACCGCCGCCTTCGGCCCGTGACGGAAGCCCAGCGTGCTGTCCCATTGCGTGATCGTGCGGCCGGCCGTCAACTCTAGCACCTTCAGGGCGGACTCGCGCGCAATCCCGGTCAGAGCGCCGGAGCCAAGGAAGATCGCGCGATCTGGCCGGGCCAGATCAAGGCCCCAGAGACGCGGCAGCAGCCGATCCGCCGCCTCGGCAAGGCGCGGCAGGATCAGGCGGGCATCAAAGCCGGGGTCGAGACAGGCCAGCGCGCTCAGATACATCGTCGTGAAGCTCGATGTCATCGCGAAGCCGCGGTCATGCGTCGCCTCCGGCAGGATAAGGGCGCGCGTCTGTCCCGGACCGGGACCGGATCGGGTGCCAAGCGCGCTGTCGGCATTGCAGGTGATCTGCAGGCGGTCGATATCCGGGCGATGGAGATCGAGGAGGTCAATCAGCCCCACCGTCTCCGAGCTGTCGCCACTGCGGCCGAACTGGACCGAGAGGTCGCGGTTCCCGGTGCCGAGGGCAAGCTGTGGCACGGCCACCAGATCGGTCGTCGGGAACGATCGCAGCCTGCCCCCGAGCTGGCGCGACAGAACCTCGCCCAGATAGGCCGAGGTGCCGGCGCCCGAGAGCCAGACTTCATGCGGGGCGCGCGCCGCGATCCAGTCGCGGATTGGTGCCGCCTTTGCCTCCAGCGGATCCGCCCAGCCACGCCAGATCGCGGGCTGGGCGTCGATTTCCTGCGCGGTGAAACTGGTCATTCTGCGTCCCTGCTGTCTTTGGCCCCTTCGCCCGCGACAATCAGCCGGACGCCCGCGGCATCCAGCGCGGCGCGGATCGGCTCGGCGGGCGGGCGGTCGGTGATCAGGATGGAAACCCGCGCCAGCCCGCAGATGCGGTGCAGGCGCGAGGCGCGGAACTTGGTATGGTCGGCCAGCACGATCACCCGCGCGGCCGCATCGACCATGGCGCGCGTGACATGGGCCTCGTCCTCGGAATAGGTCGAAAGCCCTCCCTCGGGGTCGATGCTGTCGGCGCCCATGACGAATGTGTCGAAATTCATCCCGTTCAGACTGCTCTCGGCCAGCCTGCCCGAGAGCGAGCCGGTCGAGGGGCGGATGACCCCTCCCGTCAGCATCACCCTATGGCGGCCGTTCCGCATCGCGTGCTGCGCCACCATCAGCCCCGAGGTCATGATCGTCATCGCCGGATGACCGTCGCTTTGCCCCAGAAGCTCCGCCACGATCTCGACCGTCGAGCCATTGTCGATCAGCAGCGAATGGTCCTCATTGAGCAGGCCCATCGCCGCCGACGCGATGCGCCGCTTGGCCCCGGGATTGGCCCGCCGCCGGTCGGCGGCCTGCGGATGCACCGCCGCCCCGGTGCTTTGTGCAGCCAGCGCCAGCGCGAGTTCGATGCGAAAATCGGCCAGACCGGCAAAGCCGAAACTGCGGCAAAAGCGGATCAGGGTCGGCTCGGAGGTGCCAAGGCGCGCGCAGATCTCGCGCGAGGTCATGCGGATGAATTCCGAGGGATCCTCGGCCACGAAGGCCGCAATCGCCCGCAGCTTGGCTGGCATCGTGTCGCGGGCCGCCAGCACCGCCGCCCACAGAGCGACGCCGTGAAGCGGCCTGTCATCCTGTGCTTGCTGCATGCGCCGTCCCATCATCAACTTGTCGTCCGCACAATCTTTTCGATCAGTAAACTTTTGTCAAACTAATATTTTCCTCAAAATGTTTTAGCTAAGCAAACAAATATGTTTACAGAAACTTTGATTTGTTGTTGCCTCGTAACCGTGACCCGAGGGAGGCCAGATGCAAGAACGATCCCAAGCACCGCTTCTGGAAATCTGCGTGGACGATCCCGCCGGCCTCGCCGCCGCGATCGAGGGGGGCGCCGACCGGATCGAGCTTTGCGCGGCGCTGGCGGTCAGCGGGCTGACCCCATCGCCCGGCCTGATCGCGCAGGCAGCGCGCGCGCCCATCCCGGTCTGCGCCATGATCCGACCCCGGCCCGGCAATTTCGTCTACAGCCCCGAGGAGATCGAGGCGGCGCTTTTCGACATCGCGGCGGCGAAGGCCGCGGGCCTTGCGGGTATCGTCACCGGCGTCACCCATGCCGACGGGCGGCTTGACCTTGACGCCATGGCCCGCCTCAGGGACGCGGCCGAGGGGATGGAGCTGGTGATCCATCGCGCCTTCGATCTGGCCCCCGACCTCGACGAGGCGCTGGAGCAGGCGATCGACCTCGGCGTCTGCCGCATCCTGACCGCGGGCGGGACCAAGGCCGCGCCGGAAGGGGTCGCGATGCTGGCGCAACTTTCCCGCCGGGCGGCAGGTCGCATCACCATCATGGCGGGCGGGGGCGTCCTGCCCGAGAATGCGGCGACGCTGCTGGCGGCGGGGGTCCATGACCTCCACGCATCCTGTATGTCGGTCGTCGCGGACGAGGCGCCGGCCACGCGGATCAACATCCCCGCAAGTCGCCCCCGGACGCTGCCCCGGAACGTCCGCGCCCTGCGCGCCGCCATGCTGAAGGCGGTGGAGGCCACGGCATGAAGAACGGGATGAAGACCGGCATCATCGGCCTCGGCCATCGGATCGCGGCGATCCTGCCCTTTCTGCGCGAGACCTGCCCGGACATGGATCTGGTCGCCGTCGCCGATCCCGGCCCCGGGCATGAGGGCCGTCTGGCCGAGGCCGCACCGGCCCATCATTACCGCGACGCAGCCGAGATGCTGGCGGGGCACAGCTTCGACCTCTTGCTGATCGGCTCGCCCAACCACCTTCATCTTGGCCATCTGCGGCAGGCGCTTCTGACCGACACGCCGCATATCTTCGCCGAAAAACCCGTCGTCATCTCGCTTGACGAAACGCTGGAGCTGGCGCGCCTGCTTGCCGCCCATGACGGCGTGGCGCGGGTCGCGGTTGGGATGGTCCTGCGCTATTCCGCGCTTTACCGCGCGCTTCGCGCCGCTGCCCCGCAGATCGGCGAGGTCATGTCGATCGAGGCGGCCGAGCATATCGCGCCCTATCACGGCAGCTTCTTCATGCGCGACTGGCGGCGCGAAAGCGCGCTCTCGGGCGGTTTCATGCTGGAGAAATGCTGCCACGATCTCGACCTCTATCAAGGGGTTGCGGGCGCGAGGGCGGCGCGAGTCGCAAGCTTTGGCGGGCGCAAGAAATATCTGCCCGCCCGCCGGCCGGACGTGGCTCCTGCCTATCTTGGCGTGATGGCGCCGCGTTGGGGCGGGACGGCCGACGCCTTCTCGGGACAGGGGGATCTGATCGACTATCAGACCGGGTTGGTCGAATACGAGAACGGCGCGATCATGGCCTTTCACACCAACATGAACACACCCGACGAGTTTCGTCGCTTCGCGGTGATCGGCACGGATGCCATGGCCGAGGGCGACTTCATCCGCAACTATTTCAAGCTGACCCGGGCCGAGGACAGCGCCGTCCTGATCGACAACCGCGACATCGGCACCGCGGGCGACATGAAGCATCATTACGGCGCCGACGAGGCGATGGCACGCGATTTGGCGGCGCATTGGCGTGGCGATCTGCCGGACCTGCCCCTGACCATCACCGATGCGCTTGAGGCCGGCGTGACCGCGCTTGCCCTTGATCAGGCGCGGCGCGAGGGGCGGGTTGTCGACCTCGCCCCCTTCTGGGCCAGCTTCGATGCCGCCCTGACCGGCAAGGCGGCTGCATGAGGCGAACGGACCCGTTCCCCTATCTGCTTCTGGTGCCGGCGCTGCTGCTGGTGGGCGTGATTGCCGCCTGGCCGCTGGTCGAGACCTTCCGGCTGTCCTTCACCGACGCCTCGATGAAGCAGGTTCAGGAATATGTCGGCTTCGCCAATTACACGAAATTCTTCCAGCGAGATTTCTGGCCCATCCTTGGCCGCACCCTGGTCTGGACCGCGCTGTCGGTCAGTCTGAAGCTGGTCATGGGCATGGTCGGCGCGGTGCTGCTGAATGCCGCCGTGCCGGGGCGCGCGCTGTTTCGCGTCCTGATCATGCCGCCATGGGTCGTGCCGATCGCGGTCGGCTGCTTCATGTGGGCATGGATGTATAACGGCCAGTTCGGCATGATCGCGGGGCTTGGCCAACGGATCGGCCTCTTCTCCGGCCCGTTCGAGTTTCTGGCCTACAAGCAGGCGGCCTTCATCTCGACCGTGGTGACGGATGTCTGGATCGGGACGCCGCTGGTCTCGCTCTACCTGCTCGCCGCGATGCAGACGATCCCGAAAGATCTCTACGAAGCGGCATGGACGGACGGCGCGGGACGGCCCTACCGCTTTCGCCGGATCACGCTGCCGCTGCTGATGCCCTCGATCGCCACGATGGCGCTGCTCTCCACGATCTGGACCTTCAACAGCTTCGAGATCATCTGGATCCTGACCGAGGGCGGGCCGCGTGGCGCGACCACCACCATGATCATCGACACCTACCGCACCGCGATCTCGCGCTTTCGCTATGGCGAGGGCGCGGCAAGGGCGGTGATGATCCTGATCTGCCTGATGGTGCTTTCCGCGATCTACCTGACGCTCCTGAACCGCCTGACCCAGAAAGGAGGCCGCAGATGATCAACCGCTATCGCTGGTGGGAGCTTATCCTGATCTATGCCGGCATGGCGCTGTTCCTGATCTTCATGCTTGCGCCCTTCGTCGAGGCCTTCATGGTCTCGCTGCGGCCACTGACCGAGGTGTTCCGCATCCCCTATCGCTTTTTCGCCAAGGGGATGAGCTTCGCGAATTACCACCAGATCTGGATCTCGCAGCCGATGCTCTGGCGCTGGATCCTGAACAGCTTCGGCATCGCGGTGGCGGTCACGATCCTTTCCATGGCCTGCTCGATCCCGGCGGCCTATGCCTTTGCCCGGTTCCGGTTCAGGCTGAGGGACAGCCTGCTCTCGCTTTTCCTTGCCGTCTCGATGGTGGGGGCGGCGGTGCTGATCATCCCGCTCTACAAGCTGATGCTGGCGCTGGGGCTTCTGAACACCTATGCCGCGATGATCATTCCGGGCGCGGCCTTCACCGTGCCGACCGGCATCTTCCTGATGCGCAGCTATTTCATGCGCATCCCCGCCGAGCTGGAGGAAGCCGCCTATGTCGACGGGGCATCCCGCCTTTACACCATGCGCCGGGTGATCCTGCCGATCGCGGCGCCGGGCATGGTCGTGGTCGCGATCACCACCTTCATCACCGCCTATGCCCAGCAATTCCTGTTCGCGTTGACCTTCAACTCGAAGAACCACCTGAACCCGCTTCCGGTGGGGCTTTACCAGTTCTTCGGCCATCAGGAGGTTCGCTGGAACGAACTGATGGCCGCCAGCATCGTCGGCGTGCTGCCGGTGCTGGTCCTCTACGTCTTCCTGCAACGATACATCGTCGCCGGGCTGACCGCCGGGGCGGTGAAGGAGTAACGCAGCCGGTCGCATATAACAGGGAGTAAGAAGTTGACCATCCGTTCCATCATCCTGGCATCGACGGCGGTTTTTGCCCTGTCGAGCGCCGCGCAGGCGGCAACCGAACTCTATCTGATCAATTGCGGCGCGGATAACGAGCCGCAGGCCCCCGTCCAGCAGACCCATATCGACGAATGGGTCAAGGCGAACCCCGACTATACCGTCCGGGTCGAATTCCTGCCGTGGGAGCAATGTCAGGAAAAGACCCTGACGCTGGCCGCCGCAGGCACACCGCCCGCTGCCGCATATATGGGCTCGCGCGTGCTGAAGCAGCTTTCGGCGGCGGGACAGATCGTCCCGATCACCCTGACCGAGGAGGAGCTGAAGACCTATGAGCCCTCGGTTATCTCGACCGTCCAGTTCGACGGTCAGGTCTGGGGCCTGCCGCGCGCCTTCTCGACCAAGGCGCTCTACTGGAACAAGGACTTGTTCAAGGAAGCCGGCCTCGACATGCCCAAGGGGCCGCAGACCTTCGAGGACATGCTGACCGCCGCCAAGGCGATCAAGGAAAAGACCAAGGCCGCCGGCTTCGGCATGCCCGCCGCCGACATGGACAACACCTTCCACGAATTTCTGAACTTCCTCTATTCGAATGGCGGTCAGGTCGTCGATGCGGATGGCAATGTCGTCTTCGACAGCCCGGCCAATGTCGAGACGCTGAAATTCTATCAGGAACTGGCCAAATACTCGCAGGAAGGCCCCGTCGCCTATGATCGCGGCAAGCTTGAGCCGCTGTTCAAGGAAGGCCAGATCGCGATGTATACCACCGGCGCCTGGGGTCGCGGCAAGGCCGAAGGGGTGAATTTCGGCGTGGCGCTGATCCCTGCCGGGCCGTCGGGCAAGCATTCAACCCTCCTGATCACCGACAGCCTTGTCGTCTTCAAGGGCACGGGGCTGGAAGAGCCGACCCAGAACCTGATCAAGTTCCTGACCGCGCCGGAACGGCAATCGGCCTTTGACGAGGCGGGCGGCTGGACCCCGATCCGCGCCGGGGCCGGGGCGGATGCGCTGATAGCCAAGGATCCGGACTGGAAACCCTTCATCGACGCCGTCCCGACCGGTGGACCCGAGCCTCTGATGCAGGACTATATCGCCATGCAGGACGCGGCGATCGAGGGCATTCAGGCGGTCATCTCGGACGAGATCACGCCCGAGGAAGGCGCGAAGGACATCAATGATGGCCTTGCCGCGCTGAACTGACCACCAAAGGGGGCGGAAACCCGCCCCCTTCATCCCGGGAGAGCAGCAGATGGGCGATCTGAAACTGACCGGCGTTGCCAAGGATTTCGGCGTCATCCGCGTCATCCATCCGACCGACCTTCATATCCGCGAGGGCGAGTTCACCGTTTTCGTCGGCCCCTCGGGTTGCGGGAAATCGACCATGCTGCGAATGATCGCGGGGCTCGAGGATATTTCCGCAGGCAGCCTCGAGATCGACGGGCGGGCGGTGAACGACCTTCCCCCCTCGCGGCGCGGCATCGCCATGGTCTTTCAAAGCTATGCGCTTTACCCCCATATGGACGTCTACGAGAACATCGCATTCCCCCTGCGGGTCGAGCGCCGCCCCGAGGCCGAGGTGCGCCAGAAGGTCCAGGCCGCGGCAGAGGTGCTGAAGCTGACCGAACGCCTGAAGCACAAGCCCGGCGAACTCTCGGGCGGCCAGCGCCAGCGCGTCGCCATCGGCCGAGCCATCGTGCGCGAGCCTTCAGTGTTTCTCTTCGACGAGCCGCTCTCGAACCTCGACGCCGCACTCCGGGGCGAGATGCGGGTCGAACTGTCGCGCCTGCATGTGCGGCTTGGGAATACCATGATCTATGTCACCCATGATCAGGTCGAGGCGATGACCATGGCCGACCGCATCGTCGTCCTGAACGCGGGCCGGGTCGAGCAGGTCGGAACGCCGCTGGAGCTGTTCCACCGCCCGGCGAACCGCTTTGTCGCGGGCTTCATCGGCAATCCCAACATGAATTTCCTGCCCGCCACGGCCGAGGGGACCAGCCCCGAGGGGATCGGGCTGCGGCTTGACCACGGCCCCGGCCTGACCGCGCCTGTCGAGGGCAGCGCCGCGCCGGGTGAAAGCCTGACCCTTGGCATTCGCCCCGACGACCTGCGCCCGGACCCCTCCGGCCTGCCCTGCCGGGTGGACGTGGTCGAGCGGCTCGGCAGCAGCACCGTCGTCTATCTGATCGCGCCGGGCGGGCAGCAGCTTTGCTTGGTGACGGACGGAACCGCTGCGGTCGCGCCGGGCGAGACGGTCCCGCTGGGCTTCGCCCCCGCCGCCGTGCATGTCTTTGCGCCGGACGGGAAGGCCCTTCCGCGCCGGCGGGTGCCGGTGGATCTGGCCCGCATCCCGACCGCGCGCACCGCCTGAGGCCCCGGAATGCGCATGACGAAACTCGTCCTCCGAGACAGCACCGAGGATGCGATCACCGCCGCCGCCCGGCTGATCACCGATCTGGTCGCGATCCGACCGACTGCGATCCTCGGGCTTGCGACCGGCGGCACGATGGAGCCGCTTTATGCCCGGCTGGTCGCCGCACATCGGCACGGCCTCAGCTTCGCCCGCGTCACAACCGTCAATCTCGATGAATATGTGGGCCTCGCGCCGGGTCATCCCAGCTCCTATCACAGCTACATGGCGCGGCATTTCTTCGACCATGTCGACGTGGCACAGGATGCCATCCATATCCCGCGCGGGGATCTGCCACCCGACCGCGCCGCGGCGGAATATGCGGCGCTGCTGGACCGGATCGGCCCGGTGGACCTGCAACTTCTGGGTATCGGGGCGAATGGCCATATCGGCTTCAACGAACCGGGAACCGGTATTGCCGCGCCGACCCGTGTGGTCGACCTGCTGCCCGAGACGATCCGCGCGAATGCCCGTTTCTTTGCACCGGGAGAGGCCGTCCCCTCGCAGGCGGTGACGATGGGAACGGCTGCGATCCTTTCGGCCCGCAGCATCGTCGCGCTCGCCACCGGGCCGGCCAAGGCGGCCTCGCTGGCCGCTGCGCTGGACGGGGCAATCGGGCCGGAATGCCCGGCATCCTACCTGCGGCTGCACCCGGCCTGCACCATCCTCGCCGATCGGGCCGCCGGGGCGCGGCTGGGCACGCTGACCCGGCTCGGCACCGCGGCCTGACCCCGGATCGACTGCCTGCTTCCCATGCAACGCGCTTTTCCAGACGCGCCGAAGCCGAAAATGGCGGAACCGTGGCGGCATGTCGGGTCTTGTCTGCAAAGGGGCAGCGAGTCGGAGGCGGGGCGATGCAGGCAGATGGTGGCGAATTCGGGCCTCAGGACGCTGGCAGGCCGGGCACCGCGATCCCGCCGGGACTGGAGGCCGCCGGACGGCTCGTGATCGAGACGGGCCGGGCGCAGATGCCCGGTCTGGATGCGGGCGTGGCGCAGATCGACCTCGGGCGGGCCGAGCGCAACCAGCGGGAGCTTTACCATCAGGCGTTGAAGGCCGATGCCGCGGGCGAACATATCACCACCGCGACGCGCTGGCTGCTCGACAATTACCACACCATCGCCGAGACCTACCGTCACCTTCACCGCGACCTGAGCGCGGGCTTCCTGCGCTCTCTGCCCAAGGCGGTGGCCCAGTCGGGCGGGCCGATCCCACGCGTTCTCGCCCTCGCCTGGGACTATGTGGCCCTTACCGATGCCGACCTGCGCGAACGCAGCTTTTCCGAGTTCATCGCCGGGGCCCAGCAGGTCGAGTGGCTGACCATCGGCGAGTTGTGGTGCCTGCCCTCGATGCTGCGCTATGTCCTGCTTCTGCGGATGCTGCGGCTCAGCGCCGAGACCGGCTATTCCCGCCAGGGCCGGCGCGAGGCCAATGCCGCGATCGACCGCCTCATGGCCAAGGACGACCCCCGGCCCGAGGATTTCGATCTTGTCGTGCCCGATCAGGCGCTGAGCAATCCCGCCTATGTCGCACAGGTTCTTTATCGCATCCATGCGCGGCTGGACCGCAGCCACGCCATCGCCACCGAGCTGTCGCGCAGGCTGGAGGCGCGGGGGACCACGGCTGAACAGACGTTGAGCGGCGAGCAGTCCCGCCAGACCGCCAATAACGTGACCGCCGGCCATATCATCCGCGCCCTGAAGCGGCTGGACGAGATCAACTGGCGCGAGTGGTTCGAGGCCACCAGCCGGATCGAGGCCATCCTGCGCGAGGATCCCGACCATCTGCGGCTTGCCCCGCAGACCCGCAACCTGATCCGCGACCGGATCGAGGCCATCGCACGGCATTCGAACCTGTCCGAGGCCGAGGTGGCCGAACATGCGCTGCGCACCGCCGGCCACCGCGCGCTGCCGGTCTCGGCCATCCTGCTGAGCGACGAGGCGCGGGATTTCGAGGCCAGCTGCGGTTATCGCCCCGTCTGGCGCGAGCGGCTGGCAAGGACGGCGCGCGATTACGGCGTCCTCAGCCTGATCGTCCCCCTCGCAATCCTGGTCACGATCGGGGTGCTGATCCTGCTGTCCTATGTCCCCTCGCGCACCGGGACGCTGCTTGCCCTGGGCCTGATCCTGCTGTCGCTGCCCGTGGGCGTCGAGGCGTCGTTTTCCCTGATCCGTTTCGCGGTCGGCCGGCTGATCCCGCCCGCGCAACTGCCCGCCTATGGCTACGAGGACGGCATCCCGGCCGAAAACGCCACCCTTGTCGTCATCCCCTGCCTGCTCCACGGCCTCGACGCGATCGACGATGTGCTGAACAATCTGGAGGTCCATTACCTCGCCAATACCGACGCGCCGCTCAGCTTTGCCCTGCTGACCGATTTCACCGATGCCGAGGAGGAAACGACCGAGCGCGATGCCGAACTGCTCGGCTATGCCCGCATGGGGATCGAGGCGCTGGCGGGGAAATATGCCCATACCGGGCGGCGCTTCTATCTGCTGCATCGCCGCCGCCAATGGAACGAGGCCGAGGGCGTCTGGATGGGCTGGGAGCGCAAGCGCGGCAAGCTGGTCGAGCTGAATGCCCTGCTGCGCGGCAGCAACGACACCAGCTTCGTCGATACCGGGCCGCGCCCGCCGGGGTATATCCGCTTCGTGGTCACGCTCGACGCGGATACGACCATGCCGCGCGACACGGTGCGCAAGCTGGTCGGCATGATCGCCCATCCGGTGAACCGTCCGCATTACGACCCCGCCTTGCGCCGGATCACCCGCGGCCACGGCCTGATCCAGCCGCGCGTGGCGGCGCTGCTTGCACATGGGCCGCACACCTCGCCCTTCCAGCGCATCCTGTCGCAGGATGGCGGGCTTGATCCCTATGTCTTCACCGTCTCGGACCTATACCAAGACCTGTTCGATCAGGGGACCTATACCGGCAAGGGCATCTACGATGTCGACGCCTTCATCGCGGCGGCCGAGGAGCCGGTGCAGCAGAACTCTGTCCTGAGCCATGACCTGATCGAAGGGGCGTGGCTGCGCGCCGCGCTGGCGACGGATGTGGTCCTCTTCGAGGAATATCCGCGTCGCTTCGCGGTCGACCTCTCGCGGCAGCATCGCTGGGCGCGGGGCGACTGGCAATTGCTGCCCTATCTGCTGGACCCGCATAACGGCCTCGACATGCTGGCCCGCTTCAGGATGGTCGACAACCTGCGGCGCAGCGTGCTGCCCGGCAGCCTGATGCTGGCGGGCTTTCTGGCGCTGGTCGGCCTGCCGCGCGACGATGCGCTGATCTGGCTCGCGCTTCTCGGGATCTCGATGTCGATCGCGCAGCTTCTGGGCTGGCTGATGGGACTGGTGCCGCGTCAGGCGGGGGTTGCACCCTTGCGCCACCTGATGGTGATCGGGAAAGAGCTGTTCGACCAGATCATGGCCTTCATGCTTCGCCTCACCCTGCTTCCGCAGATGGCATGGAGCATGATGAACGCAATCGGGCGCACGCTTTTCCGGCTCAACGTCTCGCGCCGGCATCTGTTGGAATGGACCACGGCAGAGGCGGCGGCGGCACGCTCGCACGAAACGCTGGCAAGCTATCTGGGCCTCATGCGTGGGGGCCTCGGGCTGTCCCTGGCCTTCGTCCTTCTGGTCGCGGTCCTGCGGCCGGAAAATGCCGGGATCGCGCTGGTCTTTGGCACGCTCTGGCTCGGCGCGCCGCTGATCGCCTGGCTCAGCGCCCGCCCGATAAGGGACGAGGAGAACCGGCCGCTCCTCCCCGAGGAAAAGCGGGAGTGGCGGGCCGAGGGGCGTCTGATCTGGCGTTTCTTCGAAAGCTTCGTCAACGGCGACACCCATCACCTGCCCCCGGACAATTTCCAGATCGACCCGCGGCCGAAATTGGCCGAGCGGACCTCGCCCACCAATATCGGGCTCTATCTGCTTTCGATCGCGACCGCGCGCGAGTTCAACTGGATCACGCTGGACGAGACACTCGACCGGATCGACGCGACGCTGACCACGATCGAGCAACTGCCCCGCGAACGCGGGCATCTCTACAACTGGTATGCCACGGATACGCTGGAGCCGCTGGGCGCGCGCTATATCTCGGCAGTGGACAGCGGCAATCTTGCCGGGCACCTGATCACGCTGTCCTCGACCTTGAAGGAATGGGCGCGGAACCCGACGCTCTATCTGCTGCCGGACCTTTCAGGCGCGGTCGACATCCTGACGATCATGGGCCGGCTTCACAGCGCCATCCCGCGCGAGCGTCGGCGCCTCGACCCGCTGCGCGACCGCATTGGCGAGCGCATCCTCGGCCTCTGGCGCACGATGGACAGCGCGACCCAGCCCGACCTCGCCGCCCTGCATGTCCAGACCTATGCCCGCGCAGCGGCCGATCTTCAGGTGCTGGTGCAGGGCCTGCTGAGCGAGGTTCCGACCCCCGCCATGCGCGAGCTTGACTGGTGGGCCACCCGCCTCGTCACCACCTGCGACGAGATGGAGGCGCTTGGCCGGATCGAGCCGTCGCAGGTCCAGGTCTCGGGGCTGCGCATGTCCGCGCTGGCCGAGCGGGCGCGCGCCTTCGCCTTCGAGATGGAGTTCGGCTTTCTCTACGACCCCGAGCGCCATCTGCTTGCCATTGGCTACAATTCCAGCGACGGCACGCTCGACCATTCCTATTACGACCTGCTCGCCTCGGAAGCGCGGCTCGCCTCACTTTTCGGCATCGCCAAGGGCGACCTGCCGACCGAGCACTGGAACCGCCTTGGCCGGCCGATGACCGCCATGCCCTATGGCAGCAGCCTTGCAAGCTGGTCGGGCTCGATGTTCGAATATCTGATGGCGCCACTGATCATGGACGAACCGCCCGGCTCGATCCTGCACAGTTCCTGCGAGGTCGCGGTCGAGGCGCAGATCCGCGACGGCGCGCGCCACAACCGGCCCTGGGGCGTGTCGGAAAGCGCCTATAACGCCCGCGACGGCATGATGAACTATCAGTATTACGCGTTCGGTGT
>NZ_DATMFA010000058.1:0-37107 GCF_035556475.1 Paracoccus sp. (in: a-proteobacteria) | reverse complement strand
GCTTCCTCACTGACCGATACAGCGAACGGAAGGAAACGGCGGCAAAGCTGGAAGCAAGGGTGAACCTGAAGACCGCAACCTGACAAGCGCGACTCTGCTGCGGCTGCAAAGTCAGAGCTACGCTGCGGAGCGGACGAATGTCACCAAAGGGCTCTGGAGCTACGTGCTGCGAGACAGAACGAGCAAGCCCTCGGTCGACGAGGACTTCCACCGCCGCGCAGGCGAGGCGGCCCTAAGCAGCCGGTCCAGCTCGCCCCGCGCTGCGTAGCGGCAGGTCGCTTTGATGATCGGGAAGTGTGACATGGGAAGTCCTTGGCTGAGCCCACCGCAAAGCGGCGGCCGAGCGTCCGGCCATGTGAATGGTGCGGAGGCTTGATTTCAGAAAGGACCCGGGTCGGTCGGGGCGTCATGAAAGCTGCTGCCGCGACCGTCAAGCAGAGTGAGGACTGAGCGGGAAAAGCGGGTCTGACGTCCCGAGAATGGCGGGGTTTTCTGTATCTTTCTGATAAACATGAAGATTCAGGAAAGCAGCCCGGCCAATGGCAGATTTATGGTTGCCAAAATGGAAGCAAACCCAGCCGAAAGGCAGTTTTATAGTGGTCGGAACAACCTCACACCGTGTCGAGATAAAGCTCAACCGTTTCTTCATCGGACAACTCCGCCATGTAATGCAGCTCCTGACGCTTGGTCATGACGAAATTCTCGATCAGATGCGCCGGAAAGATGCGCTTGATCTGCGGGCAGGCGGCGAAGGCGTCGATGGCCTCGCCCCAGGTAGCCGGCAATTGGTCCAGCCCTTGCTCATAGGCATTGCCCTGCAGGGCCGGGGGCGGCTCGACCCGGTCCTCGAGGCCGTTCAGCGCGGCACCCAGAACCGCGGCGACGGTCAGGTAGGGATTGACGTCGCCCCCCGCGACCCGGTGTTCGATCCGGCGCGCCTTGGGACCGGAGGAGGGGATGCGGATCGCAGAAGTGCGGTTCTCATAGGCCCAGCCGATCCCCGTCGGGGCATGGGCGTTCGGGACCAGCCGGTCATAGCTGTTCTCATGCGGGGCAAAGAGCAGGGTCGAGCCGGGCATGGCGGCAAGGCATCCGGCAACGGCGTGGCGCAGCCGGTCGGACCCTTCCTCACCGCCATTGTCGAAGATGTTCTTGCCCTGCTGGTCGAGGATCGAGAAATGCATGTGCATCCCCGAGCCGTTCCATTCCTCGTAGGGCTTGGCCATGAAGGAACCCGCGAAGCCATAGCGTCGCGCCAGCCCCTTGACCAGCAGCTTGAACAGCCAGGCATCATCAGCGCCCTTCAGGGGATCGGCCTGATGCATCATGTTGATCTCGAACTGGCCGGGCGCTGCCTCCGAGATCGCGGTATCGGCGGGAATGTCCATCGCCTCGCAGGCGTCATAAAGCGCGGTGAAGAAGCGGTCGAAGGCATCCAGCGCGCGCAGGGACAGGGTTTCCGCCCCGGTGCGGCGCTTGCCCGAGCGTGGGCTGGGCGGGACGCGAAGCTGGCCGCCGGAATCGTCGATCAGGAAGAATTCAAGCTCGGTCGCGACAACCGGAGTCAGGCCGGCAGCATTGTAACGCTCGACCACGCGGGCAAGGGCCTGGCGCGGATCGCCGTCATAGGGGCGCCCGTCGGGGTGAAACATCCAGAGTGGCAGCAGCCCGGTCGGCGCCTCGAGCCAGGGCATCGGCATGAAGCCGCGCTCGGTCGGGAGGAGGAGGCCGTCCGGGTCGCCGGACTGAAAGACCAGCGGGCTGTCCTCGACGTCCTCGCCCCAGATATCCATGTTGAGGACCGAGAATGGAAATTTCGTGCCTTCCGTCAATAGCTTGTCGGCAAATCTTGCGGGAATTCGCTTGCCGCGCGCCATGCCGTTCAGATCGGCGGCGGCAACGCGGATGGTCTTCACTTCGGGATGCTCGCGCAGCCAGTCCATGTATCACCTGAGAAGAATGGGTCGGTAGCGGAACTTCCGCGCCGATCCGGGCAAATGGCGGTTCAGCCGCCGGTTGACGACCCCGAAAAGCGTGATCAGCAACAGGGTCAGAAGGATGAAATATCCGGCAACGATCGGATAGGCGACGAAGGGGTTGAAGGTCTTGTCAGCGAAATAGCTGGCGTAATAGAGGCTGTCGCCCTGTTGCTGGAAGGCCGGGAAGCTGGAGAAGAAAACCAGCGTGGTCGCGTGGAAAAGAAAGATCGCCTCGTTGGTATAGGCGGGCCAGGCAAGGCGCATCGCGGTCGGCCAGAGGACGCGGCGATAGCGCGTCCAGCCGGTCATGCCATAGGCATCCGCCGCCTCAAGCTCGCCCTTGGGCAGGTTCCTGAGCGCGCCGTAGAAGATCTCGGCGGAATAGGCGGCGGTGTTCATCACCAGCACGAACAGCGCCCCCGCCCAGGCCCGCGTCATCCAGCTTGTCTGGACGGTGATCCCGAAGACGTCGATGCCCGCGCGCGGCAATTGCACCAGCGCCTCGTAGGCCACGAAGAACTGGATGAAGAGCGGGCTGCCCCGGAAGAGGAAGATGAACCATTCCGCGGGCTTGCGCAGCCAGGGCAGCCGGCTGGTCTTGGCGACGGCCAGCGCATTGGCGAGGAAGAAGCCGATGAAAAGCGCGAGAACGCCGAAATAGATGTTCCAGATCAGGCCGGAGCCGATCAGCACGAACTGCTCGCAAAGGGTGAAGTCGCTGCGCGGCAGCAACCGCTCGCCCACGCCGATGGCGCGCAATCCGTAGTCATGGATGGTCTGGAGGCACTGGTTCATATCGCGGTCTTTCGCATCGCCTCGCCGGCCATCGTGGCCTGTCCGGCCGAAAGACGGAACCGGATGCGGTCAAAGATCCGCTCGGACCCCCAGGTCATCAGCAGGTAGAAGACCAGGATCCCGAGGAAGTAATAGATCCGCCAGTCGGGATGGGGAAAGGCATAGGCCGCCGTCTTGGCCCCGCCCAGTTCGCGCGCCCAATAGACGATATCCTCGACCCCGAGGACGAAGAGCAGCGGCGTCGCCTTGATCAGGATCATCCACAGATTGGCGAGGCCGGGCAGGGCATAGGTCCACATCTGCGGGATCAGGATCCGGCGGCTGACCTGACGCGGGGACATGCCGTAAGCCTCGGCCGTTTCAAGCTGCGCCTTGGGCACGGCGTTCATCGCGCCGTAAAGCACGTTCGAGGCGAATGCTCCGAAGACGATGGCGAAGGCGATGACCGCAAGGAACAGCCCATAGGCCTGATGCACCCATTGGTCCGCGGTCGAGAGAGGCAGTTTCGCCGCCGCGCAGACCACGAAGTCATTGCCTTGCCGGATCGGCGCGCCGGGATCGCAATAGACCTTGGCGCGTAGGTATTCGAAGCCCTGATCCAGCGCGATGGGGACGAAAAGGAAGAAGATGATGTCGGGCACGCCCCGCACCATCGAGGTATAGATCCGCCCGATCCAGCGCAGGGGTGTAATGCGTGAGCGCGATGCCAGCGCGCCGCCGAAGCCGAAAAGCAGGGCGACCGGCGCCGTCACGGCCAGCAGAAGGATCACGGTGCCGAAGGAAAGGTAGAACAGCAGGTGCTTGCCCGAGGTCAGGTAGCACATGAGCCAGGCAAGCCCTTCGAGCGTCTTGGGGTCGGCGCAGGTGGAAAGCATCAGCCACTCCAGAACGGCCTGCACGGAGAATACCCGCGCAGGCCCTCATGTTTTCCAGCTTAGAACTGCACGGCGCCTTCGCCGAACCATTTCTTCAGCAGGGCGTTCAGCGTGCCGTCGTCCTTCATGGACTGGATGGCGGTGTTGAACTTTTCCTTCAGCTCGCCGTCGGATTTGCGCACGCCCATGCCGATGCCCTCGCCCAGCTCGACCGTGTCATGGCCTTCGACCCAGACCAGCTCGCCATTCGATTCGGCCAGCGCCGGGGCAAGGAAGTCCTTGTCGGCAAAGACCGCGTCGGCCTCGCCATTGCGGACGGCGGCGATCGTCTCCTCGCCGGTGGCGAATTCAAGCAGCGTCGCCCCGGTCTCGGCGACGTGGCTGGCCTGGATGGTGTTCGTCTGGGCCGCGACGATCCCGCCCTCGATATCGGCATCCGGCGTCAGGGCCATATAGGCCGAGGGCGGCGGAGGCGTATAGGGATCGGTGAAATCGATCGCCTTCTTGCGCTCATCGCTGATGTTCATGCCCGCCATGATCGTGTCATAGTTCGAGCTGACGAGGTTCGGGATGATCGAATCCCAATCGTTCTTGACCCAGGTGCATTCAAGCGAGGCGCGCTTGCAAAGCTCGTTTCCAAGCTCGATCTCGAACCCGTCGATCTTGCCCTGATCATTCACGAAGTTGTAGGGAGGGTAGGCGCCTTCGGTTGCCATCCGCACCGTCTGGGCCGCCCCGATCCCGGCGCTGAGGGCAAGGACGGCGGCGGCAAGCATCAGTTTTTTCATTTTTTCTCTCCTGTTGGCAGTTCAGTTGCTCTGCGTCGCGCTGAGGAATTGGCGCAGGCGCTCCGAGCGGGGCGAGCCGAAGACTTCGGCCGGCGTTCCCTCTTCCTCTATCCGCCCCTGATGGAGAAAGACGACATGGTCGCTGACATCTGCGGCAAGCCGCATGTCATGGGTCACGAGAAGCATGGTGCGGTGTTCGGAGGCGAGGTCCTTGATGACGCGCACGACCTCCTGCTGCAGTTCCGGGTCAAGCGCGCTGGTCGGCTCGTCCAGAAGCAGGGCCTTCGGCTCCATGCAAAGCGCGCGGGCGATCGCCGCGCGCTGCTGCTGGCCGCCGGAAAGCTGCGCGGGCCAGGCATCGGCCTTGTCGCCGATACCCACCTTGGCCAGAAGCTGGCGCGCCCGCGCCTCGACCTCGGCCGGGTTGCGCTTGAGCACATGGACCGGCGCTTCCATCACGTTCTGCAGCACGGTCATATGCGACCAGAGATTGAACTGTTGGAACACCATCGACAGATTGGTGCGCAGGCGGATCACCTGGGCGCGGTCGGTAGGCACACGCTCGGCCCCGACGCCCCGCCAGCGGACCGGCTCGCCTTCGAACAGAATCTCGCCCTGCTGGCTGTCCTCGAGCAGGTTGCAGCAGCGCAGCAGGGTGGACTTCCCCGAACCGGAGGAGCCGATCAGGCTGACCACATGTCCACGACGGGCGACCAGGTCCACGCCGCGGATCACCTCGAGCTGTCCATAGGATTTGTGGAGGTCCCGGATTTCGATGACCGGAGTGGCGGCGGCAGAGGGGGATGACATGGAAGAGGAAATCGTGACTGCGTGAGGGCTCATGCCGCAATCAGGCTTCATTTGTCCGGCGAATGCAACGCTTTCCTGTCGTTCGGCACCGTCCGCGACGCAGCGTGCCGGACTATTGACCCTGCAAGCCCAGCCCTTCCAGAACGCGCTGCCGAACCAGGGCAGAATCGCGGTCGTTGACACCCAGAAGCCCGGCGATCAGGCGAATCATGCTCTCCTCCTCGGAGGCGCGGCTGCCATCCGCATAGGCAATCTCCCACATGGCGGCAATGACGTTCTGGCGGTCCTGAACGTCGACCCTTTCCTTGATGATGCGGGTGAAGCGGACGGTGTCCGGTGCCTCGGCCTCGATCATCTCGGCTGCCGCGCGCTCCTCGGCCGCCTCGACGGGGCCGAGGCCGCGACGTCGCGCCAGAACCCCCTCGATCCGGTGCTTTTCCTCGTCGGAATAGCGGTCATCGGCGCGGGCGATGCGAACCAGCAGCGCCGCGACGGCGACCTCGGCATCATGTGACGCCAGAGAACCGGAATCAGGGGTTTCCGCGAAAAGGCGGCTCAGAAGATTGCGAAACATGGGCAGATACTAAAGCAGTCCCGGCGGGAGCTAAAGGCAATAAAGCGCCTCCCGCCGGGGACTTGCCCCATCTTAGTAGCGTTGGGGGACGTAGAGGTCGGGGGGCAGGATCTCACGCTCGTAATCGGGATTGAAGACCCGGTCGGGCAGCGTGACCTCCTCATGGGGCACGTCGGTATAGGGGATCATGCTCAGCAGATGGCTCATGCAGTTCAGCCGCGCGCGCTTCTTGTCATTGCCGGGCACGATATACCAGGGCGCCTCGTCGATATTCGTGCGCTCGAACATGTCCTCCTTGGCCTTGGTATAATCCTCCCAGCGGACGCGGGATTGCAGGTCCATCGGCGACAGCTTCCACTGCTTCAGCGGGTCGTGGATGCGCATCAGGAAGCGCATCTGCTGCTCCTCGTCGGTGATCGAGAACCAGTATTTGATCACCCGGATCCCCGAGCGCACCAGCATCCGCTCGAATTCGGGAACATCGTTGAAGAACTCCTCGACCTGCTTGTCGGTCGCGAAACCCATGACGCGCTCGACCCCGGCGCGGTTGTACCAGCTGCGGTCGAACAGCACGATCTCCCCCCCTGCAGGCAGGTGCGGGACGTAGCGCTGGAAATACCATTGCGTCTTTTCGCGATCGGACGGCGCGGGTAGAGCGACGACGCGGCAGACGCGGGGGTTCAGGCGCTGGGTGATGCGCTTGATGGCCCCGCCCTTGCCGGCGCTGTCGCGCCCCTCGAAGATGACGACCACCTTTTCCTTGTGAAAACTGACCCAGTCATGCATCCGTATCAGCTCGGCCTGCAAAGCCAGCAATTCGCGAAAATAGGTCGTGCGGTCCATCTGGTCGGGATGGGTGTCGCGATAGATGCGCGAGATTTCGCGGGACAGGACGGCATCCTCAAGCTCGATCTCGAAATCCTCGTCCAGTTCATCCTGGAGTTCGGCTTCGAGCCAATCGTTACGGACGTCATCCTGCATGGTCTTCTCCTGAATTTCCCCGCGGGTCTAGCGGGCGGATGTGACAGTTTCGTGTCCGGCGCGACGCCGACCCGAGGGTCAGAACAGGCCCGCGCAGCTGCGGATGATGCCGAAGGCGAAGCTGCCCCCTTCGGCATCGGCGACGGTGCCGCACCAGCGCCCGTCGCTCGAGAAAAGGCTCTTGCTGCCCTTGGGCTTATAGGCCACGCGCTTGCCGTCAAGATCGAAGAGATTGAGGGTGCCGGACCCGTTCGGCGCGTAATATCCGACCACCGATCCATCGCCGGTGAAGATCACCCGCTTCTCGTTCGCCGGGTTCGAGGGCGAGTTGCCATAGCTCGCCGAGGAATTGGCCGCGCTGGCCGTGGAATTGCCGGCGGCATGAGGCGAGTTCGACTGGCGCGAGGGCGCATTCTGCGGCGCCCCCGGTCCGAGGTCGAAGGGCAGCGCCGACTGCTCGATCAGGAACAGCGGCGCATCGGCCATGGCCGGACCGGCCAATAGTGCGAGAATCAGGGCAAGGCGCATCTTCGGACCAGCTTTTGTCTGGCCCGCGATGATGGCGCAGAACCGGGGATCACACCAGCCGTTCGTTCTCCATCGCCGCACGGACGAAACCGGCGAAGAGAGGGGCGGGATCGAAGGGCTTCGATTTCAGCTCCGGGTGCGACTGGACACCGATGAACCACGGATGATCCTCGTATTCCACCGCCTCGGGCAGGCGCCCGTCAGGCGACATGCCCGAGAAGCTGAGCCCGGCTTCCTCCAGCTTCTCGCGGTATTTCCCGTCGACCTCGTAGCGGTGGCGGTGACGGTCCTCAATCTCGAGCGCGCCGTCATAGACCTCCGAGATCTTGGAGCCGGGGGTCAGGACAGCGGTATAGGCGCCAAGGCGCATGGTGCCGCCCTTGTCGTCGCTCAGCTTGCGCTGGACGGTGTAATTGCCCTGCACCCATTCCTTCAGGTGATAGACGACCGGAGTGAAACGGGTCTCGCCCGCCTCGTGGTCGAATTCTTCGGAGCCGGCATCGGGCATCCCGGCAAGGTTCCGCGCCGCCTCGATCACCGCCATCTGCATGCCAAGGCAGATACCCAGATAGGGCACCTTCTTCTCGCGCGCGTATTTCGCGGCGGCGACCATGCCCTCGGTCCCGCGCTCGCCAAAGCCGCCGGGGACGATGATCCCGTTATAGCCATCCAGCAGGTGCGCGCCTTCGCCCTCCAGCTTCTCGCTGTCGACCCATTCGGTCTTGACGCGCACGCGGTTGGCCATGCCGCCATGGGTCAGCGCCTCAGCGATGGATTTATAGGCGTCCTCAAGCTGGGTGTATTTGCCGACGATGGCGACCTTGACCTGCCCTTCGGCATGGGTCAGGCGGTCCATCACATCCTCCCAGCGGGTCAGGTCGGGACGCGGCGCGGGGCTGATCTGGAAGGCGTCGAGCACGGCCTGATCGAGGCCGGCGCGATGATAGGCCAAGGGCGCCTCATAGATCGACTTCAGGTCATAGGCCGGAATGACCGCATCGGGACGGACGTTGCAGAACAGCGCGATCTTGGCGCGTTCCTTCTCGGGGATCGGCTGCTCGCTGCGGCAGACCAGAACGTCGGGCTGCAGGCCGATCGAGCGCAGTTCCTTGACCGAGTGCTGCGTGGGCTTGGTCTTGAGTTCCCCGGATGCCGCCAGATAGGGCAGCAGGGTCAGGTGCATGAAGATGCATTGCCCGCGCGGGCGCTCCTGCGCGAATTGGCGGATGGCCTCGAAGAAGGGCAGGCCCTCGATATCGCCGACCGTGCCGCCGATCTCGCAGAGCATGAAATCGACCTCGTCCTCGCCGATGGAAAGGAAGTCCTTGATCTCGTTCGTGACGTGGGGAATGACTTGGATGGTCTTGCCCAGATAGGCGCCGCGACGCTCTTTCTCCAGCACGTTGGAATAGATCCGGCCCGAGCTGACCGAGTCGGTCTTGCGGGCCGAGACGCCGGTGAAACGCTCGTAATGGCCGAGGTCGAGGTCGGTTTCCGCGCCGTCATCGGTCACGAAGACCTCGCCATGCTCGAAGGGCGACATCGTTCCGGGGTCGACGTTCAGATAGGGGTCCAGCTTGCGCAGCCGCACGGTATAGCCGCGTGCCTGAAGAAGCGCCCCCAGCGCCGCCGATGCCAGCCCTTTGCCAAGCGAAGAAACCACACCGCCGGTGATGAAGATGTAACGCGCCATCGAGGCCCCCGTGAGTTCGAAAATAGAAAATCGCGGCCCGAATCTGGCCGGCTTCACGGGACTCAACTTATAATCGAAAAGTCCCGCAGCCGCAACGGACCGCAAGTTGTCGTGGAGGGGTGCGCGATGCACCCCAATTTATGGTATCAGTTCGTCTGCGCGGGCGCAGGCGTCGCCGGGGCGTCAGCGGCCGGGGCCGCTGCCTCGGGTGCCGGTGCGCTCTCGGCGGGCGCCGCCGGGGCGGTCGCGGCCGGCGGGGTCACCGGAGAGGTCGTTGCCGCGCCGGATTCCGCGGGCGCCGCAGCGCCGCCCGGAACCGGGGGCAGGACCGGCTGGCCGGCTGCCGGGGGCGGCGCATATTCGCCGATGCCGGGCAGGGTGGTGGTCGGTTGCTGGCTGCTTTCGCTGCCGCCGAGGTTCAACTGGTCGATGATCGAGCCGCTCGAAGCATTGCGCGCCGCGATGATGGTCAGCGTCAGCGAGGTGACGAGGAAGGCCCCCGCGAGGATCCAGGTCACGCGCGAAAGCGCGTTCGCGGCCTGACGTCCGGTCATCACGCCGCCGCCACCGCCGCTGCCCATGCCAAGGCCACCGCCCTCGGACCGTTGCAGCAGCACGACCCCGATCAGCAGGACAGCAAGGATCAGATGCACGGTAAGGACGACGTTTTCCACCACGGGGCCTTTCTTTCAGCGACGGGCCTATCTAGTCACCAAGGGCGGGATTGGCAAGCGGGGGCTTTGATGCCGGGATTGATGATTCAGGGAACCGGCTCGAATGTGGGAAAATCGCTGCTGGTGGCCGGGCTTTGCCGGGCGGCGCGGCACCGCGGGATCAGCGTCGCGCCCTTCAAGCCACAGAACATGTCGAACAATGCCGCCGTCACCCCCGACGGGGGCGAAATCGGCCGCGCACAGGCTTTGCAGGCGCTTGCCGCGGGCATCCCCGCCTCGGTCGAGATGAACCCGGTCCTGCTGAAGCCCGAGAGCGAGCGAGGCGCGCAGATCATCGTCCGGGGCAGGGCAGCGACGCGAGTTTCGGCGACCGGATACGCTACCTTCAAGGCCGGGCTGCTGGAGGTGGTGTTGGAAAGCTACGCCCGGCTTTTGTCGCGTCACGACCTCGTTCTGGTCGAGGGCGCGGGAAGTCCCGCCGAGGTGAACCTGCGTGCGGGTGACATCGCGAATATGGGCTTTGCCCGCGCCGCCGATGTGCCGGTGGTGCTGGCGGGCGATATCGACCGGGGCGGGGTGATCGCCCAGCTTGTCGGCACGCAGGCCGTGATCGCGCCCGAGGATGCGGCGATGATCCGGGGCTTCATCGTCAACCGCTTTCGCGGCGATCCGCGCCTTTTCGACGATGGCCGCGATTTCATCGCCCGGCGCACCGGCTGGCCCGATCTGGGGCTGGTGCCGTGGTTCGGGCAAGCCTCTCTGCTGCCGGCCGAGGATGCGCTGGACCTGCGCCGCGCAAGTGAGGGGACGGGGCAATTTCACATCGCCTGCCCGATCCTGTCGCGCATCGCGAATTTCGACGATCTGGACCCGCTGGCGGCCGAGCCGGATATCCGCCTTACCATGGTTCCGCCCGGTCGCGCGCTTCCGGGCGACGCGGATCTGGTGATCCTGCCGGGCAGCAAGTCGACGCGCGGCGACCTTGCCTTCCTGCGCGCGCAGGGTTGGGACATTGACCTGATGGCGCATCATCGCCGGGGCGGGCGCATCCTCGGGATCTGTGGCGGCTACCAGATGCTCGGTCGTGCTATCCACGACCCCGAGGGGCATGACGGCGCGCCGGGCAGCGATGCCGGACTGGGCTTCCTCGATGTCGAGACGGTGATGGCCCCCGAAAAGCGTCTGATGCGGATCAGCGGCCGGGCGCTCGGGGTGCCGGTGGAGGGGTATGAGATCCATATGGGCCGCACCACCGGCCCGGATTGCGGCTGGCCCTTTGCCCATATCCCCGAAGCGGATGGCGCGGTCAGCGCCGATGGCCGCGTCGCGGGCACCTATCTGCACGGGCTGTTTGCGGGCGATGCCTTCCGCGCGGCCTGGCTGGGGCAGCTTGGCATCGGTTCTGCCCTTGCCTATGCCCCTGAGGTTGAGGGGGTGCTGGACGATCTCGCCCGGCACCTTGAAATCCATCTCGATCTCGACCGGCTCTTCGCGCTCGCGCGCTAGAGGATCTCGGACAGGATCCGCCGTGCCTCGGTCCGGCAGGGAGAGAGGGGCGCCCGATCCTCGCCCGGAAAGAAGCGCGCCCGCGTCCCGGTCGGCATCGGCTCGGGGCGCGCGATCACGACGCGGGGGCCAAGATTTGCGTTCTCGGCCTGCCAGCTGCGGGCCAGCGCGATCTGCGCGGCCTTGGTCGCGCCATAGCTGCCAAAGAACTTCTCTCCGGCATGGTCGTCTTCGAAGAACAGCGCGGTGCCGCTGCGGGCGCGCAGCAAAGGCTCGAAGAGGGCGATCAGGCCGCGCGTCGCCACCACGTTCAGATCGACGGATTTCTGGAAATCCTTCGCATCGACATGGCCCGCCGGCGACAGCGGCGCGGCGTGGATCGCCGTATGCGCCCAAAGGTCGAGCCCGCCCCAGCGGCCGGCAATCGCCTCGGCCATCTTCATCATCGGCTCGGGTTGGCCGACATCCATCGGGGCCAGCGTGGCGCTGCCGCCCGCCTTGCGGATGCGGTCGTCCAGCTCCTCCAGCGCGCCGGCGGTCCGCGCCACGGCAAGGATGTGCCAGCCCTGTGCGGCAAGCTCTTCGGCGAGGGCAGCGCCAAGGCCGCGCGAGGCGCCGGTGACCAGCGCGATTTTCGATGCTTCACTCATGCCCGTGGGTGTCGCATTGCCGCGCAAGCCGTTCAAGTCCCTGAATCCACCCGGATGCGAAACGGCCCCGGAGATCATCCGGGGCCGCTGCGGTATTCTCAGGCGTGACGCTCAGCGCTTGTCGAAACCGACATAGTCGCGACGTTCCGAGCCGACATAAAGCTGGCGCGGACGGCCGATCTTGTTTTGCGGATCGGCGATCATTTCCTTCCACTGCGAGATCCAGCCGACGGTGCGCGACAGCGCGAAGATCGGCGTGAACATCGAGGTCGGGAAGCCCATCGCCTCGAGGATGATGCCCGAGTAGAAATCGACGTTCGGATAGAGCTTTTTCGAGACGAAATACTCGTCCTCCAGCGCGATCCGCTCGAGTTCCTTGGCAACCTGCAGCGTCGGGTTGTTGTGGATGCCGAGCAGGTCCAGAACCTCGTCCGCCGATTCCTTCATGACCTTCGCCCGCGGGTCGAAGTTCTTGTAGACGCGGTGGCCGAAGCCCATCAGACGGAACGGATCGTTCTTGTCCTTGGCCTTCTCGATATATTCGGGAATGCGGTCGACCGAGCCAATCTCGCGCAGCATTTCCAGACAGGCCTGGTTCGCGCCGCCATGGGCCGGACCCCAGAGGCAGGCGATGCCGGCGGCGATGCAGGCGAACGGGTTCGCGCCCGAGGAGCCGGCCAGACGCACGGTCGAGGTCGAGGCGTTCTGCTCGTGATCCGCATGCAGCGTCATGATCCGGTCCATAGCTTTCGCCAGCGCCGGTTGGACGGTGTAGGTCTCGGCCGGGACCGAGAAGCACATATGCAGGAAGTTCGCGGCATAGCCGAGGTCATTCCTCGGATAGACGAAGGGCTGGCCGACCGAATATTTGTAGGCCATGGCCGCGATCGTCGGCAGCTTCGCGATCAGGCGGATCGAGGCGATCTCGCGCTGAAGCGGGTCCGAGATGTCGGTCGAGTCGTGGTAGAAGGCCGACATCGCGCCGACCACGCCCACCATGGTCGCCATCGGATGCGCGTCCCGGCGGAAGCCGCGGAAGAAGTTGTGCATCTGCTCATGCACCATCGTGTGGCGCGTGACGCGGGTGTCGAAGTCCTTCATCTGCTCGGCGGTGGGCAGTTCCCCGTAAAGCAGCAGATAGCAGACTTCGAGATAGTTCGACTTGTCGGCCAGTTGCTCGATCGGATAGCCGCGATACCACAGCTCGCCCTTGTCGCCATCGATATAGGTGATGGTCGAGTCGCAGGATGCGGTCGAGGTGAAGCCGGGGTCGTAGGTGAACACATCCGCCTGACCATAAAGCTTGCGGATATCAATTACATCCGGTCCTGCGGTCGGGCTGAGGATCGGCAGATCGACCTCTTTCCCTTCTACCAGCAGCTTCGCAGATTTGCTCTCTGCCATTCCCTGTCTCCTTTACACCTGTCTCCGGCGGACGCCGGAATGGGGCGCGGGCAATCAGCCCGCATGATCCTGCAACCGGGCCAGGGTCTCGTCCCGGCCAAGGGCCAACATCATATCGAATACGCTCGGGGTCGAACTGCGGCCTGCCAGGGCGGCACGCAGCGGCGCCGCAATCTTGCCAAGACCCAGTCCGTGCGACTCGCCAATCTGTTTGGCGGTCGCCTCGAGGTCGTCGCGGACCCAGCTAACATGCTGCAATGCGGCAGTCAATTCGGCCAGTATACCACGGGATACCGTGTCAAGTGCGGCTGCCGCCTTCTCCTCGACCTCGATCGGACGGGCGATCAGCGCGAATCGGCCCTGGTCGAGAATCGCGGGCAGCGTCTTTGCCTTTGCCTTCAGAACCGGCAGGATCGCTTCCAGCCGCGATCTCTGCAGATCGGCCAGCGCGGGCTGGCCCGTTTCCTCGAGATACGCCGCGATTTCGGCCATCAGTTCGGCATTTTCCATGCGACCGATATGATAGCCGCTGACATGCTCCAGCTTCTTGTCGTCCAGCCGGGCAGGGGCCTTGCCGATGCCGCCAAGATCGAACCATTCCAGCGCCTGCGCATCGTCGAAAAGTTCGTCATCGCCATGGCTCCAGCCGAGGCGGGCAAGGTAGTTGCGCATCGCCGAGGCCGGATAGCCCATCGCCGCGAATTCATGGAGGCCGACCGCGCCGTGGCGCTTCGACAGCTTCTTGCCGTCCTGACCGTGGATCAGCGGGATATGGGCAAAGACCGGCAGATCCCATCCCATCGCCTGATAGATCTGGCTTTGCCGCGCGGCATTGGTCAGGTGGTCGTCGCCGCGGATGATATGGGTGACGCCCATGTCGTGATCGTCCACCACGACCGCATGCATATAGGTCGGCGTCCCGTCCGAGCGCAGCAGAACCATGTCGTCAAGCTGGTCATTGCCGAAGGTCACGTCGCCCTGAACCGCGTCACGGATGACCGTCTGCCCCTCGCGCGGGGCGCGCAGGCGGATGACATAGGGCGCATCGGGATGGGTCGAGGGATCGGCGTCCCGCCAGGGCGACAGGAACAGGGTCGAGCGCCCCTCGGCCTTGGCGGCCTCGCGGAAAGCCTCGATCTCTTCCTGGGTCGAGAAGCATTTATAGGCGGTGCCATTCGCCAGCATCTCCAGCGCGACCTCGGCATGGCGGTCGCGGCGCGCGAACTGGCTGACCGGCTCTCCGTCCCAGTCGAGGCCAAGCCAGGTCAGGCCCTTCAGGATCGCCGCCGTCGCCTCGGGGGTCGATCGCGCGCGGTCCGTATCCTCGATCCTGAGCAGGAATTTGCCATTCCGGCCACGGGCGTAAAGCCAGTTGAACAGCGCGGTTCGCGCGCCGCCGATATGAAGATAGCCGGTCGGCGAGGGAGCGAAGCGCGTCACCACGGGGCGGGAATCAGTCATTGTGCTGCCAATCGTTCAAGAAACCGATGTTCGGGAGGATGCCGTTAATCCTTTTGTAAGGCGCGGCATGCCAGATCTTGGCGACAGCAATACGCAAGGCGTCGGACGAGGACAAGATTCCGTGGCAACGGGCGCGATCAACCAGACGGCGGGAAGCTTCGCGGAAGGGCCGGGCAGGGTCCGGGCGATGCTTCGCGTGCCGCATGTCCCGGCAACCGCCTCGCGCCGCGCGGGCGTTCTTCCCTGGGTGCCGCTGTGGCTCTCGCTGGGAATCTTCGGCTGGTTCAGCCTGGCCGAGGAGCCGGGGGCGTTTTTCTATATCACTTGCGCCGCTCTGGGGATCGGCGCCCTTGCCCTCTGGCAGGCGGGGCCGGGACTGGCCGGGCGCCTTGGCTGGGGCATGGTCGACAGGTTGCGCATCGCGGCGCTCGCGATGCTGTTCATCGCGCTCGGGGCGGTTCTCAGCGGGCTCAGGTCAGATCTGGTCGCGGCTCCGGTCCTCGGCTTTCGCTATTACGGCGCGGTCGAGGGGCGGGTGGTCGAGATCGACCGATCCTCACGCGACAGGATGCGTCTGACGCTGGACCGGGTCGTCCTTGACGACGTGGCGCCCGCGCGCGTCCCGAAACGGGTGCGGATCTCGCTGATCGGCGCGGAACAGCAATTGCCGGTTCCGGGTCAGCGGGTGATGCTGACCGCCCATCTTGGCCCGCCGGGGGGACCGGCTGAACCGGGCGGCTTCGATTTCCGCCGCCTCGCCTGGTTCGAGGGGCTGGGCGCGATCGGCTACGCACGTACCCCCGTCGTCACGGTCGAGCCGCCGCGCGCGGGTGGCGCGCTCGCGCTCCACCGGCTGCGGATGCGGCTCTCCGCCGCGATCCAGAACAGCATCGGCGGGCAGGCGGGCGCGGTCTCGGCCGCGCTAATGACCGGGGACCGCTCGGCCATCACCGAGGCCACGAACGATGTCATGCGCGCCTCGAACCTCTACCACATCATTTCGATCTCGGGCCTGCACATGAGCATGCTCGCGGGCTTCGTCTATGCCGCGCTGCGTCTAACCGGCGTCGCGATCCAGCGCCTTCGCGGGCAGTCGGGGGCGAGCGTGCACAAATGGGCGGCCATGGGCGCGCTGGTCGCCGCCGCGATCTATCTCTGGCTCTCGGGCAGCGACGTCGCGACCGAGCGCTCCTTCGTGATGATCGCGGTGATGCTTCTGGCGATCGTCTTCGACCGCCGGGCGATTTCGCTGCGCACGGTCGCGGTCGCCGGGGTTGTCATCCTCGCCTCGACGCCCGAGGCGCTGATGGCCCCCGGCTTCCAGATGAGCTTTGCCGCGACCGTCGGGCTGATCCTGATCCATGAGCCATGGCGCAGGATCGCCCCGCATCTGCCCTGGTGGTTGCGGCCCGTGCTGGTCCTGCTCATCTCCTCGCTGGTCGCGGGGCTGGTCACCGCCCCGATCGCCGCCGCGCATTTCGGTCGCCTCTCGCAATACGGGACGCTGGCCAATCTGCTGGTCGTCCCGGTCGCGGGAATGGTGGTCATGCCGGCTGGAGTCGTCGCCGCGTTGCTTGTGCCGCTGGGGCTGCATGACCTCGCGCTGTGGTTCATGGGGATCGGGTCGAAATGGATGCTGCTTGTCGCGACCTGGATCGCGGGCTTCGACGGGACGACCGCGCTGGTCCCGGCCCCGCCCCGCATGGTCCTGCCGCTGATGGCGCTCGGGGCCGCGATGGCGGTCCTCGCTCCGGTCGGCGCGCGCTATGGGCTTGCCGGGAACATCGCGCTGCGCCGCGTCGTCGGCCTTGGCATGGTCTGCGCGGGAATGATCCACTGGTCGCTGGCCCAGAGGCCCATGGTGCTGATCTCACCCCAGGGGGACGCGGTTGGCGTGCTGACCGGCGAGGGGCGGGTTCCCTCGAAGCCCAAGGGCGGCGCTTTCGTGGTCTCCGAATGGTTGCAGGCGGACGGCGATCCCCGCGACCAGACGGCTGCCGCGGCGAGGCCGGGGTGGGAGGGAGAAGCGCCCGTCCGAAGCCTGCGCCTTGATTTCGGCGCGGGCGGCGTTCTTCTCCATCACCTGACCGGCAAGCGCGCCGTGGGGCTTGCTCCGCCGCTTTGCCGGGATGGCGCGATCATCGTCGCGGATATCCCGCTGGGTCTTCCCGCCGCGCGGAAAGGGGATTGCACCGTCCTTGATGCTGCCGTTTTGCGCGCCACCGGCGCTGTCGCTATCACCGACCTTGACGGTGCGCCGCATCTGACCACCAGCCGCGAGCGCGCGGGAAACCGCGCCTGGACGCGGCAAGCCCCGTCGCGGTGAGGGCATGCTGCCATTGCTCGACCGATCGATCGAAGGCTTCGTGCGCGGATGCTATGGCGATCAGGCGTGGTGCGATATCCTCGCCGCCGCGAACCTCCCGCCCGAGGCGCCGCTGACCCTCAGCCTTTCACGCATGACGCGTGCGCGCCGGCTGGTGCTGATCGCCTCGCGCCGCCTTGGCAAGCTGCCCGAGGACATCCTCGAGGATCTGGGCGGCTGGCTGGTCCGGCGCGAGGCGATCCGCCGCCTCCTGCGCTTCAGCGGCCCGAGCTATGCCGAATTCGTCCTGTCGCTTGGAGAACTGCCGGCGCGGGCGGCTATGGTTCTTGACGGCATGCCCGATGTCTCGCTTGCGGTGCGGCGCAGGGGGCCCTCCGGTTTCACCATCCTTTCGCGCCGCTTCCCCGCGGGTTGGCTGCATGTGCTGGCGGGGGCGCTGCGCGGCATGGCCGACGATTACGGGACGCTGGCGCTGATCTCGATCACCGGCGATGTCATCATCCTTGGCATAGCCGACGAAACCCATGCTTCCAGCCGGCCCTTCGCCTTCGCGGCTGAAGCCTTGTCGCGGACCAGCCCGTGACGGTCTGCCGCATCGATCTTGGGGTGATGCTGCCCATGCATCTGGTCTTTACGTCCGGGGCCGCGATCATCTCGGCGGGTCGGACATTGCGCAAGCTGATCGGCGGAGCCACGCGCCTAGATGAGGCCTTCCTCTTCGAGCGGCCAGGGGGCTTCGGGACGCAAGCACCCCGGCTCGCCCGCCGTGTCGCGGGCGGAGAGCGGGTGCTCCTCCGCCTCCGCGCGCATCCGGGGATCAGCCTGAGGGGTGCGGGTTGTGCGATCGAGGAGGGGTTCCTCCTCGATCTCGGCTTCGGCATGTCGCTGGTCAGGGCGGTGCGCCTCTTCGATTTCGACGACAGCGACTTTACCGCCTCCGAACTGGCGCCCGAGATGCTGTTCCTGCATGAGGCGAACCGTGCCGCCATGGAGGAACTCGCGCGGACCAATCACCGGCTGGAGGCGGCGCGCGCCTCTGCCGCGAACCTTGCCGTGACCGATCCCCTGACCGGCCTCCTGAACCGGCGCGGGTTTCAGGACGCGCTGGCGCAGGCGCTTCGGCAGTCGCTGCCCTTCGCGTTGGCCCAGCTTGACCTCGACGACTTCAAGCTGGTGAATGACCGCCATGGTCATGCGGCTGGGGATCTGGTCCTTCAGGCCGTCGCCCGCATCCTCAGGGATGAGACGCGGGCCGCCGACCGCGTCAGCCGCACCGGCGGGGATGAATTCCAGCTGATCCTGACCGGCCGGGCGACATGTGCCGAACTGGAGGAGATCGGGCGCAGGATCACCGACAGCATCCGCCGCCCGATCCCTCATGAGGGCGCGACGCTTCGCGTCTCTGCCAGCATCGGCTTCAGCCGCTCGGCCGATCATCGCGCCTCTGATGGGGCAGGCATGATGGCGACTGCGGACGCGGCGCTTTACCGGGCAAAGGCCCGACGACGGCGCGCGGCGGCTGAACCGGGTGGGGATTAGTTGCGCCACCGACGCGCTTGCTTCTTGACGGCGGCCGCCCCTGCGGCCTAGGTCACGTCACGGTTCGGGCGTGTAGCTCAACGGTTAGAGCAGGGCGCTCATAACGCCTTGGTTGGGGGTTCGAATCCCTCCGCGCCTACCGGATCAATCCCAGAAATTGCTAGAATCCCTTTGTTTTTCTGGGGTTAGTCCGTTCTACTGTTACAAACACTGTTACAAAGTAGGTGGGCGATGGCTGGTGCGCAGAAGTATCTTTTGAACCGGGACGGCAGGTTCTTCGCCCGGCTGGTGGTGCCGAAAGACCTGCGCAAGATCGTCGGAAAGACCGAGCTTCGCGCGCCCCTCGGGCCGGATCGCAGAACCGCCATGAAGCATCTGCCGGGCGCGGTCGCGACCCTTCAACACCAGATCGCACAGGCTGAGCGGAAGGCCGCACCGGCTAATAGCGCAGCCGCGCCGATGCGCTATCCCCTCGCGCCGGATCAGATCGCGGCTAGTCACTACGCGCAGCGCCTCGCGTTTGACGACCAGATGCGCAACAGTCCGATGTATCCGGTTGCTTCCGCTATCAGCATTGATGATGGCTATGTGACGTCGCTGCGCAGCGGTGCAGCCGGGCGACTAAGCGACCGGGAGCTTGCCGAGGTTATGGGCGCGCGCATCGAGCGTTTCCGGGCCGTTGGAAACCTAGACGCTGCGCCCGGTTCTGATGAATGGCGGACCATCGCTCGTGCCCTGTGCAGCGCCGAGCTAGAGGCGCTGGCGCGCGTTGTGGAACGGGACGAAGGTAACTTCACCGGCCAGCCGTCAACGCCCTTGCTGGTGAACGCCAAGCCGCCCGAGGATGAACCCGAGCCGGTAAACTTGCGGCGGCTTCACAAGGACTACGTTACCGCGCGCGTTCGAGCGGGGTTTATGAAGGACGGCGGCAAGCGTGACAGGCCGGTGATTGAAAACCTGTGCGAGTTTCTGGGGCATTGCGACGCTCGAAAGGTGGCGAAGAAAGACCTACTCGCTTGGCGCGATCATTTGCTAACCAAGCTCGCGGCAAAGACCGTGAGCGATATTTATCTGTCTGCGGTGCGGTCTATGTTCAAATGGGCGCACGAAAACGAACACCTGCCGGATAATCCAGCGGGCACAGTTAAACAGGCCAAGCCGCGCAAGGTATATTCGCGCGAGAGAGGGTATACCGACAAAGAGGCGGTTGTGGTGCTGAAAGCGTCTAGGGCGCATATACCCCGGCCAAATCAGTTCGGCTTCATCCGTGAGACAACGCACATGACCGCCGCAAAGCGTTGGGTGCCGATCCTCTGTGCCTTCTCGGGTGCGCGGGTTTCGGAAATGTCGCAGTTGCGGAAGGAAGATGTGCGGAAGGAAGATGACCGCTATATCATTCGGATTTCACCCGATGCGGGCACGGTGAAGTCTGGCGGCTATCGCGACGTTCCTATTCATCGCCAGATCATCAAGGAAGGGTTTATTGAGTTCGTGAACGCGGCGAAACCCGGCCCGCTGTTTCACGGTGCGACGGACAGCGCGAAGTATAGCCGCGCGGCTCAAACTACATCCGATCAACTAGCGCGATGGCTCCGAAAAGAGGGGCTTACCCCGGATGAGGTGGATCAGCCCAACTATGCTTGGCGGCACCGGCTGAAAACTCAGGCTCTTGAACTAGGTCTGACGATACGGGTTGTCGACGCCATGCAAGGCCACATGGGCAGGACTGCCGGGGAGAACTACGGCGACGTGACCCTAAACGCGAAGGCGCGTGTCATCGATCAATTGCCAGACTACAAACTTGAATGAATTTCATAACAACATGAGCGCTTGTAATAACTTCTGGTAGTGCTACATTGTAACGCATAGGAAGTTGTTGCGAGTATCACGTTGCCCAGTATCACCCAGCGCCTTGCCCGCGAAATCGGGCAAGGCGTCACAGAATCCAAAGCCTTCACGCTGACCAGCCCCGAGGCCTACGGCTTGTTTGCAGGCGTGCCGGTGCGATCCGGCGTCACCGTCACCAGTAGCACCGCCCTGCGCGTTCCTGCCGTCGCCGCCGCTATCGGGTTTATATCCGAAAGCTGCGCAATCATGCCCTTCAAACCGCATGATGAAGTATCAAAGGAAGTTCTGCGGCAACACCCGGCATTCAAAATTGTTCGCAAAAGATCGAACCCTTGGACCAGCGCCGGGAAGCTGCGAGGGCAACTGACCCGCGATGCCCTGCTGTGCGGTCATGGCTTTGCGCAGGTGGTGCGCAACGGCGAAGGTAAGCCCCTCGAACTTCACCGCCTCGACCCCGCCGCCGTTTCGGTTGAAACCGATGATTACGACGAGCCGTCCTATCGCATCCGCCTAAAAGGTGGCGGTGATACCGTGCTGCCTTATACCGATGTGCTGCATATCAGCACTTTGGACGGCGTTTCCCCGATCACCCACGCCAAGGAGGCCATTGGCCTTGCTCTGGCTGCGGAGCAACATCTTGCCAACTGGTTCGGGCGTGCTGGCCGTCCCAGCGGCTATCTAGCGACCACCGAAAAAGTAAGTGGTGATAAGGGCACTGCTGAACTCGAAAAAATGATCAAGCGGTGGAATGACGTCCATGCTGGCGAAAATTCTGGTCGCACCGCCATTCTGGATCGGGGATTCCAATACTACCCGCTCTCCACGAGCAACACGGATGCGGAATTTTACAATAATCGAATCGAGCAAATCCGCGAGATCGCGCGCGCCTTCCGCATTCCAGTAACAATGCTTTGGGAATTGAGCCATGGCACTATGGCAAATACTGAACAGCTTGCACTGCAGTTCATGCAGTGGAGTATTAAACCGTGGCTGGATCGGTGGAAGGATGCATATGCGCAGGTTCTGCTATCGCCGGAGGATTCCGACGAAATCGAAATAGAGTATGAACCGAAAGTGATGCTTTCGGTGGACTTCGCCGCGCAAGCTACTGCCTATTCCCAGTTTGTCGCAATGCGGGCCTATACGCCTAACGATGTTCGTTCTGGTATGAATATGCCGCCGCTACCCGGCGGTAATGATCTTATAAATCCCTTCACCACCTCGGACGGCGGCGCGACCGCGCCCGAACCCCAAGCTAATGAGACAGAAGAATGAAACCCGACCAGAAGAAATCATTTCTCGAATTGCTGAGCGAGGACAAGGATACCTTTGATCGCGTGATCAGCCTTGTTCGCTCCAAGGTAATCGCGCCGCGCGAGGTCCGCACGCTGTTCAATCTGGATGGTGATGCATGAGGGAGAACCTGAAACCGTGGCAGGAAGCTGTTGTGCGCGTGCTTCTCGGTCCGACCGCGCCCGCACTGATCAAGGAAAACCCCGATGAATGATGAACCGAATGATCTGGTGATCATGCTGGCGGCGATGCAAACTGTCCTGGCACTTGTCAATGCCGGTATCCTGACCGCCGCCGAAGTGCGCGCCATGATTGAGCTGCCTGTCGCTGGTGACGCATGAGCATCACCGCCACCGCGTTCTTTGGCGACAAGGAACGCCCGTTCACCCTGACCGACGAACTGGTCATGGAACTGGAAACCATTACCGGCACCGGCATCGGCACCCTGTTCCAGCGCCTTGTCGGTCAATCCTTCAAGCTGGCCGATCTGTCCGAGGTTATCCGCCTCGGGCTGATCGGCGGTGGCACCAACCCCGAGGAAGCCGCCCGGCTGGTCAACAGCTACGCCCGCAACCGCCCCATTGCCGAGGTGCGACCGCTGGCAACTGCGATCCTTGCTTGCAGGTGGTTGGGCACAGAAGCCGCATTGAAAGCCGAGGAGGAGTAACCCATGGCTGACAACCTCGAAACCCTCGACCGGATCGAAACCAAGGCGCAGCTTTCTGTTTCGGAAGCTGGTGAAATCTCGGGTATCGCGTGGCCGTTCTCTGGCCCCGACAAAGTTGGCGACACCATCGAACCGGGCGCCTTCAACCTTCCGTCGCAACTGCCGATTTGCCTTGAACATGACCAGTCTAAAGCTATCGGCGTTTGGGAAACCATCACCGAAACCGACAAGGGTTTGGAGGTGAAAGGCCGACTGTTCCTTGAAGGTATCAGCGGCGCGAAATCAGCGCATCGCTATTTGAAAAACGGCGTCATTAAGGGGCTGTCTGTCGCCTTTAACAATGCGCTGTTCCGTCGCCTGCCGAGCGGCGGCAGGCAATTTGTTGAGGTTTCGCTTACTGAAATCTCGCTCTGTCAAAACCCCGTCCATCCCGATGCGCGAATTAGCGCTGTTAAATCCCACCCTGTTAACGAGGAAACTGTTATGGAAAACGCAGAACTGGCCCAGAAGGCCGAAACCAAGACCCCGGCCAATGACGCGGCCCAGATCGACACCAAGGCCCTCAACGCGGTGCTGTCGCGCCTCGACAAGCTGGAAGCCAAGGCGAACCGTCCGGGCGCACCGACAATCCACCTTGGCAATGTTGAAAAGGCAACCAAGGCTTTTGCGGACTTCATCCGCACGGGTGACGCCTCGGAATTGAAAGCGCTTGCCGTCAATGCGCCTTCGACCGGCGGCATTCTGGCCCCGGATTCGACCAGCACCACTATTCTGGAAAAGGTGGTGGAGATGTCGCCGGTTCGTCAGCTTGCGACGGTCATTCAGATGTCTGGCCCGTCGCTGAAGGTGCCCCGTCTGGTGGATAGTGTGCAGCCGCAGATCGTCTCTGAAACCGGCACCAAGCCCGACGATGAGCCTAGCTTTGAGGAAATCACGCTTGAGCCGTTCCTCGCCGGTGTGAGCGTCCCGATGACGCTTTCGCTGCTGGAAGATTCGCACGTCAACCTTGAAGCCTTTGTTACCGGCCATATCGCCAAGCAATTCGCGCTGAAGGAGTCGCAATGGTTCGTCAACGGCGACGGCACCACGGCCCCGGAAGGTGTCATGTCGGCATCGGCGGGCATCGCGGAATATGACGGCACTGCTGCAATGGTGCAACCGAACGACCTGATTAGCATGTTCTATGAACTGCCTCAGGAACACGCGAACAACGGCGCATGGCTGATGCACCCCCAGACCATCGCCGCTATTCGTATGCTGGCGAATACGACCGGGGATTATCTCTGGCAGGATGGTCTAGCGAATGGTCAGCCCGCCACTCTGCTGGGCCGCCCGGTCTATTCGTCGCGGGATATGCCGCTGATGGAAGCGGATAGCACGCCGGTTCTCTTCGGTGATTTTGGCTTTGGCTATACCATCGCTGACCGCGTGGGGCTGGAACTGATCCGCGACGGAATCACCGGTGCTAAGACGGATATTTACCGCATCACCGCTCGCCGCCGCGTTGGTGCCCGTGTCACCATGCCTTCGGCCTTCATCAAGCTGCGCACCGCCAGCTAATGCCCTTGCAGCCCGCCTTTGAGACCACCCTGTGCCACGGCAACCATGCCGTGACGCTCAGGGCGTCCCTGCGGGCTGCTGTCGCCTTGGACAATCTGCCGGGCGGCATCCCCGGCGCAGGGGATAGCCTCATGCGCCAATCCTATACCGGAATCCGTCAGGTGTTACTCGCCACCGCGACGGATCAGGCAGCGGCGCTTTCCTTACTGGCGTCGCTGTCTGGCA
This sequence comes from Paracoccus sp. (in: a-proteobacteria), assembly GCF_035556475.1. Classification (GTDB taxonomy): domain Bacteria; phylum Pseudomonadota; class Alphaproteobacteria; order Rhodobacterales; family Rhodobacteraceae; genus Paracoccus. The sequence goes on along the minus strand of NZ_DATMFA010000058.1, from coordinate 12,931 downwards.
AGCCGCTTGCGCCCTTCCTTGGTCCTGCGCAGGCGGCTTGCCTTGATCTATTGCAGCACCTGTTGCCGGAACCAGATGCAGCGCCCGAGGCTCCGGCACCGGTCATGGTGATCACCACCGCCGAGCATCTGACCAATCTATTCACTTTCGGCACTGTGATTGTGGGCTGGCCGCCTGCTGAGGTCTGGACCGCCAGCCCGCGCGAGCTAACCCTGATTGCGACGGCCTATTACGACCGGCAGGAGCGCATCGCCGACGCCATGAGCGGCAAGAGGCCCGGCCAGTCCGCCGAACAGCGCCAAGCGAACATAGACGCTGGCCTCGATCCCGAATTTGACCGCCACGGGCTGCAAGCCCTGAAAGCCCGCCACAGTGCCTAAGCCTCCGCGCCTCTGTTCTTGCGGTGCCATCGTGTCGCACGGCGTTCTCTGTGCTTGTCAGGAAGCCCGTCAGCTTGAGCGCAAGCGCCGCTATGACCGCACCCGGCCCAATAGCCGCCAGCGCGGCTATACGCGGGAATGGGAGAAGGCACGGGCCGAGATCCTGCGCCTTCATCCCTGCTGCGCCATGTGCGGTGCCGACGCGACCCTAGTTGACCATATCAAGCCCCATAGGGGCGACAAGGCGCTGTTCTGGAACTGGAACAACTGGCAGGCGCTGTGCACGCCTTGCCATAGTTCGGTAAAGCAGAGATGGGAAAGCATTCGAACGCAGCACTGCTTTTAGAACTCAAGCCCATCATCTTCCCATGCGCTGTCATCGTCGTAACCGTATCTAGTTCGACTTATGGCCCTCACGGCACGTTTTTTAATCTTATCCTCGTGCTCTCGAAAATCTATAAGCTTAATTCTTCTGTCGGATAGATGCTGAAACTCCGATGAAAAATCTCCGGAAAATTTAGCTGAGGAGTATCCTTGAGATTTGGCGACTAGATGTGTAAGCCAATCTTCATCGACCGTAGAAAGGCCAGACCCGAGCGAAAGCCGCGGTTTTCTGGAAATTTTTCCATCGACATATGCCTGAATGAGGATTGACCTAATGTGCCCGTTTCGGGATTTTTCCAATAACTCTAGAAGTGCCCATGGTAAAGAGATGTCGCAAGTTATTAACAGCCAAATCAACCACACCACTTCGTGATGGTGATTTAAAGCGAGACTTCTTGGGATAATTGTCTCCGCAACTGCGAGCCATCCCTCTTTGTCTATAGATTCCTCAAGCGCATGCCGCTTTGCAGTTAGTAAGCAGGCATAGTCCAAAGCATGAGGAAATTTCTGGATAATTCTCTGCAGATAGCTTTCGACGTATTCCCATTCAATGTCATCATATACTTCAGATTCATCGAGTGATCGTAGAAGTATTTTAATAGGGCTGTCTGACTTAATGGCGCTAGCTGTTGCAGCTGCCTCGGAGATTGCCCTCTCTAGCTTGTCGACTTGGACCTTCCTGAAGTCAAATGCCATAAAATCACGCAATCTCTGTGCCCAGAGATCATTTATTGGCTCCATGCTTGAGTAAATTCTTGTCTTGTAGTCGTTTAAATTCAAAGCAAAGTTTGCCAATGCTTCTCGCAGATGAGACAATACCGACTGAGCATCATGCTCTGTGCGAAGGCCTATATAGTAATCATCAACATGACGAACGGCACCAACAATGGTATCGCCGATTTGCTTTTTTAAATCTTCGTCGATCTTTGAGAGGATAAATTCTGCTATTATTCTGTGGCCATCAGGACCAATTAAGACGCCCCTGCTATTTCCTCGCTGTGCATTTCTCACGAAAAAATCGAGCGCATTGAAGTAATTGACTTCGGATTTCTTCTCGGTGTCTGCCTTGGATTTTTCTATGCCGTGGGCAGCCCACGATATCGAGTGTGTGTATATTGAGGGAAAGCATTGTGCGATATCGGCTTGAAGGATGAAAGGAGCGTATCTGAGTTTTTCATTGGCGCGCGCGGAAAGTTCCGACAGGGATGATACCTTTACTGCCCGATCATCCTTTGCGCTTAAAACTTTTGGGGCGCCGAGGGAGAAATCTGATATGCCAAACCCCTTCTCAACGCTCTTCCAATTCTTCCAGAGAAAACTTGATATATGAAAATAAGATATGATATTTGGCGTTCCGAACAATCGGCGGCTGCCATCGTGCTTGGTGGCGCTATACCTCACATAGTCTGTTTTTCGCTCATGGAATTTCTCATCATCCAGCCGCTTAACTATCCCGCGGAATGCCCGTTTTGCATCTCTAGAAGTAAAGCACGGCGGTAGTGTTTCGGGATAGAATCCAGAATCTATCAAATGAAATCTCGTTTTCATCTTCCCGCCCCCTTTGCTTTAACGCTGAAATATCATGCCTTGGATGGAGGTCAACTGTCGTTTATTGGTGTCATCTATCAAGTGTCGTGTTGAGCGGGGGTATTCTCAAACTTCCGCCCTGTCTCGGGAACCGGCGGGGGGAGGCGCGCGCAAGACAGGCGGAATATAACTTTTTCTGCTGGTTGCAACGTGATAACATAACACTAAGTTGTTAGTGCTGTGTTTACGAGTGACCTGTTATGCCCCTGCCTTCCGCCCTTGTTCGGGCGCACCTGAACTTCCTGCCGGATGAAACCGCCGATGATGCGATCCTGACCCACTTCACCCGTTGGGCTGAGGCTTGGGTTGAATCCTATACCGGCCTGCCGTTTGACGCAGATAGCCCCTTGATGGTGGATGCCGCGTTGCTGCTGGTGGCCTATCGGTATGAGAACCGCGAGGCCGTCACCTTTTCCAGCCCTTACCAGCTTCCATTCGGCGTGATTGACTCCCTATCTGGTATCAAACGGCAGGTGGTGGGCTATGTGCCCGAGCCGGAGGCCGCCACCAATGGCTAAGATGGTGCAGGGTTCCGAGGCCATTATCCGCAAGATGAAAGCCATGCGGGATGCCGCTGCGCCGGTCCTTCGCCCTATGCTGGTCAAGGCGGGCGAGGAAATCGCCGCCGATATGCGGGCGCTGGCGGAATCGTCGCGGCGCACCGGCGACCTGATCGAGAGTATCCACGTCACCGGCCCCGGTGAAACCACGCCCGCGCATTCGACCGATGGCGGCCAGCGCACGGCGGGCGAATTTGAGGTGCTGGTGACGGCAGGCGATACCGATGCCCGGCACGCGCATCTTGTGGAGGGCGGCACCAAGCCCCGGCTGCACAAGGACGGCACCACCACCGGCACCATGCCCGCGCAACCGTTCTTCAACCCGGCATGGCGCTTGAACCGGACCCGCTTGCAGGCCCGTATCAACCGGCTGCTGCGCAAGGCGATGCGCGAGGCCAGCCAATGACCCCGGATATTGCTCTGCAACGTGCTGTTGGTGGGGCGCTTGTTGCTACATCCGGCGTAGTGCAACACGTTTCGCCGCTGTCCATTCTGGCTGGCACGGTGCGGCCCAGCGATCTGCCCGGCATCACCATGGCACCGGCCAAGGTGGAAATCCTCGGGCGAGCATCCGGCGGCTATGTCGTGACTGAGGTGCGGATGATGCTGCACATCTGGACCGATGCCAAACAAGGTGCGATTGCGCGTCAGATCACCAGCGCTGCCATGTTGGCACTGATGGATGCGCCGCGCGCGCAAGGTTGCACGATTGAGGAATGGGACCGCCCGGCTATGGCGTGGGTGCCTGACCCTGACCCGGCTATGTCCTTTGCCCATGCTGCAATCAACCTGCGCGCAGTGATTTATTGGAGGGCCAGCTAATGCGGGCGGGAAAGCTGCAACATCGTATCCAGATCGAACGCATCGGACGGCTGGTTGATGAGAATTTCTTTGGCCGTGATGACTGGCTGCCGATCCTGACCACGCGGGCCGAGATAAAAGAGGCCAGCACGACCGAGTTCCTGACCGGCCCCGGCGAGATGGATAACGGCCGCGCCGTGTTCCTGATCCGCTTCCCGCTGGTGGCGATCACCACCGCCGACCGGCTGGTCATGGGTGGCAGGGCTTACAACATCGTGGGACTTGCCGAGATCGGGCGCAGGCGCGGGCTGGAACTGCGGGCGGTGGCGGCATGAGCAAGCACCTGCGCGGCGTGAAGCCTGCGATAGGCAAAGATGCGGAGGCCCTGACCAAGGCACCGCCCGCACCGGCCTATCTTACCAGCCACGCCAAAGCCGAATGGCGGCGCGTGCTGCCGTTGCTGGTGGCGCGTGGCGTCATCACCAAAGCCGATCTAGCGGGCGTGGAAGCCTATTGCGTTGCTGCCGGTGCTGCCCGCCAGATTGGCGAGGCGATGGCGCTGGCTGGCGGTCTGCCTGACCTGCGCCTTGGCGGGCTGCAAATCCGCTACATGCAGGCCGCGCGCCAGTTTGCCGCCGAATATGGTCTGACCCCGACCAGCCGCGCCCGCATGGCTGCTGGCGGCGATGCCGACGACGACACCAGCCCGAACCCCTTGGCGATCTGATGGCTCAGAAATCCAGTTTCCCTGAATGGGTCTATGACAACTCGCCCATTCCCGACCCTCTCGGGCATGGCGAGCGCGCGGTGCAATTCCTGCGCGCCTTGCAACATCCCAAAAGCAAAGCACCGGGTAAGGCGTTTACTCTCTATCCATGGCAGGAACGCATTATCCGGGCGATCTATGGACCGCGCGATGCCGACGGACATCGTATCGTGACGCGGGTGTTTTTCTATATTCCACGCGGCAACCGCAAGACGACGCTATCAGCGGCGCTGGCGCTTTTGCACCTGATCGGGCCGGAAAAGGTGCCGGGTGGCGAGATTGTCTTTGCCGCATCAGATAAGAAACAAGCCTCAATTGCCTTCAAGGAGGCAATGGAGATCATCCGAATGAATCGACACCTTGTTAAAGCCACTAAGATCATCGACCAGCGCAACGCGGCGAAAGAGGTTCATAGCCTGATTGCGGGCTATAAATCTTGGCTTGAGGTTGTTTCTTCCGATGGTTCACGGCAGAACGGCGGATCACCTACCTTTGTTTTGGCCGATGAAATCCACGCTTGGAAGGAAGCAAGCGGTTCCGAGATGATGGATGTTATGGAATCCGGTCTTTTCAAAACAGAAAACTCACTGATGGTTATTGCAACCACCGCGGGACGTGGAGCTGATGGGTTTGCCATAAAGGCATATCAAGAAGCGCGCGCTATAGCCACAGGTGAGGTTGTTGACCCTTCCTTTCTGCCGATCATGTTTGAGATGCAAGAAGGCGAGGATTGGACGGACGAAGCTATCTGGCATCGCTGCAATCCCGGTCTAGCCGATGGTTTCCAGAATATCAAAGACCTGCGCAATAAGGTGAATCGTGCTAAGAACGCACCAAACTTGATTTATGGCATCCAGCAATATCATCTTAATGTCTGGCAACAGAACAGCCGTGATCCGCTGTTTGATCTGGGCGTCTACGACAAGCGCAAGCTGGACGATGACCCCGCCGACCTTGAACAGCTTCCGGCCTATATCGGTATCGACTTGTCGCAAACTGATGACCTGTCGTCCGTTTCCATCGCCTTCCGGCACGACGATGGCCAAATTACCTTACGCAACCGCTGTTTCGTGCCTGCCGCCGATCTGAAGGCCAAGGGCGATAAGGACCGCGCACCCTATCAGGAATGGGCTGACGCTAGCCTGATCGAAATTTGCCCGAGCGGCATCATTGATGAGAAACAGGTGGAGGACTACGTTCGCCAACTTTGCGCAACCTATGACGTGCAGGAAATCGCTATCGATCCGCATCTTGCAGAAAAGATCATGCATAATCTTCAGGATGCCGGGCTTCCAATATTTCAACATCCGCAATCCATTATGCAAATGTCCCGAGCTACTGGCGAACTGGTCAAGGCGGTGAATGGCGATCTGATCCGCCATGACGGTGACCCTGTTCTTCGCAATCATTTGGCAAACGTCGCGGTTTCCACGAACCCGCAATCTGGTTTGATAAGGATGCACAAGCAACGCTCGAACGGCCGCATTGACGCGGCTGTTGCCTCGGCGATGGCCGTGAGCCGTGCCCGCATCGCCCATGAACAAGGCGGCCTCTATAGCCGTGATGATATTTTTGACCTGCTGAGTGCAGCGTAACGAATAGGATGTTTGACAATGCCCCTTGATGAAACCGGCCTGTTGGTCAAGCTCGAGGCGAATATTGCCGGATGGCAAAAGGATTTTAACCGCGCCATCACCCAGCAACAGCGCGCATCGCAGCGCATGGAGCGGCTGGCGCAACAGAACGCCCGCAAGATCGGCGATGCCTATGAGGGGCTTGGCCCGCGTATCGGCAAAGCCTTCAACAGCATTCCGGCATCCCTGAAGGGTCTGGGCGGCGCGTTCCTTGGTGGCGTGGCCGGTGGCATTGCTATTGGTGGGCTGGACCAGATGGCAACCAGCGTGTTGCGCATCGCCAAGGAAACCGCCAATTTCAGAAATGAGGCGGATAAGGCCGGTGTTTCTGTCGAAACGTGGCAGGAATGGAAGTTCGTTGCCGATCAGAACCGCGTTGGTATCGACGCGCTAACCGATGGTATTAAAGAGCTTCATATCCGCGCGGGCGAGTTCTTCACCTATGGCACGGGTGCGGGTGCGGATGCCTTCAAGAAACTCGGATATTCCGCCGAGGAATTGAAAGCCAAGCTCAAAGACCCTTCGGCCTTGATGACCGAAATATTCGGCAAGCTGAAAAACCTCGACCAAGCCGGGCGGTCTTTCATGCTTGAGGAGATTTTCGGCGGCGCGGGCGAACAATTCGGCACCCTCGCCAATCAAAGCGAATCCGCGCTGAACCAGACGATTCAACGCGCCCATGAAGTCGGCGCGGTGCTGGATAGCGAGATGATCGACAAGGCCGCCGAAATCGACCGCAAGTTCGGCGAATTGGCGGCGCGGGTGGAATCCTTTGGCAAACGCGCTGCCATCGCCATTGCCGAGGCTGCGGTTGAACTGACCGATCTGCGTGACCGGCTGGACGGTATCTTTTCCAGCGAGACCGAGGGCCGGGCGATCCTCGGGAATGACCTATACGACGCCATGCAGCGCGACCGGGACGCGGTGGAGGCACAGGCCGAGGCGCTGCGCCAGCTTGACGGCCAGTATCAGCGCTTGGCCGAGGAAGCCGCCACGGCGGGCAATGCCATGCGCGGGGCTATCGGCCAGCTTGATAGCTGGGGCTATGGTGAAGCCGCCGACCAGCTGCGCACGCTTTCCGCCGAATTGGAAAGCGCCCGGCAGGACTTCCGCGACGGCACCATGACCGGCGAGGATTTTGCTGCCAAGCTAGGCGAGATCGAGAAGGGCGCGCAGGATGCGTTCGCCAGCCTCTCGGATGTCGACCGGGCGCAATTCTCGGGCGTCATGTCGCAGCTTGGCCGTCTGGGCAGCGTGATCGCCTCTGTCACCGCGCAGGCTTCCGCGCTGGTCGGTGAACTGGCGAAGGCCGCCCAGATCGACCCCGGCACCAAACAGCTTGAAGCGCTGCGCCAGCAACACGCGGCACAGGCGACCAGCATGGATAGCCTTGATGCCATGCGCGCGGCCAATGACCGCTTCACCGCCAGCGAGAATGCCAGGAATATCGCCACCAGCGACGGCCTGAAGCTGGAACGCGAGAAAGAGGCGGTGCGCAAGCGTGCTGCCGAGGCGGGCGCGACCCTGACCGATGCCGAGATCACCAGCACGGCGCAGGCAACGCTTGATGCCGATGCCGCCCGCGCTGCCGCCGACAAGGCCGCCAATGCCTCGGGCGGCTCCAAGGGTGGTTCTGGTGGCGCTGCGAAGCTGGACGAATACGCCCGCGAGGCGCAGGCGATCCGCGACCGGACGCGGGAACTGGAGTTTGAATCCGCTGCCCTGATCGCGGGCGCTGCGGCGGGCCGGAACTACGGCGATGCCGTCATTTTCGCAGCCGAGAAAGCCAAGCTGCTCCATGCCGCGCAACAGGCGGGGAAGGCGATCACACCCGCCCTGACCGCCGAAATCGACAAGCTGGCGCAGGGGTATGTGACGGCGGGCCAGCAGGCTGACGCTGCCGCTGATCGGCTTAAACAGATCGAGGACGCGGGCCAGCGCGGTGCGCAAACCTTGTCCGAGATGTTTTCCGGCATCCTGACCGGATCCATGAGCGCAGGCGAGGCGCTGAAACAGCTATTGATGAAGCTGGCCGAGGTGCAGTTTCAGAAGGCCGCGCTTGGCTTGTTCGGCGAGGGCGGCTTTCTTGGTGGTATCGGAACCGCTGTTGGCGGGCTGCTGGGCTTTGCCGAGGGCGGTTATACCGGGCGCGGTGGCAAGTATGAGCCTGCGGGCGTGGTTCATCGCGGCGAATACGTTTTCTCTGCCGAGACGGTGAAGCGCATCGGCGCGGGCAATCTCGAACGGCTCCACCAGAGCGCCCGTAGGGGCTATGCCGAGGGCGGGCTTGTCTCGGCTGCCGGGAAGGTCGCAAGGGCCGTCAGTGACTCGCCTAGCGCCTCTGCGGCTATGCCCGAGGGTGTGACTATCGGCAGCGCCACTATCAACACCACCGTCAATGTCACCGGGGCGAATGGCGGGGTCCAGCCCGACAACGAAATGGCCGCGACGATCACGCGCGAGATTGAAAAATCCATACGCGGTTTCGTGCAAACCGAGATGGTCCGGCAAATGGTGCCGGGCGGATTGATGCGCCCCCTCGCTAGGAGCCTCTGAGAGGCCCGTAGGGCGGCATAGTCATGCTGCGGGGTAGGGGTGGACCGGAAAGGGGCGTTGCGGGACTCTGCGGCGCCTCTCTGAGTCTCTGCGGTGTATTGCCGGGGCGGCACGGCGGGTTCTGGTTAACCGAGACGTGGTTTTGGCGCTGGCGCTTGTCGACCGAGGAAGGGAGCGGGCGTAGCCCGCGATAGACCGAGGATGGTTCATCGTGAGCGGAGAAGGGCTTCGCCGTGGACCGAGGAAGCCATGGAAGAAAACTGCCCGATACGTCTACTATTCTAGGAAATAACCAAAAACATCTTAAGATATGTATATAACTCGGGCAGTTTTCTTCCATGCTTCGGTCCCCCTTCAGTGCTTACGTAACGTGCAAAATTCTTCCACTTTGTGCTTGCGTCGATAGATGGGTGTTCCTATCCTCCGGCGCAGGAACGAAAGGACGACCAAGTATGTCATTCAACATGAAGCTGCCAGATGAGCGCGGTGAACAGCTTCGGCAGATCGCTGCGGCCAAGGGTATCCCAATGGTGCAGGTGGTGGAGGATGCAATTCGCCGCGAGATCGCCGAGGGCACCATTCCCGCCGATCTTCCGGGTATCTCTGTCACGAAGACAGCCACGACTGTTCGGATCGAAATGCCGGATTTCGAGAGTGAAGTTCCGGCCATTGAAGCCGCTCGGCTAGTCGATAGCTTACGCGAGGCTGGTTCGGACCTGACTGCCGATGATGTGGAACGCAAGAAGCGCTGGCTTGAAGGGTTGGCGGCTCTGTCGGGCATCAAGCTTGAACGTATGGCGCACGGCGTCCGTCTGATCTCGCCTGTTACCGGACGGAAATACAGTTTGGGTTTTGGCGTTGCCGCTGATCTGGCCGATCAAATTGAGCGCGACCCGAAATAGAAACAGGGGCTGACGCGGCAACGTCGAACCCCTGCAAAGTCTTCTAAGCTGAGTTGAGTATATGCAGAATCCCGAGAATCCGCAAGGCGATAGCCGCATCGACGCGCTAATTTCCGAGCTTGAAGCGATGATTTCCCCGGTTCCCGAGCGTGTTCCAAAAGGGACCGGCGTGAGCTTCCAAGACCCCGATCCTAGCGATCCTGACACCATCATGGATGAGGTCAGGTTGACGCGGTATGACAAGGCCAGCCGCAAGCTGCGCGAACTGGAAGCCAAGCGCGCCGCGCTTCCGGCTGACCCTGACGCGAACAAGGTCGCGATCCTGAATCTCCAGATTGAGAACGCCCGCAAAGCTGTGGCGGCTGCACAGGATGATGTTGCGCGCCGTCGCGATGAAATTGATGCGTGGCGCGCGGATGCAGGACGCGAGGAATATAATGCCGGTCGCCGCAAGGTGCGCGACAAGCCGAATGCCGATCTTTCGAAGCTGAGGCCCGAGCAGATTAAGCAGCGCAAGCTGGACCAAACTGCCGATAAGAAATGGCTGGATCGCCGTCGCGCGTTGGGAGCGCCCGAGGCGCAGATACAGGCTGAATTTGTTGTTCGTGTCCGCGAACGCGAGGCTAAGCGGGCAGCGGCGGCGCAAGACGCGATAGAGCAGGCCGAGATGGAGGCGCTACCTAATTACGGCAAGTTCTAAGTCGTTCCTGCCTGCATCGGCAGGGCCGTCCTAACCGCTCCACGCCTAAGTAAGCACTTACTTAGTTTCTAAAATAAAATCAGTTACTTACGCATATTTCCTCTTGCACCCGGATTCGTCATCGGCCTAGATTCCGGGCATTCCAAATCAGCAATGAGCAAGACCATGCCGAGCATCTATCTTTCTGATTCCGCTTATTCCGACCTGCTGGCCGATCTGGCTGGCGCATTCATGGCCGCTGCCACGGGCATGGGCGATCTGCATGGCAAGCTGGCCGAGGCTCTGGCTGTCGCTGGTGTGATGCCGGAAGCCTGCCGCGAGGGTGCAGAGGTGGTGGTGTTGGCTGCGTGAAGTTTTCAAACTGCCCAAAGTTTAGAATGTTCACGCAATGATCTGCGCATAAAATGCGCATATATCAATATCTTGTGGATAACTAGATGATACAGCGAATTGCCTTGCGACAGGTTCTTGCGATCTGTCCAGTAGAGGATTTGCCGAAACGTCCGGTGCGATTCGGCAAACGCGTGGTGGTGCAACACCACGCTTCACCAGTGTTCAAGAAAGGAACGCGAATGACTGAATACAGGAAGTCCGGTAACGGCGCAAGCGCCAGCGAAGCTGACACCTTGCGCTTCGAAGTGCGGGAACTTGAGCGTGAACGCGAAGCGCGCAAGTTGCGCGTCATCACTGCGGAAGACGTCACCAGTGAACGCCGCGATATCCGGGTGGTCCGGGCTATGCTGAGCCATCTGTGTGATGCTGATCTGCACGGGGAGGCGGCTGCATATATCGCACATGAGATTGCGGCACGTTTGTTTGCGCTGCGGAATATCGAGAAGGAGACTGCATAATGGCTCTTAACCCCTACCTGAACGACCTTGTGAACCGCTCCGCCGCCCCGAACTGGCAAGAGCAGGTGCATGAACTGTCGGTTGACCTGATCGAGCATGAGGCCGTTGTCTCGCGTCTCAGGGCGGAACTGGTCGCTGCCAAGGCCGAGGTGAAGGCTACGCGTCTGGAAGTTCGCTTGTTGAAGGCCGAGCAGGTCCGCCAACAGACATCGAACGAACTGCGCTATGCCGAATGGATGCACGATCAGCAAGGCGAAGAAAAAGCTGCCTGACCCATGAGACACACCGCCGCGCCAGCCGTAAGGGAATGTATAGGGCTGGCGCGGCCCGGTGGTAAGCTTCCCACCGAACGCGCTGCGATTAGACGGTGAGTGCGCGGGCCGAGAAGCCAAAACCCCGTCACGGTGCGGTGACTACTCCAGTCACGCGGCACTCAGAACCTTACTTAGTTGGTGAAAATGGGAAGGGCGGGGAGCGATCCTCGCCCTTTCTTTGTGTAACGATATGACGCTACGTCACATCGCCCATTTTAGGGGCCGTCACACCGTTACAAAATGTCTCGTAACATATTGATATTACGTCGCTAAAGTAAGGTTCGAATCCCTCCGCGCCTACCGGATCAATCCCAGCAATTGCTGACAAGAGCGTCCCGCGAATTCCAACTACGGGACATCTTGCCAATGCGGCGGCACCAAAACCCGTATCCCGAGCAGGCTATGGCCCGAAACATGCCGGAAACGCTCGGGAAAAGCTGCGGCATTCGGAACTTCATTCTCTCCCCAAGGCGATTTTTAGCCTTCCGAAGATCGGATTGCGCTGCTAACGTCATCGTGAGCTTTCGAATATCTGCCTAATTGCGATGCAAAGGGAGATGCGCGTTGCCTGCCTCACCAGACGAAATCCAGACCAGACATTCCTCGCCCGGACAACGCATACGCGAACTGGCGGTGTTTCTGTTCCTGGCCTTCGCGATATGGCCGGTCTTTTCGGTGGCGGTGGTCGGGGGCTATGGCTTCCTGGTCTGGATGTATCAGGTCGTCACCGGCCCGCCTGGCCCGCCCTCATCGGGGCATTGACCCGATATGCCAGCCGCCGCCAGCATATCCCGCCGCCAGCTTCTGAAGGGCCGCCCCGTCCCGCCGCCATTCGCGCCGCGACCTCCGGGCATCACCGACGCCTCCATCGACGCCTGCACCGGCTGCGGCGAATGCCTTGGCGCCTGTCCTGAGCGGATCCTCGGGCTCGATGCGGGGCGCGTGATCCTGCTGGCCGGGCAGGGCGAGTGCATCTTTTGCGGCAAATGCGCCGATGCCTGCCCGGAACCGGTCTTTGGCGAGGTGCGGGTCATGGCCCATCACGCCGAAATCGGCGGCGACTGCCTTGCCGCGCTTGGCGTCACCTGCATGAGCTGCCGCGACGTCTGCCCCGAAGGCGCGATCTCGATGCGCCCGCGGATCGGCGGGCCGTTCCTGCCGAGCCTTGATGCAGGCACATGCTCGGGCTGCGGCGCCTGCCTCGGGGCCTGTCCCGGCGCCGCTATCCAACTCGTCCCGGGGGCAATCCTTTCAGCGGAGGCAAGCGATGCAGGATGAAAACTGGCACGTCTCCTCGGCGGTGATCACGGTCGTCCCACGCGCGGTCCCCGCGGTGCTGGAGGCGCTGGACGGGCACCCGAATGTCGAGGTCCACGGCCATGACAATTCCCGCATCGTCGTCACGATCGAGGGGCGCAGCAGCGGAGAGCTGGGGCAAAAGCTGACGGAAATCAACCTGATGGACGGTGTTCTCGGCGCCAACATGGTGTTCGAGC
>NZ_DATMFA010000057.1:0-36022 GCF_035556475.1 Paracoccus sp. (in: a-proteobacteria) | reverse complement strand
CGTCTATTCCTATGCCGGCCGCACCCGCAGCCCGGTCGAGCAGCCTTTGCCCACCCGCATCGGCGGTTTCGGCGGGGTGGCGGGGCTGGCGAAATTCCTGAAGGACGAGGCCGTGACCCATGTGATCGACGCGACCCATCCGTTTGCGGCGGGGATGAGCCGGAATGCGCTGGCCGCCTCGACCCGCGCAAGGGTGCCGTTGATCGCGCTGGAACGGCCCGCATGGCAGGAGGCGCCCGGCGACCGCTGGCTGAGGGTCGGTGATTTCGAGGCCGCCGCCGCCTTGCTGCCGGGCGATGGGTCGGGCGCCTTCCTTGCCATCGGGCGGCAGAATGTCGGCGCGTTTCTGGGGATCGACCATGCGTGGCTGCTGCGCTTTGCCGAGGTCGCGTCCCATCCGCTGCCGGGGGCGACGCTGATCGTCTCGCGCGGGCCGTTCACCGTCTCTGGCGATACGGAGTTGATGCGCCGCCACGATATCAGGCATCTGGTCGTGAAGAACTCGGGCGGGCGCGCCGCTGAGGCGAAGCTGATCGCCGCGCGCGAGCTGGGCATCCGCGTGATCATGGTCGAGCGTCCGGCGCTGCCGCCGCGTCGCGCCGCTGCCACGCCCTCCGAGGTGATGGACTGGCTTCATCGCGAGACCGAGCGCGGCGTATAGACCCAGCGCCCGACCTGCCGCGTGGCGCTGCTGCCGAGGATCACCACGGTCCGCATGTCGGCCATCTCGGGGCGTGCTTCGGACAGCGGAACGGTCAGCAGGCTTTCCCCAGCGGTCGAGACGGCGCGCGCGAAGGAGATGAGCCGCCCCGCGCCGCATTCCTCGCAGAGGATCTCCAGCACGCGGGCAAACTGATGCGGTCGCGCGCGTGAACGGGGGTTGTAGAAGGCCATTGCGAAATCCGCCTGTGCGGCAAGGCGGATGCGGCGTTCGATCAGCTCCCACGGCTTCAGGTTGTCCGAGAGGTTGATCGCGCAGAAATCATGCCCGAGGGGCGCGCCAAGCCGCGCCGCCGCCGCCAGCATGGCGGTGATGCCCGGCAGGATGCGGATTTCGAAAGCCGGCGCGGGGCCATCCTCCAGCGCCTCGAAAAGCGCCGAGGCCATGGCGAAGACCCCCGGATCGCCCGAGGAGACGATGACGACCCGCCCCCCTTCAGCGGCCAGCCGAAGGGCATGGCGGGCGCGGTCAAGCTCGACCCGGTTGTCGGAGGCGTGGAGCGTCAGCCCCGGCCTTTCGCCGACCCGCGCGACATAGGGCGCATAGCCGACGATATCCGTGGCCCCGGCCAGCACCGCGCGCACCTCGGGCGTGACCAGACCCTCGGCCCCCGGCCCAAGGCCCGCGACGACCAGCCAGCCGCTCATTCCGCCGCCTCGGCTTCGGCCAGCGGGCGACGGCCGCGACCGTGGACAAGGACGGTCGCGAAATAGGGGCAGGCATCGGGATCGGCCTCGGCCAGAGGCAGGCGACGCTCATTCGGCATGGTCCCGCGCTCGACCAGCCAGGCATCAGTGAGGCGACCGGCGGCGGCCAGCGCGCGGGTGATCTTGGGCAGGTTGCGGCCGGTCTTCATCACCACGATCGCATCGGCGGCCTGCATGTGGCGCTGCAGATCGGCCTCGGGCAGGGTACCCATCAACACGGTCATCGCGTCGTCGCCCCATGTCATCGGCTGGCCGACCGCGTTCCAGCAGCCGGTCATGCCGGGAATGCCGGGGATCACCTCGACCCCGACCAGCGGTTGCAGGCGGGCGTGCAGATGCATGAACGAGCCGTAGAAAAGCGGGTCCCCCTCGCAGAGGACGACCACGTCCTCCGCCAGCGCCAGCGCCGCCAGCCTCTCGGTCCATTCGTCATAGAAGGCGGAAAGCAGGCGGTTGTATTCCGGGCTGTCGAAGGGGATTTCGGTCGTGACCGGATATTCCATCGCGTGTTCGACGACGCCGGGGGCGAGCAGATCGGCGACGATGCGTCGGGCCTGTCCGGGTCGGCCCTTCTTGCGGAAATAGGCGATCTGGCGCGCGCCCCGGATGGCGCGATCGGCCCGGACCGAGATCAGGTCGGGATCGCCGGGGCCGAGGCCCGCGCAGATGACCTTGCCCATGGCTATTCCTTTCTGCTCGCCAGCGCGTTCAGCGCCGCGACGGTGATGGCCGAGCCGCCGAGTCGGCCGTGGACGGTCAGCGCCGGGACCGGCAGATCCTGCATCAGCGCCGCCTTGGATTCGGCCGCGCCGACGAAGCCGACCGGACAGCCGATGATCGCTGCCGGGCGGGGGCAGGCCGGATCGGCCAGCATGTTCAGCAGGTGGAACAGCGCGGTCGGCGCATTGCCGATCGCAACCACCGCGCCCGCAAGATCATCGCGCCACAGTTCCAGCGCGGCGGCAGAGCGGGTGTTGCCCATCCGCGCCGCAAGTTCGGGCACGCACGGGTCGTTCAGGGTGCAGATCACGCGGTTCTGCGCCGGAAGGCGGGCGCGGGTGATCCCTTCGCTGACCATGCGCGCGTCGCAGAGGATCGGCGCCCCCGCCTCCAGCGCATGACGCGCGGCCAGCGTCATGCCGGGCGAGAATTCGACATCGCGCTCAAGGCCCACAAGGCCCGCGGCATGGATCATGCGCACGACGACCGGCTCCTCGGCGGGGTCGAAGCGGGTCAACTCGGCCTCGGCGCGGATCGTGGCGAAGGACTGGCGATAGATGCGCGCGCCCTCGGTCTCGTAGTGATGCATGATCTGGTCCTTGCCATGCGGGGTGGAGAGGGGCGGGGCGAGAGCCTCCGCCAGCAGCCGCGCCGACAACCCGCGACGCTGCGGCGGATCGCCGGCGCGGCCGCCGCGGATCAGGTCGAAGCGGTCCGGCCCGGTCGCGACCACGGTGAGCGGCGCGGGCGACGGATGCGCGCAACCCTTGGTGCAGCCGCTGAAATGCACCGCCCGGCCCGCAAGGCGGGGGGCAAGGCTGCGGGCAAGGTCACGCATTCCGGCTTGCGCCTGCGGGCAGCGCGGCGCGCCGGTGCAGGCGTGAAGCCGCATCAGGGGATCGCCCGGTTCGGTGATCGCGTCCGGCAGTTCGGGCCGCGCCCGGCTTTCGATCAGCAGCAGCCGCCAGGGCGTCAGGCGCAGCGGCGCGTGGATTGTGCCAAGCTCTGCCGCGCCGATCTGGCCAAAGGCGAAGCCGATGAGCCAACCCTGCGGCAGCGAGCCGGGATCTGGCCGCGTCGCGGCAGGGGCGGGCAGCCCGCGCACCGCGCCCGGCGAGGGTTCCGGGCTTCGGTTGCAAAGCGCGAGCATCCGCCCACGCCCCTCCACCGCCCCGCCTTGCCGCAGGAACCAGCGGGCGAGGTCGATGGCGGTTTTCGCGGCACGCCCGGCCTCACAGGGCAGGAACCAGTCCGCCCCCTCGGGATGGACCCGCCAGCCTTCTGGGCCGGGGATCAGCCGGATATCGGCGGGCGCGTCGCCAAGGACGGGCGCCGGTTCGTCCACGGCAAAGCCGAACTTGCCCGGCAGCGGCGGCGCATCCTCGGCCATCAGCCGCGCGGCCAGTTCCTCGGCGACCTGCCATGCGGGCCCGCCGGGTGGCACAAAGGGCGACAGGATGACATTGCGCCGCGCCTCGGCCTCGGGTCGCGCATCGAGCAGGTCATGCGCCGCGAGAATCTCCAGCGCGGCGCGGTGACCCGCCTCGTTCAGCCCGCGCAGTTGCAGGTTGGCCCGCGCGGTCAGGTCGATCAGGCCGTTCCCCCAGCGCCCCGAGATTTCGGCAAGCGTCGCCACCTGATTGGGCAGCAGCCGCCCGTTCCGGGGCCGCACCCGCAGCACCAGCCCGTCGCCCGCCTGCATGGGGCGCAGCGCGCCCGGACACCAGCCCTTGACCAGATGGCTCATGGCAGTTCCGCATGGACAGAGTTGCGGCGGCTGGTCCAGAGTCCCGCCTCCAGCAGCGCGCCGAACATGGAGCGCATCGCGGCAAGTGCGGCGGGGTTCTCGCGCTCCATGAACGCGACCAGCTCGGGCCGGCCCAGCGTCGCTTCGTGATAGAGGTCGAAGTGATGGTCCGCGACCACGCCCGCCAGATTGGCGAAGGCCGCCATGTGGTCGAGGGTCGCGGCGATTTCGGCCGCGCCGCGAAAACCGTGGGCCATCATCCCATCCGCCCATGCCGGGTTCGCGGCGCGGGCGCGGATGACGCGAGCGATCTCCTCGGTCAGGCTGCGGGCGCGCGGGGCGCCGGGTCGCGTCGTGTCGAGGTGGTAAAGCGCGGGGGGCGCATGGCCCAGACGCGCCATCGCGGCGGCGAAGCCCGCCTCATGTGCGGCATAATCGGCGGCAAGCAGCAGATCGGATTCCGGCAGATCCTGCGCATGAACGAAGGCATCCACCTCAGCGAGGCGGGCGCGGATCGTGTCGGGCGCGTGCCGGACCCTTCCGTCCTGACCGATGGCGTGGGACGAGGCGCGAAGCCACGCCTCGCCCGCCGCGGTGCGAGCCTCGGACGTGAAGGTTTCGGCAAGCCCGGCCATCCCCAGCCCGTATTGGCCCGGCTTCGGCCCGAAGACGCGGGGCGCGCGCGTGAGGTAGGGGTTCCCGCCCGCCCCCTCGTCGCGTTCGGCAAGGGCGGCCGCCCCGACCTCGAAAAGCTGGGCGAGGCCGGGAAAGACATCGCGGAAAAGGCCCGAGACCCGCAGCGTCACGTCGATCCGGGGGCGGCCCAGTTCGGCGGGTGCGAGGATGTCGATCCCGGTGACGCGGCCCGATCCGGCATCCCAGCGCGGCGCGAGGCCCGCCAGATGCAGCGCCATGGCGAAATCCTCGCCCGCCGTGCGCATGGTCGCGCTGCCCCAGAGGTCGACGACAAGGCCCCGCGGCCAGTCGCCATGGTCCTGCAGGTGGCGGCGCAGCAGCTCCTCGGCCAGCCGGATGCCCTCGGCATGGGCGGCGCGGGTCGGGACGGCGCGCGGATCGACGGCAAAAAGGTTGCGCCCGGTCGGCAGCACATCCTGCCTGCCCCGCGCGGGCGAGCCGGAGGGGCCGGGCGCAACCCGCTTGCCGGACATGGCGCGGTGAAGCCCCTCGATCTCCTGCGGGCCGCAAGCGCCGGTGCCATAGACATGCAGCCCCTCGCCAAAGCGGCTGTCCTTGAGGTCGCAAAGGAAGCGGTCGATCAGCGGGATCGCCTCGGAAGGGGCGGTGTCGGGTTGCAGGCCCAGATCGGTTTCGACCCCGGCCGCGCGGGCCTCGTCCCGGATCGCGCCGATCAGGCGGTTGCGGCGGCGCGGGTCGAGCCCGTCGGCGGTCGAATATTCGTCCAGCAGCCGTTCCAGTTCCGCCAGACGGGCGGGCAGGGCGGCATCCGCCAGCGGCGGCGGCAGGTGGCCCAGCGTGACCGCGCCCAGACGGCGCTTGGCCTGCGCGGCCTCGCCGGGGTCGTTGACGATGAAGGGATAGATCACCGGCAGGTGGCCCGTCAGCGCCTCGGGCCAGCAGTCCTCGGACAGCGCGACCGACTTGCCGGGCAGCCATTCCAGCGTGCCATGCGCGCCCATATGGACCAGCATGTCGGCCTGCCTGCGCAGCCACAGGTAGAAGGCGACATAGGCGTGGCGCGGCACCCGGCCTAGGTCGTGATAATCCTCGCTGCGGCTCTGGACCTCGCCCCGCTCGGGTTGCAGGGCGATCAGGTCGGCGCCGTGGCGCAGCGCGGCGAAGTGAAAGGCGCCACCGGTGACGGCCGGGTCATCTTCGGCCGCGCCCCATGCCGCGTTGAGGTCGGCCCGCAGGCGCGGCGGCAGTTCCGCCAGCGCGGAGCGATAGTCGCCGACCGGCCATGCCAGCCGCTCACCCATCAGACGTTGGCCGAGGTCGCAATGCGGGATGCCCAGAATTTCGCCGCAGGAGGCCAGCGCATCCAGCCCGACCGCATGGGCAATCTGGTGCGGCTTGCCCGGATAGGTCGAAAGGACGATCGCCCGCCGCCCCCCCTCGCGCAGCGCGTGCCACGCGGCGATGCGGGCCACCACAGCAGCTATGCGACCGGGATCGGCGGCATGGATCTGGCGTGAGAATTGCAGTTGCGGATCGCGCGGCTCTGCCGCCTTGAAGCTGACGACGCCAAGGAAGAGGCGGCCATCGACCTCGGGCAGCACCACATGCATGGCGAGGTCGGCGGCGGAAAGCCCCCGCTCCTCGGCCTGCCAGGCCGGGCGGGCCGCCGTCGAGAGCGCGAGCTGAAAGACCGGGCAGTCGGTGCCGTCGAACGGGGTCCGGCCCCGGTCGTCCAGCGCCGAGAAGGCGGTCATGTTTACCACCGCCGCCAGCGCCGACAGGTGCGGTTGCAGCCATTCCGCGAAGCCCTGCGCCTTCAGCGAGGGGGCAAAAACGCCGGTCGCGGCGAAACCCGCCTCGCGCAGCGCCCGGATGGTGGCATCGACCGGGTCGAGATCGGCGGCGGTCAGGTAGCTGCGATAGAAGCTGACCAGCACCGGCCGCTCCCCCGCGAGGGGGCTTGTGATCACACCCCGGTCGGGGTCGTGGAAGCCCCATTGCGGCACCTGCGCCTCGCCATGGACCGGCGCGGCCGGCAGGTCCACCGCCTGCGAAAGTTCGGCCAGCGCCATCCGCGCCGCGACCGCGCCCCCCGCCTCGCACAAAGCCCCGAGGCGGCGCAGCACCGGAACCGGTAGGGTCGAAAGCCGGTCCAGCGCCGGGTCCGCGCGCCCGTCGGCTGGCAGCAAGGCCAGCGCGATGCCCTGCCGTCGGGCGAGGTCTTGAAGCGTCGCGATGCCGTAAGGCCAATAGGCCTCGCCCCCGATCAGGCGGACCAGCACGGCGCGGGCATGGGCCAGCACCGTCTCGGCGTAAATATCGACCGATACCGGATGGCGCAGCGCCGAGAGGTTCAGGAGGCGCAGCGACGGCAGCCCGCCCCCCGCCTGATGCCACCCCGCCGCGAAAGCGCCAAGGTCGCTGTCCGAATAGGACAGGACGACCAGATCGGCCGGGCTTTGGCCGGGATCCGTGGGGATCTCGGTTTCCTCAAGCCCGTGGCTTTCGCGAAAGACGACGTGCATGGCTCAGGCGGCAAGGATGGCGCGGATCGCCGGCTCGTCGATATCGTCATGTTCGGCGATCACCACCAGACGCGAGCCGCGCGGAGCCTCGCCCCAGGGCCGGTCGTATTGGTGGCGCACCCGCTCGCCCACGGCCTGCACCAGCAGGCGCATGGGCTTGCCGGCGACGGCGACATGGCCCTTGACCCGCAGGATGTTCCGCTCCCGCGCGAGGCGGCCGATGCGGGCGGCCAGATCCTCGGGATCGGTGATTTCGGGCAGGTCGATGACCACGGAATCGAAATCGTCATGCTCGTGATCATCCGCGCCGTCGTGATGGCTGGGGCGGGCGTCGAGGTCATCCTCGGCCGCCGCATTCAGGCCAAGGATGATGCGGGGGTCGATCGCCCCCTCGACCAAGGGCAGGATCGGCAGCTTGCGCGGCGCCTCGGCCTCGATCACGGCGCGGGCGGCAGCAAGGCCCGCCTCGCCCGCCAGATCAGCCTTGGAGAGCAGGACGATATCGGCGCAGGCGATCTGGTCCTCGAACACCTCCGAGAGCGGCGTCTCGTGGTCGAGGCTGTCATCGGCCTTGCGCTGGGCCTCAACCGCAGCCTCGTCCGGGGCGAAGCGTCCGGCGGCGACGGCCTCGGCATCTGCCAGCGCGATGACCCCGTCCACCGTGATGCGCGAGCGGATCGCGGGCCAGTCGAAGGCCTTCAGCAGCGGCTTCGGCAAGGCGAGGCCCGAGGTCTCGATCAGGATATGGTCGGGCTTTTGCGGCATCGCCATCAACCGCTCCAGCGTCGGGATGAAATCGTCGGCCACGGTGCAGCAGATGCAGCCGTTCGACAGCTCAAAGATGTTCTCGGCCGGGCAGCTTTCATCGGCGCAGGATTTCAGGATCTCGCCATCGACGCCCATGGTGCCGAATTCATTGACCAGAACCGCCAGCCGCTTGCCCTGCGGGTTCTGCATCAGGTGGCGGATCAGCGTCGTCTTTCCGGCACCCAGAAAGCCTGTGATCACGGTCACGGGGGTCTTGGTCAGATCTGTCATCTTTCACCCAATCGGAGGAAGCCGCGCGATGCTGCGCTTGCGGAAGATTGCGACGCGCTCGCGCCAGGGCACGATGCCGTCGGTCGTCGCGGCATAGGCGGCCGCGCCATCGAGGATGTCGGGAACGTCATCGACCCCCATCTGGCCGTAGACATAGCTCCACCGTCCCGGCCCGCTGAGCGCGATGGCCGCGCCGCTGGAACAGGCCGAGAGGCATTCGACGGGAACGACGCGGACGCCCTCGGGCACCTCGTCCCGCGCCAGCGCCGCATGGAGGCGCGCGCCGGCGACCGGGGTGCCGTCGAGGACGGGTTGCCCGGCCCGGCAGGTGATGCAGACAAGCAGCGAAACGCCCATGCGCCCTTTCCATCCAAAAATGGCGGGCGCAAGGAAGCGGGCGTGGGAATGCGCCGCAAACCCTGGCAGGAACACCCCGTCCGCCGGTCAATCACGGCGCAGGCAGGTCTCCCGGCTTGCGGATTCAGGCTTACGCCAACGGTCGGCCCACCTTCCCGGCCGTCTGGGCCAGTGGCATCGGGCGACCTTTCCGGTCACGGTCGCGGGGGCGGCTGCTTTCAGGCGTGAAGCCTGTCGCATTCCCTCTTAGCCTGCCATAAGGCAGGAACCAGCGCAGGCAAATCTCTGCGCCGACCGCCCCGGCTTGTCAAGCAACGGAGTTTCGGATGCCCGACGACGCGAATGCCCTCCACGCCCAGAAGATGGCGCGGATCAAGGCCGCGCGCGACCGCATGATGGAGGACCGGACCGGCGAAAAGGGGCTGGTGATCGTCCTGACCGGCAAGGGCAAGGGCAAGTCCTCCTCGGGCTTCGGGATGATCCTGCGCGCCATCGCTCATGACATGCCCTGCGCTGTCGTCCAGTTCATCAAGGGCGCATGGGACACGGGCGAGCGGCGGCTTCTGACCACGCATTTCGGGGGTCTCTGCCAGTTTCACGCGATGGGAGAGGGCTTCACCTGGGAGACGCAGGACCGCGAGCGTGACATTGCCGCCGCGCAAGCCGGGTGGGAGAAGGCCAAGGATCTGATCCGCAATCCCGAGATCAGGATGGTCCTGCTGGACGAGGTCAATATCGCCCTGCGCTATGACTATCTCGACGCAAGCGAGGTGCTGGATTTCCTGCGGGACGAGAAACCCCCGATGACCCATGTGGTGCTGACCGGCCGCAATGCCCCCGAAGCGCTGATCGAGGCCGCCGATCTGGTCACCGGGATGGAGATGGTGAAGCACCCCTTCCGTTCGGGCATCAAGGCCCAGCCGGGGGTGGAGTTCTGATCCTTCACTCGGGCCAGTCAAGGTCGACCCAGACCAGCCGATGGGTCGAGGCGGTCAGCGCGACCGCAGCCATTTCGCCCGAGGCGGGCCAGTAGACGCCCGAGCCGAGGATGCGCAGCCCCTTTGCGGGCAGGACGTAATCCATCCGCAGATTGCCGGGCGGGGCGTCATCCGGCCAATCGCCGGTATCAAGCGCCGGATCGCCCTTCTGCGCGGCATTGATGCCATCCTGCCCGGCAAGCCTGCCGCCCTCGCTACGGGGCAGGGGGTCGGTCACGCGTTCCATGATCCGGGCCAGCGCCTCGGGCCGTCCATCGCCATCGGCGGGATCGAGGTTCAGCTTGCCGGCAAGGACGAACGCCCCCTCGGGCAGGTGGTCGAGCCAGAAGGCCAGTTCGTCATGGTTGCGCCTTCCGTTCCGATCCTCCGGCCCGTCGAAAACCGGCGGAGAGGCGGACATGGCCAGCAGATGCAGCGGTTTGCCTTCGACCGTCAGCGCCGCGTCCCAATGCGCGACCGAGGAAAGGCGCTGGACCGCCGCGACCTCGGGCGGGGTGTCGGGCATCAGCGATCCCGGCAGGTCGCGCCACAGGGTCTCGCTGTGATCACGCACCGGCCCGATCGGGTGGCGGGACAGGATCGCCATTCCGGCCTGTCCGGTGAAACGGCCGAAGCCCTGCCGGTCGGCGGCCCGACCCAGCCGCCCGTCGCCGTCGAGGTCGAGCCCTGTCGGCATCCCCGCATTCGGTCGCGCCGCGAAGATATGGGGATAGTCGCTGCCCGCCTTGGCCAGACGGTCCCGAAAGGCGGCAAGGGCAAGGCCGTCATGATCCCAGTCAAAGCCGGTAAGCAGCAGGATATCGGGCCGCGCCTCTGTGATCACACGGGTCACGGCGTCGATCTGGGCATCCTTGCGGCCAAGATCGCGCAAAAGAAGCCCCGGCCCGTCGCGCGACAGGTCGGGGCTGAATGTGGCGATCCGCAGGGGCGCGGCCTCGGCCGATAGGGCAAGGGCGGCAGAGAGCGCCGCCCCGGCGATGGTCTTCAGACCCAAGGACGGCTCTGGGCCATCTGCGCCTCGAAGGTGTCGATCGAGCCGGATTTCTCCATCGTCAGGCCGATGTCGTCGAGACCGTTCAGCAGGCAATGCTTGCGGAACGGGTCGATCTCGAAGCCGAAGCTCTGCCCGTCCGAGGAGGTCACGGTCTGGTTTTCCAGATCGACGGTGATGCGGGCATTCGCGCCCTTGCGCGCATCGTCCATCAGCGCGTCGACGGCTTCCTTCGGCATCACGATCGGCAGAATGCCGTTCTTGAAGCAGTTGTTGTAGAAGATGTCGGCGAAGCTCGTCGAGATCACGCAACGGATGCCGAAATCCAGCAGCGCCCAGGGCGCATGTTCGCGCGAGGAGCCGCAGCCGAAATTGTCGCCCGCGACGATGATCTGCGAGTCCCGGTAGGCGGGCTGGTTCAGGACGAAGTCCGGCAGCTCGTTCCCGTCCGCGTCATAGCGCATCTCGTCAAAGAGGTTCTTGCCCAGACCCGAGCGGTGGATCGTCTTCAGATATTGCTTCGGGATGATCATGTCGGTGTCGATATTGACCAGCGGCATCGGTGCCGCGATCCCGGTCAGCGTGGTGAACTTGTCCATTTGCTTCCTCGCAGAATTGACTGGCCGCGTGGGTGGCCGCTAAATTTTGGCGGTAACGATTTTTCACCGCCCATGAGGTTTGTGTTCATGCTCGGGCTATCCAGTCTTTCGGCATTGCGCGACTGCATCTCCCGTGATTGGAGCCCCGGGATCGGGGATCCCGAGATTACCGGCTGGCTGACGGTCATCTCTTATCTTCTGTGCCTCGTGCTTGCGGTCATGGTGCTGAGGCGCCGGCCTGATGGCGCGGCGCGCGGACTCTGGGGCACGATTGCAGGGATCACGGCGTTTCTGGCGGTCAACAAGCAGCTTGACCTGCAGACCGCGCTGACCGCGACGGGTCGTTGCCTTGCGCATATGCAGGGCTGGTACGACTATCGCTGGGCGGTGCAGATCATCTTCATCCTGACCCTCATCATGGTGATCACGGGCGCCCTGATGATCGCCTTCCATGCGCTGCGCGAACATCTGCGCTGGAACGGCCTTGCCCTTGTGGGTCTGGCCGTCCTTTGCGGGTTCGTCATGGTGCGCGCGGTGGGCTTCCATCATTTCGACCGTCTCATCAGCATGGATTTCGCGAACATCGGGTTCAACTTCTGGTTCGAGAATGCCGGGCTGGTGCTGATTGACCTGAACGCCGTCCTCCTGCTGAGGCGGGGCAGGGCGCCCCGCCGTGCCGGAGTCAGACGGTCTCTGCCATGAATTCGCGCACATCGGTCAGGTGCCCGCGGATGCCTGCGGCGGCGGCCATGACCGGCGACATCAGGTGCGTGCGACCGCCACGGCCCATGCGCCCCTCGAAGTTGCGGTTCGAGGTGGCGGCGCAGCGCTCGCCCGGCGCAAGCTGGTCGGGGTTCATGCCGAGGCACATCGAACATCCCGCCAGACGCCATTCGAAGCCGGCATCGGTGAAGATCTTGTCCAGACCCTCTTCCTCGGCCTGAAGGCGGACGAGGCCCGAGCCGGGAACGACCATGCCGCGCACGCCCTCGGCCAGCTTCTGGCCCTTCAGGATGCCGGCAGCGGCGCGCAGATCCTCGATCCGGCCGTTGGTGCAGGAACCGATGAAGACCGCGTCGATCCTGATCTGGTCCAGCGGCGTACCCGGTTCAAGGCCCATATAGTCCAGCGAACGGCGTGCGGCCTCGACCTTGCCGCCTTCGAAATCCTCGGGGGCCGGAACCTTGTCGGTGATCGCCAGCACGTCCTCGGGCGAGGTGCCCCAGGTCACGACCGGGGCAATATCCTCGCCACGGATGGTGATGACCTTGTCGAAATGCGCGCCTTCATCGGTGAACAGTGTTTTCCACCACGCGACGGCGGCTTCCCATGCGGCGCCTTTCGGTGCGTGCGGGCGGCCCATGCAATAGTCGAAGGTCTTTTCGTCCGGCGCGATCAGGCCGGCGCGGGCGCCGCCCTCGATCGCCATGTTGCAGACGGTCATGCGGCCTTCCATCGACAGGTCGCGGATCGCCTCGCCGCAATATTCGATGACATAGCCGGTGCCGCCGGCGGTGCCGGTCTTGCCGATCACGGCCAGCGTGATGTCCTTGGCGGTCACGCCGGGCAGCAGCTTGCCGGTGATCTCGACCTTCATGTTCTTGGATTTCTTCTGGATCAGCGTTTGCGTCGCCAGCACATGCTCGACCTCGGACGTGCCGATGCCATGGGCGAGCGCGCCGAAAGCGCCATGCGTCGCGGTGTGGCTGTCGCCGCAAACCACGGTCATGCCGGGCAGGGTCCAGCCCTGCTCGGGGCCGACGATATGGACGATGCCCTGGCGCACATCCGTCACCGGATAGTAGTTCACGCCGAATTCGCGGGCGTTCCGGTCCAGCTCATTGACCTGAATGCGCGATTCCTCGTTGTCGATATGGGTCTCGCGGCCGGCGGTCGTGGGCACGTTATGGTCGGGAACCGCGATGGTCTGGTCGGGGCGGCGCACCTTGCGCCCGGTCATGCGCAGGCCCTCGAACGCCTGGGGCGAGGTCACTTCGTGGACCAGATGCCGGTCGATATAGAGCAGGCAGGTCCCGTCCTCGGAACGGTCGACCACGTGCGAGTCGAAGATCTTGTCATAGAGGGTGCGGGGCGCGCCCGCATTGGTGTTGCCGGTCATGGCTGTCTCTTTCCGAAAGAGTAGCTGGGGAATCGAAAGGATTGGCGCCGCATCATGCGGCAGGGCGCGCGCACGCGCCAACCGCCGTCAAAGTCGCGCAGTGACGGAAAGGCTTTCGCCGTAGAACCGACCCGGCAGCCGAGCGCGGTCATGGATGTCGAAATAGACGAATCCTTGCATGACGGCAGTATTACGATGCTTTGATGGGTCAGGCAATATCGACGCACGCGGGTGTTAGTTCCATGTTGGCCGCGTCGCTCTAAGCTTCCGGGCATGACTTGGGGAGACCAGCCGATGACGATTCGAATCCTGCTGCGCGCCCTGCCGTTGCTGCTGGTCGCGATCCTGGCCCTTGCCAGCCTCGTCGAGGATGGGCCGGACGAACGCCGGGCAGAGATCGCGCGGCTGGAGGCGCGCCGTCTGGCCCTGATCGCGGAAGGGGTCAACTGCCGGGAAGAACGGGAAAATCAGCCTGATTTTGCCTGCGCGACGGTGCGTCCCCCAATAAATCCGGCCGCGGAACATTGAGAAGGCCGGATTCCATGATACATTATAGAGGCCCGGCGCCGGGGTTTTTCGGCGCGATGACTGGAGGATGAACCCCTGTCCACTACCGCTTCGCCGGCGCCTGTGCCGGCTGCGCCCACCGCGGATTCCGAGCTGAGCAGCGATCAGCTACTGGACCGCATTCTTGCCTCACTCGATGACGACAAGGCTGAGGAGGTCGTGACGATCGACCTGCGCGGCCGCTCGGCCATGGCAGATCACATGGTGATCGCCTCGGGTCGCTCGTCGCGTCAGGTTGCCGCCATTGCCGAAAAGCTGGTCCAGCGTCTGAAGGAAGAGACCGGCCGCTCTGCCCGGATCGAGGGCAAGGACACTGGCGACTGGGTACTGATCGACACCGATGACGTGATTGTTCATGTATTCCGCCCGGAAGTGCGCGAATTCTACCAGCTCGAAAAGATGTGGATGCCGGCGGATGCGCTGCGTTCGGCCACGCTTGAGCGGATGCGCGCCGATCATGCGGCCGACGAGGCACGCCGGACACCGAACTGAATCGGAACTGACGCATGCGGATGGTCATTGCCGCGGTCGGGCGGCTACGGCAGGGCCCCGAGGCGAAACTGATTGCCGACTACCTTGACCGTCACGCCAAGGCAGGTCGGGCACTGGGCTTGCCCCCGGTCACGATTGCCGAGGTCGAGGACAAGCGCGGCGGCGGCATGGCGGCGGAAGCGCCGCTGCTGGAGCGCGCGATCCCCGGCGGCGCGGCGCTGATCGTTCTGGACGAGCGCGGGCAGATGCTGACCTCGCCGGAATTTGCCCAGCGGATCGCCGGTTTTCGCGATCAGGCCCGCGACATCGCCTTTGTCATCGGGGGCGCGGACGGGGTCGATCCCTCGCTGCGCGACCGCGCCGATCTTGCGATCAGCTTCGGGCGCATGGTCTGGCCGCATATGCTGGCGCGGGTGATGCTGGCCGAACAGATCTACCGCGCGACCACCATCCTTTCGGGCAGCCCCTATCACCGGGTCTAGCCCCTTCAGGGGCAGGGCACGACCCAGTTGTCGATGATCTCGACGGCCTCCTCGGCCGTTTCGACGAAGCTGATCAGGTCCAGATCCTCGTGGCTGATGGTTCCGGCCTCGGCCAGAGCCTCCCAGTTGATGACCTGATGCCAGAACTCGGACCCGAACAGGATGAAGGGCACGCGCCGCATCCGGCCCGTCTGGATCAGGGTCAGCGCCTCGAACATCTCGTCCATGGTGCCGAAGCCGCCGGGGAACACGGTCACGGCTTTGGCGCGCATCAGGAAATGCATCTTCCTGATCGCGAAATAATGGAAGTTGAAGCACAGATCCGGCGTCACAAAGGTGTTCGGCGCCTGTTCATGCGGCAGGACGATCGAGAGGCCGATCGAGATGCCGCCGGCCTCATGCGCGCCCAGATTGCCGGCCTCCATCACGCCGGGGCCGCCGCCGGTGCAGATCACGTTCTCGGCCCCATAGCTTTCAAGGCTGCGCTCGGTCATCATCCGGGCAAAGCGGCGCGCTTCCTCGTAATAGCGCGACAGATCGCCCAAGGTCGGCGTCCGGGCCGTGTCACGCAATTCGGGCGAGGGGATGCGGGCGCCGCCGAACAGCACCACGGTCGAGCGGATGCCGCGCGCATCCATGATCATCTGCGGCTTCAGCAGTTCCAGTTGCAGCCGGACGGGCCGCAATTCGTCCCTGAGCAGGAACTCCTGATCGGTAAAGGCCAGTCGATAGGCGGGCGCGCGTGTCTGGGGCGTATCAGGCAGGCGGCGCGCCGCCACGGCGTCCTGCTCGCTGTCGCGGAAGGGATGGCTGCGCTCGTCTTCTTCGATCATCGAAATCCTCTGGGCGGGACTGGCGCGGATTGCGCGACCGCACCCCCCGATCTATAGCCCTTGCGTGACAGTTTCCACCCGAGTTCCAGCAACAGAGAGATCCCATGTCCAACGCTCAGCTTGAAGCCGCCATCGAATCCGCCTGGGAAGTCCGCGACCAGATCACCCCCGCGACCACCGGCGAGACCCGCGACGCCATCGAGGCGACGCTGGAGGCGCTGGACAAGGGCGAGCTGCGCGTGGCCGAAAAGACCGGCGCCGACTGGCATGTGAACCAATGGGCGAAAAAGGCCGTGCTGCTGGGCTTTCGCCTGAAGGACATGGAGATCCATGCCGGCGGCCCGCAGAATGGCGGCTGGTGGGACAAGGTGGACAGCAAGTTCGCCGGGTGGGGCGAGAACCGCTGGCGCGAGGCGGGCTTCCGCGCCGTGCCGAACGCGGTCGTGCGCAAATCGGCCTTCATCGCCAAGGGCGTGGTGCTGATGCCCAGCTTCGTGAACCTCGGCGCCTATGTCGATGAGGGCACGATGGTCGATACCTGGGCCACGGTCGGTTCGTGTGCGCAGATCGGCAAGAACGTCCACCTCTCGGGCGGCGTCGGCATTGGCGGCGTGCTGGAGCCGATGCAGGCCGGCCCGACCATCATCGAGGACAATTGCTTCATCGGCGCGCGCTCCGAAGTGGTCGAGGGCTGCATCGTGCGCGAGGGCTCGGTCCTTGGCATGGGCGTCTTCATCGGCAAATCGACCAAGATCGTCGACCGCGAGACGGGCGAGGTGATGTATGGCGAGGTTCCGGCCGGTTCGGTCGTCGTCTCGGGCTCGCTGCCCTCAAAGAACGGCGTGAACCTCTATTGCGCGGTGATCGTCAAGCGCGTGGACGCGCAGACGCGCTCCAAGACCTCGATCAACGAGCTGCTGCGGGACTGAAGATTCCCCTCACTGCCGCGTGAACCTCAGTGGGGGTGTCTGCGTTGGGGCGCTGGACACCCTTTCTGAAGGAGAAGCGCATGGAAGGCTTGGGCTGGATCGCTGCCATCATCGTGGGCGGTATCGCGGGCTGGATCGCCAGCAACATCATGAAGGCGGATACCGGGATTTTCCTGAATGTCATCCTGGGCATCGTGGGCGCCGTGGTCGGCAACGCCATCCTGGGCATCCTGGGCCTGAACGCCCAGCCGGGAAGCTGGATCGCACAGGGTTTCGTCGGATTGATCGGCGCGGTGATCCTGATCTGGCTCTATCGAGCGGTCGCCAGGTAGAAACGCAGGAAGGGGCGGTTTTCCGCCCCTTTTTTATGCCGTGAACTCGGCCAGCTGCGCGCCGGTGATGCGGATCAGTTCCTGCGGCGCGATCGAGAACAGGTGCCGCGGCGTCCCCGCGGCAGCCCAGACCCGGTCGAACTGGGTCAATCGCGGGTCGATATACGCGTCGATCGGCCGCAGATGGCCAAGCGGCGCGACGCCGCCGATGGCAAAGCCGGTCTCAAGCCGGATCTGCGCCGCATCGGCCTTGCCCAGCGGCTGGCCCGCCACCTGCGCGGCCTTTCCGGCATCGACCAGATTGCCGCCCGCGGTCAGGAACAGGACGACATGGCCGCTTTCCTCGCCGCGAAAGATGATGGACTTGGCGATCTGGTCGACATGGCAGCCGACGACCTCGGCAGCCCCGGCGGCGGTGCGGGCGCGGTCGTCGGTTTCGCGGATCTCGGCCTCGGTTCCGGCGGCTTCCAGTGCGGCGCGCACGCGCGCCAGGCTCTTGCTCATTGTCCCCTCCATGCGTTTCGGGGATATAGGCGCAAATCCTGTCCAAGGGGAATGAACATGGTGCAACAGGTCTATACGCTTCTGGTCGAGGTGGGCCGCGCCGCGGATGACGGCCTGCCCGAGGATGCCGTGGGCGCCGCGCTGGTCTGCTATGCCTCCGGCAAGGACGAGGACGAGGCGGTGCGCGAAACCGTCGCGATCCTGAAGCAGGCGGGCCTCTCTCCGATCGAGGTCACCGGCCATGGCACGGTCGAGGAGCGGCTGGCCGAGGGGCATGAGATCCCCGAGGAGGAGCGCGCCCTGATGGACCGCGCGCTTGCCGAGAATGCCGTCATCGTCGCCCAGATGGAGCCGCTTTACGGTGATGAGGAGGAAGAGGACTCCGAGGACTGACGCGGGCCTATTCAGCCACCCGATGCTGGGCTAGACTGGCCTCAACCAGAAAAAGAGCACGGGACGGGACAGGCAGATGAGATCAAGGCAATTGCGAATGGCAACCGCGGCCCTTCTGGTCTGCGCACTGGCCGCCTGCGGCGTGTCGAGCCGCGCGCCCGGTGGCGGGGGCTATGGCGGCAATTTCAGCGGGCTGCCCACAGCGGGCGGGCAGGGGTCCGAGGCGGGATTCCAGAACTGGGTGCAAAGCTTCCGGCCGCGCGCCATCTCGGCCGGGGTATCGCCCGGCGTGTTCGACAGCGCGATGGCCGGGGCGCATTTCCAGCCCAGCATCGTCGCGCTGGACGGCCGGCAGAGCGAGTTCAGCAAGCCGATCTGGGAATATCTGGACGGCGCCGTCGGCGGCAGCCGCATCGCGACCGGGCGGCAGATGTCCGCGCGCCACGCCAGCACCCTTTCCGCGATCGAGGCGCGCTATGGCGTCCCGCGCGAGATCGTGCTGGCGATCTGGGGCATGGAGTCGAATTTCGGCGCGAACCGCGGCAGCACGCAGATCGTGCCCGCGCTCGCGACGCTGGCCTATGACGGGCGGCGGGGCGAGTTCTTCGCGGGCGAGCTGGTCGCGGCGCTGCGCATCATCCAGGCGGGCGATGTCGACAGCAGCCACATGGTCGGCAGCTGGGCGGGCGCGATGGGGCACACGCAGTTCATGCCATCCTCGTTCCTCAGCCATGCCGTCGATTTCAACGGCGACGGGCGGCGCGACATCTGGTCGAACGATCCGACGGATTCGCTGGCATCAACCGCCGCCTACCTGCGCCAGAACGGCTGGCGTCGCGGCGAAAGCTGGGGAACCGAGGTGGTGCTGCCGCAGGGCTTCGACTTCAATCAGGTCGGCAAGTCGGTCACGAAATCCGGCGGGCAATGGTCGGCGATGGGCGTGCGGGCGGTGAACGGCCGGGCGGTGCCCTCGGGCTCGATCCTCGCGCCAGCGGGCGCGCGTGGCCCGGCCTTCCTGATCACCGAGAATTTCCGCGCCATCCTGAAATACAACGCCTCGGACAGCTATGCCCTTGCGGTGGCCTATCTGGCCGATGGCATCGCGGGACGGCCGGGCATTCAAGGCAGCTGGCCACGCGGCGACCGGACGCTGTCCAATAGCGAAAAGGCCGAGATCCAGCGCCTGCTGATGGCGCGCGGTTTCGATACCGGCGGAGTTGATGGAAAACTGGGCAGCAAATCCGTCGACGCGGTCAAGGCTTTCCAGCGTTCGCGCGGAATGGTGCCCGACGGCTATGCCGACAGCCGCCTTCTGGGCATTTTGCGCAGCTGATCTGCAATCAATGCGTGCGGCGGGCCATGCCGAAGGCCCGCCCTTTTTGCAAATTGCCGTTCGCTCGGATGGGTTGCCTATAATTAAATCAAATCAACGGTGAATCCCGAACCGGCTTTCCCGGAACTGCCCGGAAGCTTGGCAAAGCTTCCTGCCTGCTGCCCTCATCGACCCTGCCGTCACGCGGCATAATCAACGAGAGGGAAAACAGGGATGAAGATCTACAGCAGCGCCGCCGTGGCGGCCCTGATTTCGGCGGGTCTTGCGGGTGGTGCCTGGGCGCAGGAGGACACGATCAAGATCGGCGTCCTGCATTCGCTGTCCGGCACCATGGCGATTTCCGAAACCACGCTGAAAGACACCGTCCTGATGATGGTGGACCAGCAGAACGCCAAGGGCGGCGTTCTGGGCAAGAAGATCGAGGCGGTGGTGGTCGATCCCGCCTCGGACTGGCCGCTTTTCGCCGAAAAGGCGCGTGAGCTGATCTCGGTCAATGGCGTGGACGCGATTTTCGGCTGCTGGACCAGCGTGAGCCGCAAGTCGGTCCTGCCGGTGATCGAGGAGCTGAACGGCCTGCTGTTCTATCCCGTCCAGTATGAGGGCGAGGAAAGCTCGAAGAACGTGATCTATACCGGCGCCGCGCCGAACCAGCAGGCGATCCCGGCGGTGGATTACATGGCCGATGAGCTGGGCGTCGAGAAATGGGCGCTGCTCGGGACCGACTATGTCTATCCGCGCACGACGAACAACATCCTCGACGCCTATCTGAAGAGCAAGGGCGTGGCCGAGGGCGACATCTTCGTCAACTATACGCCCTTCGGTCATTCCGACTGGTCCAAGATCGTGGCCGATGTCGTGGCGCTTGGCGCGGATGGCAAGAAGGTCGGCGTGGTCTCGACCATCAACGGCGATGCGAATATCGGCTTCTACAAGGAATTGGCGGCGGCGGGCGTTTCTGCCGACGACATTCCGGTCATGGCCTTCTCGGTCGGTGAGGAGGAGCTCGCGGGCCTCGACACCGCGAACCTCGTCGGGCACCTCGCGGCCTGGAACTATTTCGAATCCGCCGACACGCCCGAGAACAAGGCCTTCATCGACGAGTGGCACAAGTTCACCAAGAACGACAAGCGCGTGACCAATGACCCGATGGAAGCCACGATGATCGGCTTCAACGCCTGGGTCGCGGCGGTCGAAAAGGCCGGGACCACCGATACCGACCCGGTGCTGGAGGCGATCGTCGGGGTCGAGGTTCCGAACCTGACCGGCGGCACGGCCAAAGTCCTGCCGAACCACCACCTGACCAAGCCGGTCCTGATCGGCGAGATCCGCGCCGATGGCCAGTTCGACATCGTCAGTCAGACCGAGGAAGTCCCGGGCGACGCCTGGACCGACTTCCTGCCGGAAAGCGCCAAGCTCGATTCCGACTGGACCAAGAACAAATGCGGCATGTGGAACACCGAGACGAATAGCTGCGTGCAGCTCGGTTCGAACTACTGAAACGCTGATGGGAGGGGCGGTGCGATTTGCCGCCCTTCCCCCGGAATCCGAGGCCTTCATGCGTCTTTTTCTGCTTGTCCTGGCGTTCGCCGCCGCGTGTCTGCCGCTGGGCGCCGGGGCGCAAACGCCCGACCTCGCGGCGGTCATTGCCCAGCATCGCGACCAGATCGAAAAACCCTCGCGCCAATCCGTGAGTCCGGTGGTCGAGGCGATTACCGCTGCCGGCCCGCAGGGCGCGGCCTTGCTGCAAGCCTGGGGCGACCGGGAACTGGGCATCCGCAAAAGCGACGGGCTGCTGGTCATCACCACGCCCGATGGCGATGGGCTGGCGCTGACCGATGCCGCAAACGGCGCCGATCTGGGCGTGATTGCCAATGGTGAGGTGACGCTGCTGCGCCCCAATTCTGGCGTGCGCGGGGTGATTATGGCCGCGCTGGCCGGGAACGCGCTTTCCGATCCCGACCCGAAGCGTCGGGCCGAGGCGCTGGATTCGCTCTCCCGCCGCGCCGATGCCAGCCAGCTTCAACTGCTGCGCGAGGCGCTGGAGGATCCCGACCCGGCCCTTGCCGCCCGCAAGGCGCGGGTGGAGCGGCTGCTGACCATCCAATACGACCCCGACCCAGCCGCCCGCGTCGCTGCGATCGAGGGCTTTGGCGGCGATACCGGGCTGGATTTCCGCGCCAGCCTGAACCCGATCCTCGCGACGAAGCGCGTGGCGCTAGAGGTGGTTCCGGCCGGGGCGAACATCGCCCGTGAGCTGTCCGTGGGTGGTGAGATCAGCCGCGACGATGCCTATGCGATGCTGGTCGCCGAGGGCCTTGCCCCGGCGCGGCTGACGCCCGAGGCAATGCGCGCCACGCTGTCCCAACATATCGTCAATGCGGCGGTCGGCGGCGTGCCCGTCGCCGAACTTGGGAATCAGGAGGCGAGGGATCGCGCCTATAACACGCTGGAAGGGCAGGGCCTCGTCCAGCCCGCCGCCAGCGAGGAGGAGGTTGACGCCGCGCTGGCGCGCCACCGGTTCCTCGACCTCTATGCCGAGCCGAATGCCGAAGTGACCGATGCCGCCCGCGCCGCGCTGCGCGGCACCGGGACGCGCATCGGGCTGATGCAGGCTGCCGACCTGTCGCTTGACGCGCTGTCGCTGGCCTCGATCTATTTCCTGGCCGCCATCGGCCTCGCCGTCACCTTCGGAGTGATGGGTGTCATCAACATGGCGCATGGCGAGTTCATCATGATGGGCGCCTATACCGGCTATGTCGTCCAGCAATTCATCGCCGACCGCACCGTCTCGCTGATCGTGGCGCTGCCTCTGGCCTTCATCGTCACCTTCGCTGCAGGCGTCGCGCTGGAGCGGCTGGTGATCCGCCACCTGTATAAACGCCCGCTGGAGACGTTGCTTGCGACTTTCGGCGTCAGCATCGCGCTGCAGCAACTCGCCAAGAACATCTTCGGCACACAGGCGCGGCCGTTGACCGCGCCGGGCTGGCTTGACGGGGCGCTGACCGTCAACGACGTCATCTCGATCAGCTATATCCGCATCGCGATCTTCGTCCTCGCGCTGGTTTTCCTCGGCCTCTACCTCTTCATCATGAACCGCACCCGGCTGGGGCTGGAGGTCCGCGCCGTGACGCAGAACCCCGCAATGGCGGCCAGCATGGGGATCAGCCCGGACCGCATCAACATGCTGACCTTCGGCCTCGGCTCGGGCATCGCGGGAATCGCGGGTGTCGCCATCGGGCTTTTCGCCAAGGTCACGTCCGAGCTTGGCAGCGACTATATCGTGCAAAGCTTCATGACCGTGGTTGTCGGCGGCGTCGGCAATATCTGGGGCACGCTGGCGGGCGCGGCGCTGATCGGCTTCCTGCAAAAGGGGATCGAGTGGTTCAACCCGGCCAATACGCTGGCCGCGCAGACCTACATGATCCTTTTCATCATCATCTTCATCCAGTTCCGGCCGCGCGGCATCATCGCCGCCAAGGGCCGCGCCGCGGGGGCCTGACATGCGCAAACCTCTTGTCCTGCGTCATCCTTCGATCCTCGTTTTCCTTGGCGTGCTGGCGGTCTTCACCGTCGCGGTCACGATCCTGTCGACGGGCTATGGCACCGGGGTCATCTCGACCAGCATGGTCAAGACGCTGGGCAAGACCCTGTGCCTTGCGCTGGCCGCTGTCGCCATGGACCTCGTCTGGGGCTATGCGGGTATCCTCAGCCTCGGCCAGATGGCCTTCTTTGCGCTTGGCGGCTACATGATCGGCATGTGGTTGATGGTCGCCCGGACCGAGGGAATCGTCGCCGGATCGCTCGCGAACCTGCCGATCCCGCCGACCGAGGCCGAGATTTCCGCCGCCGTCGCGACCCAGATCTTCGGCGTCGTCGGGGCGGACCGGTTCCCGGCGATCTGGGCCTTTGCCGGATCGCTGCCCGCGCAGCTTGCGTTGGTGGTGTTGGTGCCGGGGCTGCTGGCGCTGGTCTTCGGTTGGCTCGCCTTCCGCTCGCGCGTGAACGGGGTTTACCTCTCGATCCTGACGCAGGCGATGACGCTCGCCTTGGCGCTTTACCTGTTCCAGAACGATTCCGGGTTGCGCGGGAATAACGGCCTTTCGGGACTGCAGAACATTCCCGGCCTCGACGGGGTGGGGCAGGAACGGCTGTCGGTCTGGTTCCTCTGGGCCTCGGCCCTGGCGCTGGGGCTGGGCTATCTGCTGATCGCCTGGGTCGCCTCGGGCAAATTCGGCAGCGTCACCCGCGCGATCCGCGATGACGAGGCGCGGGTGCGTTTCCTCGGCTATTCCGTCGAAAGCTACAAGCTGGTGGTCTTTGTCCTTGCCGCCGTGATCACCGCCATCGCGGGCGCGCTCTATTACCCGCAAGCCGGGATCATCAACCCGGCGGAACTGGCCCCCATCGCCTCGATCTACCTTGCCGTCTGGGTCGCGATCGGCGGGCGCGGGCGGCTTTACGGCGCGGCGATCGGGGCGGTTTTCGTGTCGCTGCTGTCAAGTTGGTTCACCGGCGGTCGCGCGCCTGACCTGAACCTCTGCTTCTACACGATCCGCTGGGTCGACTGGTGGCAGGTGTTGCTGGGCCTCAGCTTCGTGCTGGTCACGCTGCTGGCGCCCAAGGGAATCGCGGGCCTTGTCGATCTGTTCGAGGGGCTGCGCCCGCCCAGACGGCGCGGCGCACCGCTTGGCCCCGACATGGGTGCCCTGCGCGAGAGGGAGGCCGTGGAATGAGCGCACTGCTGGAGGTGCGCGGAATCTCGGTCAGTTTCGACGGGTTCCGGGCCATCAACAACCTTTCCTTCGAGATCGGCGAGCGTGAATTGCGCGCGATCATCGGCCCGAATGGCGCCGGAAAGACCACCTTCATGGACATCGTGACCGGCAAGACCCGCCCGAACGAGGGCGAGGTGTTGTGGGGCGAGGCCTCGAAAAGCCTGCTGAGGATGAGCGAATCGCAGATCGCGCAAGCCGGGATCGGCCGCAAGTTCCAGCGCCCGACCGTGTTCGAGGACCAGACCGTGGCCGAGAACTTGACCATGGCGCTGAGCGCGCCGCGCAGCCCCTTTCGCGTGCTCCGCTGGAAGCCGACCGCCGCCAGCGTCCTGCGGGTCGGCGAACTCGCCGCCGAGGTCGGGCTTTCCGACCAGCTTGCCCGCAAGTCGGGGGAACTGAGCCACGGCCAGAAGCAATGGCTGGAAATAGGGATGCTGCTGGCGCAGGATCCGCGCCTGCTGCTGGTCGATGAACCCGCCGCCGGGATGACGCTGGCCGAGCGCGAACAGACCACGACCCTGCTGCGGCGACTGGCCGAGAAACATGCCGTGGTGGTGGTCGAGCATGACATGGATTTCGTCCGCCGCCTCGGCTGCAAGGTGACGGTGCTGCATGAGGGATCGGTCCTGGCCGAAGGCAGCCTCGACCATGTCACGGCAAATCCGCAGGTCATCGAAGTCTATCTGGGAAGGGGCTGAGGGATGTTTGAGGCACGCGACATCACCCTGCATTATGGCGGCAGCCAGATCCTTCATGGCGTCAACCTGATCGCCGAGCCGGGGCAGGTCACCTGCGTCATGGGCAATAACGGCGTCGGCAAGACCAGCCTGCTCAAGGTACTGTCGGGCAGCCATCCGCGTTCGGGCGGCACGCTGCGCCTGAATGGCGAGGAGCTGGGCCGCGTCAATGCGCAGGCCATGGCGGCGCGCGGCGTGGGGTTCGTCCCGCAAGGGCGGATGATCTTTCCGCTGCTGACCGTGCGCGAGAATCTCGAGACCGGCTTTTCCGTCCTGCCGCGGGGTGAGCGGCGGATCCCCGACGAGATCTTCGAGCATTTCCCGGTGCTGGCCGAGATGAGCCACCGTCGCGGCGGCGATCTGTCGGGCGGGCAGCAGCAGCAGCTTGCCATCGCGCGGGCGCTGATCATGCGGCCGCGCGTGCTGCTGCTCGACGAGCCGACCGAGGGGATCCAGCCCAATATCATCCAGCAGATCGGCCGGGTCATCAAAGGTCTGCGCGCGCGCGGCGACATGGCCATCGTGCTGGTCGAGCAATTCTTCGACTTTGCCTATGATCTGGGCGACCGCTTCCTGATGCTGGAACGCGGCCGCGCGGTGATGGAGGGCGCGCGCGCCGAGATCCCGCGTGAGGCGCTGAAGGCGCGGTTGGCCGGTCTGGGCGCCGCCGCCTGAAACCCACCGGGGTGCTTTCTGATTGTGATGTGGGGCTGCTATCGTGACCCCACCCAATCAGGAGGGATGCGGATGATCGACGCTGCGAACGACCTGCTGCTCACGCGGGTGCTGAACGCCCCGCGTCAGAAGATCTGGCGCTGCTGGAGCGAGCCCGACCTGCTGAAGCAATGGTTCTGCCCGCGACCCTGGTATGTCTCGGACGTGCGGATGGAGTTGCGTCCCGGCGGCCCCTTCGTGACGGTATTGAACGGACCCGAGGGCGAAAGCTTCGAGAACAAGGGCGTCTTTCTGGAAATCGTGCCGGAGGAGGGGCTGGTTTTTACCGATGCCTTCGAACCCGGATGGCGACCGGCGGGAAAGCCCTTTTTCGTCGGGCGGATCACCATGGCGGATGCCGGTGAGGGCCGGACGGATTATCAGGCCCTCGCCATGCATTGGACCGCCGAATCGCGCGATGAGCACGAGGAGATGGGTTTTTACAGCGGTTGGGGCCTCGCCGCAGACCAGCTCGAAGCCCTTGCGCAGACCTTGTGAGGGTCAGTGCGACCCGGCCAGCTTCATCGTCAGGATCCCCGAGACGATCAGAAGCGCGGCAATAACGCGGGTCAGGGTGACGGCCTCGCCAAGCAAGGTGATGCCGAGGATGAAGGCCCCGACCGCGCCGATGCCGGTCCAGATCATATAGGCGGTCCCGAGCGGCAGCGATTTCATCGCAAGCGCCAGCAATCCGAAACTGGCGATCATGGCCACGATGGTGATGACCGAAGGGCCGAGGAGGGTGAAGCCCTCGGATTTCTTCATGAAATAGGCCCAGACGACTTCCAGAAGGCCCGCAACTACGAGGATAAGCCAAGGCATACCCGATCTCCGTTCAAAAAATCGGGTCGTCCCGGTTCATGTCCCATGCGGGTGAGGTCGTCCTCGGGGGGGAATGTGGGACAAGCGAGGCCGAATCGCAAGGGATGAAGCGCGGGGGCACTTGTCTGCCGGGCAGGATTGCCTGCAGATTTCACCTGATGCCAACGGGCGAGAGGGGGCGAAGTCGATGTCACGGGAACAGGAAGTTCTGCGCCGTTCCATCTTCGTGACTTTCATCATCGCGGGGATCGGCGTCGGCTTCGGCGTGGTGTCCGGTTCGTCCTCGGTCATCTTCGACGGTATCTATTCCTTGACGGATGCCAGCATGACGGTCCTGACGTTGCTGGTCGCGCGGCTGATCGCGGCGGGGGGCGTCGGGCGGCATTCGAAGCTGACCGAACGCTTCAACATGGGATTCTGGCATCTGGAGCCGATCGTGCTGGGCCTCAACGGCTCGATGCTGATGGGTGCGGCGATCTATGCGCTCATCACTTCGATCGGCAGCCTGCTGAGCGGCGGGCACGATCTGGAATTCGGCTGGGCGATTCTCTACGCCGCGATCGTGGTCGTCGCGGGATGCATCATGGCCAATTACGGCCACCGCGCCAATCGCAGCATCGGATCGAATTTCCTGGTGCTTGACGTCAAGGCCTGGATCATGGCCTCGGCCATGACCGGGGCGCTGCTGGTGGCGTTCATCTTCGGCTGGCTGATCCAGGGCACCGCCCTCGAATGGATGTCGCCCTATATCGACCCGGTTGCACTGATGGTGATTTCGACCGCGGTTATTCCGATCCCGTTCTCGACCGTCAAGCAGGCGCTGGCCGATATCCTGCTGGTGACGCCCCCGGACCTGCGCCAGCATGTCGACGAAATTGCCCTGCGTCAGGTCGAGAAATACGGCTTTCTGAGCCACCGCGCTTATGTGGCGCGGGTGGGGCGCGGCCGGCAGATCGAGATCTATTTCATCGTGCCCACCGGCGGCGCGCCCCGCCGGCTGGAGGAATGGGACCGCATCCGCGACGAGATCGGCGAGGAGATCGGCGGCGAGGGCCCCGACCGCTGGCTGACCATCGCCTTCACCACCGACCGGGCATGGGCCGAGTAGAGGGGCTGGTCAGGCCAGCAACTGCCTGAAGTCCCGGAACACCTGCTCATAGACCGCGCGCTTGAAGGGCACGATCCGCGCGACCAGATCGCCTGCCAGCATCCATTGCCAGCGGTCGAATTCGGGATGTCTGGTCTGGATGTTCACGTCGCTATCCGCGCCGAGAAAACGCAGCGCCAGCCATTTCTGCTGCTGGCCGCCATAGCGCCCCTTCCAGACCTTCCCGAGCAGTTCGGCCGGCAGGTCATAGGTCACCCAGTCGGGTGATTCGGCCAGCACGTCGACCAGATTGGGGGTGATGCCCGTCTCCTCGGTCATCTCGCGCAGGGCGGCCTGATACGGGGTCTCGCCCTCGTCGATGCCGCCTTGCGGCATCTGCCAGGCGCGCTCGCGGTCGTCGCCGGGATTGTCGATGCGCTGGCCGGCAAAGACCAGCCCCTCGCGGTTGATCAGGACGACCCCCGCGCAGGGGCGATAGGGCAGGCCGGCAGGACCGAGAAGCTGCTCGGTCATTTCCGGCTCGCACCCTCGTCGGTCGCATCCTCGCCGGTGACGGCGGGCTTGACGCTGTCGGGAACCGCACTCGCCTGGAAGTTGACGGCCGAAAGCCCCTTGAGGATGTCGACCGCATAGGCAAGCTGGTAGTCATCCTCGCGCAGCTTGGCGGTGGCCTCGACCTGCTT
The DNA here is from genome assembly GCF_035556475.1 of Paracoccus sp. (in: a-proteobacteria). GTDB lineage: Bacteria > Pseudomonadota > Alphaproteobacteria > Rhodobacterales > Rhodobacteraceae > Paracoccus. The sequence continues at coordinate 8,139 of NZ_DATMFA010000057.1, read as the reverse complement.
GGCCTCCTCCTCGATCTGCTTGCGTTCCTCGTCGCTGATCGAATCGTTGTTCAGCGCGCCGCGCAGATCAGCTTCCGAGTTCAGGAATTTCGAATCAGTCTTGGGCTTGCTGGCGTCCTCTTCCTCGGCCGGTTTCGCGGCGGGCTGCTCGACGATGATGTCGGGCTGGATGCCCAGCGACTGGATCGAGCGGCCGGAGGGTGTGTAGTAACGCGCCGTGGTCAGGCGGATGGCGCTGTCACCGGTGACAGGCATCACCGTCTGGACCGAACCCTTGCCGAAGGATTTGGTGCCGACGACGATCGCGCGGCGGTGGTCCTGCAACGCGCCGGTCACGATCTCGGACGCGCTGGCCGAGCCGCCATTGATCAGGACGACCATCGGCTTGCCTCCGGCCAGATCGCCGGTCTTGGCGTTCCAGCGCTCGCTCTCCTCGGGCTTGCGGCCGCGGGTCGAGACGATCTCGCCCTTGTCGAGGAAGGCGTCCGACACCTCGATCGCCTGATTCAGGAGGCCGCCGGGGTTGTTGCGCAGGTCAAGGACGAAGCCCGTGACCTTGTCGATGCCGCCGGCTTCCTTGATCGCCTTTTCCATCTCGGATTTCAGCGTGTCCATGGTCTCGTCGTTGAAGGTCGAGACGCGCAGCACGATGGCATGGCCCTCGATCCGGGTCTTGACCACGGTGAGCTTGATCGTGTCGCGCACAATGGTCAGGTCGAACGGCTCCTGCTCGCCCTCGCGCAGGATGGTGATCTTGATCTCGGACCCGACCGGGCCGCGCATCTTCTCGACCGCTTCGTCGAGATTGAGGCCCATCAGCGATTCGCCGTTCACATGGGTGATGTAGTCGCCCGCCTTGACGCCGGCTTCGGCCGCAGGCGTATCGTCGATCGGCGAGATGACCTTGACGAGGCCGTCCTCCTGCCCGACCTCGATCCCGAGGCCGCCGAAGCTGCCACGGGTCTGGGTCTGCATGTCCTCGTAATCCTTGGCGGCAAGGAACGAGCTGTGCGGGTCGAGCGAGGTCAGCATCCCGTTGATCGCCGCCTCGATCAGTTCCTTGTCGTCGACCTGCTCGACATAGTCCGAGCGCACCCGCTCGAACACGTTCCCGAACAGGTCGAGTTGCTCGTAGATGCCGGCATTCTTGCCGGTCTCCTGCGCGACGAGGGGGCCGGCGAACTGGGTGGCGACCATGGTGCCGGCGATGGTGCCGATCGCTCCGGCCAGAAGATAATGTTTCATTCCGATGTTCCGTCCTGCCCGGTTGGGTTGTCGCTTGTCGCGTCCATGATGGGATTCATCACGAACCACTCGGCCGGGTCCAGTGTTTCCTTGCTTTTGCGCAGTTCAACATACAGTGTTTCGCTTTGCCCGCCGTCGCTGCCAAGCGCCGCATTGGCCACGAACTCGGCCCCGAATTCCTGCGCCGAGGGCTCGGTCCCGCCCATCAGGCCGACCGGATCCCCGGCGGCAAGGACGTCGCCCGTCTCTCCGAAGACCTGGGCAAGGCCCGCAAAGATCATCAGATAGCCGCGCGCGGGCTCGACGATCATGACATTTCCATAATCGAGAAGCGGCCCGCGATAGCGGATGGTCGCAGCCCAGGGCGTCGTCACCAGCGCCGCAGGGCCGGTTGTGATCACAAGCCCCGGCCGCTCGACGCCGGCCGCGTCGGCCTCGTTATAGCGGCGCAATACGGTGCCGAGGACCGGCAGCGGCAGGCTGCCCTGCGCGCCCTCGAAATCGGCCATCGGCGCGCCCACGTCCTGCTCCATCCCGACGATGCCCGAGGCGAAGGCGTCGAGCGTATCGGCCGATTGCACAAGCGATGTCAGCTCCTCGGGATCCTCGCCGAAGCGCACCGGCAGGTCCGAGCGGTCGGTGACGGCCGAGGCGAGGAGACGCCGCGCCTCCTGCACCTGCCCCAGACCCTGGGCGAGGGTATTCGCCGCGTTGAGCTGAAGCGTGCGGACGGTGCGGATCTCGTCGAGCTGCTGGCGCATTTCCTCGGCCTCGGTCTGGAGGCCGGGGGCGACCGCGCTCAGGATCATCCCCGCTCGCGCCGAAGCCTCCGGCCCCGCAGGGTGCAAAAGCAGCATCGTCTCGGGCGAGCGCTGCATCGCGGTCATCACGCCGACGACACGGCCCAGACGCTCGCGCCGGGCGTCGAATTCGGCCCGGATCTCCTGCTCGCGGATGCCGGCCCGGCGCAGCCCGTCGCGCAGCGCGCTAAGACCCTGCTCGTAGGCGCGGATCATCTGGGTCAGGGACGCGACCTGATCGTCCTTGCTCAGCGCCTCGTCGAGCTGGCCGGTCGCGTCGCGCAGCATGTCGGCGGCCCGCGCGGCCTCCTCTGCGGCCTCGTTCAACGCCGCGCTCTGCTGGGCGGAACTTGCCTGCTGGGCGGGCGCGACGCTGGCGACCCCGAGGGCCAGAACGGCGGGCAGGAGGAAGCGGAACCTCATCTGTGGCCGATCAACGACGTGCCGGTCATCTCGGGCGGCAGGTCGAGGCCCATGAGGTCGAGGACGGTCGGCGCGACATCGGCAAGCCGCCCGTCGCGCAGGACCGCGCCTTCGGGGGCGTGATACACGATGACGGGAACCGGGTTCACCGTATGGGCGGTATGAGGGCCGCCGGTCGCCGGGTCGATCATCGTCTCGCAATTGCCATGGTCGGCGATGACGACGGCCGCGCCGCCGGTCCGGTCGAGCGCGTCGAGCATCATGCCAAGGCCCCGGTCCACCGCCTCGCAGGCGCGGATGGCGGCAGAGAGGCTGCCAGTATGGCCGACCATGTCGGGATTGGCGAAGTTCACCACGATCAGATCATAGCGGGCCTCGATCGCCTCGACGAGCTTCGCGCTCACCTCGGCCGCCGCCATTTCCGGGGCGAGGTCATAGGTCGCGACCTTGGGGCTTGCCGGCATGAAGCGGTCCTCGCCCGGCTCGGGGGTCTCCTTGCCGCCGTTCAGGAAGAAGGTGACATGGGGGTATTTCTCGGTCTCGGCCAGACGGAACTGGCGCAGGCCCTTCTGCGCGACCCAGGCGCCCAGCGTATTGACCACCTGCCGCTTCGGATAGGCCGCCTCCATGAACGCGTCATGCCGGGTCGAGTAATCGACCATCCCGAGCAGCGCCGCCCATTTCGGCCGCGCACCCGCGTCGAAGGCGCTGAACTCGGGATCGCCGAGAGCCGAGAGGATCTCGCGCGCCCGGTCGGCCCGGAAGTTGAGGCAGAAGAAACCGTCGCCATCCTTCGCGCCCTTATAGCCCGCAAGTACGGTCGGCTGGATGAACTCGTCGGTCTCGTCTCGCAGATAGGCGGCCTCGACGGCATGGGGGGCATCGCTCGCCACCTCATCGCCCTCGGCCCGGACGATCGCGGCATAGGCCCGGCTCACCCGTTCCCAGCGGTTGTCGCGGTCCATGGCGTAATAGCGGCCGATCACGGTGCCGATCCGGGCGCCCGCGGGCAGATTGCCCTGCAATTCAGTGACGAAACCCATGGCCGATTTTGGCGGCACGTCGCGGCCATCGGTGATGGCGTGGATCACCACCGGTACGCCCTTCTGCGCGACCGCGCGGGCGGCGGCGATGACATGCTGGATATGGCCATGGACGCCGCCATCCGACACCACGCCCATCAGATGCGCGGTGCCCCCGGTCGCGAGCAGCTTCGCGATGAAATCGCCAAGGCCGGTATTCTCGTAGAAACTGCCATCCTCGATCGCGAGGTCAATCTGCCCCAGATCCATCGCGACGACCCGGCCCGCGCCGATATTGGTGTGCCCGACCTCCGAATTGCCCATCTGGCCCCGAGGCAGGCCCACATCCGGGCCGTAGGTGATCAGCGTGCCATGCGGGCAATCGCGCATCAGCCTGTCGAAGTTGGGGGTCGAGGCCTGGTCCGGCGCGCTTTGTTCGGGTCGGGAGGAAATGCCCCATCCATCCAGGATGCAAAGGACGACGGGTCTGGGGTTGGTCATTCGCGCCTCATGCTCAGGTCGTGACGCTTCTACGACCATGCGGCGCGTGGGGCAAGTTCGGCGCAGGTTGCGCCCGCATTCGTGAATCGCAAGCCTCTCGCGGCTGGCGACCTGGCAATGGGTATTTGGGAAACGGTGAAGATCGGGCGCGGCGCCTGTCATCACCGTTTTTCAAATACCCGAATGCGACCGAAGGGTCGGGCGATCCCGTCGCCGTTTCAGGCGCGCGCCTCGGCCGCGATTTGCGCCGCGGTCTTGCGGCCGCGTTCGGTGGCCGATTTCAGCTGGCCGCAGGCGGCCATGATGTCCTCGCCCCGCGGGGTGCGGATGGGCGAGGCGTAGCCGGCCTTGTGGACGATATCGGCGAAAGCCTCGATCCGGTCCCAGCTCGAGCGTTTATAGGCGACGCCGGGCCATTCGTTGAACGGGATCAGGTTGATCTTGGCAGGGATGCCGCGGATCAGTTTGACGAGCCGCCGCGCGTCCTCGTCGCTGTCATTCACGCCGTCGAGCATCACATATTCGAAGGTGATCCGCTCGGAGTTCGAGAGCCGGGGATAGTCGCGCAGCGCATTGAGCAGCGTCTGGATGTTCCACTTGCGGTTCACCGGCACCAGCTTGTCGCGGGTCTCGTCGGTGGTGGCGTGGAAGCTCACGGCGAGCAGGCAGCCGATTTCCTCGGCCGCCCGGGCGATCTCGGGGACGATGCCGCTCGTCGAGAGGGTGATGCGGCGGCGCGAGAGGCTGATCCCTTCGCCATCCATGACCACCTTCATCGCGTTGCGGACATTGTCGAAATTATAGAGCGGCTCGCCCATGCCCATCAGCACGACATTGCTGACGAGGCGCGTCTCGTCCTTGGGTTCGCCCTGTTTCGGCCATTCGCCGAGATCGTCGCGCGCCACCATCAGCTGCCCCACGATCTCGGCCGCGGTCAGGTTGCGCACCAGCTTCTGCGTGCCCGTGTGGCAGAAGGAGCAGGTCAGCGTGCAGCCGACCTGGCTGGAGATGCAGAGCGTGCCGCGGTTTTCTTCGGGGATATAGACCGTCTCGACCTCATGCCCGCCGGCGATGCGCAGCAGGTATTTGCGGGTGCCGTCGGCGCTGACCTGGCGGGTCACGATCTCGGGGATGGTGATTTCGAACCGCTCGGCCAGGAAGGCGCGGTAATCCTTGGCGAGGTTGGTCATCTGCGCGAAATCGCGCACACCCCAGTGATAGACCCATTGCCAGATCTGGCCGACGCGCATCCGCGCCTGCTTCTCGGGCGTCCCGGCCTCGATCAGCGCATCCTGCAGCTGGGCGCGGGTCAGGCCCACGATGTTCCTGAGCTCCGATTCCGGCAGCTTGCGCGGGATGGTCAGGACGTCTTGCGTGATCGGGGCATTCATGGTTGGGCGGGTCCGGGCGACGATGGGGAAGGAAGCTATATAGGGTAAAGGCGCCAAAAAGAAAACAGGGGCGCAGGCCCCTGTTTCCCGGAATCTGGTGAAATTCGCAGCCGGGCTGCTATTTGCAGCTGTCCTGGGCCTTGTTGGACATCGCGGTGATGCCCGAAAGGCTGAACGTGTCCTTGGTCACGGTGCCCCGGGCCGAGCGGCCGGTGATCACCGCGGTGGAGCCGCCGCGCAGTGCCGAGATCAGCTTGCCGTCATCCGAGGGCGAGCCGGTCCAGGCGCTTTCACCCTCGGTGAACAGCTTGAAGACATTACCGCCGATATTGACCTCGACCGCCGAATCCGGGGCGAAGGGATAGCCGCCGGAGAAGGACACCTCGCCCGACTGGCCGGGGCGGTAGGCGATGTAAAGGCGGATGTCGCCACGGGTCACTTCACGCGGACTGCCATTCGCATCCGTGTTCTGCGTCGACTTGGGCGCCGAGACGGCCCAGCATTCCTTGGGGCTGGAGGCCGAAAACGCCGTCCAGTCGCCCTGGTTGCCGATCACGTTCGTCGAATCCTGCGCGAAAGCGGGCGCAGAAAGGGCGATTGCGAAAGCGGCGGCTGTCGCCGCCACGCGCGGGGCGGAATTCAACATGCTCTGGCCTCCTGCCATGGTCCGGTTTATCCGGACTTGTTGCCGATGTCGGTGGTGGATTCAACCATCCGGTTCAAGGATAATGCGAAAACCGGCACGCGAAAAAGCCCCGATGAGGGAAAATCGCGTGATTGTCAGGGGAAAAACATCTGTGACTGCGGCAAATCTGATCGAATTGTGGCGTGGCGGCGTTCTGGAGAGCCATCATCGCGGCCATGTCGTCATCGCCGATGCGAATGGCATCGTCGAGGCCTGGGGCAATCCCGGCGCGGTGATCTATCCGCGCTCGTCCTGCAAGATGATCCAGGCGCTGCCTCTGGTCGAGAGCGGCACGGCGGAGCGCGCGGGCCTTGGGAGCGAGCAACTTGCGCTGGCCTGTGCGAGCCATAATGGCGCGAGGATGCATGTCGAACGGGTCGGGCGCTGGCTTGAGGGCCTGGGCCTTGCCGAATCCGACCTGCGCTGCGGCAGCCATTTGCCCAATGACGGCGACGAGCGCAGGCGGCTGGTCTGCTCGGACGATGCGCCTTGCCAGCTGCACAACAACTGCTCGGGGAAACATGCAGGCTTCCTGACCCTGAACAAGGCCCTGGGCGGTGACGCGGATTATGTCGCGATCGACCATCCCGTGCAGCGCGCCGTGCGGGCCGCCTTCGAGGATGTGACCGGCGCGCGGGTCGCGGGGTGGGGGATCGACGGTTGTTCCGCCCCGAATTTCGCCTGCAGCGTCGAGAGCCTCGCCCGTGCGATGGCCGGTTTTGCGACGCCCGGACCGGGTGCGCGCGGAGAGGCCCAGCATCGGCTGGTCGAGGCGATGATGGCCCATCCCGAACTCGTCGCCGGCGAGGGCAGGGCCTGCACCGAGCTGATGCGCGCGATGAAGGGCGAGGTCGCCGTCAAGACCGGCGCCGAGGGCGTTTTTGTTGCGATCCTGCCGCGACGCGGCCTTGGCATCGCGCTGAAGATCACCGACGGCGCGACGCGAGGCTCGGAAGCCGCCATCACGGCGCTGCTGGTTCATCTGGGTGTGCTGGAGCCGTCATCGCCTCTGGTCAGCCGCTATCTGAGCGGGCCGCAAGTGAACTGGCGCGGCCTTGCCACCGGGGAATTGCGCTGCGCGGAGGGGTTTCCGCAATAGCTGCATGGCGGGCGAATCGGGCGGCGGGCATTTTGGCCCGGCCCGCCGGTTTTTGCCCGATCGTCATGCAGGTGTCGCTGCCTGATTGCGGGCAGTGGCGGGGAAGCGCGCAGAACCTTCCCTGATCTGTGTCGATTTCCGCCGATCTCCTTCTGCGGGAGCGGGCTGCGTCGCCGCACCGTCAAGCCTGTGGCACAAGAGTCCCCGAGTCTGACGAGTCGCAGCTTCACAAAGGAGGATTCGCGATGGCGACCCTATCTTACAAGACCTATGCCGGGATCTATGCGGACATGCTGGCCGAGATTGCCGACACGCTGGAGGACCAGCTTGACCGGCTGGAAGGCCTGAACACGCGGCGGGGCACGATGGGCAATGACGCCCTTTACGGCAAGTCGGGTGACGAGGGCCTTCTGGGTCTTGCAGGCAATGACGCGATCCACGGCAATGGCGGGGTCGACTTCGTCCTTGGCGGGACCGGCGACGACAGCATCTGGGGCGGTGACGGCGGGGATTTCCTGTTCGGCGATCCGGGCAATGACCGGATCTGGGGCGAGGCCGGGAACGACTTCATCGCCGGAGGGTCGGGCAATGACACCATCTTTGGCGGGGTAGGCCGCGACAGCCTGTTCGGCGAGGGCGGCAATGACCGCCTGCGCGGCGAGGCCGGAAACGATTCCATCCACGGCGGCTATGGCAATGATTTCGTCGCCGGGGACGCTGGCAATGACACGCTCCACGGCGATTTCGGCGACGACACGTTGAGCGGCGGCGCGGGCAATGACGTCATGCTGGGCGGCTGGGGGCATGACACCTTCGTCTTTGACGGCGGCAAGGATGTCATCCGCGATTTCGAGACCGGCTTGCGCAAGGACGGGACCGAGACCGGCGCGCCGGCGGAAAGCATCACCATAGATGTGGACGGGATCGACAATTATGGCGAGCTGATGGATGTCGCCGCGAAGGTCGGCAAGAA
>NZ_DATMFA010000056.1:0-3508 GCF_035556475.1 Paracoccus sp. (in: a-proteobacteria) | reverse complement strand
CGGGTCTTCATGGGTCCGCATTATCTAGAGAATTTCACCCAATCCGTCTTTGACGCAATCGGCGGGGTCGACGGCAAGACGCTGATCCTTGGCGGTGACGGACGCTATTTCAACGACCGCGCGGTTCAGGTCATCCTGCGCATGGCAGCGGCCAATGGCGCCGCGCGGGTGATCGTCGGGCAGGGCGGGTTGCTTTCGACCCCCGCCGCCTCGAACCTGATCCGCAAGCGCGGCGCGGACGGGGGCGTGATCCTGTCGGCCAGCCATAATCCCGGCGGCATCGACGAGGATTTCGGGATGAAGTTCAACGGCGCGAATGGCGGGCCGGCGCCCGAGTCCGTGACCGACCTGATCTTTGCCCGGACAAAGGAACTGACGGAATATCGCATCGTCGAGACCGGCGACCTCGACCTCTCGACACTGGGAGAGGCGGCGATCGGCGGAACGGTGGTCGAGATCGTTGATCCCGTCGCGGATTATGCCGAGCTGATGGGCGAGCTTTTCGACTTCGAGGCCATCCGCAACCTGTTCATCGGCGGCTTCCGTATGCGGTTCGACGCGATGCATGCCGTGACCGGCCCCTATGCGACCGAGATCCTTGAACGCCGGCTTGGCGCGCCCGAGGGCACGGTGATCAACGGCACGCCCTTGCCCGATTTCGGTGGCGGCCATCCCGATCCCAACCCGGTCTGGGCCGCCTCGCTGGTCGAGGAGATGTTTGCCAAGGACGCGCCGGATTTCGCCGCCGCCTCGGACGGGGATGGCGACCGGAACATGATCCTGGGCCGCGGCATCTATGTCACCCCCTCGGACAGCCTGGCCGTGCTTGCGGCGAATGCGAGCCTCGCGCCGGCCTATGAGGGCGGGCTTGCGGGCATCGCGCGCTCGATGCCGACGAGCCGGGCGGCAGACCGGGTGGCCGCGAAGCTCGGGGTCGAATGCCACGAGACGCCGACCGGCTGGAAATTCTTCGGCAATCTCCTCGATGCGGGCCGCGTCACGATCTGCGGCGAGGAAAGCGCCGGCACCGGCTCTGACCATGTGCGGGAGAAGGACGGTCTCTGGGCGGTGCTGCTGTGGCTCAACATCCTTGCTCGTCGGATCGAACCGGTCGAGCAGATCATGGCCGCGCATTGGTTGCAATTCGGCCGCAACTACTATTCCCGCCACGACTATGAGGCCGTGCCGAGCGAGCGGGCCAATGCGCTGATCCAGCGGTTGCGCGACATCGCGGACGAGTTGCCTGGCCAACAATTCCAGGGCCTGACGGTCGAATCCGCCGATGATTTCGCCTATCATGACCCGGTCGATGGCTCGGTCTCAAAGAACCAGGGCATCCGCATCGGCTTTGCCGATGGCTCGCGCGTCGTGCTGCGCCTGTCGGGCACCGGGACCGAGGGGGCGACGCTGCGCGTCTATCTGGAACGCTACGAGCCGGAATCCGGGCGTCACGATCTGCCGGTCGAGGAGGCGCTGGCCCCCGTCATCGCAGCCGCCGAGGAGATCGCGCTGATCCGCGAGTTCACCGGCCGCGACAGGCCCGACGTCACGACCTGAGGCGATCACGGGAAGTTCATAGCAGGAACTGCACTGCGCTGCGATCATGTCCGTGACTGTCTTCATCAATCCACCGGAATGGAGGTCAGGATGAAACTGAAATGGTCCGATGTGACGCCCGAGCGGGTCTATCTTGACCGGCGCAGCTTTATCGCGGCGGGTGCGGCGTCGATCTTTGCCGCGCCCGCCCTTGCGCTTTCTGGCAAGGCCTCGCCTTACTCCACCATGGAGAAGTCGAATACCTTCGACGAGATCACCAACTACAACAACTTCTACGAGTTCGGGACCGGCAAGACCGATCCCGCCTCCTATTCCGGCAAGCTGAAAACCTCGCCCTGGTCGGTCGAGATCGGCGGCATGGTCGAGCGGCCCGGCAGCTACGGCGTCGAGGATCTGGTCCCCGATGCCGCGCTGGAGGAGCGCATCTATCGCCTGCGCTGCGTCGAAGCCTGGTCGATGGTCATTCCCTGGCTGGGCGTGCCGCTGGCCGGGGTGCTGAAGAAGGCCGGTCCGCAATCCGGCGCGAAATACGTCGCCTTCCAGACCCTGCTTGATCCCGATCAGATGCCGGGCCAGCGCGGCCGCGGCATCGACTGGCCCTATCGCGAGGGGCTGCGGCTCGACGAGGCGATGAATCCGCTGACCTTGCTTGCGACCGGGCTCTATGGCCGGGTGCTGCCGAACCAGAACGGCGCGCCGATCCGGCTGGTGGTGCCGTGGAAATATGGCTTCAAGTCGATCAAGTCGATTGTCGGCATCACCCTGACCGACAAACAGCCCAGGACGACATGGCAGATGCTGCAACCCAGCGAATACGGTTTCTATGCCAATGTGAATCCGCAGGTCGACCATCCCCGCTGGAGCCAGGCCACCGAGCGGCGCGTCGGCAGCGGCCTCTTCGGTGGGCGGCAGGAGACGCAGATGTTCAACGGCTATGGCGAGCAGGTTGCCGGCCTCTATGCGGGCATGGACCTGGCCAAGAACTACTGATGGCGCAGATTCTCAATCGCTGGTTCAGGAAACTGCCGGTCTGGGTGGTCTGGGCCTTGGGCGCGATTCCCCTCGCCCTGCTGGTCTGGGATGTCTTGCACGGCAACTTGGGTATCGATCCGGTTCGCGACATCGAGCACCGGCTTGGACGCACCGCGCTTTATCTCCTGATCGGGACGCTGGCGGTGACGCCGCTGCTACGCCTGACGCGGATCAATCTGATGCGGTTCCGTCAGGCGCTCGGGCTGATCTGCTTCAGCTATGTCATCCTGCATCTTTCCGCCTGGGTCGTCTTCGACATGGCCTTCCTCTGGGCGCAGATGCTCAAGGACGTGGTCAAGCGCCCCTATCTGATCTTCGGGATGCTCGCTTTCCTCATGCTGCTCGCGCTGGCGGTGACCTCGAACCGCCTCTCGATGCGCCGGATGGGGGCGGGCTGGCGTCGCCTGCATCGGCTGATCTACCCGGCCGCGTTGCTGGCGGCGCTTCACTGGATCTGGGCGCTGAAGCTTTGGGAATCGAAACCGCTGCTGATGCTTGCCGCGATTCTCGCGCTGCTGGCCCTGCGTTTGCTGTGGATTTTGCGTCTGCGCAGCAGGAGCGCGCCGCGCAGCGTCAGGGTCTGATCCCGTGCCCCGGCAGGGCAATCTGCGGCGGGCCAGCCTCGCCGAAGTTAATTACCATTATTTTTCAACATGTTAAAAGATTGTGTCGTTTTCCCTCATTTTTGCACTTGCGGGTGGTGGTGGTGATCCGTAAATACCGCCTCACCGAAACGGCGAGACGCTGAGACGGGACGGAGCGGGGCGCTGGTGACGGTGGTTGGTTCTGGGAAAATTCGGGAATGAGATGGCTTGGACGGCGCCACGAAGGAAATGGCGCGGTTTGGGTTGTTTTGTTACCCCTGCTTTTTGACATTGCGAGATATCTGAAGGGATATGTGGGCGGTTTGATCGTTATA
>NZ_DATMFA010000055.1:0-6773 GCF_035556475.1 Paracoccus sp. (in: a-proteobacteria) | reverse complement strand
GGACTGGACCTGCTTGCCCTTTCGCCCGATGCGCTGCTTATTACTGCCCCGTGGCGCGAGGCGGTTGCGGGGGTGCCGGGCCTTGCCCTCGCGGCAACGGCCGCTGCCTTGGTGGTCGCGTTATGGCCGGGTCGCCTTGCGGCCATCCTTTCGCTGGGACTGGCGGGGCTTGCTGCCGCGATCTCTGGTCATGCCGCGACCGCACCACCGCAATGGCTGATGCGGCCTGCGGTTGCGGTCCATGTCATTTCCGCTGCCTTGTGGATCGGGGCCTTGGCGCCGCTGCTGGTCGATCTGGCGCGTGGCGGGCAGGGCGCGCTTGCGCGGTTCTCGCGGCGGGTGCCCTGGGTTCTCGCGCTGCTTCTGGGATCGGGCGTGGCGATCGCGCTGGTGCAGCTGGGCGACCTCGCGGCGCTCTGGGATACCGATTACGGGCGTGTTCTGATGGTCAAGCTGGCGCTGGTCGCGCTGCTGCTGGCGCTGGCCGGCGTGAACCGGCTATGGCTGACCCCGCGCGCCGAATGGGGCGAGGCGCGTCCGCTGCGCCGGGCCGTCCGGGTCGAAATCCTGATGGTCCTGCCAATCCTCGGGGCGGTCGCCTTGTGGCAGTTTACGCCGCCCCCGCGCAGCCTGCCGCCCGGCCCCCGCGTGGAGGTCCAGCAGATACAAAAGGGCGCAGTCGCCGCCCGGATCGAGGTCTCGCCACCCCGCGCCGGCATGGTCGCCCTGCGGCTGACCGGGCTGACTGTGGACGGCGCGCCGGTAGATGCCCGCCCTGTCGAGGTTGAGCTTTCCAAGCCTGCCTATGGCCTTGGCCCGTTTCGCCATCAGGCCACGGCCCAGGACGGCAGCGTCGATGCCGGGCGCTTCCTGCTGCCGCTCGACGGCTTCTGGGTGCTGCGGCTGAAAGTTCTTGTCAGCGATTTCCACGCCGAGGAACTGACCGACCTGATCGAGATCGCTCCGGCCCGCTGAGGGTACGGGGATATTGCTTCCCCTTTGCGGCCTCCGACGGTGCCATTCTTCTCTCGCCGGGGTGATCTTTGGAATTCATCCGGGTACGAGATGGGCGTTATCTGGGCATCGAATAAACACGGCAAAAATCATCGTGATTTGCAGTGAAAGGAAAGCCGGATGAGTGCGCGTCAGTTGAAACTTGGCTTCATGATGCATGGCAACGGGACGGGCTGGGGCGATTGGCGCCATCCGCGCGCCCATCCCGGCGCCTCGACCGATTTTGCCTATTACAAGCGGCAGGCGATCGAGGCCGAGGCGGCGAAGCTCGATTTCCTGTTCGTTGCGGACAGCGTCCATATCACCCCGAAATCGAGCCCGCATTACCTGAACCGCTTCGAGCCGCTGACGATCCTGTCGGCCCTTGCCGCCGTGACAGATCGCATCGGCCTCGTCGGCACACTGACCGTCAGCTATGCCGAGCCGTTCAACGTCGCGCGGCAGTTCGGCTCGCTCGACCATATCTCGGGCGGTAGGGCAGGCTGGAACGTGGTGACGAGCTGGCTCGAAGGATCGGCCCGCAACTATTCCCGCGACAAGCATTATGACCACGCCACCCGCTACCGCCTCGCCACCGAGCATCTGGACGTTGTGCAAGGTCTCTGGGATTCGTGGGAGGACGACTCGCTCAGCCATGACAAGGCCAGCGGAGAATTTTTCGACGCCACCAAGCTGCACAAGCTGGATCATCGCGGGCAGTTCTTCCAGGTCGAGGGGCCGCTGAACCTGTCCCGCTCGCCCCAGGGCCAGCCGGTGATCTTCCAGGCGGGCGCTTCCGAGGATGGCAGGAATTTCGCCGCCGCCCGGTCGGATGCGATCTTTGTCCAGAATGACGACCTCGCCTCGGCCAAGCTTTACTATGCCGATGTCAAGCGCCGCGCGGCGGGCTTCGGGCGCGACCCGGACGACCTCTTCGTGCTGCCGGGCCTGCGCCCCGTCATCGGCTCGACCGAGGAGGAGGCCGAGCGCAAGTATCAGGAATTCATCGCCCTGACGTCGATCGAGGATGCGCTGCTGATCATGGCGCGCTCGTTCAACGAACACGACTTCTCGCAATACGACCTCGACGCGCCATTCCCCGATGTCGGGCGCTTTGCCGAGAATTCGAACCGCTCGACCTCCGAGCGGGTGATCCGGCTGGCTCGCGAGGGGAACCTGACCCTGCGCCAAACCGCGCAGCGCTTCGCCACCCCCCGCACCGATTTCGTGGGTACGCCAGAGCAGGTCGCGGATGCGTTCCAGCGCTGGTTCCTTGAGCCTGCCGCCGACGGGTTCGTCTACAACAACTCTCTGCCCGACGAGTTTTCGGTCTTTGCCGAGACGGTGATCCCGATCTTGCAGGATCGCGACCTGTTCCGCCGGGACTACGAAGGCACAACCTTCCGCGACTCGCTTGGCCTATCCAAGCCCGAAAATCGCCATGCCACGCGCCGCGTCGCGGCCGAGTGAGCGAAAGGATACCCGATGAGCAAGATCACACGCCGCACCCTTGCCGGCCTTGTCGCCGCCACGACCCTCTCGATCGCGCTGCCCGGCTGGGCGCAGGACTTGTCGGGCGTCACCCTGCGGATCGGCGATCAGGTCGGAGAGCAGCGCGCCCGGCTCGACGCCGCGGGCCTGCTGGACGATCTGCCCTACAAGATCGAATGGTCGGTCTATCCGGCGGCGGTCAACCTGCATGAGGCGCTGAAGGCCGGTGCCATCGACGTCGGCATGTCCGCCGACAGCCCCGCTGTCAGCGCGATCGCGGGCGGCTCGAAGATCAAGATCGCCGCGGCCTTCAACAATGGCGGGCTTGGCACCTCGATCATCGTGCCGAAGGACAGCCCGATCAAGACGCTGGCGGACCTGAAGGGCAAGACCATCTCGCCCACCACGCGGGGCAGCGTCGCGCATTACCTGACCATCGGGACGCTGAAACAGGCGGGGATCGCGCAGTCCGATGTGAAGCTCGCTTTCCTGACGCCCGCCGACGCCTCGGCCGCGTTCCAGTCGGAATCGATCGATGCCTGGGCGATCTGGGGCATCTACAAGGCGCGCAGCACCGGCGTCCTTGGCGCGCGCGAGCTGTTCGACGGGCAGGGTGTCAATACCGGCAACGCCGTCTATGCCGTGACCGAGCCGACACTGGCCGATCCCGCCAAGCTGAAGGCGCTTCAGGACTATCTGGCGCGGATCGACAAGAGCTATCAATGGTCGCGCGAGAACAAGGAAGCCTATCTGACCTTCTACGAGGGCTTCAGCAAGCAGGACCGCGCCACAGTCGAGCCGCTCTTTGCCGAGCAGACCGCCTATGAGCCGGTCGCGATCGACGACAGCTTCGTCGCCGGGCTGCAGAAGGTCTTCGACACCTGGGTCGAGGCGGGTGTCCTGACCGGATCGCTGGATCTTGGCGAGCATGTCTATCGCGACCTGCCCCAACTGGCGCTGAACTGATGAGCGTCACCGAAATCGCCCGCGGCTATTCGCCCCCGCGCGAGGCAGAGAGCGCGGCCGGCTCATCGGGGCCGGCCCGCGCCGATCTGGTCCGCCTGACACCTGCCGCAGCCAGGGCCGGCCGTGTGCCACGCTGGCTGCGCCGGGCGACCGGGCCGGTGGTTCTGGTCCTCCTGTGGCATCTTGCCTCGATCACCGGGTTGCTGCCCTCCGAGGTGCTGGCCGGGCCGGGGACGGTGCTTGCCAGCGCGGCGAAGCTGATCGAAAACGGAGAGCTTCAGGCGGCCATCGTCGTCTCGATGCAGCGCGCGATGTCGGGGCTTGCCATCGGTGGCAGCATTGGGGTCGCCCTCGCGGTGATCTCGGGCCTGACCCGGCTGGGCGAGGATCTGGTGGACGCGCCGATGCAGATGCTGCGCACGGTGCCGAATGTCGCGCTGATCCCCTTGCTGATCATCTGGTTCGGCATCGGCGAGGCGCCGAAGATCGCGCTGATCGCGCTGGCCACCGCCTTTCCCCTCTATCTCAACGTCTATGCCGGCATCCGCGGCGTCGACCAGTCGCTGATCGAGGCCGGGCGGACGCTGGGACTGGGGCGCTGGGGGCTGGTGCGTCATGTCATCCTGCCCGGCGCGCTGCCCAATGCCCTGGTCGGCCTGCGCTATTCGCTGGGCATTGCCTGGCTCGCGCTGGTCTTTGGCGAGCAGATCAACGCCACGGCGGGTGTGGGCTATCTGATGGCCAATGCGCGCGAATTCTTCCAGACCGACGTGATCGTCGTCTGCCTTGTGGTCTATGCCATCCTCGGCCTCGCGGTCGATCTGGTGGTGCGCATCCTTGAAAGGATCTTCCTCGCATGGCGACCCAGCTTCACCGGCGCCTGAACGCGCCCGCGGCCGTCGCGGTCCGGGGCCTTTCCCGCAGCTTCGGCGACAGGCGGGTGATCGACAATCTCGACCTGACCATCCGGCCGGGGGAATTTGTCGCCCTGCTCGGCGCGTCCGGCTGCGGCAAGTCGACCCTGCTACGCATCCTCGGCGACCTCGATCCCGAATTCTCGGGCGAGGTGACGGTGCCCGAACGCCGGGCCATCGCCTTTCAGGCGCCGCGGCTGATGCCGTGGAAACGGGTCTGGCTCAACGTGACGCTGGGCCTGCCGGGGCGCCCCGACCGCGCCCGCGCGCAGGAGGCGCTGGAGGAGGTCGGCATCGGTCACCGCGCCGATCAATGGCCCAAGGTGCTGTCCGGGGGCGAAGCGCAGCGCGCGTCGCTGGCCCGTGCGCTTGTGCGCGAGCCGGACCTGCTGTTGCTTGATGAGCCTTTCGCCGCGCTGGACGCGCTGACCCGCCTCAAGGCGCAGGCGCTGGTGGCCGAGCTTTGGCTGCGGCATGGCTGCGCGGTCCTGCTGGTGACGCATGATGTCGAGGAAGCCGTCCTGCTCGCCGACCGCGTGCTGGTGATGAAGGACGGGATCATCGCCCATCACGAGGAGATCGACCTGCCGCGCCCGCGCGACGTGGCCGATCCCCGCTTCGCCCGCATCCGTGGCGAGCTGCTGGACTGGCTGGGCGTACGGCAGGGCGCGCCGCATTAGCGCAGGGCGCGCTTGCCAGAGGCCCGTCGCAAGACCTTAATCAAGGCCCATAGACGCGCCGCGCGTCCGTGCCAATGGACTGTCGCGGTTCCCCGAGACCGCCGGAAGGAGAGGGAAATGCCCCACGATCACGGCCATGACGGCCACGACCACCATCACCACGATCATGACGAGGTCCCGCGCTGGAAACATGACGGCGTCCGGGTCATCAAGGGCGATCAGCTTGACGACAATACCGCCCAGACCCCCGGCATGTATCGGCAGGCCGCGATCAACCATGCCCGCGTCGGCGCGCAGAAGATCTGGGCCGGGACCGTCGCGATCCAGCCCGACGCCAAGACCGGCGTGCATCATCACGGTCCTCTGGAAAGCGTGATCTATGTGGTGCGCGGCAAGGCTCGTCTGCGCTGGGGAGAGCGGCTGGAATTCGTGGCCGAGGCCGGGCCGGGCGATTTCATCTATGTGCCTCCCTATGTCCCGCATCAGGAGATCAACGCCGACCCCGACCAGGTGCTGGAATGCGTCCTCGTGCGCTCGGACAACGAAGCGGTCGTCGTGAACATTACCGACGTCGATCCGATCGAGCCACCTGAATCCGTCTACTGGGTGGATCCCATCCATTCCGCCCCGAAATCCTGAAGGAGAGATACCATGTCGAATACCCGCATCACCGCCGCCGAACTGCCCGCCGACCTTTCCGGCACCGATCTGCTGATCGACGTGCGCGCACCCAAGGGTCGCGCCGAGAACGGAGAGATCGCCGGCGCGGTCATCTTGCCGAAGCTTCTGGTCTCTGATGTCTTTTCCGGCGCCTTCGCCTCGGTCCCCAAGGACGCGCGGATCGTGGTCTTCTGCGGCTCGGTCAACGGCTCCGGCCCCGTGGTCGAGACCCTGACCGGCCTTGGCTTCACCAATGTCGTCGACGTCGACGGAGGCTACGCCGCCCTGAAAGAACGCGGCATCGCCTGAATTCCGCCTCGCGCGGAGGGAGTGAGGCTGGGGTTCAGTGCAGAGGCAATTTGCGGCGGCGTTGGTGGTGGAGACCAACGCCGTTGCCATAGCACAAAATTGTCTGCTGGCTGAGCACCCAAGTTTTCATCTAAGAACGCCTCCAGCTGACAATAGATTAGCAACTCGGCGATTATGACGGGATGCTCCGTAACTTCCGCACTGCTATTGCTGATTGCAAAGCAGGTAGTTGGGCCTTCGACCTGCGCCCTTGAGGTCCGGTGCGATTGCGTGCGGCCAGACGATGCCGGCCAGCACAATGGTCGGGATGCCACGTGTCTCTGCGCAGCGAGCGACCGACCTCACAGGGGACCTTGCCAAAGAGGCGTTGTCCGTCCAGCGCGCCTTTGGCCGCGTTGACCAGATTGGCGCAGCCCAGCAGATCGTCGAAATCCAGATGCGCCCGGCCTTTATTGCTGGTTTGACCGGCCTCGGAGACCGCAAGAGCATACAGCCCATGGCGGCGCGCGTAGATGGGCTCAGCAACGCCCGTTCGCATCATTTCATTGGTGCAAGCCTGTGGGACAGCACACCGTTGGAAGCGACCTTGTGGAGCCAAACCGACGCATTGTCGCGTTTCTCCTCCGCTGTATCATGGAACCGTGCCGGCGGGCTTCCTGCCCGCGACCGGCACGCTCGCCCATCTGCGGTTTCCCGACCATGCCAGGATCGAGACCGGCGTGCGTCCCGGCGACACGATCAGCCCGTGGTATGATCCGAT
>NZ_DATMFA010000054.1:0-4101 GCF_035556475.1 Paracoccus sp. (in: a-proteobacteria) | reverse complement strand
CTTTCCCGAGGTCTATCGCCAGGTCCATGGCCGCGATCCCGAGGGTGCCAGATGGCAGGCTTGGCAGGCGCTGTTCCGTGCCGGTTTCGCCGCGCAGAAGATGGTCTTCCTGCCGCGCAGTGTCCCCGAGGAACGCGCCGCGGTCTTTCACGACGCCTTCACCCGCATGGGTGCCGATCCCGCCTTTCGCGCCGAAGCGGCGGCGGTGCTTGGCCCCTATCCCTTGCTGGCGGGCGCTCAGGCCGATGCCGCGCTGACCTCGGCCATGAACATGGACCCCGAAATCCGCAACTGGACGCGCGCATGGCTGGAACGCCGATTCCGCGTCACACCCTAAATCCGTCGAGGAGGACAACATGAAGATCAACCGCCGGGCCTTTGCCCTGATGGCCACTGCCGCCATGACCGCCTTTCCCGCTATCGCCGCCGCGGAATACCCCGAGCGCAATATCACGCTGGTCGTGCCTTTCCCGCCGGGCGGCGGCAATGACGCCATGGCGCGGATCATCGGCGACGCGATGACGCGCGTGATCGGTGCCACGGTCGTGGTCGAGAACAAGGCCGGCGCCGGTGGCGTGGTCGGCACGCAGGGCGTGCAGAACGCCAAGCCCGACGGCTACACGCTGCTGCTGGGCCATTCGGGAACCATGGGGATCAACCCGCATGTCTATCCGGCCGCGACCTATCATCCGACCAAGGATTTTACCCCGGTCGGCCTGATTTCGGAGATTCCGCTGGCGCTGGTGGTGAACAAGGACCTGCCGGCTGAGGACGTGGCGGGGCTGATCGCGCTCGCCAAGGAAAAGCCGGGTGAACTCAGCTATGCCTCATCGGGCGTCGGCACCGGCTCGCATATGGCGGCCGAGCTTTTCGCCCATGATGCGGGGATCGAGGTCGCGCATATCCCCTATCGCGGCTCTGGCCCGGCGATGACCGACCTGCTGGGCGGGCGCATCGACTTCCTGTTCGGGGTGATCCCGTCCTCGCATTCGCAGGTCGCGGCAGGCAAGGCGCGGGCGCTGGCGGTGACGGGCGCGGAACGCTCGCCCACCATGGCCGATGTGCCGACCATGCAAGAGGCGGGTGTCGAAGGCTATCAGGCCGCGCTGATCTATGGCCTGCTCGCGCCGGCCGGCACGCCCGACGACGTGGTCGCAAAGATCAACACGGCGCTGAACACCGTGCTGGCGGATCCCGCTACGCAGGAAAAGCTGGCTGTGGATGGCTCGGTCCCGCGCCCCGGCACGCCCGAGGATCATCGCGCCGCGCTTGACGCCGATCTCGAGAAATGGGGCGCACTGATCCGCGACGCCAAGATCGAGATCCACTGACCTGACACGCCCCGCCTCGGCGGGGCCCCAACCGGGAAATCACCATGACTGATCACCCCCACCCCACCACGGGACTGGGACGGCCGCTGCTGTCCCAGGACCGGGTCGCCGGGCTGACGCTGATCGCCGTTTCGGTCTTTGCCCTCTGGGCCTCGTCCGATCTTGCCACCGGCACGCTGCGCTTCATCGGACCGGGCCTGATGCCGAAGCTGCTGGCCACGCTGGTTGGCGCGACCGGCATCATCCTGTTGGTCCTGTCCTTCCTGCACCCGGGCGAGGCGATGCCGCGCATCCCGCTGCGCGGCCCGCTTTGCGTGCTGGGCGGCATCCTCGCCTTCGCGCTGACCGTCCAATCGGTGGGTTTTGCCATCGCCGCCCCGCTGCTCGCGATCATCGCCGGGCTCGCCGATCGCGAGATGCGCTGGCTGGAGCTGCTGGGATTTGCCGCCTTCATGACCGTCGGCTGCATCCTCGTGTTCAAGGTCGGGCTGAATCTGCCGATCCCTGTCCTGATCATCCCCGGCATGATCCAATATTGATGAGGCGACCATGGACCTTATGAGCAATCTCGCCCTTGGCTTCTCGACAGCTATGTCGTTCCAGAACCTGGGGCTGGCCTTCATCGGCTGCCTCGTCGGCACGCTGATCGGCATCCTTCCGGGCGTTGGCCCGATCGCGACGATCACCATGCTGCTGCCGATCACCTTCGGCATCGACCCGGTTGGCGCGCTGATCATGCTGGCCGGGATTTATTACGGAGCGCAATATGGCGGCTCGACCTCGGCCATCCTGGTCAACATCCCGGGCGAGGCCGGATCGGTCGTCACCGCCCTAGACGGCCATGCCATGGCTAAAAAGGGCCGCGCGGGCGCGGCGCTGGGGATTTCGGCCATCGGCTCGTTCATCGCGGGCTGCATCGCCACGGTGGTCATCGCCGCGCTGGCGGTGCCGCTGACCGATCTGGCGCTGCGCTTCGGGCCGACCGACTATTTCGCGCTGATGGTCATGGGCCTCGTTTTCGCCGTCGTGCTGGCGCATGGCTCGGTCCTGAAGGCGGTGGCGATGATCCTGCTGGGGATCCTGCTGTCCACCATCGGCTCGGATCTGGAGACCGGGCAGGCACGGATGACCTTCGGCTCGCTGCATCTGGCGGACGGGATCGACTTCGCGGTGCTGGCCATGGGCATCTTCGGCTTCGCCGAAGTGCTGCGCAACCTCGAGGGTGGCGAGCAGCGTGACGTGATCAAGGGCACTATGGGTCCCCTGCTGCCGACGCGGGACGAGCTGCGCCGCTCGATCGCGCCGATCCTTCGCGGCACCGGCCTTGGCTCGGTGCTGGGAATGCTGCCCGGGAATGGCGCGGTGCTGGCGCCCTTTGCGTCCTATACGCTAGAGAAGAAGCTTGCCAAGCGCCCGCAGGATTTCGGCAAGGGTGCCATCGAGGCCGTGGCAGGACCGGAATCCGCCAACAATGCCGGCGCGCAGACCAGCTTCATCCCGCTCCTGACGCTGGGCATTCCGCCGAACGCGGTCATGGCGATCATGGTCGGTGCAATGATGATTCAGGGCATCGTGCCCGGCCCGCAGGTGATGACGGAAAGCCCGACGCTGTTCTGGGGCATGATCGCCAGCATGTGGATCGGGAACCTGATGCTGCTGGTGATCAACCTGCCGTTGGTCGGCATGTGGGTGCGGCTGCTCAAGGTGCCCTATCGCCTGCTCTTCCCGGCGATCCTGATCTTTTCCTGCATCGGCATCTACTCCATCGACAACAACCCGATGGACGTAGTCTTCACCGGCGTCTTCGCCATCGCGGGCTACCTGCTGATCAAGATGGGCTTCGAGCCGGCACCCCTGCTGCTGGGCTTCGTCCTTGGCCACCTGATCGAGGAGAACCTGCGCCGCGCCATGCTGCTCTCGCGCGGCGATCTCTCGACCTTTGCCGAGAATCCACTGAGCCTGATCCTGTTGATCGTCTCTGCCGGACTTCTCGTCCTGTCGGCACTGCCGGCGCTGCGGGCCAAGCGCGAGGAGGTCTTCGTCGAGGATTGAGCCATGCCTGCGGGGATGCTCCCCGCAGGATGTGTTTTCGCTGCGCTCGCCGTGAAAAGCTGCGCAGCGGAGCGGCAATGGTGGGCCCACCCCGCGCGCTGGCGCAAGGAATATAATCAGCGAAAGGACGCAACCGGCCCATTGCTGCCGTTCGGCCCGTCACTATGCTGCGCACCAGCATTCCTCAAAGCGGCCGGAAAAGAGTGCCGCAGCGAACCTTCTCAGTGTCATAGCAGCGGTCGCGAGTAGGACACTGGGCTCTGGCAAGTTGTCGTCCTTGACCACATCGAAGCCCAGATAGCCCGATGTCTGTCCCGGCGTGATATTCTACCTCATGGGGAAACCGGCGCCGTTGACACGGAGGCGGATCTTGGTCGTGAGGCCACCTCGCGCACGACAGAAACCCTGTCGTGTAGCCTCCCTGTAGCGCCCGCTGCCTGATGATTAGCGCGAACCACGGTGCTGTAGACAATCTGCTGGGTGTCGGCGACCAAGCCGCTCTCGTTTAATGCGTCCATGAACTGCCTCCACAACCCGGCTAGCGTCCAGTGGCGAAGTTAGTGTTAGACGCTCGACCTCTAGGGTCCAGACTCATTGAGTTTCGGAGCCAGAACAAGACGGTTGCGGCTAGCAAGATCGCAGAGAAGAAGGTTTCCGGGCACCGGTCGTATCGGGTCGCGACGCGCCGCCAATCCTTCAGGCGGCCGAACATGATCTC
>NZ_DATMFA010000053.1:0-34282 GCF_035556475.1 Paracoccus sp. (in: a-proteobacteria) | reverse complement strand
TGCCGTGGCTCTTGGGAAAGAAGGGCCTTAGCCGCTCCATCTGCGCCTCGCTCAGCCAGAAAAAATTGCCCATCGGTCAGTTCTCCTTGCGGAGCCTGAAACACGCCAAAGGCACGAAATCAATGGGTCTGGAGCCTAGGGCTTCGCGCCCTGGGCGTTGCCTTCCTTGGCGCCCTCGCCGGGCGGGGGAACGGCAGGGCCCGGGCCGACCACCTGGTCAAAACGCTCGATCAGCGCATCGGTCACATCGGCGGATTGGGCCGAGACGAAGATCGCGCGCTGGTCAAGAACCACCGTCGCGCCGCGTTCCTTCATCAGCTGGGCCAGCACCGGCAGCGCGGCCCGGAAAAAAGCCGCCCGCTCTTCGTCGACTTCCTCCTGGAACTGCCGTGCGACGCCGTCCCTTTCCCGCCGCACCTCGACCACGCGCTTGTCGAACTCATCCGCGCGCTTGCGGAATTCCTCGGCCGAAAGCGTGGCGCGCAGCGTCGTCAACTGCTGCTCCTCGGCCGAAAACTGGTCGGCGAGCCGGTCATTCTCGGTCGCGATCTCGCGCCCGCGGCGGTCAAGCTCTGTCTGGACCCGCAGGCCCCAGCCCGAACGCGCGAAAACGGCCTCCGGGTCGATCGTCATGATCTGCGGCGCGGTCTCGCCCTGCCTCGGCTCGGGCGTCTCGACAAGCAGCGCCGGCCCGGTGCCGTTCCCCGTCGCCTCGCCCGGAGCCCCCGGAACGGGGGCCAGTTCCGGCGCGCTGAGGACGCTGCCGGGCGCTGGCGGCTGTTCCTCCTGGGCCATCGCCACCCCTCCGGCCAGCGCCAGAAAGGCAGCGAATATGCCCGCGGAACCTCGCATCAGAACTGGGTCGAGATGGTCAGGTCGAAGTTCTGCTCGAGGTCGTAATCTTCCTTGACCACGGCCTTCGAGAAGTTGAAGCGCAGCGGCCCGATCGGCGTCGTCCAGAACAGCGACGCCCCGACCGAGGCGCGCACATTCATGCCGTCATCGACTTCGATCCCGTAGGCACCGCGGGTATTGTCGAGCTTCCAGACCGAACCGGCATCGGCAAAGAGGCCGCCGGCGATCCCGTATTCCTCGGGCAGGCCCAGCGGGAAGCGCATTTCGGTCCGCAGCGCCCAGAAGTAGTTGCCGCCAAGGGCATCTTCGTTCGGGGCGTTCAGGTCGCGCGGGCCATAGCCGTTCGGCTCGAAACCGCGGATCTTGCCATTGCCGGAATAGCGGTCGAGGAAACGGCTGCTGCCGTCGTCCAGCATGTAGACGGCGCCGGCCTCGAACTCTCCGAGGAAGGTCACGCTCTCACGCCAGGCATTGCTTTCCACGCCGGCATAGACGCCGGTGGTGACGGATTTCACATCCCCGCCCAGGCCCGCGAAATCCTGCGTGAAGCGCAGGCGATAGCTGGTCAGCGGGTCAAGCCCGGCGATCCGGCTGTCATAGCTGTAGGTATAGCCGACCGCCGAGGTGAAGAAGCCGCCCTGTTCGAGATAGAGGATCGGCGAGGAACCGTCGAGTTCGCCCGTCTCCTCGTCCACCCCGACCGGATCGACGTCGAAGAGAGTGTCCTTGCTCAGCTTGTAGCGCAGTTCGAGCCGGCCGTTCTCGGAGATCGGGAACTCAAGCCCCGTCAGCAACCCGATCGAACGGGTGTTGTAATCCGAGTTGTAGCGGTCGGTGGTGTTATACCATACCTGCGCCCGCGCCCGGAGGTTGCGGCCAAGGAAGAAGGGTTCGGCAAAGGTGATGCCCGAGGACTGGTTGTCCGAACCGGCGGCAAAGGAAACGTTGAGCTCCTGCCCGCGGCCAAGGAAGTTCTTCTCGGCCAGCGAAAGGTTGAAGCCCACGCCGCTCGAGACGCCATAGCTCATGCCGAAGCTGAGGCTGCCGGTCGGCTGCTCCTCGACGTTGACGTCGACGATGACCTGATCGGGACTGGTGCCGGGGCGGCTTTCCGCCTTGACGTCGGCGAAATAGCCAAGCGCCCGCAGACGCTCGGCCGAGTTGCGGATCTCGCGCGGGTTGAAGGGATCGCCCTCGACCGTGCTGAACTGGCGGCGGATCACCTCGTCAAGCGTGGTGGTGTTGCCCTCGATGTCGATGCGCTCGACAAAGACGCGCTGGCCGCGGGTCAGGGCAAAGGTCAGATCCAGCGTCTGCGTGCGCAGGTTGCGGGTGATGCGCGGTTCGATCGAAACGAAATCGAGGCCCTTGCGGATCGCCAGCGCCTCCATCCGGCGGATGGTGGTGTCGATGGCGGTCGGATTATAGACCTCGCCCGAACGGACCCGGTTCTGGGCCTGAAATTCGGACGCATCAAGGCCCGGAATCTCGCTGACGGTCGTGACATTGCCGAAGGTGTAGCGCGGCCCTTCCTGGATCTGGAAGGTGATGTAGAAGGCATCACGCTCGCGCGCGACTTCGGGGGCGACGGCCTGCACCTTGAAATCGGCAAAGCCGCGCGAGCGGTAGAAATCGGTCAGCAACTGCTCGTCCACGGGCAGGCGCTCGGGCGCGAAGGTGTCGCGCTGGATGAACTGGCGCAGGATGCCGGCCTGCTTGGTCTGCAGCACGTTCCGAAGCCGCTGGTCCGAGAAGGCGCGGTTGCCGACAAAGCCGATCCGCTCGATCTCGGTCACGTCGCCCTCGCGAATCTCGAAGACGAGGTCGACGCGGTTGCCGTCGCGGCGGATGATCTTGGGATCGACGCGCGCGGCAAGCCGTCCCTGCGCGGCATAGACCTGGCTGATCGCGGCGGCATCCGCCTCGGCCTGGGCGGGCGAGTAGACGTGACGCGACTGCGACTTGATGATTTCGTTCAGGTTATCGGGCTTGAGGCGCCGGTTGCCTTCGAAGGCGATGGTGTTGATGGTCGGGTATTCCGCGACGCTGACGACCAGCGTGCCGCCCGAGGGGGTCAGCTCCACCTTCTCGAACAGGCCGGAGTTCTGCAGCCGTTGCAGCGCCGCGTTCAGCTCGCCCGCCGAAACGTCGCGGCCGCGCGGCAGATCAAGGAACGAGAGGATCGTTTGCGGCTCGATCCTCTGGTTGCCTTCGATGCGCACATTGCTGAACACATAGGCCGATGCAGCCACGGGGACCATTGCAACCGGCCCGGCCACAGCCAGCGCCGAGATCAGCGCCAGTGCGCCTCTGCCGAGTTTCCTGTCCGTCATTCTGCCCTCGCGCGTCTTTGTCTTGCAGCGGTTTTCCCCGCCCGAATTGCCACGATGGATACAGCGAAGCGGGCGCGACTGTCAAAAGGAAGGGGCGATCAGGGGCAGAAAAGATCGTTGGTGAGTCCAAAGATCATCAGTGACAGCACCGCCGCCATGCCAAGCGCCGAGAGGATATCAAGAACGCGATCCGAAGGACGACGCCCCGCAACCGCCTCGTAGAGGTAGAACATCAGGTGTCCGCCATCCAGAACCGGGACCGGCAGGAGGTTCAGAAAACCGATCGCGGCCGAAAGGACGGCAATCCACCAGATGAAGTCGCTGCCCCCCGCCGAGGCCGCCTGCCCCGTGCTTTCCGCGATCGAGATCGCGCCGCCCAGATTGCAGCTGCCGATCTGGCCCGAGATCATTGCCCAAAGCCCGGTGACCGAGGAGGCGATGATGTCCCAGGTTCGGGCGACGCCCATGCCAAGCGCCTCTCCCGCCCCGGTCATCCGGGTCGCCGGATCGAAGAAGGTGCCGCCGCCCGAAACCCCGATCATCCAGCGCTTCTCGTATCCGTCGAGGGTCGGCAGATCCTGTTCGCGCGGGGCAAGCGTATAATCGGCCTCGCCCTCGCCCTCGCGCCAGACGCGTAGCAGCAGCGGGCGGCCCTCGGCGGCCTCGACATGCTGGCGCAGCTCGTCGAAGCGCGAGACCGGATTCTCGTCAATCGCGAGGATCACGTCTCCGGCCCGAAGCCCCGCCGAAGCGGCCGGGCTGCGCGGCGCGATCCCGGTCAGCAGCGCCGGCACCGGATCGGGACCGGGAACGGTGATCTCCTGCCCGTCCCTCAGCACGGTCCAGTCATGCGCGGCCCTCGGCTCCAGCTCGCCGGCAATGGTGCCAAGATCCCTCCACGATGCGACCGGGCGGCCGTCCAGCGCCAGGATGCGGTCGCCCGGCTCCAGCGCGATCTCGACGCCGGGCGGGGTCGGATGCAGTCTGCCGACCTCGGGCTCGGCGACGGGCATCCCCTGCCATAGCGCCACCCCGGCAAAAACGAGGATCGAGAGGATGAAGTTGAAGACCGGGCCGGCCGCCACCGTCGCGAAACGCGCCCAGAGCGGCGCGCCGGGCAGGCTTTGGCGCGCATCGACCGGATCGACGGCCGCGCCCGAACCCGCGCTGGCGGCGTTGCTGTCGCCCAGAAAGCGCACATAGCCGCCAAGCGGAATCGCCGCAACCTGCCAGACGGTTCCGCGCCGGTCCCGCCAGGACAGAAGCCGCGGCCCGAAGCCCAGCGAGAACACCTCGGCCCGGATGCCGGACCAGCGGCCGACGATGTAATGGCCGAATTCATGCACCGTCACGATGATCGAGAGCGCAAGGATGAAGGCGCCGATCGTCCAGACCAGACCGCCGATCTCGGAAACCAGAGCCATCATGCCGCGCCGGCCTCGCAGCGGGCCAGATGGCGGCCGCGCGCGTCCCATGCCAGAACGGCGTCGAGGTCTGTGGGGCTTTCGGCAAAGCCTGCCTCGCCCGAAGAAAGGTCGAGGGCGCGCTCAACCGCACCCGCCATGTCGGCAAAGCCGATCCGGCCCGCAATGAAATCGTCCAGAGCCTGCTCCTTCGCGGCGTTGAACACCGCGCCCGCGGCACCGCCGGCGCGCATCACCTCACGCGCAAGGCGCAGGGCCGGCCAGCGCGCCTCGTCCGGGGCGGCGAATGTCAGGGTGCCGAGTTCAGCAAGATCCAGCGCCGGCACCGGCAGCGGCGCGCGCTGCGGCCAGTTCAGCGCATATCCGATGGCGTGGCGCATGTCCGGCGCCCCCATATGCGCGACCGAGCCGCCATCGACATGGCTGACCATGGCGTGAATGATCGACTGGGGATGGACCAGAACCTTGATCCGATCTTCACCAAGGCCGAAAAACTCATGCGCCTCAATCAGTTCCAGCGCCTTGTTGAACATCGAGGCGCTGTCGATCGTGATCCGCTGCCCCATCGACCAGTTCGGGTGGCACGAGGCCTCGGCAACCGTGGCCCGCGCCAGCCGCTCCAGCGGCCAGTCGCGGAAGGCGCCGCCCGAAGCGGTGATCGTCACGCTGTCGACGGTTTCGAGGTTTTCGTGTGCAAGAACCTGAAACAACGCGGAATGTTCTGAATCGACCGGCAGGATTCGGGCCTTGCCGCGCGCGGCCTCGGACATGACCAACCGGCCTGCGGCGACGAGGCTTTCCTTGTTCGCCAGCGCAAGCGTGCCACCCCGGCGCAGAACCTCCAGCCCCGGTGGCAGGCCCGCCGCGCCGATGATCGCCGAAAGGGTCCAGTCGGCTGGCCGGCTTGCAGCCTCGGAAATCGCGGCGGGTCCGGCCGCGGCCTCGATCCCGCTGCCCGCGAGGGCTGCGCGAAGCTCGCCCAGCTTTTCGGGCAGCGCCGTCACCGCGACCTCGGCCTTGAGCGCGCGCGCCATCTCGGCCAGCCGCGCGACATTCGCCGCGCCGGTCAGCGCGACGGTGCGATACCGCTCGGCCCCGCCCGACCGCATCAGCAGATCAAATGCACTTTCGCCGATAGAGCCCGTGGCCCCCAGCACAGAAACGCTGCGCATGTTTCAGCCTCCGATCGTCGGCAACAGGTGGGCCAGCATCAGGACCAGCGCGAGAAGAAGCGCACCCGTCATGGCGTCGAAGCGATCAAGCGCCCCGCCATGGCCCGGGATCAGTTCCGAACTGTCCTTGACGCCGACGCGCCGTTTCAGCCAGCTTTCCGCAATATCGCCGAACTGGCCGGCAATGGCCAGCAGCGGTCCGGCCAGCAGCACGCCCCACCCGGCATTGCCGCTGATAAAGAGGCCGGCGGCCAGCACCAATGCCCCGACCCAGCCGGCCAGCGTGCCACTCCAGGTCTTTTTCGGGCTGATCGAGGGCCAGAAACGCGGGCCGCCCAGCTTGCGCCCGACGAAATAGCCCAGCATGTCGGATTGCACCACCGTGGCGACGATCCAGAACACGGTCGCGAGGCCCAGCACCTCGCGGATCGCGACCAGCGCATAGCCCGCACCAAGAATGCCGATGGTGAAAAGCGTATAGCCCAGCCGCTCGCGCGAATGGGTGCCGGGCAGGCCCGCCAGCACCGGAACCAGCACCAGAAGCAGCGGCAGGTCACCCGGAATGACCAGCATGGTCAGCAGGACGATCCCCGCAAGGCATCCGATCAGCACCGGATGGCGGGGGCTGTGAAACTCCGGGTGGCGCCAGCCGGTCAGGCGCGCCAGTTCCCACATCATCAGCCCGACGACGACGGAAACGCCGATCCGCAGCCAGAGGCCCGAGGACAAAAGCAGCAGCGCCCCCAGCACGAGGAGCAAGGCCCCCCAGCCGATGCGCTTGCGCAGATCGCCCCAGCGGCCCGGATTGAGCTTGTCGCGGAACCGGCGGCGGGGCAGTTGCGGTTCTGTCATGCGCGACCGAAGCGCCTGTCGCGCAGGCTGAAGCGGTCGAGGATCTCGGCCAGATGCGTCGGCGTGAAATCGGGCCAGAGCGTCTGGGTGAACTCATATTCCGAATAGGCCGCCTGATAGGGCAGGAAATTCGAGGTCCGCGTCTCGCCCGAGGTGCGGATCACCAGATCCGGGTCGGGATGGCCGGCGGTGTCGAGGCAATCGGCGAAATCCGCCTCGGTCGGGTTTTCGACCTCGCCCCGCGCCACGCGTTCGGAAAGGCGCTTGGCGGCCCGCGCGATCTCGTCCCGGCCGCCGTAATTGATCGCGACGGTCAGGTTCAGGCGGGTGTTCATCTGGGTCCGGGATTCGATCCCTTCCATCAGGCGCTGGAGCCGGGGGTCCAGCCGCTCGCGCCCGCCGATGAAGCGCATGCGCACCCCTTCGGCGGACATGCCATCCGCCTCCCGCTCGATATAGCGGGCAAAGATCGCCATCAGCCCAAGGACTTCCTCGGTCGTGCGCTTCCAGTTCTCGGTCGAGAAGGCATAGAGGGTCAGCCAGTTGACGCCCATGTCGGGACAGGCCCGCACGATCTCCTTGACGCGCTCGGCGCCGCGGCGATGGCCGACCAGCCGTGGCCAGCCCTTGTTCGCGGCCCAGCGGCCATTGCCGTCCATGATGATGGCAACGTGGCGGGGCTTGGCCGCCGGGTTGCCCGATTGCGTCAGGCTGGCTGCGGGATCGGCCATCTGATCAGACCTGCATGATCTCGGCCTGCTTGGCCTCGAGCGCCTGGTCGACCGCTGCGATCATCTTGTCCGTCAGTTCCTGAACCGAGCTTTCCCAGAACTTCTGGTCGTCCTCGGACATGCCGGCGGCCTTGGCCTTCTTGATCTGGTCCATGCCGTCGCGGCGGACGTTGCGCACCGCGACACGCGCATGTTCGGCATATTGCGCGGCAACGCGGCTCAGGTCGCGGCGCCGCTCCTCGTTCAGCTCGGGGATCGGCAGCATGATGATGGTGCCGTTGAGCTGCGGGTTGATGCCCAGCCCCGAATCGCGGATCGCCTTCTCGGCCTTGCCGACCAGCGCCTTGTCCCAGATGTTGATGGTGACCATGCGCGGCTCGGGCACGTTCACGGTGCCGATCTGGTTGATCGGCGTGGGCGAGCCGTAGGCGTCGACCATGATCGGCTCGACCATGCTGGCCGAGGCGCGGCCCGTGCGCAGCGAGGCGAACTCGTGGCGCAGGGATTCCATGGCGCCCTTCATGCGGCGTTCCAGGTCGTCGGTGTCGATCTCAATCTCGTCGGACATGCTCGATCATGGCCTCTGTGCTGTGGTTTTCAGGGCTTTTAGCCGAGCGAAGCGGCCAAGGCAAAGGCAATGCGGCATTTTAGCCGTGGACGCGCG
Organism: Paracoccus sp. (in: a-proteobacteria); assembly: GCF_035556475.1. GTDB lineage: Bacteria > Pseudomonadota > Alphaproteobacteria > Rhodobacterales > Rhodobacteraceae > Paracoccus. The sequence goes on along the minus strand of NZ_DATMFA010000053.1, from coordinate 26,251 downwards.
TATATGTTCCCTCGCCCGCAAGGATCCCCCTGAACCCACCCGGTTCATCCAGAGAGAATACGATGATCGGCAGGTCGTTGTCGCGTGCAAGTGCAATGGCCGAGGCATCCATCACCCCCAGATGCTTCTGCAGCACCTCGTCATAGGTGACGTTGTCGTAACGCTTTGCGTCCGCGTGCTTTTTCGGATCCTTGTCATAGACGCCATCGACCTTGGTGCCCTTGAAGATCGCCTCGCAGTTCATTTCGTTGGCGCGCAGCGTCGCGGCGGTGTCGGTGGTGAAATAGGGATTGCCGGTGCCCGCGGCGAAAATGATGACGCGCTTCTTTTCAAGGTGGCGCACCGCGCGGCGGCGGATATAGGGCTCGGCCACCTCGTCCATGCGGATCGCCGAAATCACGCGGGTATGGATGTTCTCGCCTTCCAGCGCGGCCTGCATGGCCAGCGCGTTCATCACGGTCGCAAGCATCCCCATATAGTCGGCGGTCGCGCGCTCCATCCCCTGTGCGCTGCCCTGAAGGCCGCGGAAGATATTGCCGCCGCCGATGACCATGCAGATCTCGACGCCCATGTCATGGACCGCCTTGACCTCATGGGCGATGCGGGCCACGGTCGGCGGATGCAGGCCATAGCCCTGGTCTCCCATCAGGGCCTCGCCCGAGATCTTCAGCAGCACACGCGAATATTTTCCGGCTTGCGGAATTGAGTCGGACATCGGACGACCTTTCAGAGGGAGTTTCATTGCGCTGCAAAATGTCGCAAACACGTCGCATGTTCAACCTACGGCTTGAGGGCAGGTGACGTCGAAGCGCCATATTTCGTCGGATATCCGCCAAGACCGGCATGTCCTGATCGCAGGGCCGACCGCCAGCGGCAAGTCCGCGCTGGCTCTGGACCTGGCGACACGGCAGGGCGGCATCATCGTCAATGCCGATGCGCTTCAGGTCTGGTCCTGCTGGCGCGTGATCTCGGCCCGGCCCTCGGCCGAGGAGGAGGCGCGCGCGCCCCATCGCCTCTATGGCCATATGGACCCCGGCGCGCCCTTCTCGGTCGGGATCTGGCTTGAGCAGGTCGCCGGACTTCTGGCGGGGGGCGAGCGGCTGATCATCGTGGGCGGAACCGGGATGTATCTGCACGCGCTGGCAAACGGCCTTGCCGTCATCCCGCCCATCCCGCCCGAGGTCCGGGTCGCCGGCAATGCCCTGATGGCGCGCGAGGGCGGCCTGGCCGAAGCCATCGCCGCGCTCGACGCCCAGACCCGCGACCGCATCGACCTGCGCAATCCCGCCCGCGTCCAGCGCGCGTGGGAGGTGCAGCAGGCCACCGGGCGCGGCATCCTCTCGTGGCAGGCCGAGACCGGGCCGCCGCTGATCGGTCCTGACCAGTCGGAGCGTATCGTCCTGACCAGCCATCGCGACTGGCTGGCCGACCGGATCGAGCGCCGGTTCCGCTCGATGATGGATCAGGGCGCGCTTGAGGAAGTGCGGGCCATGCTGCCGCAATGGGATCCCGCGGCGCTTTGGGCCAAGGCGATCGGCGCGCCCGAACTGGTCGCGCATCTGCGGGGCGAGACGAGCCTCGCGGAAGCCGTCGATCGGGCGATCATCGCCACGCGCCAATATGCCAAGGGGCAGCGCATCTTCTTCCGCAACCGGATGCGCGACTGGCAGCAGATCCCGATGGATTCCGACCCTGACACCTGACGGCAACAGATTAACCGTTTTTCAACCAGAAGTAGATTTAGCTTTCACGGAACCGCTCCCTGCGGAATACCGTTGATCCATCACAACGTGAAGCTCGCCATGAATCAGAACTTGCGCCCCAGAGATCTGATCCACCAGATCCCGCCCCTGCCGGCGAGAGAGGGACGGCTGCACGACGCGGCCATCAATGCCGATGTGATTCTCGAGCCTTCTGTCCCCGATCCACGGCAGCCGCATCTGCCCGACGAAGGCCTTCCGCCCCGGCGTGCCGGGGTCTGGCCGCCCGGCCCCGCATTTCGCCGTCAGGTTTCGACGCCCGGTCAGGGGCTGCGCCTCTTGCCCGTTTCCGGCTTTTTCTGGGGCGGCCCGCTGCACGGCCGCGCCGGGCCGGGACTGACCCAGCCCAAGCCGCGCGTCCGGGGCGATCATGTGATCCTGTTCATCCGGCAGGGCGGCATCGTGGTCGAGTTTCCGCGGCGCCGTCACCTCCTCTCGGATGGCCAGCTTGCCTTCGTGCCGCTTGGGACGGCATTCGCGCTGCGCCCCCCGCAGGATGTCGAGGGCTGGGCGCTGCTGGTTCCGGCGGCGTTCACCGAGCTTCTTCCCGTGGCTCTGCCGGCCGAGTTTCGCGCGGGCGCGCCCGACGCCTCGGATCAGGCCATGATTGGCCCCGCCTTCCGTGCGCTTGGCCGGGGCGAGCCGATGACCCAGATCCAGCAGGGCACCGTCGCCTGCCATCTCGGCCTGCTCGCGGCGGCGCTGTCGCGGCTCGACGATCGCGCGGCCCCGCCGGGCCGCCCCGACCGGCCCGAGGTCGATGCCCGTCCCCTGACCGAAGAGTTTCTCGCCCTCGCCGCCGCCAATCTGGCCGAGAACCGGACCGTCTCCGAAATGGCGCGGGATTTGCACAGCAACCTCGCCGGACTGGACGCGGCCTGCCGGCAAAGCCGGGGCCGCTCGGCGCTGGAACTGGTCTATGCGCTGCGCCTTGAACGGGCGGCGGATCTCTTGCGCAATGGCAGCAAGTCGATCCCGCAGATCGCGCGCGAATTGGGCTATACCGGCCCCGGCCATTTCATGCGCGCCTTTGCTGCCGCGACCGGGCGCACGCCGCAGGCCTTCAGGACCAGCGTGCATGAGCCAGTGACCGAAGGCGACTGACCCGCCTCAGCCCTCGTCCTGGTCCTCGCCGCCCTCATCCGGCCTGTTCAGGGCATCGCGTCCGCGAAACCCCTGCGCCACGACGAATTTCTCCGAGGAGTCCGAGCGGCTGGCCGGAGGCTTCACATTGGCGACCTTGCGGAAATTGCGCTTCAGCATGGCCTGCATCTCGGTCTCGGCTCCACCAGCCAGAACCTTGGCGACGAAGGTGCCGCCCGGCTCCAGCACGTCGAAGGCAAGCTGCGCCGCCGCCTCGACCAGCGCGACGATGCGCAGGTGGTCGGTGCCCTTGTGGCCCGATGACGCGGCCGCCATGTCCGACATCACCACATCGGCACGACCACCCAGCCATTCCTTGACCCGGTCATCGGCACCGTCGGACAGGAAGTCGAGCTGATGGATCTCGGCCCCGGCGATCGGGTCGACCTCCTGCAGGTCGACGCCAAGGACGCGCCCGACCTTCTTGCCGGATTTCTCGCCCAGCGAGTTCACGCGGTCGACCGCGATCTGGCACCAGCCGCCCGGCGCGCAGCCAAGATCGACCACGCGAGCGCCGGGCACGAGGAAGCGATACTTGTCGTCCAGCTCCATGATCTTGTAGGCGGCGCGACCGCGATAGCCCTCACGCTTGGCGCGCGCGACATAGGGGTCGTTCAACTGCCGTTCCAGCCAGAGCGTGCTGGACAGCTTGCGCCCCTTTGCCGATTTCACCCTCACGCGAAGATCGCGCTGCCCGCGGCCCGAGCTTTTCTTCTCGCCGCCGGGTTTCTTTCCGTCCGTCATCTTATGCTACCCCGTTCAATCCTTCGGGGGCCAGCACCCCGTCCTTGACCATTTGCGCATATAGCAGGCCTTCGCGCAGACCGCGATCCGCAACTGACAGCCTCGTCGTCGGCCAGACGCGCATCAATGTCTGAAGGATCGCCGCGCCCGACATGATCAGCGCATGACGCTCGCGCCCGATGCGGGGATCGGCGCGCCGCCCCTCTGGTCCAAGCGCCAGATAGTCGCGGATCACCCGGTCGATCTGGGACGAGGTCATGCTCAGCCCGTCAACCTTGGTCCGGTCATAGCGGCGCAGGCCCAGATGGCTGGCCGCGACCGTCGTGACCGTGCCCGATGTCCCGATCACCTGAAAATTCTCGTCGAATTTCTGGGTCAGGGAATAGGGGCTGAAATCGGTCAGCATCTCCTCGAAATGCCAGGACATCAGGGCGAAACGGCCCTCGTCCTCCTCGACATCCTCGAACTGGTCGCGCAGCGTCGCGACCCCCAGCGGCACGCTGATCCAGTCGACCACCCGCGCGCCGCCCGGCTGCGGGTTCCGAAACCCGTCGGCCAGCCGCATGATCGCGCGTGGCCGCTCGGTCGGCTCGACATCTTCGAGGTCGATCCACACAAGCTCGGTTGAGCCGCCGCCGATATCGACGACCAGAAGCTGGTTGGTGCGGTGGCTGACCAGCGGCGCGCAGGAGATGACGGCAAGCCGCGCCTCCTCCTCGGCGTCGATGATCTCGACCGGAAGGCCGGTCTCGCGCCGGATCATCCGCAGGAAATCGCGGCTGTTGCGGGCGCGCCGACAGGCTTCGGTCGCGACAAGGCGCATGCGCATGACCTTATGTGCCTCGAGCTTGCGCCGACACACCTGAAGGGCATGGACCGTCCGCGCCATCGAAGGACGCGAAAGCCTGCCTGATGCTTCCAGCCCCTGCCCCAGCTGGACAGGTTTCGAGAAGCTGTCGACCACCTGAAACTGACTGCCCGCGGGTCGGGCAATCAGCATCCGGCAACTGTTGGTGCCAAGATCCAGCGCCGCATAAAGCGGCCCGTCCTCGGCCGGGCGGGTGACGAAAGGCTCGACCGTCAATCTCGGGAACGCGTCCGCACCCGCGGGACGCCTGGGCGCCATAAGCACGCCCTCCGATCACTTGTTGAAATCAAGTTAGCCTGCGCCCCCATTCGGTTCAAGGCCTTCGGGTCGGCTGCCCACTCGACAGGGGCCGCGCGGGGGGCTATCCCGATGACATGATCGTTATCGCCGCACTCATTTTTGGCGCAGCGGTCGGCTGGTGGCGCGCCGCAAGGCTGGGCGGCACCCGCGCCGACCGGATGCAATATGGCGCAGCCCATGCGCTGGCCTTTGCCATCCTCGGGATCTTCCTGACCATCCTGATCGCCCGGTCCGGCTGATGTTCCGGCCATTCCTTGACAGCCTCGGCCGGCATGGCGTGCCCGCTAGCCTCAGGGAATATCTGGACCTCCTGGGCGGCTTGCAGGCCGGCCTGTCGGACTGGAGCCCGGACGGGTTCTATTACCTCGCCCGCGCGACGCTGGTGAAGGACGAGGCCCATATCGACCGATTCGATCGCGCCTTTGCCGAGACCTTCTCGGGGCTTGAGGAAATCCCGGTCGAGGCGCTGGTCAGCGAGGCCTCGATCCCGAAAGAATGGCTGGAGAAGCTGGCCGAGAAGCTGCTGACCCCCGAGGAACGCGCCGCGATCGAAGGCGCCGGCAGTTTCGAGGAACTGATGCGCCGGCTGCGGGAGCGTCTGGCCGAGCAGAAAGGCCGTCATCAGGGCGGCAACAAATGGATCGGCACCGCCGGAACCTCGCCCTTCGGTGCCTATGGTTTCAACCCCGAGGGCGTCCGAATCGGGCAGGAGGAAAGCCGCCACCGCCGCGCCGCCAAGGTCTGGGACAAGCGCGAGTTCCGCGACTTCGACGGCGAGGTCGAATTGGGCACGCGCAACATCAAGGTCGCGCTGAAGCGTCTCAGACAATGGGCAAGGCATGGCGCGGTCGAAGAGCTTGACCTGCCCGGCACCATCCGCGCCAGCGCCGAGCATGGCTATATCGACGTCCAGACCCGGCCCGAGCGTCACAACGCGGTCAAGGTGCTGCTGTTTCTGGATGTCGGCGGTTCGATGGACGAGCACGCCCGCCGGGTCGAGGAGCTTTTTTCCGCCGCCCGGTCGGAATTCAAGCATCTCGAACATTTCTACTTCCACAACTGCATCTACGAGGGGCTGTGGAAGGACAACCGCCGGCGCTGGACCGAGACCACCCCGACTTGGGAGGTGCTGAACCGCTTCGGCCGCGACTACAAGGCGATCGTCGTCGGCGATGCCTCGATGTCGCCTTATGAGATCGTGGCGGCGGGCGGCGCGAACGAGCATTGGAACCCCGAGCCGGGCGAGCTCTGGCTGCGCCGCCTGCGCGAGACCTGGCCCGATCACGTCTGGCTGAACCCGGTCCCGCGGGCCGAGTGGCGGCACACCCCCTCGATCCGCATGATCGATGAGATATTCGAGGGGCGGATGCGCACGCTGACGCTGGAGGGACTGACCGAGGCCATGCGGCTTCTTGGCTAGCGGGGTTCCGCACGCCATATTCGGATCATGCTGAAACTGACCCCGATCCTGCTGATCCTGCTTTACGCCGCCGCGATGTGGTATTTCTCGCTCTGGCGGCTCAGGGCCGAGTTGAACCAGCGTTCGACCCCGCTGGATCATCCGGCGCTGAAGCCGATGCTGGCGCGGCTGGGAAAGGCCATGAACCTGCCGCCGATCCGTGCCCATGTCTACGAGATCGCCCCGGTCAACGGCCTTGCCGCGCCGGACGGGCGCATCTTCCTGACCCGCGGCTTCATCGACCGGCTGGACCGGGGCGAGGTGACGGAGGCGGAGCTTGCCTCGGTCATCGCGCATGAGCTGGGCCATGTTGCCCATGGCCATGCCCGCCGCCGGATGATCGACTTTGCCGGGCAGAACGTCATCCGCATGGTGCTGGTCAGCGTACTGGGCCGCTTCCTGCCGGGCATCGGCGCGTGGATAGCGGGCCTTGCCGCCGGCGCCATCGCCGCGCGGCTTTCGCGCCAGGACGAGTTCGAGGCCGATGCCTTCGCCAGCGCCCTGATGGTCAAGGCAGGTCTCGGCACCGGGCCGCAGAAAAGCCTGTTTCGCAAGCTCGACGCGCTGACCGGCAATCGCGGCACGACGCCCGCATGGCTGATGTCCCATCCCCGCGTTGATGCACGAATTGCCGCAATCGAGGCATTGGAGGCCCGCTGGGGCATCGCCTGAGCGATTGTCCACCGCCGATCCGCCCCAGACTTGCCCCCCGCGCCGATTGGCCTATGCTGCGGCTGCAAAGAAATCTGAGCCACGATGACCCGTCCCTTTCGCCGCCGTGTCCTTTACATTCCCGGCTACGATCCGATCCCGCCGCGCCGCTACCGCGAACTCTACAAGCGCGAGGGAACCGAGCAGGCGCGCATTTCGGGTTACCGGCTGGATTTCGGCGCCCGGCGCGACCGCACCGGCTTTGGCTGGGGCGTGAGCGGCAGGTTCGGCGAACTGACCGCCGAGGCCGAGGTCGAGGTGCTGATCTGGGCCGATATCGTCCAAGGCTCGATGGGCCAGTCGATCGCCGCGACCTATGGCCAGCTTGTCAGGACCGCATGGGCCTATGTCGGCAGCGGCGCGCTGTGGCGGCTGGCGCGCCTCCGGCGCGGCCCGGTCCTTGCCGCGCTTTATCCGGTGGTGGTGCTTCTCGCGCAACTCGCGGCGGCGCTGCTGGTCGGGGCGCTCGTCGGCTGGCTCATGGGCTGGCTCACCGGGCTTGGCGGCTGGCTGGGCGTGCCCGTCACGTTGGCCATTGCGCTGGCCGGGCTGCATCTCTGGCGGCGGATGGACGGCAAGATCTTCGCCTATTACCTGATGCATGACTACGCCTTCACCGCCGAGAACCTTGGCGCCTATCCCCCCGCGCTGGAGGTCCGCCTCACGGCCTTTGCCGACCGCATCGCCGAGGTGCTGGAGGGCGACTGGGACGAGGTTCTGGTGGTCGGGCACAGTTCCGGCGCCTATCTGGGCGTTTCGGTCCTGGCCGAGCTGATCCGGTCCGGCCGTGTGCGCCCGGACGGCCCGAAGCTTGCCTTCCTTTCGCTGGGACAGGTCGTGCCCATGGCCTCCTTCCTGCCAAAAGCGAACCGGCTGCGGGCCGATCTGCGCTATCTTTCGGCGCGCGAGGAACTGGCTTGGGTCGACGTGACCGCACCCGGCGACGCCTGCTCCTTCGGGCTTTGCGATCCCGTCGCGGTCTCGGGGGTCGAACCTGCCGACCGCAGGCATCCGCTGATCCTCTCGGCCGCGTTTCGCCAGACTCTCTCGCCCCAGAAGCAGCGCGAGTTGCGCGGCAGGTGGTTCCGGCTGCATTTCCAGTATCTCTGCGCCTTCGACCGGCCGGGAGACTATGATTATTTTGCGATCACGGCGGGGCCATTGACGCTGGCCGAACGCTTTGCCGGGCGCACACATTCCCCCGGACGCATCGCGCGGCCGGTGAACGGCTGGACCGCGACATGATCCCGCCGAAGCCGAGATCGCGCCAGGGCAAGGGCTCCGTCTGGCGTTTCCTCCGCGAGTTTCGGGGCGACATCCTGTCGGCGCAATCCGACCGCCTCTATCGCGCCTGGATGGCCGAGTTTCGCGGGCCGTTCATCCACAGCTTCACCTGCAACGATCCGCAACTGGTCGATCTGGTGCTGCGGCGGCGGCCCATGGATTTCCCGAAATCGCCGCGCATGGCCGCGGGGCTGCAACCGCTTCTGGGCAATTCCAGCTTCATCTCGAACGGGGCGACCTGGCTGCACCAGCGCCGGATCATCGACATAGCCTTTGCCGGAGGCCGCCTGCGCGAGGCCTTCCCAGCGATGTGGGACGCGTCCGAGGCGGCGGTTTCGCGCCTCGCCCCCCTCGCCGACGGCACTGAGATCGACATCGAGCCGCAGACCGGGCACGTCGCGGCCGATGTGATCTTCCGCTCGCTCTTCTCGATCCCGATCGAGGACCGCGTCGCCTCGCAGGTCTTTGACGCGTTCCGCGAGCATCAGGCGGCGCAGCCGATGGTGAATATCGGCGGCTTGATCAGCCTGCCCCGCTGGGCGCGCATGCATGGCCGCCGCGTCAGGACAAGCGCGCGGCGCATTCGCGGGCTGATCCAGACCCTCGTGGCCGCGCGGGCCGAGCAGATTGCCGCCGGCACCGCGCCGCAGGATCTTGCGACCAAGATCATGGTGACGCCCGATCCGGTGACGCAGAAGCGCTTCACCGACAAGGAGATGGTGGACGAGGTCGCGACCTTCTTCCTGGCCGGGCATGAAACCAGCGCCTCGGCCCTTGCCTGGGCGCTCTATCTGCTGGCCGAATATCCTGAATGGCAGGATCGCGTCGCCGAGGAGGCCGAGGCGAAACTGACCCCGGACTTCTCCTGCGTGAAGCAGCTCGAAGCCTCGCGCGCGGTCTTCCGCGAGGCGCTGCGGCTTTATCCGCCCGTCGCAATGACGGTCCGGCAATGCCGCCACGCGGTCAGCCTGCGCGACCGCAAGGCGCCCGCCGGGTCGCAGATCGTGCTGTCACCCTGGCACCTGCACCGGCACCAGCGCCTCTGGGACAATCCCGACGGCTTCGATCCGGGCCGGTGGCAGACCGAGAATGGCAAGATCTGCCAGCGCGACGCCTTCATCCCGTTCTCGTCCGGCGCGCGCGCCTGCCCCGGCGCGGGCTTCGCGATGATCGAGGGGCCGCTGATCCTCTCGGCGCTGGTCCGCGCCTATCGGCTGGCCCCGCCCGAGACGCGGCCGGTCCCGATCATGCGCCTGACCCTTCGCGGCAAGAACGGCATCCACCTGCGGCTGAGCAAGCGTTGAAGGATCAGAGCCGGTAGATGCCGGAGAACTTGTCCTCCAGATAGGCCAGCAGCGGCTCCTCGCTGATCAGGCTGCCCGTCGCCATCTCGATCAGTTCGCGCGGCGGATAAAGCGCGCCGTGGCGCTGCATGTTCTCGCGCAGCCATTCGACGGCGGGTGCGGCATCCCCCGCCGCAAGCGATTGGTCGAGGTCGGGCAGCGCCGCGCGCATGGCGCTGTTCAGGCAACCGGCATAGACATTCCCAAGCGCATAGGTCGGGAAATAACCGAAAAGCCCGACCGACCAATGCACATCCTGCAAAACGCCATTCGCGGGCCGGTCGACCGCCACGCCGAAATCCTTGAGGAAGCGGGCATTCCACGCCTCGACCAGATCCTCGACATCCAGCCGGCCGGCGATCAGGTCGCGCTCCAGATCGAAGCGCAGCATGATGTGGAGGTTATATTGCACCTCGTCCGCCTCGGTCCTGATGAAGCCGGGCGTGACGCGGTTCGCGGTCGCATAGAAGGCATCGGCATCGGGCACCGAGAGCCCGTCGAAAGCGTCCGACATGCGCTGATAGAGCCAACCCGAAAAGGCCCGGCCACGCCCGATCTGGTTCTCGTAGATCCGGCTCTGGCTTTCATGCGCCCCCATCGAGACGCCGCGCCCCAGCGGGGTAAAGGCATAGTCGCTGTCGATCCCCTGCTCATAGCTGGAATGCCCGACCTCGTGGATGGTCGAATAAAGGCAGTTGAACGGATCGGCCTCGACCACGCGGGTGGTGATGCGGCTGTCCTGCCAGCGCCCCGAGCTGAAGGGATGGACGGCGATATCCATGCGTCCGCGCGTCCAGTCATAGCCGAAGGCGGTGGCGCAGGTCCGGGCAAGGCGAAGCTGGGTTTCCTGCGCGAAATGCCCCTCCAGCGCCCTTGGCTGGTATTCTGCGCCAAGCACATCGTCGCGCAGCGCGACAAGGCGCGGACGCATCGCGTCGAAGAGCGCGGCGATTTCGGTCTGCGTCGCGCCCGGCTCGTAGTCGTCAAGCAGCGCATCGTAAAGGTCGCCGCCATCGGCCAGCGCCGCCGCCTCCTCACGCTTGAGCATCAGGATGTCGTTGAGGACCGGCAGAAAATCCTCGGGCGCGTCATTCGCCCGCGCCTCGGCCCAAACGCCCTGCGCCAACGAGGTTTGCCGCGCCAGTTCGGTCGCAAGCCGCGCCGGAATGCGCGAGGCGCGGCGGAAGTCCCGCGCGATCAGGTCGAGGATGCGCTGGTCCTCCTCGTCCCCGGCCTCGGCCTGTTCCAGCCATTCGCCGATGCGCGGATCGGTCCGCCGCTCATGCAGCACGGCCTCGATCGCGGCCATTTCCTCGCCGCGCTGTTCGGCCGCGCCGCGCGGCATGACGGTTTCCTGATCCCAGGCCAGCCGCTCGGAAATCGCGGACAGGGCTTCGGTCTGACGCTGGAAGGCGAAGAGGTCGTCGAAGGCGCTCATCTGAGATTTCCCCTGATCGAGGTTTCATACGGATAGCGGGCGTGGTGCCGGGCGCGGATGATCAGCGTGAAAAGCAGGATCGCGCCGATCTGATGCCCCAGCGCCAACATCAGCGGCGAGGCGTGGATCACGTTCATGATGCCAAGGAAAACCTGAACCGCAACAGCGGCGATCATCGCCAGATAGGCGCCCCGCGTGATCGGATGCGGCGACCGGCGCGCCCGAAGCCAGACGACGATGGCAAAGATGGTCAGCAGATAGGCGACCATGCGATGGGTGAACTGCACCAGCGCAGGATTTTCGAAGAAGTTCCGCCAACCCAAGGCGTTGTCCCAGATTTCCGCCGGGATCCATTCGCCGCCCATGGTCGGCCAGCCGGTATAGGTCCGGCCCGCGTCGATCCCCGCGACCAGCGCCCCGATCAGGATCTGCACGAAGGCAAGATGCATCAGCCCGGTCGTCATCGAGAAAAGCTTCGCCTCGCCCGCGCGACGGGCCCGGATCAGCGCCGCCTCGGGCCGCGAGAGCGACAGCGCCCACCAGGCGATCACGCCAAGGATGGCAAAGGCCAGCCCGAGATGGGTGGCAAGCCGGTAGGAGGCGACGCGCACCATCTCTCCCGAAAGACCCGAATGGACCATCCACCAGCCAATCGCGCCCTGCGCTCCGCCCATCGCACCGATGAGCAGCAGGCGCGGCGTCCAGCCCGCGGGAATGCGCTTCGTGGCAAGGAAGAACAGGAAACCCACCGCCCAGACCAGCCCGACGAGGCGGCCGAGAAGCCGGTGCGACCATTCCCACCAGTAGATCTGTTTGAACCCGGCAAGGTCCATGTCGGGATTGACCTCGCTGAATTGCGGGATCTGCCGGTATTTCTCGAACTCCGCCTGCCAGCCGGCTGCGTCGAGCGGCGGCAGCGCGCCCGTGACCGGCTTCCATTCGGTGATCGAGAGGCCCGAGCCCGTCAGCCGCGTCGCGCCGCCAAGCGCGATCATCGCGGCCACCATCACGAAAAGCACCATCAGCCACAGCCGGATCGCGCCGCGCGCGCCGCGCGGGCCGCTGTCGATCATCCCGCCGGCCGGCTGCGGCGGGCGCTGCGCGGTTTCGGTAACTTCCTGAAAGACGGGGCGTCTTGCCATATCAGCTTCCTTGTCGATGGCCCGACCTTGACCGGCCTCGGCCCGGAAATCAATCAATCGCGACGGACAAGCTGTCGCAGCATGCCGTGGAAGATGCGCGTATCGGCCTGGGTCAGCGGCAGGCGGGACCACAGATTGCGCAGCGTCAGCTTCATCGCGGGGGCCTTTTCGGGCGGGAAGAAGAAATTGGCCTCGACCAGCCGCTCCTCCCAGTGATCGGCCAGCTTCTCGATCTCGATCCGGGTCGCGGGAACCTCGCCCTGCGGACGGCGGCCATGCGGCGCGGGCTGGGCGGGCAGGCTTTCGCGCGACCATTCGTAACCGGCGAGCAGCACCGCCTGCGCGAGGTTGAGCGAGGGGAAATCGGGATTGACCGGGACCGTGATGATCGCATTGGCCCGCGCGACGTCATCATTCTCGAGCCCGGCACGCTCGGGGCCGAAGATCACCGCGACGCGGCCACCCGCAGAGGTGCGCTGACGCGCATCCTCCATCGCGGTCGCGGGCGTCAGGACCGGCTTCGTCAGCTCGCGCCCCCGCGCGGTGGTGGCATAAGCATAGTCGATATCGGACATCGCCTCGGCCAGCGTCGGAAACACCTGCGCCCGATCGAGGACGCGCCCCGCCGCACCCGAGGCCATCGCGACGGCGCGCGGATTGGGCCAGCCGTCGCGGGGCGCGACGAGGCGCATCTCGGTCAGGCCGAAATTCAGCATGGCGCGCGCCGCGGCGCCGATATTTTCACCCATCTGCGGGCGCACGAGAATGATCGCGGGTTCCATGCCCGCGGCCATATCCTTAGCGTGAGCCACTGGCAAGCCGCACGGCTCTGCGCTATCTGCTGGAATTGAACACAGGATGACAGCCCGATGAACGACCAGCCGAACACGCCCCAGCTTTACCTGATCACCCCGGTAGGGGCTGCCGTATCGACCGTAGGGCCGCTTCTGGCCGATGTCATGGACCGCTTCCCGGTCGCCTGCCTGCGCATTCCGGGCGCGGGCACCGAGGACGAGCTGGGCCGGATCGCCGACCTCGCCCGCGAGATCGCCCATGCCCGCGATGTAGCGGTGGTGATCGACGACCACGTCCAGCTTGCCCAGCGGCACGGGCTGGACGGCGTGCACCTGACAGATGGTGCAAGAAGCGTCCGCTATGCCCGGCGCGAACTCGGCGCTGATGCCATCGTCGGCGCCTTCTGCGGCGCCTCGCGCCATGACGGCATGAATGCGGCCGAGGCCGGGGCGGATTACGTCTCCTTCGGTCCCTGCCGCGCGACCGTCCTCGGCCATGGCGAGATTGCGGAACTCGACCTTTTCCAGTGGTGGTCGGAGACGATCGAGGTTCCGGTGGTCGCCGAAGGCGCGCTGAACCCGGCCCTGATCGGGCAACTTGCGCCGATCAGCGACTTCATCGCGCTCGGCCCCGAGATCTGGTCCGAGGATGATCCCGTGGAAGCCCTGGGCCTTCTCTGGCGCTGATATCGCCGGTCGCAGCCCCGCTTGGGTATTTGGAAAACGGTGAAGACGCGGCGCCTCGCCCCGCAATCCCCTGATCTTCGGCTTTCACCGTTTCTTAAATACCCATGCGACCGCGAAGCGACGGCAAGGCTGCCTCTTGCGAAGGCGGCGGACGCAGCCTAAAGCCTCTTCATGACCCAGCATCAGCGCCTTCTCATCATCGATTTCGGTTCCCAGGTCACGCAGCTGATTGCGCGTCGCCTGCGCGAGCTGAACATCTACTGTGAAATCCATCCGTTCAATACGGTCGACGACGCCTTTCTCGAGCGGTTCGCGCCACAGGCCGTGATTCTCTCGGGCGGTCCGGCTTCGGTGACCGAGGCGGGGTCGCCCCGCGCACCACAGGCGGTGTTCGAACTGCAAGTGCCCGTCTTCGGCATCTGCTATGGCCAGCAGGTGATGATGGAGCAGCTGGGCGGGCGGGTCGAATCCGGCCACCACGCCGAATATGGCCGCGCCTTCATCGCGCCCGCGGAGGGCCATGGCGGCGACGGCATCTTTGCCGGTCTCTTCGACCTTGGCCGGGAAGAGGTCTGGATGAGCCATGGCGACCGGGTGACCGAGCTTGCGCCCGGCTTCCAGGTCATCGGCACCTCGCCCAATGCGCCCTATGCGATGATCGCCGACGAGGCGCGCGGCTTCTTTGCCGTGCAGTTCCACCCCGAGGTCCATCACACCCCGAACGGCCGCACCATGCTGGAGAACTTCGTCCGCATGGCGGGCTTCACCGGCGACTGGACCATGGCCAGCTATCGCCAGGAAGCGATCCGCAAGATCCGCGAGCAGGTCGGCGACAAGCGTGTGATCTGCGGCCTTTCCGGCGGGGTCGACAGTTCCGTCGCCGCCGTCCTGATCCATGAGGCGATCGGCGAGCAGTTAACCTGCGTCTTCGTCGATCACGGCCTTCTGCGCCTCAATGAGGCCGACGAGGTCGTCACGATGTTCCGTGACACCTACAATATCCCGCTGATCCATGCAGACGAGAGCGAACTGTTCCTTGGTGCGCTGGAAGGCGTCTCGGATCCCGAGGTGAAGCGCAAGACCATCGGCAGGCTCTTCATCGACGTGTTCCAGAAATACGCACACCAGATCGAGGGGGCGGAGTTCCTGGCACAGGGCACGCTTTATCCCGACGTGATCGAAAGCGTCAGCTTCAGCGGCGGGCCCTCGGTCACGATCAAGAGCCATCACAATGTCGGCGGCCTGCCCGAGAAGATGGGCCTGAAGCTAGTCGAGCCGCTACGCGAGCTCTTCAAGGACGAGGTCCGGGCGCTTGGGCGCGAGCTGGGCCTGCCCGAGAAGTTCATCGGCCGCCACCCCTTCCCCGGTCCCGGCCTTGCCATCCGCTGCCCCGGCGAGATCACCCGCGAGAAGCTGGAGATCCTGCGCAAGGCGGATGCGGTCTTCATCGACCAGATCCGCAAGCACGGGCTTTATGACGAGATCTGGCAGGCCTTCGTCGCGATCCTTCCCGTCCGCACCGTGGGCGTGATGGGCGACGGGCGGACCTATGACTTTGCCTGCGCCCTGCGGGCGGTCACCTCGGTCGACGGGATGACGGCGGATTACTACCCCTTCACCCACGAGTTCCTGGGCGAGACGGCGACGCGGATCATCAACGAGGTCAAGGGCATCAACCGCTGCACCTATGACATCACCTCGAAGCCGCCGGGCACGATCGAGTGGGAGTGATCGCGCCGCGCCGGCATGTAGCGGACCGTCTCCGGTCCCGCTGATCCCGGCGCAGCGACAATGCCGATTTCCCGCAACCGCCATGGCCGAAAGCCGTGGCGGTCTTTCTTTGCGGCCTCGCGTTCCGGCCACGATTTCCGTTCCGACCGTTCCGTTGTTGCTGCTAGTCTGGCGCCAAGGGGGAACGGTCATGGCCAGATATTCCATTGGCGATCATGTGAGCTGGAATTCGGAGGCCGGGCGCGTAAGCGGCAGGATCATCCGGGTTCACCACGCGGATTTCGACTATAAGGGCTACCGGCACCGGGCATCCAAAGCCGATCCGCAATACGAGATCAAGAGCGACAAGACCGACCATATCGCCGCCCATAAGGAAGGCGCATTGACGAAGATCGGTTGATGGCCGCGCAATTCGTCACCATCGGCCATTCCAGTCGCGATCTCGACGAGTTTCTGGACATGCTGCGCGCCGCAGGGGTCGGGATGGTGATCGACGTCCGCGCC
This sequence comes from Paracoccus sp. (in: a-proteobacteria), assembly GCF_035556475.1. GTDB lineage: Bacteria > Pseudomonadota > Alphaproteobacteria > Rhodobacterales > Rhodobacteraceae > Paracoccus. Next base: position 10,343 of record NZ_DATMFA010000053.1, on the reverse strand, counting down.
TTTCCCCGCTCGCGCAGCAATCCCGCCTACAATATCGACCATCTGCCGGGGGAACTGGCGCGCGCCGGGATCGGCTATCGCCACATGGCGACGCTTGGCGGCAGGCGACCGAAGCAGCCGGGCGTTCCCGAAAACCTCAACGCGCTGTGGCGGGTGCAGAGTTTTCACAACTATGCCGACTATGCACTCGGGGCGGAGTTCGCGGAGGGGTTTCGCGAATTGGTGGAGCTGGGCCAGAACCGGCGGCTTGCCCTGATGTGCTCGGAGGCGGTCTGGTGGCGATGTCACCGCCGTATCATTACCGATCACCTGCTACTTGCCGGACATGCTGTCGAACATCTGATGGCGCCGGGCCAGAGCGAGCCTGCCACGCCCACGCCGGGCGTGCGGAAGGATGCGGAGGGAAGGATCGTCTATCCGGCGTGACCGCTCAGCCCGCCCGCGGTCTCCATGGCCGAGGCGCTCCTGCGGCATGGGGTCGCAAATGCCTCCTGCCGGGCAGATCAGGCGCGAATAATGCAATGGGCGATTGACATGATCGGAAGCGATTGATTGGCTTCGCTTATTGATTGAGCCGTGCTTGACGGACCACCCGCGCGGGAGATTTCCATGGGTATGACGAAGAAACGCCTGATCATTCTGGGAATCGTGGTGCTGGCCGGGCTGGCGGTGTTCCTGATCCGGGGGGCGTTGAGCGAACCCGCCCTTCCCGACGGGTTTGCCTCCGGCAATGGCCGGATCGAGGCGACGACCATCGACATCGCCGCCCTGACCGGGGGACGCATTGCCGAGATTACCGCCGATGAGGGCGATCACGTCAAGGCGGGCGACGTGCTGGTGCAGATGGATATCGTCCAGCTGAACGCGCAGCGCCGCGAGGCCGAGGCGCAGTTGCGCCGGGCCGAGATCGGCGTCGAGACCGCCAATGCCCTTGTCGAGCAGGCCGAGGCGCAGGAGCGCGCCGCCGAAGCCGCGGTCAAGCAGGCCGAGGCGGTGGCCGAGGCGGCCGCGCAGCGCTATTCGCGCTCGGCGCGTCTGGTCAAGACCAATGCCATTTCGCAGCAGGTTCTTGAGGACGACCTCTCGGCGGACCGGCAGGCGCAGGCCGGTCTCGCGTCCAGCGAGGCGCAGCGCGCGGCGGCGGTTGCAAGTGTAAGTTCGGCCAAGGCGCAGGTCGTGGACGCAGAAGCCGCGATCGAGGCGGCGAAGGCCTCGATCGATTCCATTCAGGCCTCGATCGACGACGCGACCCTGAAATCCCCGCGCGACGGCCGGATTCAGTACAAGATCGCGCAGGAGGGCGAGATCGTTGCCTCGGGCGGGCGCATCCTCAGCCTTGTCGACCTGAGCGATGTCTACATGACCATCTTCCTGCCCACCGCGCAGGCCGGACAGGTTCAGGTCGGGTCCGAGGCGCGGCTGATCATGGATGCGGCGCCGAGCTATGTCATCCCGGCGACCGTGTCCTATGTCGCGGATGTCGCGCAATTCACCCCCAAGACCGTCGAAACCGCGGTCGAGCGCGAGAAGCTGATGTTCCGTGTCCGCGCGCGGATCGAGCCGGAATTGCTGGTGCGCTATGTCGACTATGTCAAGACCGGCCTGCCGGGCATGGCCTATATCCGGCTTGATCCGAAGGCCGAATGGCCGGCCTTCCTGTCCGACGTGGTCAAATGACACCTCCCGTCGCGCCGGCGATCGCCGAGGTCTCGGGGCTGACGCTGCGCTACGGCAAGGTCGAGGCGCTGAAGGATCTGACGCTCAGGATTCCCGCCCGGCAGATGGTCGGACTGATCGGGCCGGACGGCGTCGGCAAGTCGAGCCTGCTTTCCCTGCTGGCCGGGTCAAGGGTCATTCAGGAGGGCGCTGTCACCGTTCTGGACGGCGACATGCGCGACGCCGGGCATCGCAGGCGCGTGTGCTCGCGCATCGCCTATATGCCGCAGGGGTTGGGCAAGAACCTGTATCCCACGCTCTCGGTCGATGAGAACCTTGAGTTCTTCGGCAGGCTCTTTGGCCATGACCGGGCTGAGCGTGAGCGCCGGATCGCGGATCTGCTGCAGGCGACCGGCATGTCGCCGTTTCGGGATCGCCCGGCGGGCAAGCTCTCGGGCGGGATGAAGCAGAAGTTGGGTCTTTGCTGCGCGCTGATCCATGACCCGGATTTCCTGATCCTTGACGAGCCGACCACCGGGGTCGATCCGCTGTCGCGCCGGCAATTCTGGGATCTGATCGACCGGATTCGCGGCGACCGCCCCGGCATGAGCGTCATCACCGCCACCGCCTATATGGAGGAGGCGGCGCGTTTCGACTGGCTGGTCGCGATGAACGCGGGCGAGGTGCTGGCGACCGGCACCGCGGCCGAGCTGCTTCAGCGCACCGGGGCGCCCGACCTCGACCGCGCCTTCGTCTCGCTGCTGCCGGATCATGGCGGCGCGGATGGCGCCACGCTGGTTATTCCGCCGCGCGACGCATCGGTCACCGAAGTCGCGATCGAGGCCGAGGGGCTGACCCAGCGCTTTGGCGATTTCACCGCGGTCGATCACGTCAGCTTCCGCATCCTCAAGGGCGAGATCTTCGGCTTTCTCGGCTCGAACGGCTGCGGCAAGACGACGACGATGAAGATGCTGACCGGCCTACTGGAGCCGACCGAGGGCCACGCCAAGCTTTTCGGGTCCGAGGTCGATGCCCGCGACATGTCCGTCCGCCGCCGCGTCGGGTTCATGTCGCAGGCCTTCTCGCTTTACTCCGAACTGACGGTGCATCAGAACCTCGTCCTTCACGCCCGCCTGTTCGCGATGGAGGAGGATGCGATCCCCGCCCGCGTGGCCGAGATGATCGCGCGGTTCGAGCTGACCGATGTGGTGGACAGCCTGCCCGACGCCCTGCCGCTGGGCATCCGGCAGCGCCTGTCGCTGGCCGTGGCGCTGATCCATGGGCCCGAGATCCTGATCCTGGACGAGCCGACCTCGGGCGTGGACCCGGTGGCGCGCAACCATTTCTGGCAGATCCTCGCCGACCTGTCGCGAAAGGACGGGGTAACGATCTTCGTCTCGACCCATTTCATGAACGAGGCGGAATGGTGCGACCGCATCTCGCTGATGCATGCAGGCAAGGTGCTGGTCAGCGACACCGCCGCCGCGATCACCGCGTCAAAGCATTGCGCGACGCTTGAGGATGCCTTCATCGCCTATCTCGAGGAAGCGATCGGAGAGACGCAGCCTGCCCCGCCCCCCGGGACGACGCCCGCCGTCGCCCCCGCCCCGGCCGGCCAACCAGAGGTTCCGCAGGGGTTCAGCCTCGGCCGGCTCTATAGCTATTCCCGGCTGGAGGGGCTGCAACTGGCCCGCGATCCGATCCGCCTGACCATGGCGCTGGTCGGCAGTCTGATCCTGATGATCACCATCGGCCTTGGCATCAACATGGATGTCGAGGATCTGTCCTTCGCGGTTCTCGACCGCGACCAGACCGCGGCCAGCCGCGATTTCATCAACGACCTCTCGGGGTCGCGCTATTTCGTCGAGGGGCCTGCGCTTTCAAGCTATGCCGAGATGGACGAACGCATGAAGTCCGGCGATCTGGGCCTTGCGATCGAGATCCCGCCCGGCTTTGCCGTCGATGTCGAACGCGGCCGCCCGGTCGAGATCGGCGCATGGATCGACGGGGCCAACCCCTCGCGCGCCAATACCGTTCAGGGATATGTGCAGGGGCTTTACGCGACATGGTTGCAGCGCAAGGCGCGCGAAGCCTATGGCGACGCGGCGACGCTTGGCGATTTCCAGCTGGTCATGCGCTATCGCTACAATCCCGACGTGCGCAGCATCGTCGCCATGGTGCCGGCGATCATCCCGATCCTTCTGCTGATGATCCCGGCAATCCTCTCGACCCTCAGCGTCGCGCGTGAGCGGGAACTCGGCTCGATCATCAACTTCTACGTCACGCCGGTCACCCGGATGGAGTTCCTGCTTGGCAAGCAAATGCCCTATGTCGGCCTCGCCATGCTGAACTATGTGCTGATGATGATCCTTGCCCTGACCGCCTTCGGGGTGCCGTTCTCGGGCAGCTATCTCGGCTTCACGCTGACCGCGCTCATCTATGTGATGGCGACGACGGCGCTGGGTTTCCTCGTCTCGGTCTTCATCGCCAGTCAGGTGGCGGCGCTTTTCGCGACGGCGCTGCTGACGATGATCCCGGCGACGCAATATTCCGGGCTGATCGACCCGGTCACCTCCCTGCAGGGCGTGGGCCGCATCTTTGGCGAGATCTATCCGACGACATGGTTCATCACCGCCTCGCGCGGCGCCTTCTCGAAGGCCTTCGGCATGGCCGAGCTGCTGCAACCGATGATCGCCATCGCCATCTCGGTTCCGGTGATCCTCGGCGCGGCCGCGCTGTTCCTGAAGAAGCAGGAGAGGTGAGGGATGAAGCTGCGCAATGTCTGGAACCTCGGGATCAAGGAATTGCGCGGGCTGTGGCGCGACCCGATCATGCTGGTCCTGATCGTCTATTCCTTCAGCCTGTCGGTCTATACCACCGCAAGGTCCACGCCGGACACGCTGAACAAGGCCGCCATCTCGATCGTGGACGAGGATCAGTCGCATCTGTCCTCGCGCATCAAGATGGCCTTCTATCCGCCCTATTTCACTGCACCTTCCCTTGTGGACATGTCCGAGATGGACAGCCGCATGGATGCCGGCCTCGACACCTTCTCGCTGGTGATCCCGCCCGATTTCGAACGTGACGTGCTGGCCGGGCGCTCACCCGAGATCCAGCTGAACGTTGACGCCACGCGGATGAGCCAGGCCTTCACCGGCGGCGGCTATGTCCAGCAGATCGTCAGCAGCGAGGTCGCGGAGTTCATGTCGGGCGAAAGGGGCGAGGTGGCGGCACCCGTGACGCTGGCCCTGCGCTCGCGCTATAACCCGTCGCTCGACCCGGCATGGTTCGGCGCGATCAGCAGCGTGATCCAGTCGATCAGCATGCTCTCGCTGGTCCTGACCGGCGCCGCCCTGATCCGCGAGAAGGAACATGGCACCGTCGAGCATCTGCTGGTCATGCCCGTCACCGCGACCGAGATCATGCTGTCGAAGATCTGGTCGATGGGCGGGGTGGTCATGCTCGGCTCGACCTTCGCGCTGATCGTGGTCGTGCGGGGGATGCTGCATGTCCCGATTCAGGGATCGATCCCGCTGTTCCTGTTCGGCTCGCTGCTGATGGTGCTGGCGATGACCGCGCTTGGCATTTTTCTGGCGACGATCGCCGGGACGATGCCGCAATTCGCGCTGCTGATGATCCTTGTGCTGCTGCCGCTGCAGATCCTCTCGGGCGCGATGACCCCGCGCGAGAGTATGCCCGAGTTCATCCAGAACATCATGCTGGCCGCGCCGAACACCCATTTCATCATCCTCGCGCAGGGCGTGCTGTTCCGCGGCGCGGGGCTTTCAACGGTCTGGCCACAACTGCTGGCGCTGGTCGCCATCGGATGCGCGCTGTTCGTCCTCGCCCTCAAGCGATTTCGCAAGTTCCTGCGCTAAGGCTCTGAAATACCGTTGTCTAGGCGATATGATCGCGCAATTCGCGATAGACGCCATGATAGGCTTTCGCAGCCGGACGCGAGGGCGCGAAGCTCGCCACCGGGGCGCGATGCGTGCCCATGCGCTCGATATCGGTCGAGAACGGCACCTCGGTCCCGAGGAAACGGCCCGGATAGGCCTCCCGCATCCGCGCCATCGTTTCGACATGCAGGGTCTTCTGCCGCTGCAACATCGAGAAGAAGGCGACGATTTTCAGCCGGTCGCGTTCCTCGTGATGGGCCATGAAGTCGAGAAGCTGCTCGAAGGTCCGCTCGGAAAGCGTGGTGGGGATCACCGGGACGACGATATAATCGGCGGCGTCGAACACGTTCTCGGCCAGCGTCGAGATGTTCGGCGGACAGTCGAGAACGACAACGTCATAATCGCTCGCCATCGGTTTCAGCGATTTCCCCAGCCGCGCGCGGCTGTTCTTCATCCGCGACAGGAAGACGTCGAAATCCCGGAAGGACATATTGGCCGGAAGGATGTCGAGATTGTCGAAATCGCTGCCCCGGATCGCCTTGGCGAAACGCTCGGAATCCTTGAAGAAGGCTTCGTCCAGCAACCGCTTCGAGGGCTTCATGCGAAAGTAGAAGCCCGACGCGCCCTGCGGATCGAGGTCGCAGAGCAGCACCCGCGCGCCCTCCGCCGCGAAGGAATGGGCGAGGTTCACGGCAGCGGCGGTCTTTCCGACCCCGCCCTTGTTGCTGTAGCAGGCGATGATCTTCACGTTACGCTCCTTTCCGGCAAAACAGGCTGGCAAAGTCCCGCCGCGTGGCCGGGCTGTCGAAATGCGCAAAGCTGGTGACGATGCGCGCCCGCTCCTGCATCTGGCGCTGATGCAGGATGGCGATCAGCGCGCCGATGCTTGCCGCCATGCTCCTTTCCTCCTGATGCCCGGACGCGGGATGGCACGCAAGGAATGTCTGCAAGGCGCCCTGCTGGACGGCATAATCGTTGAAGAGGCCCAGATTGTCCTGAAGCTCCCTCAGCGGCTTGATCAGGGCCTTGGTCCTTGCCCGAGGAAAGAGCGGCGCGAAAAGCTCCATCAGATAGCGCAGCTTCTTGCAGTTGATCCGCAGCCGGTGGACCTCCTCGTCCGGGGTATCGGCACCGATGGCGGAGGCGACCTTGCAGACCTTGCGGTAGCGATGCCAGATCAGGCCGCGGGCATAGTCATCGACCCGGTGGGCGGCATCGGGACCGCGGGCCGGGCCGGCGCCTTCGGCGAAAAGCGCCTCCAGCCCCGACATGGCCTCGCCATATTCCGCGCCCCTGAGTAAGCGGAGGAGATTTGCATGTTCCCGCCGCCGTTCCTGCCGGAAGATGTCGAACATCAGGGTCAACCCCTCATGCAGCGTCTCGGGCAGCAGGTCGTAATAGGCCTGGCGTTCGAGCAGATAGACATCGAGATCGCGCAGGCGTCCCGTCGGCGTCATCAGGTCCGCGAAGCGGCGCTTCAGCGCGCTGGTCTCGGCATCCTCGTAGACCGCCTTGAAGAGGCTAAGGACCGAGCGGATCTTGCGCAGCGCGACGCGGTAGTCATGCAGGAACTCGCTGTCATGATCGGCGATGATCCCGGCCTCGTTCTGCCGCATGACCGCCAGATGGGCACGGATGATCGCATTCGCAGCGTCATGGGCGCTCAGCTTCGGGGTGATGCCGGTCTCAGGCTTGGGATCATAGGGCCGATGCGCCGGAAACAGCAGCGGGACAAGGCCCGCAGGCCCGTCACCCCCGCCCGGCGCGGCGGAAAGCCAGTCGGAAAGCGCCCTTCCCGCCTTGGCATAGCCGCGCATCTTCCCCGGCACCGCAAGCGTCACGGGGCGCCCGCCCCCGGCGGGATGGAGGATGCAGAGATCGGCCCGGGCACGGGTCTTGCCCTCGTCATCGATCAGCGCCAGTTCCGCGCGGCTCATCCGGCCCGAGCCGATGACGAGCAGGCTGCGCAGCGGCGCGACATCCAGCAGTGCATCCCTGACCGGGCCGTCAGGCAGGTCCGCCGCGAAATTTCCGGTCCGCGACGCGGCCTGCACCAGCATCCGGTCGCTACGATACAGGACCAGCTTCCGCTCTGCCTCGATCAGCACCTGTCCCGTGGCCCGGATCGCCTCGTCATGGAAATCGAGCAGCGCAAAGCCCACGGTCGCCCCCGCCTCGCTTACGCGGCTGGTCAGCTTTCCGACACGGGCACCGGTCGGCGGCACCCCCTCCAGAATGACGATGTCTTGCACGGTCCCGCTCACCATTCCCCTTGCGTCGACATCCCCGGACAGGCCCCTTGGGCTTGGCCATGATGTTTTCTCATCTTCGGGACCGCAAGACCGGATTGCGTGATGATTTCGACCGAAAAGCTGTTACTTACTGTAAAATACCTTTCCGATCGGGCGGGCCTGCGGTTTATTGCGGCTAGGCCCCATGTCGATCATCGGGGGGCCGTGCCTTGCAACCCGCGGATCAGAAAGGGCGAAACATGGCAGATAAACCGACACTGGAACCCGACGCTCCGGTCCCGACGGCCGCGGATCTGCGGCTGATCCAGCTTCACAAACACATGGAAGAGATGGATCGCCGCGCCAAGCTGCAGGAGGCCGAGCGTCAGGAACACGCCAAGGCCGCCGAGGCCTTCCTCAAGGGCCACGTGACCGACCGCGAGATCGACCTGATCCGGCATCTCGTCAGGAACGCGGTCGAGAAGGATCTGTATGAGGCGCTGGTCTACAGCTTTCCCTCGACGCTTTGCACCGATCATGGCCGCGCGATCAACAATACCGAGCCCGACTGGCCCGACACCCTGCAAGGCAAGGCGCGCGAACTTTATGACCGCTTCAAGGAAAACCTGCAGCCCAAGGGCTACAAGCTGAAGGCGATGATCATCAACTTCCCCGACGGAATGCCGGGCGATGTGGGCTTTTTCCTGAACTGGGCGCCGAAGGAAGTGTGATTTCGGGCGTCAGGCCGCCCCAAGCCGCTCGGCCTCCTGCACGGCGAGCCCGGCCATTTCCAGAATGGCTTCGCGGCTTTCGGCCACCGCGATGAAGCGGCCGTTATGGCAGAAGCGCGCGCCCTTGACCCCTGAGGCCGCCTCGAGCGCGGCGTCGGTCAGGCCCGCCCATGCTTCGGGCAGGTCGGCGCGCAGCGCGAAGCCGTCCTCCTCGAGACGGATGCCGGTCAGTGTCCAGTCGCCGCCGTCACGCGGATGGACCACGAACAGCAGGTGATCCGCCCCCTCCCTGACCACGACCGAACGGAAGGGCATCCCCATCGGCAGCTCAAGCACCCTGCCCGACCCCGCCGCCGCGATGGCCGCGACGACGGTGGCCTCGGCGCGGCGCTTCGCCGCCTTGCGCGCGATCGCTGCCTCGACAAAGGCGCGGGCAACGGTCAGCGCGCGGTCGAAGGCGCGATCATCGGCATCCGGGGCACGGTCGTCAAAGACCGGCTTCAGGCTCTCCAGCAGCACCGGCAGCGTCATGTCCGCCAGCAGCGGTCCCGCGGTCGAGGGGCTGAGCGCGCCGTTGTCGACCAGATCGATCGGCAGGACGAAGCCCCGGTCGAAGGAGGCGTGGATCCCCTCGATATCCGCCACCGGCACATCCAGCGCCCGCAGATAGTCGCGGCCGAAATGCCGCCAGATCAACCCGAAGGAGCTGTAGGGCTGACCGTCCTCGCGCAGCGGTGCGTCCTTCTGGTGATGATCGAAGATCAGCCGGCTCGCGTCATGGTCGCGGCCGACATCATAGATCACCCGATCGCCCGCGGGCGTGATCCATTCCGGGTCACGCGTGCGCAAAAGCCGCGCCTCGGGGAAAAGCCGGGTCAGGATGACCGAGGACAGCAACTCATCGGCATGGAAACCGCCGGAATGGGTGACAAGGAATGAAATGGCCATCTGGGACGGTCTCCGAAAAACGCGATGACCGCCCAAGAGGCGGCCAGGGAAGGTCAATGATTTTCTAGCGAGTTGCCCCAGGGGCAATGGTTCGATCACCCTCATGTGCCCGGTTTCAGGACGTTCGGCAACAAAAAAGGCCCGCTTTCATGGGCTTTGAGAGATCGCAACAATCAGACTAACGCAACAACCGTGCTACGCCGCTATGGACTGCGGAACCCTTGGAATTCTGAACGTCGAATTCGACGGGAGTTGAGCGGCAACTTGCCCGCCGCCCGCCATGCTGGGTTTCTTCCCTGCATGCTGTCGAGGTTTAGAGAGTTGCCACCAAACCGCCGGGCACGCTCGGTCACTGAACCGAAGTCGCTCTTGACCCATAGGTCAAGAGGCAAAGGCGCCGAGACCCGCCGGAGCAAGCCGTCCAGAACGCGTCTGGAAAACACAACGTTCCTGACCTCACCCTCCTTCCCTGTGAGAACCAGCGCGGACAATCCGCAAATTTGGTAGGTCAGGTGCTCGGAGATGCCGGGATAGGTGGCGACTTCGGACAATAGGAAGGCCGTCGCGAAATCTGAAATCAGGAACTCCACGCCGCTACTCGGAACAAAAGTTTGCCGCTGTTGATATCGGTCGCGCCCTCGTTCGGGCACAGGACCGAGTTTTTACGTAAGCCGGGACATGCGCTGGGTGATGGTTTCTCCAAAAAGTTGAGCTACTCCCCGGAAATCGGACAGTGACGGAAGCTAGGCTCCAGACCCATTGATTTCGTGCCTTTGGCGTGTTTCAGGCTCCGCAAGGAGAACTGACCGATGGGCAATTTTTTCTGGCTGAGCGAGGCGCAGATGGAGCGGCTAAGGCCCTTCTTTCCCAAGAGCCAC
>NZ_DATMFA010000052.1:0-84358 GCF_035556475.1 Paracoccus sp. (in: a-proteobacteria) | reverse complement strand
CTTCTTCGGAAGGCTTTCCGAGATCACCGCCCGGCCAAGGCTGCCCCGGCAGAACCCACGGCTGAGGAAAAGGCCGCTGCCCTTGCCGAAGCCCGTGAGGGATGCGCCAGCTTGCGGGCAGATCCGCAGGTGCTGCGCTCTGGTGTCGAGCTTGTCGCCAAGCTCGGGGTAGTTGGCGAAACTTCCGCCGTTACAGCCGTGATCCTGACGATGATCAGTTGCCTGACGGCCAAGCCGAACGCCCTGATCCTTCAGGGCGCAAGCTCCGGTGGGAAAAGCACGGTGATGTTGACCGCAACCCGGTTGATGCCGCCCGAGCGGCTGACGGTGCTGACAACCCTGTCACCGAAATCGCTGATCTATTCGGATCGCGATTTCCGCCACAGCCTGATCGTGCTGCAAGAAGCCGCGCCGCTGCGTGTCGATTCCAAGAACAGCGATGTGGCGCATATGCTGCGTGTCCTGCTGTCAGAGGGCCGTCTGATCCACGAGAAGGTCGAGCTTGTCGATGATGTGCTGAAGACAGTCACCATCGAGAAGGCAGGCCCCGTAGGGTTGCTCACCTGCAATGTCGCGGATCAGATGGATGCCGAGCTTTCGACGCGGGTGATCAGCATTGGCATCGACGGGGGTGCCGATCAAACCGCCGAAGTAATCACGCGGGCGGCAATACGCGCGGCCGGGCAGGATAATCAAGGAGACTATTCGGCGGAAATAGCCGAGTGGCATTGTTTTATTCGCTGGCTGGCCGGGCAATCAACTGCGGTTACAATACCCTTCGCCCCGGCGCTGCGTGAATTGATCAAGATCGCGCAGACTCGCACCCGTCGCGATTTTGAGCAGGTGCTGAGCATGATCAGGGCATCGGCCATCCTGCATAGGGAGCATCGCAAGATTGTCGAGGGGCGGATCTTCGCCACCGTTGCCGACTATGAGGCTGCCTATATGGCCCTGCATGTCGCTGTGGAAGTTGCCGCCGAGAGACAGCCTGCGGTTGAGTTGCTGCGCCTGCTGGACATGATCAGGGAGATGATGGCCGAGGCTACCGCATCTCAATCGGCAGCCCTTCCGCCGGGCATGGCCTTTCACCCGCGCCCCGATACGCAGACACAGTTGACCATTTCTGTCCGTAAGCTGGCGGAGAAGCTGCATATGTCGAAATCGAGCGTGCAGCGACTGGTCAAGCAGGCAAAGGCTGACGGCTTCCTGCGTGACAGGGAGGACCGCAGCGGAGTTCCGATGATCCTCGAATTAGGGGATGCGGTGACAGAAACCGTGACGGAAGATCCGGTGCTACCAACCCCTGATCAGCTGGCCCAACACCTCGCGGGTGAAACCGAGTCCAGATGAGACATGAGTACACAGGGAAGGGAGGGGGTGGGAATCGTGGAACAGCGGGACAGCGGGACAGTGGCCTATTTCTGTAATGATTACAGAAATATAGCTGTCCCCGCTCTGTTCTGGGACAGTGTGAGGGTCTGGGACACTTTACCCTAGGTGTCCCAAAACCCCGGAGGTGTCCCATGGCCGGTTGGTACAGTTAAGTAACTGATAATAAAAATGAAAACAGCCACTGTCCCGCTGTCCCGCTGTCCCACGGTCCCCCACCCCCTCCCTCCCCTCTATGCTGCTTTCCCCTCTTGGAGATGACCAGATGATCGCCGAAAAGATCCTCGCTCAAGCCGCCCGGCACGTCACCGACATCGCCACGGATCGCCATTCTGGCGCGGTGCTCGCCGATCAGCCGGGGCTGCCGGTCGAGATCCGGGATGCCCTGATCACCACCCCCGGCATCGCGGATCTTCTCGCCCCGCCGCCGCCAGAACCTGATGCTGCGACTGCCGCCGACATCCTCGCAGATGAGGGCGTCACAGTCGTCTATGTGACGGATGCAGTGACGGCCGGAGACATGGTGCTCGCCCTCTGCTTGTCGGCCATGGCGAACAGATTGCCTATCGGCGTCGATATTGAGACGGCGGCGCTGTCCGCCTACAGAACAACTCAAAGGAGAGTTGCTCTAACCAAGACCGGCAGGCGGGCAGCCCGTCAGAAGCCGCTTGGTGATGAGGAAGCCCCCCTTGATCCCCATCGTTCACGGCCCCGGCTCTTTCAGGCTTATGCCGGGGGAGATAAGGCCGTGGTATTCGATCTGGACCGCATCGACCCTGAAATACTGCGGCCCCTCACTGAATATCCGTGGACTGCCGCAAATGCGAAATTCGAAGCCGCGCATCTCAGTCATGCCGGTTTCCCGGTATCGGCAGAGATGGGGGACTGCCTTTCGCTGATGTGGCATATTGACGGCGGGCGTTGGGCGAAAAGCCAAAGCCGCAGCCTCGCTCGGGCCGTGGCGCTTTGTTACGGGGTGATTGTGCCCAAAGCCTTGGGCGCTTCCGACTGGTCGGCATCGGCGCTTAGCCCCGAACAGATCGTCTATGCGGCGCTGGATGCCGTGCTTGCTCACCGGCTGCATGATGACATCTGGCATCAGCTTAGCCCCGGCCAGCAGCAGTCACAGCAGGCATGTGACGCGGCTATTCATGCCGTTGCCTGTGCCGAGCTACAGGGCATTGCCATAGACGAGACCTGGCATCGCGCCCTGATCACCGAATGGCAGGAACAGAAGGCTCAGCTTGAAGCTAGGCTGCTTGTCGAAACCGGCGGGCACCCACTCAAGACTCCGGCACAGATCGCGGCATGGATCGCGTTGCATCTGGAACCGGATGCGCTCGAATCATGGCCTCGAACCGACTCCGGCCAGATCAAGACTGACAAGCTCGCCATGTTGCGTGCCCGTCAGATCCCCGGCATTGCCACGGCGCTTGAACTCAAGCGATACGACAAGATGCTGTCATCATTCGGGCAGTCGCTGCTCGACAAGCGCAACCCGGTTACGGGAAAGCTGCATACCAGCTTCCGTCTGCCGGGGGCGAAGACCGGCCGACTCGCGTCAACATCGCCCAACCTGCAACAGATGCCGAAGCGCACCGAAAAGGCTTTCCGGCGGTCTTTCGTTGCAGATCCCGGCTGCGTCCTGCTCGCGTGTGACTTCTCTCAGATGGAACTGAGGGCGGCGGCGCTGCTGTCGCAGGACAGTACCATGCTGGGCGTCTACGAGCGCGGCGATGACCTGCATATGATGACGGCACAATCTCTTTCCGGCCGCATGGATCTGACAGCAGACAGCCCGGAGCGGACCATCGCCAAAGCCGCGAATTTCGGTCTGCTATTCGGCACAGGTGCCGCCCGCTTCGCCGACATGGCCTTTGCCGGTTACGGCGTTGATATGAGCATTGAAGAAGCCGCCGGGCACCGTGATGGCTTCTTTAGCACCTATCCCGGCCTGCGGGCATGGCAGGGCTGGCAGGCAGCCTCCGCACGCAAGCAAGGCTACACAGAAACTGTTCTCGGGCGGCGTTGGTATTGGGCATGGGAACGCTTTGCGGTCGATGAATACGATGATCGCGCTGAGCCTGACGGCTTCCGTTACACGCTCGCCTTGAACATGCCGGTTCAAGGATCATGCAGCGAGATCGTGATGCTTTCGTTGGCATGGGTGGCGGATGCCATCGCGCCATATGGTGCCCTGATCATCCTGCAAGTGCATGACGAGCTTGTCGTGCAGTGCCCAGATGATCCCGCCATCATCCGCGCGGTTTCGGATCTGGTCACGGCGAATATGGCCGATGCGTTTCTCGCCGTATTCCCGACCGCCCCGGTGACAGACATCGTGGACGTGAAAATCGGGTATAATTGGGGCGAAATGGTCGCCCCTGCAATTCAGCCTGTGGAGGACTGAACTATGACGGTCAAGCATGAGACCCGTGATGCCCGCATCATGAACGCACATATTGCCGCGCGCCGGGAAGCTGCGCCGGTGCCTTCGCCGAAAGACCCGGATCACCTGCGCGATGTGGCATATGAAATCAGCCAGATTTCCTATCGGGCACTGATGGACACTGTGGCACGCTACGGCGAGTATCGCGACTCGCGCGGGAACGGTTACAGTGAGCCAAGTCGGTTGTTCCAGAACGTAAACACGCTGGTGAACTCCGTTATGATGACCAACGGAACCAAACACCGCCCACCGATGAACCGCTGCGACCTGTCGCTGGGAGATCAGCAGATATTCGGTGCCTTGTGCGCGTTGCTGCAAAACGTGTTTGAAGAAGGCATGACCCTGCTGCTGCCGTGCAATGCGATCATGGAGAGCGTCAAGCGCAAAGCAGAGGAATTTAGTCAGGTGACTTTTCCCGCGCGGCTATCTCTGACATGGGAGCCTCTGCATTGAGCCTCTATCCCGAGATCCTGCGCGAGATTGGCACACGGCTGCCGGATCACACGCTAGGTTATTACCCACCCTTTGATGCTGTGGAGATCTGGCGCGGCAATTATCCATTGTCGCAGAAGATGCCGCTGGCTGACTTTGTGGCTGGTGCCATGTCGCCGACTCGCCGTGGCTGGCTGGTGCTGCATCCTGACTGCCCGCAGGAGTCCGGCTGGATTGCATTGCAGTCCGTGATGGATCGGCTTGCAGCCACCGCACCGCGCCCGCCTAGCAAACGACGCGGCACCCCCGCAGCGTGATCAGGCAGGCAGCAGGCACCGAGACTTCTTTAAATTCTCGGTGCCTGCGCTGTTGTGCGTCGCAAAACGTCAGGGTCTCGGTGCCTGCTGCCTGCCTGATCCCCTGATATAATCCTTGCGCTGCGGCGTGGATCGCGCGAGCATCCGTCCCGGACCCGAGCCTTGGAGCCGGAGTCATCCGCCGACATACCGGCACCCCACCCCCGACCATCCCCCGACCCGAGGCAACGACCCTTGCCGATTCGCGACCCCGTCTTGCGCTGCGGCACGTCTCACGGCGGCGGTCAAGTTAAATGAGGGGGGCGTATTACGGATTTCGGGGTCCGACCCCGCTGACCGCACGGTAGGGGCGTCCGCACGAAAAAAACCGCCAAAAAGGTTGGCCCATTCCCGAAATTCCGCCCCGTATGACACCCCTCTGGGGAGCGGTGACCTGATGGTAGTCTGGAAGGTAATCTGATGGTTCTGGACCTGTAGGCAGCCTATTGCCTATAGGTCTAGACAGAGGAATATCTTGGGGGAAATGTGATGAGACTTCTGAAGCTTGGTGTGATTGCAGCTGGGATGCTGGGAGTAGCTGGATGCGCTCCTCCTGAGCCACTGTCTCCGCAGGATCAGGACTTTCAAGTCTTCTGGTACAATGCAGCTGTGACCTGTGTCCAGCTGGGAGCAGTGAGGGATCTCCACAGCGTATCTGAATATGCCAGTTACCGAGAATCAGTAATCCGTCACAGAATGCCCCCAGCGGAGCAAGAAGCCGCGCATAACAGGTTGATACAATCTTTCCCGCCATATCCAAGGGTAACACAGAATGTATGTAACCAAGTCCAGTATGCAGCCATTAAGCATGTTCAAGAGGTGAGAAAAGAGGAAGCCGATAGAGCTGCTTTCTCTGAATCTATGGATCGCCTCGCAAATAGCTTCCCTAAACAGGCATCCTGTATAAATTACGGATTTGGTCAGGTCAGGTGTACTACCTACTGAGAAAGCTATCGGATGGGAGTTTGGTGCTGGATGTCGTGGGTGGTTCCAAGCTATAACAGATGAGCAACATGCTCACCGTTTTTCCCAAGATCATGCTGAGGTTGCATGGAGACCCCGCCAGATAGGCGGGGTCTTCTCTATTGGGTGATCGTCTGTCAAGAGTTTCTGATGGGTCAACGCCCGCTTTGCGGGACTAAGCGGCCGCTCGACACGAGGGCCACTGCTGCAGCGGTCAGTCGAGCTTTTGGGACAATGCTGCCGTTCGCTAGTCTGCATTCAGTCGAAGTTTTTCACCTTACTCCGCAGCTGCGCCTCCCTGAAAAAGATGACCGCGTAATTTATCGATCATAGGACGGAAACTCTCGAGCTCCCGCTCAGCTTCTAACTGAGTCAGGCGCTGAATAAACATCGACGCCCGCCGCTTACCCTGATCATTAAACTTATTACAGATTCGCGCCGCGTCGCTCTGATTGAGCTCAGCAAATGGATTAGCTCCGCCTGCTGCAATCTGATTTAACAAATTGGGGGAAAGTAGGCCTGCAAGATCGTCTATAGGCTCGAGCCAGCCATCCTCGATCGCACGCTCCCATACTGCATCGGTATAGTAAGATTCTAGATCCACCGAAACGTTGAACCCGCGCCGAGCGAGAGGCTGAAGTCTGGGCGGGGTATCGAGCTTAAAGGATTTTAGACCACAGTTACCCAGATTCATTCTAGTAACGTCATTTCCGAGAGATACCCGCGCAGCGTTGCCGCTGGCATCATTGTCGAATACCGATGCTGCCTTTACGCGATCGGCTACAGGTCGATGTCGCACTGTCAACATCCAAGCGAGCGAACGACTATACAGGGCTGAGGCTCCACCATATGCTTCTCCACCTGCACAGATATAAACACGATCATCTGCGATGCCGCTAAAGAGCTGCCAAGCTTTCGCCAAGACAACGCGGTCACTATCGCCTTCGACAAAAATTGTCGGGCGACGCTGCTCCGCAATGTCTTGGACGGCTTCCAGTTGCGCACCAATCTCATCATAGCGCTTCTTGGCCTCTGCGACATACGGCGCCACTATCGGCATTAAGCCCATGCTCTCATCGACCTCGTCGGGGGCTCGGGTTGTCGCTATCGTTTGGCTACCACTTTTCGAAACAAAATGGGAGGTGAGCCAATCGACAGCTTCGGGCCTGCGTTGGTCGAGACGATAGAAAATTGGAGAATGCGTAGTCAAAAAAAGTTGAAAGCGATCCGATTCTGCAATGAGTTCGAGGAACTCATCTCCCATAGCAAAAGCGGCAGACATCTCAACGTTATTCTCCGGTTCTTCAAATCCCCAGATATGTGTATAGCGGACTCCGCCCCTTGTAAAAAGGTCATCCTGCTTTTGCGCAATAAACTTCAGCATCAATGGTATATGTCGGATTTTAATTCCATCCCCGCGCCTTGAGAGAGGAACTTCATCAGAACTTATCTCCAAGCTTTCAAAAATTTCGCGAAGATTTTCCGGGAGCCGCATGGTGGCTTCCGCCCCGAATGCCGCTCTCAGGTTTAAAAGCAAATCCTGCAGTTGCGCACCTAGCTGAGTTTGAAACTCTCCCGCTGAATCTTTTAATGGCCCCTCAGCGACGGAGGCGAGCACGTCATACAGTCGCCCCTGGAGATCGGCGAAAAACGCCTTATCCTTAATCGCCGGAATATGCGTAAATCTGATTCGGTCAAGTAACGCTGGTATTTTGCTTCTCTGTGGAAACGGTTGACCGTCAGAGAGAGTGCGCTTCTCCAAATCACGCACCTCACCATATTTACGCCAGACTTTTTTCCAAACAACTTGATCAGACTGACCTTCTCGCTTGTATCCATCGGGAAGATCAAAAGTAATCGAAATCTCAATTTGTGGAGCTTTCCGATTTCGCACCGGCGCAAATTGATTGTAGTCCCGCGTAAATTCGAAATCTTCCCCTGAATTTATTTCATTATTAAAGAATAGATTCAAGGCGCGCAAAACGTTAGATTTCCCCGCATCATTTGCCCCAACGAGTGTCGTAATCCAATTTCCGTCAATGTCAGCACTTGCAATGGATCGAAAGTTTCGTATTGATATTTTGCTGATCATTGGATTCAATCTCTATAAAAAGTGTAGGCCGAGAAAAATGTGTGACTTCCCGACGGGGCGGTTCCGCAGACGATGTTGGTCCGTTGGACCAAAGTGATTTAATAAGTCCGGTCTAGTCAAGGCTTTACAATCGGCATCGTTGCGAGACCCAGACCATTGCAAGCTAACGGCAGTTTTGGGGATCGAGAGATCCAGCTAGATCTCTGACCGGACGCCCAGCCGAGCGACCGGTATGGGCTCAAAGCGACCTTACCCACCTGCTTTGCAAGCCGGGCCAGACTTTAAGTGATGTCACCGCGCGTTGCGGTCAATCCCGGCAGGTGTCTTGCTTCTCTTTGAGGTCGGCACCGGGCCGCTTCATGATGGGGTCGGAAGGAGAGGCATCCCAATCTTTTTTGCAAATTGCGGCATGGGCCGCGTTCAAGCCCCGCTCGGAATTGCCTGCCCGCCCGTCCCTGCATGGGACCTCTATCTGCGCCTTGGCGCAGATTCGTTACGCTGGATTACGCGGTTTGCGTTTGCCTGCTCGTCGACAGCACCGGCATCAAGTTTCGCGGAGATGGCGAATGGTTGGCGCGCAAACACGGGCCGTCGCGGCGCAGGCAATGGCGCAAGGTTCACATCGCGATGGACACAGAGACCGGGGACATACGCGCAGTCGAGTTCACCTCGAGCCGCCAGGGTGATAGCCCTCTGCTGCCGGAGTTGCTGGCGCAAATCCCCGAGGGGGAAGAGATCGCCACAGTCACCGCCGATGGCGCCTACGACACGCGGCGATGCCACACTGCCATCATCGAGCGCGGCGGCGATGCTGTCATACCCATCCGCCGGAACGGTCGCGCATGGAAAGAAGACTGTCCCGCCGCAGTTGCGCGAAACGAGATCCTGCGCGCAACTCGGCACATCGGCAGGGCACTCTGGAAGAAGTGGGCGGGCTACCATGTCCGAAGTCGGGTCGAGGCCCAGATGAACCGCCTGAAGCTCTTCGGTGAGTGGATCATGTCCCGAGACCCCGACCGCCAGACCGCCGAAATCCAGATCCGCATCGCAATCATGAACCGCGTCTCGGCCCTCGGCAGGGCCGAGATCAAGCCTATCGCCTGAAGGACCGCAGGAAAGGGGAACGTCAGCCCAAACGCTGATTTGCGCAACAACGCCAATCCCTGATCGAACGGTTAGCCGCGATTGCGGCATTTCCTATTGCCATCGCCATAGCGGCTCTTAGCCTACCCTTCCTCGTCATGGGCTTGAAGCCTTTTCACACTCGACGGATTTGGGGTCATAGGGGTCAAGTGATCAATTGCCTCTTCTTCAACGTCTCCGAACTCTCTGCTCACAGCCCGCAACTCGCCTATCTGCTTCGGCGAACCGGACTTGAGGGAATGCCACTTCTATGGAATTTGCTGCGGGGAGAACTGTCTATGGTTGGCCCCGCTCCAAGATCTATCCATGAGGAATGCGATTACTACGGGATGAAGCCGGGACTGATTTCACCGCCCCGTGATGAGTCATCTGATTACGCCCTGAACGCGAGCTTGATCTACGATCTCCGCATCGCGGGGCGCGGTTTTTGCCACCTACTCCAAATGTATAACCGCGATTCGACAGGCGGTTGATACGCATCCCGTCCGAAGGCCATTCTCGACACATGTCCCAGGACATATCTCCTAACTAGTTGACTTTTATAGTGACCAAGACAGAAGTTGAACCCGTATCGCACCCCTTTCAGGGGAAGCTGGGGGTGGTGCGGAATTTCAACAGGCTGCTCCAGATGCCCATGATGACCGAGCAGTGGTACCGGACGGCATATGCGCCTTGCCCTGAAGGCCTCCAGTCAATCGACATTACTCCCGCATATGCGATGCTGGATGAACGCGGTCACGACCACATGGCCAACCCTCTCGGTACGACATTCAAGGGCACCTTTCTCATCCGAGATCCAGCCGCACGGGCCATCTCCTCAGTGACCAGCCAAGGAGTTGGTTGGGGAAAACCGCGACCATCAGGCAGTTTCATGCCCTGAATGAGATGATCGTGGAAGCATCATCGGTGAACCGCAGCGCTAAGCATTGATTCCCCAGCTTGCACCGGCAGTTGAATTGTATGCCTTGGGAGATCCCGCGAGCGACAATTCCCGCATATTTTCAGCCCGGCCTGCATGTTCAAGCGGGTGGCTTCAAGGGTGGACTGGTGCAAGACAGCCCCGCAAGTTTCGCAGCAATTTCATAGCGTTATATGGAAACGATGGAGCGGGTGAAGGGAATCGAACCCTCGTCATCAGCTTGGGAAGCTGCGGCTCTACCATTGAGCTACACCCGCGTCGGCGCATCGGATAGCATCAGGCCGGGCCGGATCGCAAGTCCAATCTGCCCGCCGGGATCGCGCTGACCTCTCGCGGAACCACAACGCCGGCAATCGGTGATCCCGCCCGGAATTTGCTTGCTACGGCGGCCAGAATGGGGATTGATCATCCTCTTCAACTCGTCGTTATTACCCACAGGCCTGCAATTCTCCGGAGACAGACCATGCCAGCGCGCGCGTGCCGGATTGCCATTTCCCTGGTCCTGCCGCTTGCGGTCGGACTGGCGCCCCTGCCATCGTCGGCACAGCAGCCGGGTGGCGATGCGCCGCCGCCCACCGTGACCGTCGTGACGCTGCACGCTCAGGAGGTGGCGCTGACGACGACGCTTCCCGGCCGCGTCACCGCCTCGGCCGAGGCGGAGGTTCGCCCGCAGGTCAATGGCATCATTACCCAGCGCCTGTTCGAGGAAGGGCGCCGCGTCAAGGTCGGCGATCCCCTGTTCCACATCGACCGCACGACCTATGAGGCCGCGGTCGCGCAGGCCGAAGCCGCCGTCGCGCAGGCCCGCGCACAGGCCGACAATGCCCGGCGCGAGGCGGACCGGCTTGGCGCCCTGCGCGAGCGCAATGTCGCGAGCGAAAGCACCAGCGACACCGCAATGGCCACGCGCGATGCCGCCGAGGCCGCCCTGAAGGTGGCCGAGGCGCAGCTTCAATCCGCCCGTATCGAACTTGACCGCACCACCGTCCGCGCCGAGCTGGACGGAGAGATCGGCCTTACCCAGGTCAGCCAGGGCGCGCTGGTCACAGCAAGTCAGGCGACGCCGCTGACCGTGATCCGCACCATCGACCCGGTCCATGTCGACGTGACCCAATCCGCGGCCGACATCATCCGGTGGCGGCGCGAGATGGCGATGCAGGCGCCGCCGGACCGGACGGTGACGCTGCGCCTCGCCGATGGCAGCGAATACGACCAGAAGGGAACGCTGACCGCAGCCGAACCTTATGTGAACGAGACGACCGGCGTGATGACGCTGCGCCTTTCCTTCGCGAACCCGGACCGGATCCTGCTGCCCGGCATGTATGTGCAGGCCGTCGTGCAGCAGGCGACCGTGCAGAACGTGGTCCTTGCCCCGCAGGAAGGGGTAAGCCGCGACCGCAGGGGCGAGCCGATCGCGCTGGTGGTCAATGCCCAGAATCAGGTCGAGCAGCGCGAACTGACCATCCTGCAGGATCTCGGCAATAGCTGGGTCGTCAGCAAAGGGCTGGGCGACGGGGACCGCCTGATCGTCGAGGGCGTCCAGCGGATCGGCCCCGGAATGCCGGTCACGCCCGAGGAACGGGCCGCCGCCCCAGCCCCCGAGGCCACAGCACCCGAAAAGGCCCCGCCTCCCGCCCCGACCGAAAACCCGGGGGCGAGCGCGCCGGCCGCGCCTTCCGAACCATCCGAGCCTTCCGCGGACCCGGCCGCGGAACCACAGCAGACCGAACCCCCGAAGGGCTGAGGTCAGATCGAGGAAATCCGCACAGGAACCTGACATGGCGCGATTTTTCATTGACCGGCCAGTTTTTGCCTGGGTGATCTCCATCCTCATCATGGGCATCGGGATCCTGTCGGTCCTGACCCTGCCGGTGGCCCAGTATCCGCAGATCGCGCCCCCGACGGTGACGGTGCAGGCGACCTATCCAGGCGCCTCGGCCGATACCGTCGCGAATACGGTGACGCAGATCATCGAGCAGCAGATGACCGGCCTCGACGGATTGCGGTATTTCTCGTCAAGCTCGACCGCTGCCGGCACCTCCTCGACGACGCTGACATTCGAGACCGGGACCGACCCGGACATCGCGCAGGTTCAGGTCCAGAACAAGCTCTCGCAGGCGACGAGCCTCCTGCCCGAGACCGTCCAGCGTCAGGGCGTGACAGTCGAGAAATCGGCTTCCGGCTTTCTCATGGTCATCGCCCTCATCTCGGAGGACGGCTCGCTCGAGGAAGTGGACCTCTCCGACTATATGATCTCGAACCTCGTGAACGACCTCAGCCGGATCGAGGGCGTGGGTTCGGTGCAGGTCTTCGGGGCGCAATATTCCATGCGGATCTGGCTCGACCCGTCGAAGCTTGCCGCCTTCGAGCTGACGCCGGGCGACGTCATCTCGGCCGTCTCGGCCCAGAACGCACAGATCTCGGCCGGGGCGTTCGGGACGCGGCCCGCGCCGGCCGGGCAGATGCTGAACGCCACGATCACCGCGCAATCGCTGCTGTCGACCCCCGCCGATTTCGAGCAGATCGTGCTGCGGGCGGAACCGGATGGCGGGTTGATCCTGCTCAAGGACGTGGCGCGGGTCGAGATCGGGTCGGAAAGCTATGCCACCAACGCGCTCTATAACGGCCTGCCCTCGGGCGGGATCGCGATCAGCCTCGCGACCGGCGCGAACGCGCTCGACACGGCCGAGCGCATCAAGACCCGGATGGAGGAGTTTTCCCGCTTCTTCCCCGAGGGGGTCAGCTATGTCATCCCCTATGACACCACCCCCTTCGTCCTGATCTCGATCGAGGAGGTGGTCAAGACGCTGGTGGAAGCCATCGTGCTGGTGTTCTTCGTCATGCTGCTGTTCCTGCAGAACTGGCGGGCGACGCTGATCCCGACACTCGCGGTGCCGGTCGTCATCCTTGGCACCTTCGGCATCCTTGCGGCGCTTGGCTTTACCATCAACACGCTGACCATGCTGGCCATGGTGCTGGCCATCGGCCTTCTGGTCGATGACGCGATCGTCGTGGTCGAGAACGTCGAGCGCATCATGGAGGAGGAGGATCTCGAACCGCGCGAGGCGACCAAGAAATCCATGGGTCAGATCACCGGGGCGCTGGTCGGGATCGCGCTGGTCCTGTCGGCGGTCTTCGTGCCGATGGCCTTCTTCGGCGGCTCGACCGGGGTGATCTACAAGCAGTTCGCCATCACCATCGCCTCGGCCATGGGGCTTTCGGTCGTGGTCGCCCTGACGCTGACCCCTGCCCTTTGCGCGACGCTCCTGCGAAACGAGCATGGCCACAAGACGCGCGGCTTCTTCGGCCTTTTCAACCGGGGCTTCGACCGGACGATGCATGGCTACAGCTCATGGGTGAACTGGATCATCCGGCGGCCGCTGCGCATGATGATCGTCTATTTCTGCATCGGGGCGGCAATGGTTTTCCTGTTCCTGCGCACGCCCACGGGTTTCCTGCCGGACGAGGATCAGGGGATCATGTTCGTGCTGGTGCAGGGCCCGACCGGAGCCACGACCGAACGCACGGCGGCGGTGATCGAGCAGATCGAGGACTATTTCACCACCGCCGAGAAAGAGAATGTCGAATCGATGTTCGGCGTCACCGGCTTCAGTTTTGCCGGACAGGGCCAGAACATGGGCATCGCCTTCGTCCGGCTGAAGGACTGGTCCGAGCGGACGAGGCCCGACCAGTCGGTTCAGGCGATCGCCGGACGCGCCTTCCCGGCGCTCAGCCAGATCCGCGACGCCATGGTCTTTCCGATCGTTCCGCCCTCGGTCATCGAGCTTGGCAACGTCTCGGGCTTCGACTTCTACCTTCAGGCCCGCGGCGGCCAGACGCATGAGCAATTGCTGGATGCCCGCAACCAGTTGCTTGGGGCGGCGGCGCAGGACGGGCGCATCGCCTCGGCCCGGCCGAACGGGCTTGAGGACGCGGCGCAATACAATCTGGACATCGACTGGCGCAAGGCCGGGGCGATGGGCGTGACCGCGACCGATGTGGGCAGCCTCCTCTCGGTCGCATGGGCCGGCAATTATGTGAACGACTTCATCGACCGGGGCCGGATCAAGCGCGTCTATGTGCAGGGTGAGGCCGATTCCCGGTCCGTGCCCACCGATATCGAGAAATGGCGGGTTCGGAACAGTTCGGGCGGGCTGGTGCCCTTCTCGAACTTCGCCGAGGGGCGCTGGACCTATGGGCCGCAGGGCCTCTACCGCTATAACGGCGTGCCGGCCATGCAGATCCAGGGCAGTCCCGTTCCCGGCATTTCCAGCGGCGAAGGCATGGCCGCGATGGAGGAGTTGGCGGGCGTGCTGCCCGAGGGCTTCGATGTCGCCTGGACCGGCCTCTCGCTTGAGGAGCAGGATGCGGGGAACCAGACCACCCTTCTCTATACGCTGTCGCTGGCGGTGGTGTTCCTCTGCCTCGCGGCGCTTTACGAAAGCTGGTCGATTCCCTTCGCGGTCATGCTCGCCATGCCGATCGGGGTTCTTGGTGCGCTGATCGGGGCATGGCTGGGCGGTTTCGACAATGGCGTGTTCTTCCAGGTCGGCCTGCTCACCGTGATCGGCCTGACCGGCAAGAACGCGATCCTGATCGTGGAGTTCGCCCGCGAACAGGCCGAGATTTCGGGCAAGCCGCTTTATGAGGCAGTGATCGAGGCGGCGCGCCAGCGTTTCCGTCCGATCATGATGACCTCGGTTGCCTTCTCGCTGGGCGTGCTGCCGCTGGTCATGTCGACCGGCGCGGGCGCGAATGGCCGCAATACCATCGGCGCGACGGTGCTGGGCGGAACGGTTTCGGCGACGGTGCTGGGCATCCTCTTCGTGCCACTGTTCTTCGTTCTGGTCCGCCGCCTGCTTGGCCGCCCGGACGTTCTGGAAGCGAAACCCGCCACGAGCTGATTTTCTCCGTCAAAGTCGAGGCTTGTCCGGCGCGCGGCGGCGGCCTAGTCTTTTCCTCGGGGAAGCCGCCCGAGGCCGGCAGGGGAGGACGATGGACGCAACGGGCCAGATCGGCGCGATCGGCGGAAGGCGTGCCGCCTTCGGGGGCCGCCGGTTGCGCCTGCGCTCGATCGCGCTTGTGGGCGCGACCCTTGCCTGGATCACCATGTTCGCGATCTCGGTCTCGGTGGTGATCTGGCACGCCCGAGACTCGGTCGGAAACGAGACGGAATCGGCCTTCATCCTTGCCAAGTCGGTCGCGACCGTCAGGCTGCCCACATCCTTCGGTCAGCGCGACATGATGCTCGAGGCGGCCGCGATTGCGAATGAGATCCGGGCGCAGCGCCATGTCACCGCGGAATTGCGCGATGCCACCGGCAAGCCCGTGGCGCTTGCCCCCCGCGCCGCGCCCGAGCATCCGGCCCCGGCCTGGTTCACCGAGATCCTGCGCCCCGCCCCGACCCGCGATCTTTTCCCGATCGTGCAATATCCCAACGTCCTTGGCGTCTTGGAGATCAGCACCGCACCCGAGGATGAGATCGCCGAAACCTGGCGCGACCTGCGCGTTCTAGTGCCGCTGCTGCTTGGCACCGCCTTCGTGGCGATCGGGGTGACGCTTGCGGTCACGGGCCTCGTGCTGCGCCAGCTTGGCCAGCTGAACGGCGCGCTGGGGCGGATGCGGGCGGGCGACCTCGACCGCCACGCGCCGGCGACCGGGCTTATCGAACTCGATGCGCTTGGCGAGGGGATCAATACGCTCGCCGCCCATCTCGCCAGCGAGCGCGCCGAGAACCGTCGCCTGCAGGGCCGGATGATGACATTGGCCGAGGGCGAGCGCGCTCGCATCGCCTCGGACCTGCATGACGAGATCGGGCCGCAGCTTTTCGCCTTGCAAGCCGCCGTGGGTCAGGCGTCGCGCGCCGCACCCGCCCCGGATCTTGCCGAGGCGCTTGGCGCGGTCGCCCGCCATTCCGAGGCGATCCGCAAGGGTGTCAGGGGCGCGATCGACGACCTTCGCCTGAGCCCGGCCGAGGGGGCGAGCCTCAGCGACATGATCCAGGAGCTTCTGATCGGTTTCGAGGAGATCGCGCCGGATACCGCATTCACACTCAAGGCGGGCGATCCGCTGCCCGAGCCTGACGAGGCGGGCCAGATCGCCGTCTATCGCTTCGTGCGCGAAAGCGTGCTGAACGCCCTGCGCCATGCCCGGCCCCACCGGATAGAGGTCGGGCTTTCCGCCACGGGAGCCGATCTTCTGGCCAGCGTCAGCGATGACGGCACCGGCCCCGCCGCGCCCGGCCGTCCGGGGCTGGGTCAGGCGGGGATGCGGGACCGGGCCGCGGCACTTGGCGCAAGCTGGTCCCCGCCCCGCCGGCTGGAAGGCCGCACCATCACCGAGTTCAGGATACCTTGCCCATGAGCCTTGCCCAGACCAGCCCCGCCCCCGAAGCCAAGCCGCTGCGCGTGCTGATCGTGGACGACCATCCGGTCGTGGCCGAGGGCTGGGACCGCATCACCCGCGGCCGTATCGACTGCGAGGTCAGCGCTGCCTCCTGCCCCTCGCAAGGCTTTCGCGCCTGGCGGCGGCAGCAGCCCGATGTGATCGTGGTCGATCTGACCATGGGCGAGGCGAAGCTGGCCGGGGTCCGGCTGATCCAGCGCCTGCGCGCGGCGGGGGCGGATCTGCCGATCCTCGTCTTCACCATGCATCGCAGCCCGATCATCGCCCGCCGCGCCCTGCAGGCCGGCTGCAACGGGATCATCATGAAGGACTCCCCCTCGGACGAGATCTGCGAGGCGCTGAGCGAACTTGCCCGCGGTCGCGACTATGTCCCCGCCGACCTCGCCCGCAAGATCGCGCTGATGGAGCGGCCGGGCGCGATCAATGCGCAGCCACGCCTGACCCCGCGCGAGCTGGACATCCTGCGGTCCATCGCCGAAGGCCTCGCCTATCGCGAGATCGCCGAGCGCGCCAATATCAGCTACAAGACCGTCTCGAATGTCAGCCAGACGCTGAAGGACAAGCTGGGCGCGACAAGCTTCGCCGATCTGGTCGTCAAGGCGATCCGCCACCTCGACGAGACCGGCGACAGGGCCTAGGGCATGGGGCGCGCGCCATCGAACACTCCCCCCGGACGACCGGCCGCAGGCCGCAGCGGAGCCAAGCGTTCGCTGATCGGCACGCTGATCCGCGAACGGCGGCTGTCGCAGGGCTGGCGCCAGACCGAAGTGGCCAAGCGCGCCGACATATCCGCCGCCTATCTCAACCTGATCGAGCATAACCGCCGTCCGGTGAACGATGCGCTGCTGGGACGGCTGGCGCAGGCGCTCAGGATCGACGTGACCGAACTCGCCTCCGACCGTGAGGAGGAGATGGTCGCCGCCCTGCGCGAGGCCGTGGCGATGGCGCGCGACCAGTCCCTGACGGTCGAGCTGGACCAGATCGCCGAATTCGTCGCGCGCTATCCCGGCTGGGCCAATGTTCTTGCCGCGGCGGTCAGGCGGGCGGATGCGCTGGAGCGGCGGCTGGTCGCGCTCTCGGATCGCATGACCCGCGACCCCTATCTCCTCGCGACCCTGCATGAGGTCCAGTCGGCGGTGACCTCGGTGCGCTCGACCGCGTCGATCCTTGCCGAGACGCCGGATATCGAAGCCGACTGGCGCGACCGCTTCCACCACTCGCTCGACACCGACAGCCAGCGCCTGTCGCGCACCGCGCAATCGCTGGTCGCCTATCTCGACACGTTCGAGGATGACGCCGTGCCTATGTCACCGCAGGAGGAGGTGGAAAGCTGGATCGCCGCCGGCCAGCCCGAACCGGGCGAGGCGACGGAACTGGCCTCGGATGCGGCGCGCAAGCTGGCCTTCGATCTGCTGACCGTCCAGGGGCGCGACCGGGCCCAGCTTCCCGACGCCCAGCTTGCCGAGGCGGCGCGGCATTCGGGCGGCCTCGACCCGGCGGCGATGGCGGCCCGGATCGGCAGGCCGCTGGATCTGGTCCTGCGCCGCCTCGGGATGCTGCGGCCCGGCCTTTGGGCGCAGGCGGGGCTGATCATCTGCGACGGCTCGGGCGCGCCGCTGTTCCGGCAGGCCCCGCCGGGCTTCGCTTTGCCCCGTCCGGGCGAGGGCTGCGCCCTCTGGCCACTCTTCGAGGCGCTGGCCCAGCCGCAGCTTCCGGTGATGCGCCTGATCGAGACGCCGGGCGGCGCGCGCTTCCTGGCCTGGGCGGTCGCGGAAAGGCTGCTGCCGATGGGTTTCGACGGCCCGCCGCTCAGCCGGGCGCAGATGCTGCTGCTGCCCGCCCCGCATGACGACGCCCGCCCCGCCCTGCCCGTCGGCCCTGCCTGCCGCATCTGCCCGCGCGGCTATTGTCCCGCCCGGCACGAGCCTTCGATCCTCGGTCCGGCATGAGGCTGGGGTCGCGCCGCCTGTTCCTTGGCCGCCGGGCCTACCGCCGCCGCCGGATGATCGACGCGACGCGGATCGTGCCGGTGGCCTTCGCGCTTCTGGTTCTGGTACCGCCGATCTGGCGGCCGCAGGTCTTCAGCTTTGCGACCGGGGCATTGTGGCTGGCGCTTGGCTGGCTCGCCACGATCATCGTGACCGCGACGCTGCATCACGTCATCGGCGGCACCGCGGAAGGGGCGGACGAAGACGATGACGCCTGAAACCCTCGGGCTTGCCGCCATCGTCTATGTCGCGGGGATGTTCATCCTTGCCCATTGCGCCGACCGCGCGGCCGCGGCGGGGCGCTGGCAATGGATGAACCGGCCGATCATCTACACGCTCTCGCTCTCGGTCTATTGCTCGGCCTGGACCTTCTATGGCGCGGTCGGCTATGCCAGCCGCTCCGGTCTCGAATACATGACGATCTATCTTGGCCCCGGCATCGTCTTTGCCGGCGCATGGTGGGGGCTGCGGCATCTGGTCCGCGTGGCGCGGATGCATCGCATCACCTCGGTCGCGGACCTGATCTCCAGCCGCTTCGGGAAATCCGCCGGGCTTGCGACGCTGGTGACGCTGATCGCGGTCACGGCCGCGACGCCCTATATCGCGCTGCAATTGCAATCCGTCTCGATGGCGCTTTCGGCCTTCGCCGAGGAGGGCCGCCCGCCGCCGGGTAATATCCCCCTCTGGACGGCGCTGGGGCTTGCCGCCTTCGCCATCCTGTTCGGGACGCGCAACCTTGCCGCGGATGAGCGTCACCACGGCGTCGTCATGGCCATCGCGCTGGAGGCGGTGGTGAAGCTCCTCGCCTTCATCGCCGTCGGCTCCTACGTCCTCTGGGGCCTTGCCGACGGACCGGCGGATGTGCTGGCGCGCATCGACAGCATGGCCAGCCGGCCCGAGGGCGCGGGATGGACCATCCAGCCCGAGCGGTGGCTGGTGCTGATCACGCTTTCGGGCGCCGCCGTCCTCGTCCTGCCGCGCATGTTTCACGTCATGGTGGTCGAGGCCAATGACGACGACCGCCTCAGGCAGGCGGGCTGGGCCTTTCCGCTTTACCTCTTCATCCTGACTTTCCTTGTCCTGCCGATCACCGTGGTCGGGCATGACCTGCTGCCCGCCGGGGCCAATCCTGACCTCCATGTCATCGCGCTGCCGCTCTCGCAGGGACAGCACGCGCTGGCGGGCTTCGTCTTCATCGGCGGTTTCTCCTCGGCCATGTCGATGGCAGTAGTCAGCGCCATCGCTCTCTCGACCATGATGGCAAACCACTGGCTGGTGCCGATGTGGCTGTGGCTGAGGCATGGCGGCTTTCGCGCCCATCGCCTGCCGGGCGCCGCACGCGAGGATCTGCGCGTCCTGATGCTCAACGCGCGCCGCATCGCGATCCTGCTGATCATGGGCGCGGGCTGGACCTATCACCACCTTTCCGGCGGGACATCGGCGCTGGCTGTCATGGGTATCGTCGCATTCTCGGGCATGGCGCAGGTCTTGCCCGCGCTTGTCGCGGGGCTGATGTGGCGGGGCGCGACGCGGCGGGGCGCGATGACCGGGATCGCCACCGGCTCGGCCATCTGGCTCGGCCTGATCTATTTGCCCTCGCTGGGCCTCGTGCCGCCGCCCGCCATGCCCGCCGGCCTCGATCCCTTCGCCGGGGCGGTTCTGCTGTCGCTCGGGCTGAACATGATGCTGCTGGTCCTCGTCTCGCTCCTCGATTTCCCGAACCCGGTCGAGCGGATGCAGGGTCTCTCCTTCGTCCATGCGATCGCGCCCGACGGCTCGGCTGCCGACAGCACCAGCTCGGCCCGCGCCGAGGCCGTGCTGACGCTGGCCGGGCGGCTCTGGGGCAGCGACCACGCGCTCGAGATCTTCCGCGAGGCGGCGGCGGATCAGGGCAAGTCGGGCTACCTGCCCGACCTGACCCCGCGCTTCCTCTCGGAGTTCGAGCGCACCATCGCCGGCACCGTCGGCGCGGCAACCGCCGCCGCGCTGATGAGCAGGGTCGCCGGTCGCGGCGCGGTGACGGTTGCCGACCTGATGGATGTCGCGGGCGAGGCGAGCCTTGCCCGCGCCGACAACCAGCGCCTCGAGACCGCGACCGGGGAACTGGAGCGGACGGCCCGCAAGCTGCGCGAGACGAATGACAAGCTGACCGCCCTTTCCGCCCAGAAGGACGCTTTCCTTGGCCAGATCAGCCATGAATTGCGCACACCGATGACCTCGATCCGCGCGTTTTCCGAAATCCTGATGGAGCCGGGTCTGCCCGACCGCGACCGCCCGCGCTTTGCCGGCATCATCCATGACGAGGCCAGCCGCCTGACCCGGCTGATCGAGGATCTTCTGGACCTGACCGTGCTGGAGGGCGGGCGCGCCCGCCTGACGCCGCGCGTGGTGAACCTGCATGACCTGATCGAACGCGCGCTGGCTTTGGCCCAGGCGACCGAGGCGCGGCGCGATTTCGCGGTGCTGCGCGATCTGCCGGCCGAACAGCTGATGGTGATGACCGATGCGGACCGGCTACTTCAGGTGCTGATCAACGTCATCGCGAATGCCCGCAAATATTGCGACGTGCCCGCGCCGCAGATCAGGATCGACGCCCGCCGCCTGCGCAATGGCGGGACCGAGATCGACATCAGCGACAATGGCGCGGGGATCCGCCCCGAGAACCAGGCGCTGATCTTCGAGAAATTCTCGCGCCTGACCGATACGCCGCAGGCCGGGGGCGCGGGCCTCGGCCTCGCCATCTGCCGCGAGATCATGCAGTTTCTTGGCGGGTCGATCAGCTATCTGCCCGGACAGGGCGGGGCTGCCTTCCGCATCAGCCTGCCGCGTTGGCCGCGCGACCCCGCCCGAAGCGAGGAAGACCCCCCCGCCGCCGAGGCCGGGTAAACCCTTTCGAAACCGCTTTCTGAAAGGCTCGCCGCAAGGGCGAAGGCGATTCGGACAGCAAAGACATGAATGGCGCAGAAAGCGATGCGGCCGGCATGACCGGCGAAGGCAGGGGCAGCACGGTGCTGCGGCGGCTGATCGCCGGTCAGGCGCGCAAGCGGCCCGGCGAGGGAACGGGCGGGCCACCGGCAGGTCCGGCCGAGGCGCCGGGGATCGAGCGCGCGGCATCGACCGCGCTTGCGCGCGCGGCCGAGCGTGCGCACCGCCTCGCCGTCTTTGTCGAGAAGGTCGCGCATTCCTCGATCTCACTGCCGGAATTGACCGAGCTTTTGCCCGAGCGCGCCCTCCTCGCCGTTGTCGAGGGGCCGGGGGAGGAGCTGGGCGTGGTCGCGATCTGCCCCAACCTCCTCGCCTCGCTGATCGAGATGCAGGCGCTTGGCCGCGTCACCTCGCGACCCGCGATCCCGCGCCGCGCCACCCGGACCGATGCCGCGATCTCGGAGGATTTCGTCAACGGCCTTCTGGCCGAGCTTCACCGCGAGCTGCGCGGCGGGCGGGATTTTCCCGAACTCGGCGGTTTTCGCTATGTCACCTATCTGGACGACCCACGGCCGCTGTCGCTGATGCTGGAGGATGCGGGAATGTCGCGGCTGACGCTGGGTTTCCGCATCGGCCCGGCCGGGCAGCGCATGGGCACGGTCCTGATCGCGGTTCCCGCGCCCGCGCCCCGAAGGGAGCCGGCGCCGCTGGCGCAGCTTCCCCCTGCCCCCGACCCCGGGGCCATGCCGGTCCCGGCCGAAGGCGCTGGCACCACGCTCGCCGCCGTGGTGCAGGAGGCCCCCGTGGCGCTGACCGGCGTTCTTTGCCGCCGCATGATGACATTGCGAAGCCTGCGCGGCCTCATACCTGGCGCGACCATCCCCCTGCCGCAGAACGCACTGGACGAGGCGCGGATCGAGACCGGGACCGGACAGCTTGTCGCGCGGGGAAAGCTGGGCGAGGCGGACGGCTTCCACGCGATCCGGCTCAGCGCCGCTTTGCCGAGCCCGAAGGACCACGCGGAAGGAAATGCGCTGGACGAACCCGACCCGTTCCGCGCGACAGAGACGGACGAGCCCCTCCTCTCGCGTCTGCGCGGATAGCGCCCCGAAAGCGCGGCGAAAGGCCCGCGCGGCGGCGCATCAGGGGCCGCGCGCCCGGCGTAATTGCCGCAGGACGGGGCCGGGGATCAGATTCCCCTTGAAAATCCGGGCTCCCGGACGCATGTAGCTTGCGCCCGCCGCACCCGCGGGTCACCCTTACAGGAGAGAACATGGCC
Organism: Paracoccus sp. (in: a-proteobacteria); assembly: GCF_035556475.1. Classification (GTDB taxonomy): domain Bacteria; phylum Pseudomonadota; class Alphaproteobacteria; order Rhodobacterales; family Rhodobacteraceae; genus Paracoccus. The sequence goes on along the minus strand of NZ_DATMFA010000052.1, from coordinate 62,018 downwards.
AAGGAAGAAATGCTCGAATTCCCCGGCGTCGTGAAGGAACTCCTGCCCAATGCGACATTCCGGGTCGAGCTTGAGAACGGCCATGAGATCATCGCGCATATGGCAGGGAAGATGCGCAAGAACCGCATCCGCGTTCTGGCCGGCGACAAGGTTCAGGTGGAAATGAACACCTATGACCTGACCAAGGGACGGATCAATTACCGCTTCAAGTGAGCCCGCTGCCGCAATCCTGCAGGCAGGGGCCCAGCCCGGACCTACCAAGATGAATCATGGCGACACCCCCCGCGAGGAACAGGCTTCCGGCGGGGCCTCCGGCATTGCGCGGCTGGTCCTCGGCTCGGCCAGCCCGCGCCGGCTGGAATTGCTGGCCCAGATCGGCATCCGCCCCGATGCCGTCCTGCCGGCCGATATCGACGAAACCCCGCACCGGCACGAGGATGCGCGCGACTACACCCGCCGCATGGCGCGCGAGAAGGCCGAGGCCCTTTCGGGTCAGGCCGAGGGCGCGATCCTTTGCGCGGACACCACCGTCACGGCGGGCCGGCGCATCCTCGGCAAGCCCGAGGATGCCGACGAGGCGCGAGCCTTCCTGCGCCTCCTTTCGGGCCGCCGCCACCGGGTCTTGACAGCCGTGGCGATGGCCTATCACGGCCGCCTGCACGAGCGTCTGGTCGAAACCACCCTCCGCCTGCGCCCGCTTTCCCCCGCCGAGATCGAGGATTACGTCGCCTCGGGCGAATGGCAGGGCAAGGCTGGCGGCTACGGCATTCAGGGCCGCGCCGGCAGCTTCGTCTTGTGGATGCAGGGATCTTACAGCGCCGTCGTGGGCCTGCCGCTGGCCGAAACCGCAACCTTGCTGGCCCATGCCGGCATTCGGGGAACCAATCCATGAAGGGACGCCAGATCGTTCTGGGCCAGGTCTTTGGCCGCGACGCCGCCGCGCTGATGCAGGACGGCCAGCTTGAGGATCTGATCATCGACGCGGGCGACGTCACGCCGCTCGCCCCCGGCGCGATCTGCCGCGCCCGCGTGGACCGGCTGGTCAAGGGACAGGGCGGCGTTTTCCTGCGCCTGCCCGAGGGTGAGCGCGGCTATCTGCGCGACCGCGGCGGCCTGCGCGAGGGGCAATCGCTGCTCGTCCAGATCAGCGGCAGCGCCGAAGACGGGAAGGCGATCCCCGTCTCTTCGCGCCTGAGCTTCCGCGGACGCCATGTCATCGTCACGCCGGGCGCGCCGGGCGTGAACATCTCGCGCCGGATCAAGGACGAGACCATCCGCGAGGAACTGGCCGCGCTTGGCGCCTCGGCGCTCGGCGACGCGCCGGACGCGCCGGGTCTGGTCTTTCGCAGCGCGTCGGCAACCGCCGACCCGGAACGCGTGGCCGAGGAACTGGGCGAGCTTCTGACCCTCGCCCGCAATGTCCTCGCCGATGACAGCGGCCAGCCCGAACTGCTGGTCGATGCGGCCGAGCCCGCCATTGCCGCCTGGAACGACTGGGCCGAGCCGGAACCCGATTCGGTCGAGGACGCGCCCGATTCGTTCGAGGTGACGGGGGCGACGGATGCGGTCGAGGCCATGCTCTCGTCCCGGGTCGAGCTTGGCGGCGGCGCCTGGGCCGAGATCGAGGCACTGCGCGCGCTGGTCGCCATTGACGTGAATACCGGCTCGGACACCTCGCCGGCGGCGGGTCTCAAGGCCAATATCGCCCTTGCGCGCGACCTTTCCCGGCAGCTTCGGCTGCGCGGCCTTGGCGGACAGATCGTGGTCGACTTCGCCCCGATGCCGAAGCGGGACCGCGGCACGCTGGAGCAGATCCTGCGCGCGGCCTTCAAATCCGAATCGTCCGAAACCGTGCTGATCGGCTGGACCGCGATGGGCCTTTACGAGATCAGCCGCAAGCGCGACCGGCTTCCCCTGCGCCGGCTGGCCGGGCTGGAGTCGCGCTGATGGCCTGCCCGATCTGCGGCAAGCCCGCCGTCGAGAAATACCGCCCCTTCTGCTCGCGCCGCTGCGCCGATGTCGACCTCGCGCGCTGGCTGAGGGGCGATTACCGCATCCCTGGCGAGCCGACCGGAGAGACTGATACAGAAGAGTGAAATTTCTGTCTTTTCGCTCTGGACATGGCGGCGCGGCTGGCCTAGTTACGCGCCTGCCGAAAGCGAAAGACAACGGCGCCCGGATAGCTCAGTTGGTAGAGCAGCGGATTGAAAATCCGCGTGTCGGTGGTTCGAATCCGCCTCCGGGCACCACTTTTTCCCCTTGAAATCGTTGGTGATTTGCAAACGCAAAGCTGTCTCCGTTAGTTAGGTTTGACGGTTTTTCGAGAAGGGTTTGACAACTTTCGTTCTGCGTTCGATCTCCGAATCCAGGAGCGAAGCTGTCGTTCGATTGCGTTCCGCCATGTCGGCATCACGCGAGTAGTGGATAGCCATGCTCTCGGTTTTTTGCCCGAGATAGTCGGCGATCTGCCGCGGCGTATAACCCGCCTCTCGCAGGATCGTGGCGACCGTGTGCCGCAGCCCCTTGAGCGTCAGATCGGCCGGGATATGGCCCGCCTCTACCTGCTTTGCGCGCCAGCGGTGCCAGACGGTTGAGAAGCCGTCATAGGTCCAGGGCGTGCCCTTGATCGTTGCAAGGACTGTTATCGCATCATGAGCTGGCGCGGCATCTAAGGCGACCTGCAGGCGCCCGTTGATCGGCAGCGGCACTGCCTGTCCGGTCTTGCCGCGCTGCGCCCAGATCACCCCGTTCTCGATCTTGTCACGGCGAAGCTTCAAAGCGTCGGACGGATCAAGGCCAGTGTTCGCCATCAGCGCCACAGCGGCCCGGATATGTGCGGGTGCAAGATCCAGCACCGTGTCGAGTTCCTGCACGGTCCACGGGCGGTTAGCCCGCGCCCTGCCCTTCGGTCGCGGCTTGGGAATGACGCCCACGGCGAAGTTCTCGCGGATTAACCCTTTAGGGATGCAGAACTTGAACACCTCCCCGAGGAAGGTTCGCAGCATGTTTGCTTGCCGCCAGCCGAGCTTGACCGATGCCTTGTCGTGAATCGCGGCAATCAACGGGGTATTCAGCGCAGAGACGGGCGTATCACCGATCGGCGCAAGGTAGTCGGCCACCTTGCGATAGTCCTTGCGGGTGCGTTCGGCCAGCGTGTCCCTGAAATGCTCGGTTGCGAAGTAGGTGGCGATCAGACCACCAAGCGTCCCGGCCTTCGGCTGCTTTGTCTCCAGCGCCTTCGCAAGCGCCGAAATCTTCTCGCACTCCGCGAGGAATGCCGCGCTGCCCAAAGGCGCGCGGTCCAGATCCACCTTATGTCCGGTCTTGCGGTGATAGCAGCGCGGCTTTCCGTGGCGGTCCTTGAAGATCTTGAAACCTGTGACGCGGATCAGGGTCATGCGAGCCTCCCGAGAATGGCGTCATGACTCGCATCGACAAATCCCGCCTTCTCGGTATCGATCCACTGGTCGAGGTCGCGCTTGTCCCAGAGGACGAAGCGCCCGCCCATGCTGACGGGCTGAACTGGACACAGCGCCTTGAAGTGCTTTGGCACCATCCCGCAATAGGACGCGGCTTCGGCTGCCGAAAGCATCCGCTTTTCCAAGACGGTCAGGTTTAGCGTTGCCGCAGCCATCGATCAGTACCCTCTCGATATGCGAAACTCAGCAGGCTTGAAGTCGAGAACCCGCTTTTTCGCTTCTCGCCCTCTCGCCGCACACGAATGGCTACAAAAACGCCGCGATGCGCGCCTGAGCCGAAAGCTGTCACCGCACCAGTTACAGACCCGATATCGCGTCGGATCGGAACGTATGCTGTCATAATGACACGTCTTGGAGCAGAACCTCTGCCCCTCTGCACTGGCCCGAAAGGGCTTATCGCAATGGGCGCAATTCCGCTTTCGCAGCATGCGCGCCAGATCTCTTGCAGAGCGCCAAGCGCAGACGCGGCTGCAGTACATGTATCCCCGATAATCTCGCCGCATGGGACCTTCGCAGAACAAGCATGTCTTACTCAGCCGTGCCGCGACCCGCGCGGACCTAAGCCGATCTGCCGTTCCGTCGCGGCAGCAATCGGGATTGCAGAACTTAACCCCCACTCGCCGGCTTGCCTCGATCGGCGCACCGCAGGACTGACAGACCCTGCCCGCGACCGCTTCTGCCCTTGCACGGCTAACCAGTTCCATGCGAGCGGCATTGCGGCAATGAGCATTACAATATTTCTGATTGGACCTTGCCGTGTCGAGTAATGCGCCTGCACAATGCTCGCATCGCGCGGTCAGATCGAGTCGATCGCCAGTTTGATCGCTAGACCCTCGCCCGCCACCAATCTCCGATAGTGGCGCTGTTGGGTCGCTCCAGCGCATAATCTGCTGCAGTATTTGTGATGCCCCTCTGGCAACTGGCAATGGCAGTTGATGCAGCGCGTCCGTTCGATCAGCAGCCCCTCGTGAACTACCCATTCCGGTTGCCCCTCGTTCCATTCCGGCCGTTCGGCCTCAAACCTGCCCTCCAGCACCCGGAAGGCATTAGCCAGCAGGTCGCGGGCCATCAGGTCAGCGGCGCTCCACCCCCATGCCTGTCGGCAGAGATCCTCTCGAATACCCGCTCTCATCGGCCCTTCCAGCCCCCAGAGCGAGCCGATGGCGCCAGCCTCAAATGCCATGTGCGTAACCGTCACCAGTTGCTCGACCAGCGCCCGATACCGCCCGCGGCCGAGCTTGCCACGGCGGGCATCGCGTGCCCACCGCTCATGCTGCCGGTCGAAACCAAGGGCGGGACCTTCAATCACGCAGCGGCCCTCATCTCGGCCTGCTGAATACGGAATGCCTCGGCCCGCGTTTGGGGTCCTTCCCCGATCCAAACCCAATCGAGCACAAAGCCAGACTGACCGCAGAAGGTCAGGAACTCGTCGCTGAACGAGTCGCCGTCGCCGCAGTCGACCAGGATAAGGTCAGGCGGGGTCAGGCCGCTTTGAGCGGCAACCAAGGCAAGTCGATCCTCCACGCCGGTCGGCATGGCAGGGTTATTCGCCCGCAGGCGCTTTTGCAGTTCCATGGCTTCCTCTCTTTCTCGTCAGGCCTTCATGGCCTCTTGACGCTCCATCCGCTCGCGCAGGCACGCCACAATCTCGGCCCCCTGCGATCGGACATTTCTCCGTGATTGAGCCTCTATCCATGCCTTAAGATCTGCAGGGATATTCAGCTTGAACTGTACGACATCGTTCATCGAGCCACCCCAAAACGGACAATTCATGTCCCTATATGGACAATAAATGTCCGTTGCGTCAAGGACAAATATTGTCCATCCATTCCGGCATGGATGAAGATGGTCGCCTAGTGCAATTCAAGCTTATGCTGCCCGCCGACCTTAAGTCGCGGGTGGAAGCCGCTGCAAAGAAAGCTCATCGGAGCCTCTCGCAAGAGATAGTTGCAACTTTAGAGGAGGAGTACCCACCTGACGGGTTCAGCCTGGACGAGTTCTTTTCAACTTGGATGGAACGGACGGACTATGGTGATGATCCCGAAGAAATGCGGAGGTTCGTGGAAGAAGCGGACGCCGTTCTCATGGCTAACATGCCTCGCTATTCAGTTTATCTAGTCCCCCGGGGGCCATCAGGGATCTTGACGGTCACCTTTGGCGAACGACGACATCGCCCCAGCGACTAGGCTGACGACCGGACGTAGTCAGGGATCTGCTTCAATAACACACTTGCACCTATCAAATTTGAGGATGCCCTCGCACCCAACCCGTAGTTTTCGGGTCGGCAACCCGTAGGAATCGGGTCGGAACCTGGGCCGAAAGGCCGCCGATTCTGCGCTCGCGCGTAGGAACGCTCCGACTTCGACCCGAAAACTACGGGTGAGGCGCATGCCTCAAAATCCGTCGACCGGACGCACTGTTGCAGCTAGATCAGGGGACTGTGGCGGAAAAAACACCGTAACTTGTGTCTGCGCCCAGATATAGACAGTTGGCGCCGCTGATCCGCTAGATTTTTCGATTCGGATCAGTTAGATAGAAAAATGCAGCCGGGATTCGTGGTCCCGACTGCATCTGAGAAATGCAGCCGTATCCAGCTGCGATTTGTGAATTCACGCTGGGGAGACTCCCACAGCATGGCTCCCAAGTCAAGGCGGATACCTATCACAACCGAAAGATAGGAGCCCGTGATGGCTACCAAACAATCGACGTCGAAGACCTCCACCCTGGCAAGCAAAGTGCTGAGCGGCAAAGTTAAGCCCACAGCATCGCAGGCCAAAACCCTCGCCGCTTCTGTCCTCTCGCAGGACGAGAAGAAGGGCAACAAGCGATAATACGAGGGCGGAGCTTAGGCTTCGCCCTTACAGCTTCCACGCCATTGCGTAGTCGGGTCTCCTGTCCCCCGACCATCAGGGGACAAGAGACCCGAAACTCGGACGTGGCAGCAATTGCAGGGCTCCACGGGGTGCGAGGATCGGGGGACTGCCGGTGAGGGGTCTTGATCCCATCGAGGAGCGCCGCTAGCATCATCATCAGGAGCGGCAATTCCTACCGACAACCCCGACCACCTTCTTACCGGGCAGCTCCGCTATCAGGGCTGCAACTCCAATCGCGAGCTGCCCGGCTTGAATCCTTCACCCCAGCACCGCATCCAAGAGCGCCGCGCTGAGAGGCTGCGCTGAGATCGGCGCCAGCACCTTAACCCCATCGGGCGCACGCACCCGCGCATAGGCCTGATCGAGCCAGGCGGCATCCATCGCCAGGAGTATCCCGACATGCTGGGGCCCGAGCGGCAGGCGCATCAGATCGCACCACGCGCGGATCTCTGAAGGCTGGATCGGGTTCGGCCCGGCCGGGTGATAGGTCCGCGTCGCGGAGATCGCCTGAAAGACGTTCCACAGCTCCCGCCCCGCCTCGGGCGGCGGACGGAGCGTGCCGGTCTGCGAGGCCTTCACCGTGGCGCAAAGCTGTTTTTCCAGTCGTTTCAATACATCCTCCTGCCTTGACCAAAGGACTTTGTTCTGACCATGGCGTTGTTTACCTCACGGACACTCTGCCCGACGATCGAGGGCGCGGCCCTCTGAACTTGCGCCGCCGCACGTTGATCCACGAAAGCGGTCAGGTTGCCGGTTTTGGGATCGACGCCGACCGTGATGTGAACGTTGGCACCTCCGTTCCCGCCCGGAGCGGTCTGCCCCTTGGTGTGATCCGTGACCGTCTCGCGCGGGTGCATGACGGCAAGGAAGCCTCCTTTGCCATCCACGCCCCCGGTTCTGGGGCCGTTGCCGGTATAGCCACCGCCATCAAAGCCCAGCAGCTTCCCGATGCCCGTGAATATACCCCCGGCGCCGCCGCCCGAAGCAGCCAACCCGGAAAACGCCTTGCTGATCATCGCCTGCGCGAGTTGGTCAAGAAGCTGGACGACCGCCCGCTTGGCAGCATCCGCCCCATCCAGAGCAGCCATAAAGATCCCCGCGACTGCATCGGCGCCCGCCTTCCCTGCCTCCTGAACCTCCCTTAGCCGATCGGCGGCCTCATCCGCCTTCTTCCCCGCCTGAGCATAAGCCTCCGCCAACTGATCGATCTGCGCCGCGAGTTCGGGCGTGATTGCTCGGCCCTCCTCTTGCGCCGCCGCCAAGAGCCGGGCCTTCTCGCTGGCATAGGACATCATGTCGCCGTAGCTTGCCCCGCTCAGCGCCGCGGCTGAGAGAACCTGCGCCTCGATGTTCAGGGCCTCGGTGCGTTCCCTGATCTGCTGCAGGTCACGGTCGAAGCCCTTGAGGCTGTCTCCGCCGCCAGCTTTCGATCGGGACGAACCGCCAGCCTTTCCGGCAGGCGCGCGGGCAGCATCGCCGGCAAGCGCCGCCTCGGCAAAGCCGCGCACATCGGAATCCGTCAGGGTGGCGCCCATGTCCTTGGCGCGCTTGCGCACCTCGGCCATTTCGCGATCCAGCGCGATCTGCTCTTTGGTGGCAGCGTTGCGGGCGGTCTCGGATGCCGTGAACTTGTCGTTGGCCTCGGCCATGGCCTTGGCGCTGTCCATGGACGCCTGTTCCGCCGCCTGCCGCTGGCGCATGGCGTCGAGGTCCTTCTGCCCCGCCGACACACCGGCCGCCGATGCCAGCGCCCCTTTGAGCCTGCCGGCCAGAGAGACGACCCCGGCAATCACCCCGCCGAGCCGACCAAGCTGAGAAATGACGCCCTCGAAGCTGGTTCGGTCGCCCGCCTCGAGCTCATCGAAAGCGTCGGTCGCGCGGGTGCGGATATCGTCCAGCTTGACCGCGAAGTCATCGCCGCCGATCGCGCCATCGCGGAAGGCCCGCACAAGCTCATCCTGTTCGGCCACCAGCCCCCGCAGCTGATCGGCAATCTCGCCATAGCCCCAGCTGTCCAGCTGCCCGATCGAGCCGCGCAAGGCGTTCCCGGCAACCGCTGCCTCCTCGGCCAGCGACTGATATTGCCCTTCCAGCGTGCCGAGTTCGGCCGCATGCTGATCGACGAGATCTCGGTTGCGGTTGAGGGCGTCATAGAGATCATCACCCAGAGCGGCGCGGCCCTCGGTCTCGTTGCTGAATACCTCGTCCAGCTTGGCGCGCATGTCGGCGATCTCAACCGCTGCATCGGCCGCGCCGACGATCACCCGCTTGAAGAAATTCCCCGCCGTGGTCTGCAAGTCGCGAAACCGCTGATCAAGATCCTGAGCCTTGGCAATCAGTTCATCGTCGAGGACGGCCCCGGTTTCGTGCGCGCGGGCGATGGTGTCGCGCAACCGGTCGTCGCCCTGCCCCAGCATCTCCACGAAGCGTTCGCCGCCCGTGCCGCCGAAGATCTCGTCCGCGATGCGGATCTGCGCCGCCCGGTCCATGCCTTCGAGGCGCTGCATGATCTCCAGCATCAGCGCCGAAGGGTCTTTCAGCTTCTTCTTCAGATCCTCGGCCCGGAAGCCCAGCCGCCCGAAGGCCTCGGCCGCAGGCCCGACGCCCGTGGTGATGAACTCATCCGCGCGCAGCGACAGTTCCTTGAAGCCGTCAACCAGTGCATCGACGCTGATCCGGTTCGCCTCGGCGACGTATTTCCATTCCTGAAAGGCCTGCGCCGACAAGCCGGCCCGCTTGGCCTCGTTGCCGATCTGGGCAATGCCCTGCACGACCTGCCGCGAACTGCTGACGATCTCGGCCATGCCGCCGACAGCCAGCCCGCCGAGGAAGCCCCCGGCCAGAGATTTGCCGAGGCTGCCGACGCTGCCGGTGACGCTGGCGACGGATTGCTTGATGCTGTTGGCCGATCGCGCCATGTCCTGTTCCATCTGCCTTGTGGCAGAGCGGGAATTGCGGCGCAGACCTTGATAGGTGCGGGTGCCGGTGTTCTCGGCCCGCTTCATCGACTTCTCGAAATCGTTGATCCGCGCTTCCAGCCGCACGACAAGGCGTTCGTCATCTGCCATCTTTGCCTCCTATACGGGCGACCAAAGGTCTTCGGTGAACCAGGTTGCCCTGGTCGTCAGGACGTTCTCATTTGCCGAGGCGCGGGCCACAGCCATGGCCGAAGCCACCGCGCCATCGATCGAAAGCCAGCGTTTGGGCTTGGTGAATTTCACGACATGTCCATGGTCGTTGCGCTTCACCACGACATTGGCGAAGCAATGCCGCAGGACGGGATGCCCGCCATGGAAGAACTCGCCGCCCAGGAGCGCCCGCTCCAGTTCCAACACCGCGGGCATCATCAGCGAGGGCACCTGCCGGAAGTCCACCGCTGGCAACCCGGCCTCCAGGATCTTCGGTTGCACCTGCCGCGCCATGTGCGGGTCGAAGGCAATTTCCTGCACATTGAACTCCTCGCAGAGTTCGATGATCCGGCTTTCGATCTCGGCATAGTCGATCACTGAACCGGCGGTGGCCGTGATCAGTCCATCGTCATGCCAAGCCTGATAGGGGGCGCCGGAACGATCCTCGCGGGCGCTGATGCCGTCCTCGTCGTCAAGGGAGGCCTCGCCCCCGTCCGTCTTGTCGAGGGCCTCCTGCGGGCAGAAGAACCACGGCTTGACGAAATAGCCATCCGCGGTGCGCCAGCAGGCCACGATCACCGAGAGGTCAACCGTCGAGGACAGGTCAACGCCGAGCCAGCACGGCTCATCCCGCAAGGCGTCCAGATCATAGTCCTTGGCCCCGGCGTCATAGATATCCATGTCCACGAAGGGATCGGTCGAGGCGTCGAGCCAGATATTAAGCTTGAGCTGTTTGAGAGACTGCCGCTCGCCGACGCCGCGCTGCGCGCGCTTGGCATGGTCTCGAAATTTCCGCAGGCTGGGATAGCCATACTGGAGGCCGGGGTTCACCCGATGCCACAGGGCCTCATCCTCCCAGTCATCGCGGCGATCGGCTTCAAACAGGATAGGCAGAATCGAGGGATCATCCACATTGCCGCGGGCGACGTTGCGGGCATCCTCGAAGAACTCCCAGGCGAGATTGTCCTGTCCCCTGCCGGCGGTCGATGCCACCACCAGCAGGCTGTTGTCGATCTTATCGAGGCCGGTGGTCAGGGCCTCCCAAAGATCGCGCCCCTTCCAAACGTGGATTTCGTCCGCCAAGACGAAGCCGGGCGTCTCGCCATGCTGGCGCCCGCCGTCGCTGGACACGACTTCAAGTTGCGCCCCGTCCTTGCGATAGCGGATCATCTTCGGAGCATTGAACGCATCGTGGATCTTGGTCGCCGCCACAAGGCGCTTATCCTCGCGGATGATGCCCGCCGCCTCGCGGAAGCCGATGCCGGCCTGCTTGCGGTCAGACGCAGCAAAGGTCGCCATGCCATTCGGCACCCGCTCCGGGCCGAGGGTATGCAGCAGCGCCAGCGCCGCCGACAGCGAGGTCTTACGATTACCGCGTGGCAGCAGCAGCGCAACACGCCCAACGATGCGAGCGCCATCCTCATGCCGCGGGCCATAGATCCGCCGTACGATCCTCTCCTGCCACGGATCAAGCTGGAACGCGCGATTCGGCAAGATGGATTTCGGGTGCCGCAGAGCGCGCAGGAATCTCACCGCACGCTCGCCATGCCCGAAGGGATCGGGGATCTCCGATCCGTCATAGATCCATTCCGGGAAGGTGCCAGCCATCAGCCCATCTCCAGCGGGTTCGCGGTATCGTCTTGGTCGCCATCGTCGCGGATCGTCGGGCGGGACCGGCTGACGGGGGTAAGGCCAAGTTCTGCGGCAAGCTGACGGGCCGAGGCCATCGCCTTGTCCTGCAAGCGTGCCAGCTTCAGCATCATATCGGGTTCCTGCCCCAACTGGATCAGTGCCTCGGTCTCGCGCACGCGGCCGATGCAGATGCAGTAATTCTCCAGCCCGCCGAGATCGGCGTCGGTCAGGATGCGTCGCTCAGTCAGGATCGGCATCACCCGGTCCCATTCCTTGCGGGCCTCCTCGGCCAGCCAGTCGGGCGCGGCCAGAGCGGCAGTTAGTGCGTCAACGTCTTCGCGCAGTTGCGGCTTGGTGCCCTTCACTCCGGCCACCTCACGCAGCGAAGCTCAATCCCCTTGCGGCGCCCGATCGGCGTCACCTGCTTGATGTTGAAGGCCTGGAAGTTCCAGACAAGCCGATGCTTGGTTGTGACGTCAAAGAACCGGGCGCGGAAGATCACCACCTCCTCGTCACTGGCACCGAAGCCGCGAATGAACTCCTCGGTCGTCTGGTCCACGCGTTCGGCCCGCAGTTTGGCAACGGCACGCCAGACCTCGACCGGCGTGCCGGCATCGTTGATATCCGTCGTCGCCCGATCGATGCGGATGGTTTCGACCAGCTTGCCCGACTTCACGCCACGGCCTCCGATACCAGAACTTCGACCACCACGACGCCATGGGAATGCTCGCCGTCAGGGTCGCGCAGGAAGCGCATCGAGGAGACCAGCGTATCGGCGCAATGCAGGCCCGGAGCCAACACTAACCGAGCGGAGCGGACCGCGCTGCGGATCGCCCCGGCGATGGTCTTGACGCCCTCCAGCGAGGGTTCCTTCTTCCAGACATGCAGTGTGTGATAGACGCGCGTATGGGCGCGGCGCAGGCTGGTGCCCTCGTCCAGAGCCTGACTGTCACCCAGAAGAATTGCTGGCAAGGTCGAGGGGCGCTGGTTCGCATCGACAATCTGCGCCGCGGGCACGCCGACGGCATAAGTCGTGAGCCTGGCACGGATGGCCTTCTGAACCTCAAGATCGATATTCATTTCGCTTCTCTGATAGCTTTGCTGACAGCGCGCTTGATGGCGCTCAGGGCGCGCTTGCGACCGAGGCGGAAGCCGGGCCAGAAGAAGGGCTGCGCGCCGTGATGCGTGGTGCCGTATTCCTGCAGATGCGGATAGCGAACATCGGTATTACCGACGGTGATCACCACCTGGTTCGGCGGCACGATCATCGAACCGCCCGGCTGCGAATAGGCCGGTGTGGCCTCCCCCGGCCCGGTGACGGCGATGCTCGACTTGAGGTCAGGGGCGCTTGTCGCCGGATCGTCCGGGGCAAGGCTGCGCTGGATCTCGGCCACGCCATTCGCGGCTTTGATCAGCGCCGGCTTAACTGCCCGCCGCGCTTCCCGGGGAATCGCTTCCATGCGCCGCTGGAACCTCGCGAGGCCACCGTCATCAGCCATCAGAACGTCCATTCGCGATGCTGGTTGATGATTTCGCGAACGCCAAATGGCAATTCGCGCGACAGATCCGTCACGGCTTCACGGTTCTCATACCACCATGCGGCCAGTTGCATGACCGCTTCTCTCAGCGCGGCTGGCACGTTCTCACCCCCGTAAGTGTTCGGAGAATACGGCGGCCACCGCGTGCGCATGCGGAATCCAAGCTCCCGATCGATGAAGTTCTCGGCGGCCTCAATCTTGCCCTGGATCATCCAATCGTCGTCACCATTATCCATGGTGAGGCCGAGTTGCCGCTTGACCTCACCGATATCGATCAAAATTGCTTCCATGTCAGCTGGCCTCGCTGCGGGTGATCTGGGATGTGGGTTGCAAGGTAACTTCCGTCCTGATCACGCTGTTGGCCGCGTCGAAAACTTCGCCGATCGCCATGACCAGCCCAAACCATCGGCGGGTGAGCACGCCGCCGGGCAGCACAAGCCGAAACGGATAGCTGAGGCTGGAGCGCGACGCCGCCCAGATGAGGGCCTGCCCCGGATCTGCGGGATCATCGCCCAGGATGATCTGCATGGGCTGGCGGCGAAGGACGCCCTTGAGGGTTCCGACCTCGCCGATCGCCATATCGGAGACCTCGACCGCCTCCCATTCGACGCCAAGGACGCCAAGGGCCTCGGGCTCCGCGACCTCGACCCAGCCGGAAGCCGGGAACGCCCCCGGCACTTCTGCCGGGGCATCCGCGATGTAAAGGCGAGATCCAGCGGTCGGGTAAAGCACGATCAGGCCGCGTCCGCGTCAACCTTGACGATATTCGAGTTCACCCAAAGGCTGACGTTGAGCTTCAGGACGCTGTTCGCAGTATCGTATTGCTCCGTCGCCGCTGCCACCTTGGCGACGAAATAACGCTCGGAAGGCGTGCCGCCGGCCGGCGCATCGTTCAGCACCATCTTGAACGCGTAATCGTGCGGGGTCTTTTCCGCCGCGATCACGGCGATCTGGCCGGGGTCGGCATAGTCGATCCCGCAGACCACTTCCATGGTGCCGGCATTGCGGGTGCCTTTCAGGCGCCGGGTCCGGGACGAATTGATGCCGTCAAAGGCAATCTCGGCCGAGGTATCGCCGACGGTGCCCAGCCCCTCGGTCTCGCCGACCTCGACCCATCCCGTGGTCGGGAAATCCGAAAGGATGAAATCGGTTTGCTTGGCGGCCAGCGCAGCACCGATGAAGATCTTGGTACCGTTCGTCGCATAGATAGTCATGGGGTCAGTTCCTTGTGATGTTGCGCCGCTCTCTTGCGGCTTCCATTGCGTTGCAACTGCGGCAGCCGGGGCGCCAGTTGGCCGGGTCCATGCGCAGGTCGGGGCGCATGCGAATGGATTGAATGTGCATAACGACGACGGCGGTGGCCCGCTGGCAGCGGGCACAAACCCTGTTCTCCGGACGGGCGAGAAAGGCCTTCGCCTGTCGCTCCCATGTGCCGTCGTAGCCGCGCTGGCTGCTGCTGGGCCGCTTCTTGTCGTGGGCCGCATTGCGCTGTGCCGCGCGCCTCGCCTGGCACGAGCAGACGGTTCCCGCCGGAACCAGCTTGCCGCATGAACAAATGCGAGGCGCGCGGCCAGGCATCAGACCACCATCGCCAGCTTGCGGAAGGCGGTCGGACGAACCACCCCAGCACCGACACGGCGACGGGCGTGATAGCGCATCAGGCCGTTCACCCGCACACTGTAGGGGTCCGCAAGGACCGACAGCGACAGGCGGTCATAGATCCGGTAGCCACGCTTGAAGTCGCCGAAGATGATGGGTTCGGCATCGGCGGCAATGTCGGGCATGTCCACCGCCTCGACAACCGGGCGGCCGAGGATGGTTTCCGGCTGGCCGGCCTGATAGCTGGGCTGCCACAGATAGCGGCCATCGCCATCCTTGAGCGTCCTGATCACGCCCAGCGTGGTGCCGTTCATGACCCAGGTGCCGGCCTGCCGATAGGTCGCGGGCAGCGCATACATCAGCGCAATCAGCGCATCGGGCGACACATTGGCGGCATGGCCGTTATCGGTGGTGACGATATCGGCATTAGCCATGAAGCCCGAGGGCTCCAGCGCCAGAGCGCCGTTGACGAAGGCCGCGCTTTCCTTTTGCCCGAAGTCCTCGGCCAGCGCGAGATTGACCTCGGAAAGCACGTTCGCGCTATCCTCGGCCAGTTGCAGCGACAGATCCACGAAGGTCGCCAGTTCCTTCACGTCGAGGTCAGCCTGATCGAAGCCCGGTTCGCTGCCGGTGCGCGCGGTGGTTTCACCGACCCAGACCGCGTTCGTGACGCTGGTCCGCTGGGGCAGGATCACCTTGGCCGCCGTGGTCGAGCGCACATCCGCGATCTGACGGATGGGCGAGTACTCGACCAGGTTGCGGATGAACTCGCTCTCGACCTGTTCCGGCGCGAGGATATGGTTCGCGGTGTCGCTGGCCGTGGTCAGCGCCTTGCCCTCGACCTTGCCCGAGCGCAAGTATTCCACGAAGGCCGTTTTCTGCTCGTCCGGCTGATCCTCTGCTTTTTCGGTCGCGGGCCGGTTCATCTTCGCTTCCAGTTTGTCGAGCCGGGCAATGATCGGCGCGGTGTCGGCCTTCTTTTCGATCTCGGTCATCTTGGCTTCGAGCGCCGCGATGCCTTGATCTTCAGTTTGTTCAGTCATGGTCATGTCCTTTGCTGAGGTGATGCGCGCGCCGGGATGCATCGGCACCGCGACCACGGAGATTTCGAGAAGGTCGACGGCATGAAGATCCCGACCGCCGCCACGCCGCGCCGCCTTGCGCGTCGCCTGGTAGCCGATCGACAGGCCCTGAATTGCCTTGGCCAGGATAAGGTCGCGGATCTCGCGCGCCCGTTGCACCGACAGGGTGAGCTGACCTTTGACCGCCAGACCCGCGGGGGTCTCGACACCCTCCTGCCAGACACCAATGACCTCGGCCTGATCGTGACCTGCGAGCATGGGAATCGGAAAAGACGCGCCAGCGAAGGCGCCCTTGTGGACGACATCACCGCCACGATCGACGGTGCCAAACACCGAGGCCAGACCCTCGATCCGGCCCTCGTCATCGACGCTGAAAGCGGCCTTGCTCTCGATGCGATCCATCAGCGCCCCCGCATGAAGGGGGCGCGATCGCCCGCCATGGCGTCGACCTGTTGGCGGACCCACTGCGCGG
This sequence comes from Paracoccus sp. (in: a-proteobacteria), assembly GCF_035556475.1. GTDB lineage: Bacteria > Pseudomonadota > Alphaproteobacteria > Rhodobacterales > Rhodobacteraceae > Paracoccus. Next base: position 46,215 of record NZ_DATMFA010000052.1, on the reverse strand, counting down.
CGCGAAGGACGCGAAGGACGTTCGCCTGATTGAAGGGCAGCGCCTCGCCGTCCTCGACAATCTCCCAGCCGAGGATGCAGCGTGCCAGGCTGTTCAGCCTGCATTTCTCGCGAGCGGCAGCACTCACCTTGCCCTCATCGTCGGCAGCCTCGGCCAGATCATCCACCATCCTCAGCCGGGCGCGCGACTGGGTGGCGCTGTCCGGACCGGCGACGAGAAAGCGGATGCCAGTCGCCTTGCCCGTCACCGGGTCGACCAGATCAAACCATCGGCCGCGGTCCTGATCTTCGGCATTGGAGAGAATGTCATTCAGATGCATTGTCGTCCTCGGGGCTGCGCTCATTTTTGAGCGGATCGGAGACGTCCCCAGTTTTGGGGGCATCTGCCGCGCTGATATTTGGGTTCAGGTACTCGTCGCCGCCGTCGCGCGGCGGCAGACCAAGCCAAGATCTGCCCTCGTTCGGATTGATGGTGCGCGAGCTGATGAGGCTGTTGATGGTGGTGGCGCGGGTCGCCAGATCGGCTCGGGTGAGGTCATCACGGTCGAAGCGGATGACGTGGGTCGCACGTTCCTCGTCCGAGAACAGCGCCCGGCGCAGCGCACCTTCCAGCCCGCGCAGCCACGGTTCCAGGGTATAGGACAAGAACTCGCGTCCCTTCTGTTCCGAGTTCGACCAGGTGGCGCGAGACAGGTCGCCCACCATCGGCGCCGGGATGTTGAAGGCTCGCGCGATCTCCTCGATCTGGAACCGGCGATTTTCGAGGAACTGTGAATCGGTCGAGTTGAAGGTGTAGGGCTCGAACGTCATCCCGTCATAAAGGATCGCGGTGCGGCCCTGATCCTCGCCCTCATGCGCCACACGCCATGCAGCGCGGGCGGCCTTGATGGCTTCCTCACCCAGCCCTTTAGGGATCAGCAGCGCACCCGAGGGACGAGCCCCGCGCGTGAACAGCTTGCCGGCATGACGATCGAGTGCAACCGCGATACCGATCGCCTCACGCGCCAGCGACAGCGGGGCACGATCGAGGGGCGGCAAGAGGTGGATCACGTCGCGGGCCGGGACCGGGCGATTGATCAGGCGGTAGAGACGCTCGCCGGTATCCAGATCCACGTCGAATTGCAGGGTGGACTGGCGATAGCGTATGATCTCGCGCGGTTCTCCGTTCACCCGGTTGACCCATGCAAGCCCGCCCGCATCGCTCATCAGCGCGTCGCGGACGATCTGGCGGATCAGTTCGAAGCCCGTGGTCCAGTCGTTCGCCTCGCCCCGCAGCAGCGGCAGCAGGGGGTGGTCGGGAATGTCCACCTCGTCCTGCCCCTCGATCCGCTTGACGTAAATGTCCAGAGAGGCCACGGCCTCCGAGATCAGCTGGATCGCGTTCGCGACCACTGGCACCCTCAGCGCGTCAGCTTGGCTGACCACGATGCCCGTCGATGTGGTTTCCGTGAGCCCAAACGCCGCCAGCAGCGCCGCATCGGGCGAGGCAAGCGACTTTTGCTCGGGCTGGACGGTCTTGCGGGAGAAGGGCCAAATACGCATAGACCAGTTTATGCGTGATGCGGGGCCTTCGCGGTAAGCTGGTAAAACCTAGGAAATCGTTGGAAGTCGAGGGATTTCGCAGTCAGGGCTTGCGGCGAAGCCAGGCCAGAAGCTCCGAACGGAAAGCGAAATAGCTGCCCGATCCGGCCGGGCGATAGATTGGCACCTCGGGAAGTCTCGCAAGCGCCCGCGCCTTGTCGACCGAAACGCCCAGCACCTCGGCGATCTGCGGAAGGCCCCAGATCTTCCGCTCGGGCTCAAGAACCGCATCGACACGCCACCGATCGAGGGGTGGGAAGTCGTGTTTCATATGCACGGCGAAATCTCCAATTCTGTCATATCTTGCGCGCTGCTCCCCGCGCCGGTCCCCGCCATAAGGGCAAAGTTCCAGACCACCCCCGGCCCTCACATGACCTTCTGGCAGATCACCTTCATCCAAGCGCCGCCCTCGACGGGCAGGACCCGACGCACGCGATACACGCCCATTTCCTTGTCGATGAGGGTGACACCGCGCACGACGCTGGACAGGGCCACGCGATCAGCCCGGATACGGATCACATGTGCGCCGGCCGCGTGAAGGAAGAAGCCGTGCACCGCCTTGGTGCCATCCCGTGTCTGGATCGAGAAGTTGAACTCCATGTCGGAGCCGGTCTGTTCTTCGGGATCGCGCCAATTTTTCCCCCAGCGGATGACGGCACTGTCTGCCATCGCGCCTGCTGCGCTCCCGTTCTTAGAAAGTCGGTGAATTCTCACGCCGTATACCCTTTCAGTGGTTGACTGACAAATTGTGGTCCGGGACCGACCAGATCACTGGTCATCCTCCCCACATTGCAGCGCATCGACCCGCGTCACACTCGTCACACCCCTATAGGGTGGTGTGACGGATGTGACGGCTGCGGGGGCCTCGTCACAGTGCGAAATTGTGACACCGTGTGACGGATGTGACGGCTGATCCGCAGGCGAAACGCACCAAACCATGCCATCAACGACCCGAATAATCTCCTTGTCTTGCAGGCGAGATTTTATGCGCATGAAGGCCGTACGCTGCGCGCTGGCACTCTCCCCACTGGACAGCGAATGCCGATCGCACATGGCCCGCCAAGCCTCCAGCGTGACGCACTGCCGATTGGCCGGGAATAGCGGGCTGTGCATGACCTTGCCATGCATCGCCAAAGCATCGGAGAGGGCTTGCAGGGCTATCTTGTCGCCCCCGGTGAGCCTGACCTTCCTGGGTGCGGCTTCGGCCTCTTCGATCACGGCAGAGGTGATCTTATCCCCATCCTCATCATGCCCGATGAACACAGATTTCAGGCTGTAGGAAAACACCCCATCGCAGGCCATGTCGCGCTGTTTGCGAGTCTCGGCAGTCACTACGCTTTCGGCACGCGTCAACTCAATCTCGGTATCGGCCGCGGCCCGCAGGCTACCTGATCCACGCGCACCCTTGCTGGCATCCTTGCCGCTATGGTGAATAATCATGACGTGCGCGCCTGTCGCCTCACGCAGCTGATCGATGCTCTTGATGAACTTGCCCATGTCCTGCGCGGTGTTCTCGTCACCGGAGCCCATGGATCGCGCGAGCGTGTCCACCACGATGAGAGACGGCGCCTGTTCAAAATCGGCGCGTATCATCTCGATAAGGTGAGCGGCATCCTGCGAAGTGCACAGGTCCAGGCCGACCTTCATCAGCGCGAAGTTTCTACCGACTGCCTTGATGAGATCGGGTCTGTCCCTGCGCATCGCCTCGATCCGGCTGTTGATGCCGTATCCGCCCTCACTTGCGATATAGAGAACCGGTCCCGCCCATTTGTCGGCCGTGGGTACGCGGTTCCCGTGCCAGTCCATTCCTGCTGCAACATGCATCGCGAGATCGAGGGCAAAGAACGTCTTGCCGACGTTGCTTTCGCCATAGACGACGCTGGAAGTGCCGCGATCCAACCACCCTTTGACCAGATAGCGAGACTTGAGGACCGGCTTCACCTCGGTGATGCGACGCGTAAAGCGAGCCAGCTCCTTCGCACGCGGCGTCGCATCCTCCATGAAAGGATTTGTGCCCGGCACCGGGTCCATGCGCTCCAGTTCGGCAAAATCATTGTGCTGATGAACAGTCATGCCGAGGCCCCCGTGATGTAGTTTAGAAAGGCCTTCCGGTCCTCCAGGGGCAGCCGACGATAGCACGCCAGCATGTAGGCCTTCTTCTCGGCGCGGGTTGAGTTGTCAGCCCACCAGCCGGCCTCCTCCATCAGAAGCCCGTAGGACGACTGGGGCCAACCGGGCCTCAGAGCGTCGAGCATCGTTTCAAGGAAAAGGATCTGATCGGCAGGATCGCAGTCTGCTACGGCCTTAGCCAGGTTGCTTGCCTTGGTATTGCGAGTTGCGTTAGAATCGAACCAGTCCCAAAAGCTCTCGATATCGGTCCCGGTTGCGCCCGCCAGCGCGCCGGGATTTTCGCTTTTAGCCTCCGGGAGAGGTTTGACACCTTCCGCGTAAGCGATTGATTTTCTGTTGCCGGTTTGACGCGACGCACCTTCGCAAGACACTGTTTCCGAAGCCTTAGCCCCGGATTGAAAATCCGCGTGTCGGTGGTTCGAATCCGCCTCCGGGCACCACTTTTTCCCCTTGAAATCGTTGGTGTCTTACCTGCGCAGGCAGGCCGGTCCGTATGGCCCTGCATTCGCCCCCTCGGACAATCAGGTTGATCGTCGCACGGCAGGATGTTCGGCAGCGTGCGCCGCGGCACCTTCCAGGGGCCCCCACACCGCCCCCCTCTCACTCCGCACCGCGGCCCAGAAGCCTGCGAAGATAGGAGACGCTTTCCGCCAGCGCCTCGTCCACGCCCGAATACCTCGGGTGCAGGTAGTCGAACTCGATGGCCAGCAGACCGTCGAACCCCGCGGCCTTCAGCCGTTCGATCGCGAAGGGAATGTCGATCAGGCCGCTGCCCGTCGCCACGCTGGGCCAGAAACCGAAGCTGCGCGGGCTGCCGCGATAGGCGGTGATGTCCTTCAGATGCACGGCCTTCGCATAGGGGGCCAGCAGTTCGATGACGGTATCGGGATCCTCGAACATCCGCAGATTGTTCGCAGTATCAAGGCACACGCCCAAAGCGGGATGGGCCGCGGCTTCGATCAACTCGGCCAGTTCCTCGGCGGAGAAATCGATATGGTTCTCGACCGCCAGGACCACGCCGCGAGCGGCCGCGTGGTCCGCCGCCCTTCGCAGCAGGGGTAGCAACAGCGCCTTGTGCTCATCCCATTCCAGCGTGCGTGTCCCCCGCCCACCGGCGCAGATCCGCATGACGCGCGCCCCGACCGAGGCCGCGTGATCGGCATGCCGGCACAGATCCTCCAGTGCCTCGGGGGTGGTGCCGCTGCCCAACCCCTTCGGATGGCCCCAGGCCCACATCCGGTCGAGCGAGGCGGCGTCCAGCGCCTCGCGCAGCGCGTCGAGATCGGCCGGTTCGGGACTCGCGACCATGAAGGATTCGATCGAAACGCCCTCGACACCATGGGCCACGGCACGGTCGATGAAATCCCGAAGGCTCATCGGGGCCTCCGGCTCGGTTTCGAGCTGCGGATAGACCTCTCCGAAAAAGCGGTGATAGCAGTATCCGTCGATCGCTATTTTCATCTCGTCCCTATTTCTGTTTGCCGCCGGAGAAATGACTTGGTCGCATCTTCGTAACAAAGCCTCAACACTCTCGATCCATTCTCACGCAGCGGGGCAATAGAATCGGTTGGAGAGGTCGCGGCCAATTCATTCGATATGGACATGGAAAAACTTCCGGCGGCAGAAATCGTCCTCAAGTTGACGGGTGACCGGGCACATATCCAAAAGCGTGTCGTGGAGCCGCACGCTCAGCGTAAAATCGCCGAGATCCCGACACCAGATTGCAGCTATCCGCCTGAGAGGTGGCATACTCCTCGAAGCAGGTGTGATTTGACGCAATTGTCTGTCTAGTTCCCGCCAGGAATGGCCCTCATCCATCAGCTTTGCCGGAGACCAAAATGGCAATCGTAAACGGATCAAACACGGATAACATAATCCGCGGCACTGCAGCGAGCGACGTGCTCTCGGGCCTTGGTGGCGCCGATGTGTTCTATTGGCGAGGTGGGATCGGAAACGACACCATCCATGGCGGAGATACCAACGACAAATACGACATCAATCCCTATACCCCCAATAATCCGGGCGGGGACCGGCTGGTTCTGGAAGGCAACCAGGGCGCTACCATCACCTTCCGCACGACCGAGGCCGGAACCGCCAAGATCGGCGGGAATACCCTGACCTTCACGGGAATTGAACGCGTCTGGGGCACTGCGGGGAATGATGTGGTCGATGCCAGCAAGGCAAAGCTGAACGCAGCGCATGACGGCACGCCGGGCCATGGCCTGACCATCATCACCCGTGGCGGACATGACAGTATCATCGGCTCGGCCTTCGACGACATCATTGATGGTGGCGCCGGGAATGACACGATCCGCGCCGGTGGTGGCGCGGATTTCATCCAGTCCAGCACCGGAAACGACCTGATCTATGGCGGCCCGGGTGGCGAGAATATCCGCTGGGGCAATGGCGATGCCAACCATCGGCCCGGCAATGACACGATCTATGGCGGCGCCGATAACGACCTGATCAATATCTGGATCAAGCAGGGCGATACCGATGAGAACGACGCCATCGGCGTCAATGGCGTCTCGGTGACGATCAACCAGATCAACAGCGAGAGCAGCTTTGCCGGACGGGCGAGCACCAATATCGGCGGCGCCTCGAACCTGCGCTTCTTCGAGTTCGAGCTGGGCTGGACCCATGCCGGAAACGATACGGTCAATGGGGCGGCCGCGAAGGTCGCGGCAAATCAGGCGGGTTTCAACTTCAACACCCGTTGGGGGCATGACGTGCTGACCGGCAGCCGCGGCAATGACACGCTGGTCGCCGACGAGGGCAAGGACACGATCACCGGCGGGGCCGGACGCGACCAGTTGTGGATCGGCGAGGGAAATAGCGGCGATGGTGACCGCGACGTCATCATCCTACGCGCCGGCGATGGGCAGGATACCATCTATGGCTTCGACACCGGGCTTGATGTGCTGAACCATGGCGGGCGCAGCTTCTCGGCGCGCGAGGTCTCGGGCGGCACCCTGCTGACCTTTGCCGGCGGCAGCGATACGGTCCTGCTCTCGGACGTGTTCGATTTCATCTGAGCGCGAACCAGACAGGTCAGAAGAAACGCCGGGCGCCTGATCGCGCCCGGCCTTGCCCTCCTAGAGGACCGAGATCATCCCGCCATCGGCATGGATGAGCTGCCCCGAGACATAGTTCGAGGCGTTCGAGGCAAGGAAGATCGCGATGCCCGCAAGCTCCTCGGGCTGGCCCCAGCGGCGCATCGGAACGCGACCCTTCACCCATGCGTCGAAGTCCGGGTTGGAGATCAGCGCCTCGTTCATGTCCGTGAGCATATAGCCCGGCCCGATCGCGTTGGTCTGGATGCCAAGCGCGCCCCATTCCGCCGCCATCGCCTTGGTCAGCATCTTGATGCCGCCCTTGGAAACGGTATAGGGCGCGATCCCCGCGCGGGCGAGGTCCGAGGTCAGCGAGCCGATATTGATGACCTTGCCATATCCGCGCGCGGCCATGCGCCTCGCCGCCTCGCGCCCCACCACGAAGGCTGAGGTCAGATTGGTGTCGATGACGCGCTGCCAGTCGGCGGTCTCAAGCTCGAGCATCGGGCGACGGAACTGGATGCCGGCATTGTTGACCAGAATATCGACGGCAATCCCGTCCTGGTCCATGCGCTCGAAGGCCGCGATCACGCTGGCCTCGTCCGTGACATCGAAAACCATCGGCAGGACATCGTGACCGGCCGCACGCATCTCGGCCACCGCCTCGTCCAGCCGCGCCGCGTTGACGCCGTTCACGATGACGCGCGCCCCGGCGGCGGCCAGCCCTTCGGCCATGGCGCGACCAAGGCCACGGGACGAGCCGGTGACAAGCGCCGTGCGGCCGGAAAGATCGAACAGCTGAATGCTCATGAAACTGCCTCCTTGATGCATGGGCATCCTCCGCCCTCGGGGCAATGTATACATTGTTTCAGGAGGCGCCATTGCAATTTTCAGCCGCAGGGCGCATATGCGCCCTTTCCCGAGACGAACCGGTATCCTCGTGTCCCTGCCCTCTACCCGCCCGCTGACCACCGTTCCCGCCCTGCTTGAGGCAGGCCTTGCCGCGACCGGTCAGGCGGCAGAACTGGAGAAGGTGGCGCGCGAGTTCAGGATCCGCATCACTCCCGCGATGCAGGGCGCGATCGAGGGGACGGCCGCCGACCCGGTGGCGGCGCAATTCGTGCCCGATCCGCGTGAATTGACGGTCCATCCCGACGAACTTACCGATCCGATCAGCGACGAGGCCTTCAGCCCCACGCCGGGACTGACCCATCGCTATCCCGACCGGGTCATCCTGCACATCACCCGCACCTGCGAGGTTTATTGCCGCTTCTGCTTTCGGCGCGAGGTGGTGGGCGGGGAAGGCACCCTGCCCGAGCGCGATCTTCAGGCGGCGCTTGACTATATCGCGCGGACCCCCGCGATCCATGAGGTCATCCTGACCGGCGGCGACCCGATGGTGCTGTCGGCGCGCCGCATCGCCGACCTGATGGCGCGGCTGGAGGCGATTGCGCATCTGGACGTGGTCCGCTTTCACACCCGCATTCCCGTGGTTGCCCCGCAGCGCATCGACACCGCGCTGCTCGAGGCGCTGAAGGCGCCGCGACTGGCGGTCTGGGTGGTCCTGCACATCAATCACGCGCAGGAACTGACGCCCGAGGCCTGTGCGGCACTTGCCCGGCTTTCAGGCGCGGGCATTCCGCTGCTGTCGCAGAGCGTGCTGCTGAAAGGCGTCAATGCCGATCCCGAGACGCTGGCCGTGTTATTCCGGGCGCTGATCCGCAACCGGGTGAAGCCCTATTACCTGCATCATTGCGATCTGGCGCGGGGGACCAGTCATTTCCGCACCACCATTGCCGAGGGGCAGGCGATCATGGCGGCTTTGCGCGGCCGGATCTCGGGGACATGCCTGCCGACCTATGTGCTGGACCTGCCGGGCGGGCATGGCAAGGTGGCGCTGGCTGCGGGTCAGGTCGAGCCCGCGGGACCGGGGCAATGGCGGATCCGCGACTGGCGCGGGGAATGGCACGAATATCGTGATCTGGAGGGGTAGGACCGGGGGCGCTTCGCCCCCGGACCCCCCGAGAGTATTTGCCGAACGAAGAAATCAGGCGGTTGCGGCGCGGAGCGCCTGACGGCGCGCGACGCGCTGGCGGATCGCCTCGATATCGGTGATCGGGGTCGCGGCGAAAAGTTCCCGCGTATAGGGATGCTGCGGATTGGCGAAAACCGCCTCGCGCGTGCCCTGCTCGACCGCCTCGCCCTTGTTCATCACCAGAACATCATCGGCAATATAGCGCACCACCGAAAGGTCGTGGCTGATGAAGACATAGGCAAGGTTGAACTCGTCCTGAAGGTCGGCGAGCAGGTTCAGGACCTGCGCCTGCACCGACAGGTCGAGCGCCGAGACCGGCTCGTCCAGCACCAGGAGCGTGGGCTTCAGCATCAGGGCGCGCGCGATGGCGATGCGCTGGCGCTGCCCGCCCGAGAACATATGCGGATAGCGGTTGAAATGCTCGGCCCGCAGGCCGACTTTCACCAGCATCTCGCGCGCGCGGTCGCGGCGTTCGGCGGCGGGCGTGTCGGTGTTCAGAAGCAAGGGCTCCATCAGCACGTCGCCGATCTTCTGGCGCGGGTTGAGGCTGCCATAGGGGTTCTGGAACACCATCTGCACCTTGGAGCGCATCTCTCGCGTGGGTTTCCGCTTCGCGATGTCGATGGGCTTGCCCTCGATCCTGAGCTCGCCCCCGGAGGCCTCGTCGATCAGCGCGATGATCCGGGCGAGCGTCGATTTGCCCGAACCGGATTCACCGACGATCGCCAGCGTCTTGCCGCGCTCGACCGAGAAGCTGATCCCCTTGACCGCGCGCACCACCTTGGAGGCGCGCAGGAGCGAGCCGGGGACGTGGTAGTCGCGGATGATGTCCGTGCCTTCGACAACGACGCTCATTGCTGCACCTCGCCTTCCAGGAAGCTGCCGACGGTGGGCAGGCGGTCGCCCGTCGCGTTCTCGGGCAGGGCCGAGAGGAGCGCACGGGTATAGGGATGCACAGGATGCTCGAACAGCGAAAGCACGTCGGCTTCCTCCATCTTCCTGCCCTTGTACTGGACCTGGACGCGGTCGGCGGTCTCCGCCACGACGCCCATGTCATGGGTGATCAGGATCAGCGCCATGCCGGTCTCTTCCTGCAACTCCATCAGGAGGTCGAGGATCTGCTTCTGGATGGTCACGTCCAGCGCCGTCGTCGGCTCGTCCGCGATCAGGAGGCGCGGGTTGGTGGCGATGGCCATGGCGATCATCACGCGCTGGCATTGCCCGCCCGACATCTGGTGCGGATAGGATTTCAGCTTTTCCTCGGGATCGGGGATGCCGACCTGGCGGTAAAGCTCAAGCGCGCGGGCGCGCGCCGCGCGCCGCGAGAGGCCGGCGTTGAAGCGCAGCACTTCCTCGATCTGGTAGCCCGTGGTGAAGGACGGGTTGAGCGAGGCGATCGGCTCCTGAAAGATCATGGTGATCTCACGCCCGATGATCTTGCGGCGCTCGGCCGGCGTCATCTTCAGCAGATCCCTGCCGTCGAAGGTCATCTCGTCCGCCGTGACGGTGGCGGTGTCGGGCAAAAGCCCCATCGCCGCCAGCATCGAGACCGACTTGCCCGAGCCGGATTCGCCGACGATCGCCAGCACCTCGCCCTTGTCGACGCGGACGTCGATGCCGTCGACGGCCTTGAAGCTGCCGGTCGAGGTCGCGAAGCTGACGGTCAGGTTGCGGATGTTCAGCAATGCCATGGCTCAGCTCCGCTTCAGTTTCGGGTCGAGCGCGTCGCGCAGACCGTCGCCCATCAGGTTGATCGCGAGGACCGAGACCAGAATGGCAAGGCCCGGCAGGGTCACGACCCACCATGCGCGCAAGATGAACTCGCGCGCCTCGGCCAGCATGGTGCCCCATTCCGAGGCCGGAGGCTGCGCCCCCATGCCGAGGAAGCCGAGCGCGGCCGAGTCGAGCACCGCCGAGGAAAAGCTCAGCGTCGCCTGCACGATCAGCGGCGCGAGGCAGTTCGGCAGGATGGTCTTGAACATCAGCCGCAGGTTCGATGCCCCTGCCACCCTGGCGGCGGTGACATATTCGCGGGCCTTCTCGCTCATCACGGCGGCGCGGGTCAGGCGGGCGAAATGCGGCTGGTAGACGATGGCGATGGCGATCATCGCATTGGTCAGGCCCGGCCCGAGGATCGCGACCAGCACCAGGGCCAGCAACAGCGACGGGAAGGCCAGCACCACATCCATGACGCGCATGATGACAGTATCGACCCAGCCGCCGAAGAAGCCGGCGACCAGCCCGATGATGATGCCGCCGGTCAGCGCGATGGCGACGACGACGATGCCGATGAACAGCGAATATTGCGAGCCATAGATCAGCCGCGACAGCATGTCCCGGCCGACGGCATCGGTCCCGAGCAGGAAGCGCGTGCTGCCGCCCTCCTGCCAGAACGGCGGGACAAGCAGCGCGTCGCGGAATTGCTGGGTCGGGTCATAGGGGGCCAGCAGCGGCGCGAAAAGCGCCGTCAGCACCAGCAGGGCAAAGACGAACAGGCCGATGACGGCGCCGCGGTTCTGGCTGAAGTAGAACCAGAACTCCCTGAGCATCCGGCGGCGGATGGCCGAATCCGAAATGGTGACGGTTGTTTCGGTCATCTGTGGCGGATCCTCGGGTTGATGAGACCATAGGTCAGGTCCACAATCAGGTTCACGATCATCACGATGCCCGCGATCAGCAGCAGGCCGGATTGGACAACCGGATAGTCACGGCGCGAGATCGAGTCGATCATCCACTTGCCGATCCCCGGCCATGAGAAGATCGTCTCGGTCAGGATGGCGCCGGCCATCAGCACGCCGATTTGCAGGCCGATGGTGGTGATGACGGGGATCATGGCGTTGCGCAGCGCGTGGACGCCGATCACCCGGCGGGTGGAGAGGCCCTTGGCGCGGGCGGTGCGGACATAATCCTCGCCCATCACCTCGAGCATGGCCGAGCGGGTCTGGCGCGCGATCACCGCGAGCGGGATCGTCGCCAGCACGATCGAAGGCAGGATGAGGTGACTGACCGCCGAGGTGAAGGCCCCCTTCTGCCCCGAGAGCAGGCTGTCGATCAGCATGAAACCCGTCACCTGCGGGAAGAAATACATCAGCGAGATGCGGCCCGAAACCGGCGTCCATTGCAGGATGCCCGAGAACATGATGATGAGGAGAAGCCCCCACCAGAAGATCGGCATCGAAAAACCGACCAGCGCGCCCGTCATCGAGATCTGGTCGAACCACGACCCGCGTTTGATCGCCGCGATCACGCCGACCGGAACGCCGATCATCGTCGCGATGATGATGGCCACGACCGCAAGCTCGACCGTCGCGGGGAACAGCGACAGGAATTCGGCCAGGACCGGCTTCTTAGTGACGATGGAATTGCCGAGGTCGCCCTGCAGCAGATTGCCGAGATAGGTGAAATATTGCTGCCAGATCGGCTTGTCATAGCCGAGCTGCGCCGAAATCTGGGCATAACGCTCGGGCGAGACGCCGCGTTCGCCTGCCATCAGCAGAACCGGATCGCCGGGCAGAAGGCGGATGAAGCTGAAGGCCACCAGCGTGATCCCGAGCATGGTCGGGATGAGATAGAGAAGTTTCGAGAGGATGAATCTGAGCATCGAACCCTAACCTAAGGGCCGTGCAAGGGAGGAACCCCTGCACGGCCGCATCACTTTCAAATCGGTGGCGCCTTACTCGGCCAGGTCCACCGTATCGAAGACAAAGTCACCAAGCGGCGACTGCACGAAGCCGGTCACCTTGCTCGACATCGGCACATATTGCGTCGAATGGGCCAGCGTCGCCCAGGGTGCCTGATCCTTGAAGATGACCTGCGCCTCTTCATAGAGCTTGGTGCGCTCGGCCTGATCCGAAGTCACCTTGGCCTTGGCGAGAAGGTCCGAGAACTCCTTGTTGCACCAGAAGGCGCGGTTCGCACCGCCCGGCGTCGCGGCGGCACAGCTCAGCAGCACCGACAGGAAGTTGTCCGGGTCGCCGTTGTCGCCGGTCCAGCCGAGGATGACGGCGCCCTTGCGGCCCTCTTCCATCGACTTCTTCAGATACTCGCCCCATTCATAGCTGACGATATCGACCTTGACGCCGATCTTGGAAAAATCGTTCTGGATCAGCTCGGCCGTGCGGCGGGCGTTGGGCATGTAGGGGCGCTGCACCGGCATCGCCCAGACTTCCATGCTGAGGCCCGAGACGCCGGCATCTTCCAGCATCTTCTTGGCGGCTTCGGGATCGTATTTGTCGTCCTCGATCGCGTTGTTATAGGACCACATGGTTGGCGGGATCGGGTTTTTCGCGACTTCGGCGCTGCCCTGATAGACCGCCTCGACGATCGCCTTCTTGTCGATCGCCATGTTCAGGGCCTTGCGGACCTCGGGCTTGTCGAAGGGCGCGACGGTGGTGTTATAGGCGAGGTAGCCCACGTTCAGGCCGGCCTGCTCGTCCACTTTCAGGTTCGGATCGGCCTTGATCGCGGCCAGATCGGCGGGTGCCGGATAGGGCATCAGGTGGCATTCGCCGGCCTTCAGCTTCTGCAGGCGGACCGAGGCGTCGGGCGTGATCGCAAAGACCAGATCGTCGATCTTGGGCGCGTCGCCCCAGAAATCGGGGTTCTTCTGATAGCGGATCACCGCGTCCTTCTGATAGGCCACGAACTTGAACGGACCGGTGCCGATCGGCGTGTTGTTCAGGTCTTCCTTGGTGCCAGCCGCGTCGAGGGCGTCGGCATATTCCTTGGACATGATCGACACGAAGGGCATCGCGACGTTGGCGACGAAGGGCGCTTCCGGCTGGTTCAGCGTGAACTTGACGGTGTAGTCATCGACCTTCTCGATTGACTTGATCAGCTTGTCCATCTCCATCGAGCTGAAATACTCGTAGGTGATGCCCGGGATATAGGCGTGCCACGGATCATCGGCATTGGCCTGACGGTTGAACGAGAAAATCACGTCATCGGCGTTGAAGTCGCGCGTGGGGGTGAACTTGTCGTTCGAGTGGAACTTGACGCCCTTGCGCAGATGGAAGGTGTATTCCAGCCCGTCCTCGGACACGTCCCAGCTTTCGGCCAGAGCCGGCTCAACCTCGGTCGTGCCCGGCTTGAACTGCAGCAGCGGGTTGTAGATCGCGTGCGCCGAGGCGTCGAAGGTGGTGCCGGCGGTATAGGGCGCGGGGTCGAAACCCTCGGGCGAACCCTCCGAACAATAGACGAAGGTTTTCGCGTGCAGCGGCGCCGCAGCCATAAAAGCCAGCGCTGAAGCAGCGAGGACGCGAGTGGTGAAGATGGACATTTGGCCTCCCATGTCGGCATTTATTCTTCGCGTCCGATGCAAACGAAAGCAGGCCAGACGTCAAGTGGCAGCTTTCCGCCTCCGGGCGATTCTCTCGAAGTGACGCAAGGACATGGTGAAAAAAGACGAGGCATTCGTCAATTCGCCACATGGGTTCACAGCAGGGCAGATTACCTGAATAAATACTCGCCAGAGGCCGTCCAATCACGCAAGAAGGCTGTCGGAGAGCAAGAGGAAATATTCGTGACACCTGCCGATGACATGAATTCTGCCAGCGAGCCGCGCATTTTGATCGTCGCCGACCTGCATCTCGACCAATGGAAACATGCGGGGCTCGACCCGCTCGATCATCTCGACGCCGAGGCGTGGGGGATGCTCGACGGAATGATCATCGCGGGCGACCTTTCCAATTCGGCCCTGCGGAAATGGCCACGCTTTCTGGACCGGCTGGCGGCGAAACTGCCGCCGGACCGGATCCATGTCTTTCCGGGCAATCACGATTTCTTCGACCTCGCCATCGACGCCGAGGACAGGCTTGCGGGTCTCTGCCACCAGCACGGGCTGAACTATGCCCAGCAATCCGAAGTGGTGATTGGCGGGCGGCGGTTTCTTTGCACGACGCTCTGGACCGATTTCTCGCTGCCCGCCGATCCGGCCGCGATGGATGATTTCCGCCGCATCCAGGGTCCGGGCGGCGGCGTGCTGCGGGTCGACGACCTCAGGGAATTGCATCGCCGTCAGGTCGCATGGCTCGACGCGCGGCTTGACGCCTGCGGGGGCGAGGCGGCCATCGTGACCCATCACGTCCCGCATCCGTCGCTGGTCCCGCCGGACTATAGCCATCCCGGCGGCTTTGCCTCGGACCTCGGCTGGCTGATGCGCAAGCACCGCCCGCAGGGCTGGCTGTTCGGCCATGCCCATGGCGCACCCGATGGCGTGATCGAGGGCGTGGAATGTCGCAATGTCGGCCTTGGCCCGCCCAGCTTTCGCGGCACGGATGCCTCGGCCCGCCTGCTTGAACTGATTACCTGACCCGGTCCCGCAGCATGTCGCGCAAAATGCGGGCCGTGGCGGCCGCGCCTTCAAGATCCAGCGCCGGGCGCGGCCTGCCGGTCCGTCCCAGCGCCGTCCCGATCGCCGCGGCCATGGCGGGCGCGGTCAGCCCGGCTTCCGGCAGGATCAATGCCAGATCGCGCGCGGCCAGCTTTTCGGCGCGCAGGCTCTGCTCGGTCTCGCCGCCCGAGGCGAAGGGCACCAGCACCGCCTCGCATCCGGCGCGCAGCACGTCGCCGACGGTATTGTAGCCCGCCTGCGAGACCGAGACCCGCGCACTCGCCATCAGCCCCGCCAGATCACTGTGGAAACGCTGGACCGAGAGCCGGGGCGAGGCCATGGCCGCGAAGCCATCGAACTCGGCTTGCGGCAGGTTCGGTCCGGTCAGGACGCACCAATCCAGATCGGATGAAAGCAGCGCCCGCGCCGCCATGGCGGTGCGGATCAGATCGGCCCCGACCGCGCCCCCGCCGGCCGAGACGATGACGTCATGCCGCTCGGCCGAGGGGACCGGCGGGGGCGGCGCGACAAGGCCGGTATAGCGCAGCTTCCCCGCGATCCGGTCGGCCAGCGGAAAGCTTTCCTCGATGCGCGAGAATGCCGGGTCGCCATGGACCAGCACCGCGTCGAAGCCGGCAAGCGCCGCCACCGTCTCCTCGTCGCGGCCGGGCTTGCGGTTGGCCTGAAGGATGTCCCGCACCGAACTGACGATCAGGGGCGGGATGGGACGCGCCCGCGCAGCCTCCAGCAAAGGCAGCACCTCGAAGCGCACCTGACGGCGACCGAAGGGGAAGGCTTCGATCAGCAGCACATCGGGATCGAGCGCCCGGAACGCGTCGAGAAGCTGGTCCCGGCGCCGCGCGCGAAAGGCGTCATCGACCGGCCGGCCCGCGCCATCGACAAGATCGGCAAACCCCTCCTGCCCCGCCGCCATGGGTGTAAGCGGAAGATGCCCGATCCCCGGCGCCAGAAAACCCGGCACCGGCATCCCGCCCGTGACCATGGTGATTTCCGCGCCGCTCAGCGCCAAGGCCTCGGCAATCCGGCTGGCCCGCGCCAGATGGCCGATCCCCAGCAAATGCTGGACATGGAACATCACCCGCATGAGCAGCCCCCCCGCACCGCGCTGAACAGCGCCTTCAGGTCGCCAACGCTGGTTGTGGCGTCGAAATCGCTCCGCACCCGCGCTTCCGCCGCCGAACCGAGCCTTGCGCGCAGCACGGGGTCGCGCATCGCGCGCTCCAGCGCGCCGGAGAGCGCGCCCGCATCCTCGGGCGGCACCAGCAACCCGTTTTCGCCGTCGCGGAACAGTTCAGGAATGCCCGAGATGGCGCTGGCGATGCAGCAGAGCTTCTGGCTCGCGGCCTCAACCAGCACATTGGGCAGCCCGTCGCGGTCGCCATCCGCCGCGATCCGGCAGGGCAGCACGAAAAGATCGCTGTCGCGGTAAAGCTCCAGCACCTCGCGCTGGGGCAGCGCGCCACGCCAGATGATCCGACCCTCGAGCCCCAGTTCCCGCGCCAGCGGTTTCAGCCGCTCGGCCTCGGGCCCGCCGCCGATATGCTCGAAGCGCCAGGCAAGGTCCGGGGGCAGCGCGGCCAGCGCGTGCAGCAGGACGTCATAGCCCTTCTTCGGAACCAGCCG
The DNA here is from genome assembly GCF_035556475.1 of Paracoccus sp. (in: a-proteobacteria). Classification (GTDB taxonomy): domain Bacteria; phylum Pseudomonadota; class Alphaproteobacteria; order Rhodobacterales; family Rhodobacteraceae; genus Paracoccus. Next base: position 29,442 of record NZ_DATMFA010000052.1, on the reverse strand, counting down.
CCCGACGCTGACCAGCCGGACCGGATCAGCCGCATCGCCGCCGTCCCGATCCGAATGCGGCCGGTCCGTCGGCCCGAAGCGGCCAAGGTCGAGGCCGTGATAGCTCAGATGCACGCGGGCCGGATCGGGGGCGAGGCCGCGCAGATGCTCCCATCCCGACTGTGTGCAGGTCACGCACCATTCGGCATGACCAAGCTTCTGCCTCAGATCCCAGTCGGGCGAGGTCCAGATGTCCTTGGCATGGGCCGAGACCGTCCAGCCGGTCCCGATCATCCGGCTCGCATAGCTTCCGACCGAGGCCGGGGTATGCAGGAAATGGACATGCAGCCAGTCCGCATCAGCGGGCCATTCGGCAGCCAGCACCGCCGCCTGCCCGAAACGGCGGACCCGGTTCGGGGTCGGGTCGCGGGCCAGATCGGCCAGAAAGCGCCGCGCCGCCTGCCAGAAGCCGCGCCGCCCCGCGCCCCGCGCCAGACTGCGCAGGACGCGCAGTGGTTCCTGATACAGGTATTCGGGCAGATAGCTGACTGACGCCTCGATCTCGTCATGGACGGGATGGCGGCGGGTGTCGGTCGGATGGCGCATCGAGACGAGGTGCAGCCGCAGCCCGGCCTTTTCCAGCCCCCGCAATTCCTGCGCGATGAAGGTTTCCGAAAGGCGCGGATAGCCCTTCAGCAGCACGACGATCTTTGGCGAGGTCATCAGCTGGCGACTGCCCCGGAGACCTGTTTCGGGCGCAGCCATTCACCGACGATGCGGATGATGTTCGGCAATCCGTCCAGATCGGGATGCGGATAGCCGACCGAGGGCGGCAGCTGCGTGGCCAGCGCCCGGATTTTCGCGGCCATCAGGTCGCAGTCGCGCGCCTCCTCGGGCAGCAGCATGGTCGCGGCATTCAGCTCGCTCGCGCGCATGGCGCGGATCAGCTGCTCCTCGCGCGGCTCGGTCCGGGGCAGCATCAGGGCGGGCTTGTCGAAGGACAGGACTTCGCACCAGGTATTATAGCCGCTCATGCAGATCACCGCCTCGGCCTGACCCATCAGGTCTTCCATCCGGGGGGTGAAGTCGATCATCCTGAGCGCCGGGATGGCCTCGGCCTCGGCGCGGAAGATCGCCCGCTCCTCGGCGGGCATATAGGGTCCGCAGACGATCAGCGCGCGCGGCAGGTCAGGATGCTCGCGATAGGCGGCGATGACGTCTCGCACCAGATCGGCGCCGTCACCGCCCCCGCCCGGCGTGACAAGGACGAAAGGCCCCTCGGCCGGGCGCGGCGCGGTCGCGCGGCATTTCCGCTTGAGGAAACCCACATATCGCATCCGTTCGCGTAGCGCGGCCGGCACCACTACCCCGGCCAGCGGGTCGTGAAACCCGCGCGGGCCATAGACCCAGATGTCGTCGAAATACTTGCAGATGCGCGGGACAAGCTTCTTGCGCCGCCATTCGGCGGCCAGAAGCGCCGGGGCATCCATGACATCGCGCAGGCCAAGGACCAGCCGCGTCCCCTGCCCCTTCAGCCAGTCCAGCGTATCCTCGATCTCGCCATGCAGGCCCATCGGCTCCTTGTCGACGATGAACACGTCGGGCTGGAAGCTGCGCGCCGTCTCGAGGATCATGGCGCGGCGCATCTTCAGCGTGTCCGACAGGTCCACATGCTCAGCCAGCGAGGTATATTCCCCGTTCCGCAGCTTGATGACGCTGGGGATTTTCACGAAATCGACGCGGGCGCGATAGTCGAAGGCACCCGCGATCGGCGCGCCCGAGATGATCAGCACCTGCAAGCCGCCATAGGCCTCGACCAGCGCATTCGCGATGGCGCGGCAGCGGCGCAGATGGCCCAGGCCGAAAGTGTCGTGGCTGTAGAGAAGGACGCGCGCGTCGCTGAGGCGAATGGTCATCTGGCTCTCTTATCTCAGGGGATCGGCGGCGTCGCGGAGGCCGTCGCCCAAAAAGTTGAAGGCGAGGATTACAAGCATCACTGGAATGACGGGGAACAGCAGCCAGGGATAAAGCGCCAGCGTATTGACGCTGCGCGCCTCGGTCAGAAGGATGCCCCAGCTTGTCACCGGCGGACGAAGCCCGAGGCCGAGAAAGCTCAGCGCCGTCTCGCCCAGGATCATCCCCGGAATGGTCAGCGTCGCCGAGGCGACCAGATGCGACATGAAGCCCGGCACCAGATGGCGGCCGATGATCCGCCCCGGACTGGCGCCGAGGATCTGCGCGGCCTGGACATAATCCTCCTCGCGCAGGGCCAGCAGCTTCGATCGGACGGCGCGGGCCAGCCCGGTCCAGTCCAGCATCCCGAGGATGATGGTGATCCCGGCATAGACCAGCAGCGGACTCCATGTCACCGGCATGATCGCGGCCAGCGCCATCCAGAGCGGAATCGACGGGATGGATTGCAGCACCTCGATCATGCGCTGGACCACCGCGTCGATCCAGCCGCCGTAATATCCGGCCAGCCCGCCAAGGACGATCCCGAGAACGAAGCTCATCGTGACGCCCAGAATGCCGATGGTCAGCGATATGCGCGCGCCGTGGATGATCCGGGACAGGATGTCCCGTCCCAGCCGGTCGGTGCCCAGCAGAAAGACCGTCCCGCCCTCCGGCGGGCAGAACAAATGGCGGTTCCCCGGAACCATCCCCATGAACATGTATCCGTCGCCCTGGCAGAAGAACCGCAGCTTCATCGGCGCCGAGCGGTCCTCGGTATAGACCCGGCGCAGGTTTTCCATGTCGAGCGTCATGGTGCGGCCATAGACGAAGGGGCCGACCAGCTCGCCCTCGTGGAACAGATGGACGCGCTGGGGCGGCGCAAAGATGTTGGCCGTGTCGCGGCTGTGCAGGTCATAGGGCGCCAGGAACTCGGCAAAGGTCGCGGTCAGATAAACGAGGGTCAGGAAAACTGCCGACCAGAGCGCGAGGCGATGGCGGCGGAACTTCCACCATGTCACCCGCAATTGTGACGCCCCGGCCAGCTTGCCGCCATCGGCCTCCTGATCCGCGACGGGATCGAAGGGCGCCTCCGAGACGCTGTGCGGCAGGGGCGCGCCGGGCGGGGGAAGCGGGATCACTTGGTTGCCCCTCCGGCCAGCCGGATCCGGGGATCAAGGATCGCCAGCGCGATATCCGAGATCAGGACACCGATCACCGTCAGGAAGGCCAGAAACATCAGGAACGACCCCGCCAGATACATGTCCTGCGATTGCAGCGCCCGGATCAGCAGCGGGCCGGTGGTCTCGAGCGAAAGGACGATCGCCGTGATCTCGGCCCCCGAGACGATGGCGGGCAGGATCGAACCGATATCGGCAATGAAGAAGTTCAGCGCCATGCGTAGCGGATATTTGGTCAGAACGCGGAACGGGTGCAGCCCCTTGGCGCGCGCGGTCACGACATATTGCTTGCCCAGCTCGTCCAGCAGGTTCGCCCTCAGACGCCGCGCCATGCCGGCGGTTCCAGCGGTGGCGATGATCAGGACCGGGATCCAGAGATGGGACAGGATCGAGCGCGCCTTCTCCCAGCTCATCGGCTGGCCGAGATATTCGCGGTCCATCAGATGCCCGATCGAGACGCCGAACCAGACATTCGCGAAATACATCAGCACCAGCGCCAGCATGAAATTCGGGATGGCGATGCCCAGCAGCCCGAGGAAGGTGAGGCCGTAATCCCCCCAGCTATATTGGTGGGTCGCGGAATAGATGCCGATCGGAAAGGCGATGAGCCAGGTGACGATGATCGTCGCCATCGAGACGAGGACGGTCAGCCACATCCGGCTCTGCACGACCTCATGCACCGGCATCCGGTATTCGAAGGAATAGCCGAAATCGCCGTGCAGCATCCCCGTCACCCAATGCAGGTAGCGGATCGGCAACGGCTGGTCGAAGCCGTAGCGCGCCTTCAGGTCCTCGATCTCCTGCAGGTCGGCGGTCTCGCCGATTGCGCGCAATTCCTGGACATAGCTTTCGAAATAATCGCCGGGCGGCAGCTCGATGATGGCGAAAACCAGCATCGAGATCAGGATCAGCGTCGGCACCATCACTGCGACGCGCCAGATCAGATAGCGGATCATGCCTTGCCCTCCCCGCCGCTTTTGTCGAACCAGAAGGTATCAGGCATGTAAATGCCCAGATAGGCGGTCGGGTCATAGCCGAACAGCGCCTTTTTCGGCACGTTTCGCAGGTCGGCATGGCGCACCACGGGTTGCAGCGTCTGGTTGACGGTGCCGATGGTAAAGACCTGCTCACCCCAAAGCGTCAGGATCCGCCGCCAGATTTCCTCGCGTCCGAAGACCGCGGGGGTTCGCATCCACTGCTTGTAGAGATCCAGCAACTCCATGGCCGCGGGCAGATCGGGCGCCTCGCCCGCCGTGCCGCCCGAGAGGTGGTGGACACCCCAGAGCGGCCATTGCAGCCGGTCGTCGGTGACGGGCGCGAACTCGGTCGGCGGCGTGTCGGCGTTGGGAATGCCGTTATCCAGCCCCTCCCACGCGGCCATCACCACCAGCCCGGCCATGACCCGGCTTCGGAACAGGTCGCGCTGGCTGACGCGCGGGATGATCTGGATCCCGATCTCGCGCCAATGGCCGTCGATCAGTTGCAGAAGGTCGGTCTGGAGCGTGCTTTCGCCCGTCGTCTCGACGATCACCTGCATCCGGCGTCCGTCCGGCAGGCGGCGCAAGCCCCTGCCCTCGCGCACGAGGCCCGCCTCGTCCAGCAACCGGTTGGCCTGATCGGGATCATGCGTCGCCCAGAGCGTCGCAAGCTCGGGCTTGTAGAACGGGCTTTGGGGCAGGACGGTATTCGCGCCCTCGACGCCAAGGCCGAAGAACACGGCCATGTTGATTTCGTGCCGGTCCACGCCCAAGGACATCGCGCGGCGGACCCGCACGTCCCGCAGCGCCTCGCGCCAGCCCGGATCGCTGCAATTCAGGTTCGGCACCAGCGCCATGCGCGACCCCTGGATGCGCGTCCACAGGTCGAGGCGGATCGGAAAGCGACGCTCGGCCTGCTTGAGATAGGTGTAATCGCTGAAATCGAGCCCGATCATCTGCAGATCCGAATCCCCTGCGCCGGTCTTGGCCGGGATCAGGTCGGCCGAACTGACGTTCAGCTCCAGCCGGTCGACATAGGGAAGCTGCTGCCCGGTCTGATCGACGCGGTGGAAATAGGGATTGCGCTCGAACACGAACTGCTCGGCGGGGGGCACGGTGCGGGGCACCCATGCCTCAAGCGTCGGCAGGTCCGGGTTCTCGGGCCGGTTCTGGCGCGACATCTTCTGCATCAATGCCACCCAGTCATCGACCCGCTCGCGCGCGACAAGGCGGGCAAGTTCGTCGGCCTCCTGATAATCGGCATGGAACTGGCGCAGATAGGCCGAGGGCAGGACCAGCCGCGGCGGCACCGGCGCGGCCACGCGCGACAGGAAAGCCGGGTTCGGCCGGTCCCAGGAATAGCGCACGGTGAATTCGTCCAGCACCTCGAAGATCGGCGGCCGGTCATAGACCCGCATCTCGACCGGGGGGCCGCCGCGCGACATTTCGGGATGAAGGGCGATATCCTCCCAGGCAAAGCGGAAATCCTCGGCCGTGAGGGGCGAGCCGTCGGACCAGCGATGCCCCCGCCGCAGCCGGAAGGTGAAGATGCTCTCGTTCGCGACATGGAAACGTTCGAGGATATCGGGACGCAGCACCAGATCCCGGTCATACCCGATCAACCGCGAGTAGCTGATGACCGGGACATAGCGGACATCGCGCGCGCCGCCGACCAGAATGCGCAGCCGCCCCCCATGCCGGCCCGTCGCGCGCCCCTCCTCCTCCAGATGGATCACACGGGGGATCAGCGGCAGGCGCTGGCCCACGGGCGGCAACTCGCCCTTGAGCATCCGCGCCTCGAGCGAGGGGGCGCCGCTGAAGATCTGCGGCTCGGCGCGCAAGGCCTGGGGCAGCGCGGCCCCGGCGGCCAGAAGGGCCAGCGCCTCGCGTCGGGACAGCCCCTTCATGCCCGCAGCTCCGCGTGATCGGCGCCGGGCCGGGCCAGGACGCGGTGGCCGCCGCCAAGGTCGATCGGCTCAAGCGCCGGTCCCTGAAAGGCGGGCGCCCATTGCGCGGGCTTGGAATTTGCCCCCAGCGCCGAGAAATCCAGCGGCCGGTCGAGGTCGGGATAGGGCACCGCGGCCAGCAGCGCGCGGGTATAGGGATGGGCCGGATCCTGCATGATGATGTCGCGCGGCCCGATCTCGACGATCCGGCCAGCCTGCATCACCGCGACATCGTCCGACATATAGTTCACCACGGCGAGGTTGTGGGAAATGAACAGGTAGGTCAGCCCCAGATCGCGCTGGAGATCCTTGAGCAGGTTCAGAACCTGCGCCTGCACCGAGACGTCCAGCGCCGAGGTCGCCTCGTCGCAGACGATCAGCTCTGGTCCCAGCGCCAGCGCCCGCGCAATCCCGATCCGCTGGCGCTGCCCGCCCGAGAAACTGTGCGGATAGCGCGCCAGATCGCGCTCGGGCAGGCCCACGGCACGCATCAGGTCGCCGGCAAGGGCGCGACGGCTGGCGCGGTCGCCGATGCGGTGAACCTCCAGCGGCTCCTTCAGGATGCTGCCCACGGTCATATGCGGCGAGAGGGAGGAAACCGGATCCTGAAACACCATCTGCACCCGGCCGCGCAGGTCCATCAACTCGTCTCCCGTCGCGGCCAGCAAGTCCTGACCGTCCAGCCGGACCGCTCCGGCATCGGGGGTGATGGCGCGGACGATCATCTTGCCCACGGTGGTCTTGCCCGATCCAGACTCGCCGACCAGACCCAGCGTCCTGCCGCGCTCGATCCGAAAACTCACATCCGAGACGACGCGCACCGGGACGGGCTTGCGAAACATCCCGCCCTCGCGCGGGATGAAGGTCTTGGTCAGGCCCCGGACCTCGAGCAGCGGACCGGTGCCGCCCCGCGCCCTCGCCATCCCCAGCGAGGAACTGTCGACCCGCACCGGGACCAGCGGGCGCAGCCGCTCGCCCGGGGCCATGTCGAAATGCGGCACCGCCTGCATCAGCGCCTGCAGATAGGGGTGGCCCGGCCGCCTGAAGATCGGGCCGGTCGGGCCGGATTCGACGATTTCGCCGCGATACATCACCACCACCTCATCGGCGAGGTTCGCGACCACGCCCAGATCATGGGTGATCAGCAGGATCGCCATGCCCCGCTGCTCCTGCAACCTCAGCAGAAGATGCAGAAGCTGGCCCTGAATGGTCACGTCCAGCGCGGTCGTCGGCTCGTCCGCGATCAGCAGCGCCGGATCGCAGATCAGCGCCATCGCCACCATGGCGCGCTGGCGCATGCCCCCCGAAAGCTCGAACGGATAGCGCGACATGATCTTGCGGGGTTCCGAGAACCCCACGTCGGCCAGCATCTGTTCGACCCGCTCGGCACGCTCGCTGCGGCTCAGGCCGGAATGGATGCGCAGAGCTTCGTCGATCTGGTTCCCGATCGTATGGACCGGGGAAAAGGAACTCATCGGTTCCTGAAAGATCATACCGATGCGGTTGCCGCGGATCGCCCGCATCCTTGGCCCGTCCGGTGGAAGCCGGGCCAGATCGACGACGCCGCCATCCGCGATCAGCGGATCATCGAAAAGGATGCGCCCGGCGATCTGGGCCTGCTTGGGATGCAGGCCCATGATGGCGCGTCCGATCACCGATTTTCCCGAACCCGACTGCCCCACCAGCGTCGTGACCTTGCCGGGCAGGATGCGCAGCGAGGCATCCCGCACCGCATTAATTCGTCCCCCGTAATAGGGGAACCCGATATTGAGGTTCTCGATGCGCAGAAGATCGCGGCTTTGGGTCATCTGGGGCCGGGTCGTTCTCGGCTGTAAATCCTTGAGGGGGATGCTAGTGAAGCCTCCGGGGTCTGTCCATGCCGCTTGAGAGCATGTGCGCAAGTGCCCGAAAGATCGGAGAGAAGGGGACGTCTCGCCCATGACCGAAAGCAGGGACAAGCACTGGTTCGACGCGCGGCTGGAGGACTTGTCCGGGCTGACGCAAGCGGGCCGCTTCGAGGAGGCGCATGCGCTAGCCGACCTGCTGGCGGCCGCGCCCGGCGAGGGCGCGCCCGGTCCCATGGGCCCCCTGACGCTGGCCGGGCTGCCAAGGCGGCTTCACGCGGCGCGCCTGCATCTCGCCCGGGCCGAGGGCCGCGAGGTCGAGAAACTGGGCTGGCAGGCGATGCAGGGTCCGGCGCTGGATGCGCTGCTGCCCATGGCAAGCTTCACGGCCGAGGAACGGCGTCAGGCCGCGACCATGGCCACCCGCCCCGTGCCGCGCATCCTGCACCAGATCTGGATCGGCCACCTGCCGCCCCCGCCCTCGCTTTCCGCATGGCGGGACTGGTGCGGGCGGCATGGCCGCGAGCATCGGCTTTGGGACGAGGCCGCGCTGGAGGCGATCGGCGCGACGGACCATCCCGCCTACCGCCGGATGCTGGCGGCGGGCGACCTGCCGGGCGCGGTCGATGTGGCGCGCTATCTGGTGCTGGCGGCAAAAGGCGGCATCTATCTGGACGCGGATTTCTTTCCCGCGCAGGGGGGAGGCGACTTTGACGCCTACCTGCCCCCGCAGGGCCTTTCGGCGCTGGCCGAGGATACACCGCGCATCACCGGTCGCGGATCCGTGCTGCTGACCAATGCGCTGATCTCGACGCCTCCGGACCATCCGGCGCTTGCGGCGCTGCTGCGCACCCTGCCCGACGCGCTCAACGCCCTGCCCCGCGCGCCGGCATGGTGGGTGACGGGGCCGTTGATCTTCACGCTTTTCGCCCGGCTCGGGCCGGTCGGGATCGCCGCGCATGACATTCTGGCGGGCCGGCTGCCGCGCGGAGCCGACGCCACCGAACTCGAAGGGTTCAGGTCCGCCCCCGGCCTGCTGATCGACTGGAAAAGCTGGTAGCCAGAAGGCCGGGCAGGATCTCCTCGGGGGTGATCCAGCGGCAATTCGGATGCGCCGTCACCTCCATCAGCCGGTCGAGGAAATCCCACACCGCCTCGTCATGGTCGAGGTGATGGGTCAGGATGCCGATGGGCCGGTCCACCTCGGCCCGGAGGGTGAGCTTTTGCCAAAGCAGCGCCGGATCGCGCAGGCCCCGCCGCGCGCGCCAGTCGACCGGGTCGATATCGGCGTTCAGGACCGGCAACGAACGCGCGCTGATCCTGCCATAGGCCGAAAGCGCCCGGATGCCGATCGTCGGCAGGCCCTCCGTCACCTCCGGGGCGATGCGGTTCCAAGGCGGCACCAGCAGGTCGAGCGCGCGGCCGGGAAAGACCTCGGCCAGCAGCGCCCGGCCTTGCGCAAGTTCGTCCAGCACCAGCCTGGCGGGGCGATGCGGGCCAAGCTCCTGCTTCTTCTCGCGCGGGCCGGCATGGTTCTGATGCGACCAGCCATGCAGCGCGACCCTGCCTTCGGGCGGAAGCAGGCCGGCCAGCGCCGGATCGAGGCCCGCAGGCACCACCGCCAGGGTGGGTGGCACGCCATGCCGCCGGCAAAGCGCCATCAGCCGCTCCAGCCGCGGCCCCGGCCGGGTCGCGTCATCGTCGCGGAGCCAGAAGCGCAAGACGCGGCCCTGATCGCTTGCCGCTGCAAGCGCGCGCCGGAAGGTCTGGATCATCGCATCGCCTCGTCAAGGATCGCGCCCAGCGTCACGGCCGCGCGCCCGAGGCTGCGCTCCTGCCCGGCAAAGCTTCGTGCCGCAAGGGCCATGGCGTCGCGCCGCGCCGGATCGGCCAGCAGACCGGCAACCGCCGCCGCATAGGCGGGCACCTCGCGCTCGGGCGTCAGCAGGCCGGTCACGCCGTCCCGCAGCACCTCGGGGACGCCTGCGGTGTTCTCGCTGATCACGGGCAGCCCCGCCGCCTGCGCCTCGAGCGCCGCAAGCCCGTAAGCCTCGCCATGACCGGGCCAGAGATAGATCGCCCCGGTCGCGAAAAGCGCGGCGAGGGCGGGTTGGTCCAGTTGCCCCAGAAACCGCACGCGCGGGCCAAGGGGCGCGAAGGCGGCTTCGACCTCGGGGCGGGCGGGACCGTCTCCGGCGATGGAAAGGCGCCAGTCGCCGGGCACCAGCGCCAGCGCCTCGGCCAGCGCGAGGAAGCTGGAAAGCTTGTCCCCCCGCCGCATCATCGCCGCCGTCACCAGATGTCCCGGCTGCGGCCGGGCACCGCCCGCAAAGGGGGCGGCGTCGATGAAGGGGGACAGCCGCGCGATACGGAGGCCAAGCCCCGCAAGGCCCCGCGCGTCGCGCGCCGTCATCGAGATATTGACCGCCGCCTGTTCCAGCCCGGCGACCACCTCGCGCTGCGCCTCGCCCCAGTCGCCGTGACCCCGCCGCCTCGACCACGAGGCCTCGACCGTCGCATAGGCCAGACCGAAGCGCCGGCAGAGTTCCGGGCCAAGCAGGTCCGGCGACTTGTAATAGGGATGATAGCAAAGCCACAGATCGGGCGCGCCGTCGCGCCGCCACTCGCCCGAGATGCGCTCGATCTCGAGGCTGGCCGCCGCCCGCGCCTCGGCCAGCCCTCCCCGATCCGGGGCGCTCAGAAAGACCCGCAGCGACGAGGCCAGCCCGACCTCATGCCCACCCAACGCCAGCGCGCGCATCAGCAATCGCGCCATCGTCCGGTCGCCCGAGGGCACCGGATGGTCAGGCGGCTTGAGTGGCGCGTAGAAGGCGGTTTTCATCGGCTCGGGCAATCGGAAACGCGGAACTGCGGCGTGGTGAAGGATCCATGCGACACAAGCACTTGCATTCCGCAGACGCAATTGCGAACGATCCTGAACAACCCGTTGCGCCGTCCGGCATTTCGCGGACCCGGATGGGGACAGGCAGGAATTTGCGATGGAACAAGGCCTCACCCGGTTCATATGGACCTATACGCGAAGCTCGCAGATCTGGATCCTGCTGGTCGTCGTCGTGTCGATGATCCCCTATTACCTCGCCTTCGACCTGCCCAAGCAGATCGTCAACGGCCCGATTCAGGCCAATGGATTCGAGACCGAGGGCGCCACCCAGCTGTTCATGCGCATCGCCCCGGACCTGCCCTGGCTGGGCGAGGTCGTCCTGTTCGAGGGGGTGCCGCTCGAACGCATGCAGATGCTGATGGCGCTGAGCCTGACCTTCCTTGGGCTGGTGATCATCAACGGCCTCTTCAAGTTCTACATCAACACCTACAAGGGCCGCATGGGCGAGCGGCTGCTGCGCCGCGTGCGCTATCAGCTTGTCGACCGCATCCTGCGCTTTCCACCCCAGCAGTTCCGCCGCATCAAGCCGGCCGAGGCCGCCAGCATGATCAAGGACGAGGTCGAGCCCTTGGGCGGCTTTACCGGCGACGCCTTCGTCCAGCCGGTGATGCTGACCGGGCAGGCGTTGATGGCAATGATCTTCATCTGCGTGCAGAACCTGTGGCTGGGCGCGGTTGCGGGCTTCATCGCCGGCATTCAGGTCGCGATCATTCCCCGGATGCGCCGCCGCCTGATCGAGCTTGGCCGCCAGCGCCAATTGACCGCGCGCGAGCTTTCGGGCCGCATCGGCGAGCTGATGGACGGGATCTCGACCATCCACGCCCTCGACACCACGAATTACGAGCGCGCCGATATCAGCGCCCGGCTGGGCCGGATCTTCAAGATCCGCTACGACCTCTATCAGTGGAAGTTCATGGTCAAGTTCCTGAACAACTTCCTCGCCCAGATCACGCCCTTCATCTTCTATTCCTTCGGCGGCTTCCTCACCATCAGGGGAGAGCTGGATGTCGGCCAGCTCGTCGCCGTGATCAACGCCTACAAGGATCTGCCCGGCCCGCTGAAGGAGCTGATCGACTGGGATCAGGCCCGCCAGGACGTGCGCGTCAAATGCGAGCAGGTGGTCGAGCAGTTCCGCGCCCCCGTCCTGATCGACGAGCAGCTGCATTGCCTGAGCTTGGAGGCCGGCGCCTTGGGCGCGCCGCTGACCGCCTCGGGGCTGGTCGTGCAGGAGGATGGCGGCGAAAAGCTGCTCGACCGCGTCTCGCTCTCCTTCGCGCCGGGCGAGACGGTGGCGATGATCGACGATACCGGGTCGGGTGCCGAAGTCCTTGCCGCCGCGATGGGTCGCGCGGTCTGGCCCAGCAGCGGGCGCCTGACCGTCGGCGGGCATCTGATCGACGAGATGCCCGAATACATGGTCGGGCGGCGGATCACCTATATCACCGCGCAGGACTATTTCTTTCAGGGCAGCCTTTATGACAACCTGCTCTATGGCCTGCGCCACGCCCCCTACCGCGTTCCCGATCCCGCCGATGCCGCCGCCGCGCGGCAGAAACGCTGGGAACAGAAAGAGGCGCGCGCCTCGGGCAATGCCGAATATCCGCTGGACGCGGACTGGATCGACCGTGAGTTGATCCCGCTCGGCCCGGACGGCGCACGCGATCTGGATGCCGCCATCGTCGAGGCGCTGGAGGCGACCGGGCTCGCGCCCGACGTGATGGGCATGGGCCTGCGCACCCGCCTGAAACCGGGCGAGCATGAGCATCTGAAAGCGGTCATCGTCCAGCTGCGCCGCCGCCTGAACGACGATCAGGAGCGCGGCAAGGTCAAGATCCCGATCGAGCATTTCGACAGCACGCGCTATAACACCCGCGCCAGCGTGGGGGAAAACCTGCTCTTCGGCGAGACCGAGTCCCCCGAGGTCGGCGCCGAAGTCCTGCGCAGCGCGGCGGCGCGCACGATCGCCGACCGCAGCGGGCTGCGCAGCCAGCTTTTCGATCTGGGTTATGACATTGCCGAGAACATCGTCGAGCTGGTCGGCGACGATGGCGAGGAGGAGGAGGAGACGCTTTTCGCGCGCATGCCGTCCCTGCATCCGCGCGACATACCGGAATTGCGGCAGGTTCTTGGCCGGACCCGGCGCGGGGGCGTTGTCGACGCCGATCCCGATGACCGGTTCAGGATCATGACGCTCAGCATGGCCTATAACGAATCCCAGATGCGGCTGGGACTGATGACCCCGGAACTCAGCGACAAGATCGTCCAGATCCGCCCCCTACTGATCAAGGAGCTGCCCGAGCGGCTGCGCCTGCGGATCACCCCTTACGAGGCGGATGTCTACAACGACTCGGCGCGGGTCATGGACAACATCCTGTTCGGCAAGCTTGCCCGCAACAACCCCGAGGTTCAGCGCAAGCTGCATGACCTCATCGTCGCCTATCTGCGGCAGGCGGGGGTGGCGGGGGACGTGCTCAAGCTGGGAATGGGTGTCGATATCGGCATCGCGGGGCGGCGGCTGAACCTTGCGCAGCGCCAGCGCCTCAGCCTTGCCCGCGCGCTGATCCGGCAGTCGGAATACTACGTCCTCAACAAGGCGCTTTCCGTAGTTGACCAGCGCCAGCACGAGGCTATCGTGAAGACGACCCTGCAGCTTCTGCAACGGCACGAGGAAAAGCCCGCTGTGATCTGGGTGCTGTCCAACACGCAGATGGCCGGTCACTTCGAACGGGTGATCATCTTCGATCGCGGCAGCGTCGAATTCGACGGCAGCTATTCCGAGCTGAAGGAGGCGCAGAAATCGGACAGATCGCTGGTATTCACATGAGGCCCGACATGGCGCTGAATGACGAAGTGAACGCGCTGAGGCAGACCCCGCTGTTCTCCTGCATCGAGATAGGGCGGCTGAAGAAGCTCGCCTTCGCCTCGCATCGCATTCACTTCGATGCGGGCGAAGTGCTGTTTCACAAGGGCGACGACGCGGATACCGCCTATATCATCATCCGCGGCCGGGTCGAGGTGCTGGCGGGCGAGCCGGGGCCGCCGATCAAGGTCGCCGAACTTGGCGAAGGCAGCATCATCGGCGAGATCGCCCTGCTCTGCGGCGGCCCGCGAACCGCCACGCTGCGCGCCGCCGAGGATCTGGACCTGCTGGCGATCGAGCCGAAATATTTCCTGAAGATCCTCAGCGAGGACAGCAGCGTCTGCGTGCGCATGATGCAGGTTCTGGCCGAGCGCCTGGCCTGGACGACCGAGCAGCTGATCGCCGCCCGCGCGCAGAACGCCGCAGGCTTCACTCCGCCTGATCAGGGGAAGCCGGGCGGGGCGTGACGCGCATGTTCCCCGCAGCAATTCCGGGCGAAGGACCGGCAACCCCGATGGCATCGGCATGAGCGTCGCTGGCCAGGACATATCCGCAAGCGCGTTTTCCGGGCGCGGCAGCCACGGCTTCCTGCTGGCGCGGCAGGTCTCGGGCTGCGTGATGCTGTGCTTTGTCATCATGCACCTGATCAACCACTCGCTCCTCATCGCCTCGCTGCCCTTGGCCGAGGCGGCGCGGGCATGGCTGGCCGAGCCGTGGCGCACGATTCCGGGGACCATTCTCTTCTATGGCTCCTGCCTCGTCCATGCCGGGCTGTCGCTCTGGACGCTCTATTCCCGGCGCACCCTCCAGATGCCGCTGGGAGAGCTGGTGCTGCTGATCCTGGGCCTGCTGATCCCCTATCTGCTGATCGACCACGCGCTGGCGATGCGCCTGCAGGAGCCGATGCGGGGGATCGAGCCAAGCTACCGGCTGGTCTTGACGGCACATTTCCACGACAACCCGATCATGTCGGTCCAGCAATCGGTGGCGCTGCTGATCGTCTGGTTCCATGGCTGTTTCGGCCTTGGCCGTGCGCTCGGTTCCAGCCCGGCCTTCTGGCGGATGCGAACCGCGCTGATCTCGGCCGCCGTCCTTCTGCCGGTTCTGGCCCTCATCGGCTATGGCGTCGCCGGGTTCGAGGTTCGCGCCCGGATCGCGCAAGAGATGATGTCGGTCCATCCGCCCATGCCCTCGATGGAGGGATCCTCGCCCGGCGCGACGATGATCGCGATGATCTCGACCGGGCTGCGCACCGGCTGGGTGCTTCTGGTCGCCTTCGTCCTGATCCTGCGCCAGATCCGCGCCCTGCTCGGCCGGTCGGCCGAGATCGAGATCAGCTATCTGGGCGGCGAGGTTGCCCGCGCCCGCCCCGGCATGTCGATCCTCGAGGCGAGCTGGTCCAACGGCGTCTCGCATTATTCGGTCTGCGGCGGGAACGGGCGCTGCTCGACCTGCCGGGTGCGGATCATGGCCAGCGACGGCCCCCTGCCCGAGCCCTCGCCGCTCGAGGCCGCGACGCTCTCGCGCATCCAAGCCGGGCCGGATGTGCGCCTTGCCTGCCAGCTGCGTCCGCTGGGCGCGGTCACCGTCGCCCGTCTGGTCGAACCGCCGCGCAGCCAGCCCATCGAGGGCGCGACCATGCCGCCCCGCGAACATGATGTCGCGGTGCTTTTCTGCGACCTGCGCCGCTTCACCTCGCTGACCGAGCGGCATCTGCCCTATGACGTGGTGTTCCTGCTGAATCTCTATTTCGACGTGGTCGGCAATGCCGTCGCGGCGAATGGGGGCAAGGTCGACAAGTTCATCGGCGACGGCGCCATGGCGATCTTCGGGATCGAGACCGACATGGACAGCGCCAGCCGCGCCGCGCTGCGCGCCGCCGCGATGATCCGGCGCAATATCGGTGTCCTCAATGCAGAACTGGTCAGGGATCTCGGCCTCAGCATCGACGTGGGGATCGGCATCCATGCCGGCTCCGCGATCATCGGGGCCATGGGCTTTGCGGGAGACCTGAGCGAGACCGCCATCGGCGACACCGTCAATGTCGCAAGCCGCCTCGAAGGGGTCGCCAAGGACTTGCAAGTTCCCATCGTCGCCTCGGAAGTGGTGATGAAGGCGCAGGAGCGGCCGTGGGGCGATCTGACGCGCCAGATGGTCAGCATCCGCGGACGCGAGAGCGGGCTGGTCGTCTATGCCCTGCAAGACGAGGAAAGCGCCCGGTTTTTGTGACCCGCGCCAAGGCGGCCGCGTGACAGGCCACGCCGCCGCGTGCTAGGCGGTGGCAGCCCTAAGCCGAAGGATGCCCGATGCTGGACGAACTGCTTGAGAAGATCAGGGACCGCAGGGCAAAAGTCGGCATTGTCGGGCTGGGATATGTCGGCATCCCCCTTGCCATGCGCATCAGCGAGGTCGGGTTGCCGGTCCTCGGCTTCGACATCCTGCCCGAGCGGGTCGAGCAGCTCCATTCCGGCCAAAGCCCGATCCGCCACATCCCGCCCGAGGCGATCCGCGCCATGCGCGCGCGCGGTTTCGAGGCGACCTGCGATTACAGCCGCGCCGGCGAATGCGATGCCTTGCTGATCTGCGTGCCGACGCCCCTCGACAAGCACCGCGAGCCGGACCTGCAATTCGTCATCTCAACGATGGATTCGCTTGCCCCGCATCTGCGCCCTGGCCAACTTCTCGCGCTGGAAAGCACTACATGGCCCGGCACCACGGCCGAGGTGCTGGCCCCCTATCTGGACGCAGCAGGCCTTGTCCCCGGCCGGGACGCCTTCCTTGTCTATTCGCCCGAGCGCGAAGATCCCGGCAACCCGGATTTCGACACCAGCCGGATCCCGAAGGTGGTGGGCGGGGACGACCCGGCCTCGCAGGCGGCCGGGGTCGCGCTTTACTCGGCCTTCATCGACACGGTGGTCCCGGTCAGCTCCTCGCGCGCGGCCGAGATGGTGAAGCTTCTCGAAAACATCTATCGCGCGGTGAATATCGGGCTGGTGAACGAGTTGAAGATCGTCGCGCAGCGCATGGGCCTCGATATTTTCGAGGTGATCGACGCCGCGGCGACAAAACCCTTCGGTTTCAAGGCTTTCTACCCCGGACCTGGAATCGGCGGGCATTGCATCCCGGTCGATCCCTTCTATCTGACATGGAAGGCGCGCGAATACGGCATCCACACCCGCTTCATCGAACTCGCGGGCGAGGTGAATGCCTCGATGCCGGAATACGTCGTCGGCAAGACCCTGCAGGCGCTGAACGCGCGCGGGCTGGTGATGTCGCGGGCGCGGCTGCTGGTCCTTGGCATCGCCTATAAGCGCGACGTGGACGACGTGCGCGAAAGCCCCGCCGTGCTGGTGATGGAACGCCTGCGCGACTGGGGGGCCAAGATCGACTATTGCGACAGTCAGGTTCCGGTCTTTCCGGTCATGCGCGAGCACAGCTTCGACCTCGCCTCGGTCGAACTGACGCCCGAGGGCGTGGCCTCATACGACGCGGTGCTGATCCTGACCGATCACAGCGATGTGGATTACGCGATGCTGCGCGACAATGCCCGGCTGATCATCGACGCGCGCGGGCGCTTCAGCAGCCAGCCCGCGCCGCATATCGTTCCGGCCTGAAGGGCGCGCGGCCGGCCTCGGCCCCGCCCCGACAGGGCTATACCTGCGCCTGAACGGCGGCTTCGGGCTGGCTCGCCAGATACTCTGCTTCGGCGAATGCCATCATCAGCGGCCCGACGCCCTTGGCATCGTCGGCGACCACGTCCTCGGTCAGGTAATAGGCCGGGGTGCCGTCGCGATAGATCCCGTCAAAGCCGCCAAGGCCCGCTACCCGGCAGATGCCGGAAAGGCCCTCGGCACCCAGCCGCTGCGTCTTGAGGGCGAGGAGCGCCCCCTGCCCCGCCGCCCGCAGCCGCGCGGCCTCCACCCCTTCGGCAAGCCCGGTCCGCGCCGCGGCAAGGAAGGCATAGGCGATCATGGCCGAGGCCGAGCTTTCCTCGTAATTGCCCTTGAGGTCCGGTGCGTCCAGCACCTGCGGCCAAAGACCGGATGCGCCCTGCCGATCCGCCAGCGCGAGGAGGATGCCAAGGGCCCGGCCGCGCAGCGTGGCGGTCCGCGCATCGGCGGGCAGCAGCGCCAGCGCATCGACCAGCGCCATGGCCAGCCAGCCCATCGCCCGCGCCCAGACCGCAGGCGACTTGCCCGTCACCGGATCGGCCCAGCCCTGCGCGCGGCTCTCGTCATAGCCGTGGACGTTGAGGCCCGCGACCGTCGCCGTCAGGTCCAGCGCCGTCTGGAACTGGGCGAGGGCATCGGCAATGCGCCCCGCCTCGCCGGTTGCCAGCCCGTATTCGATCTGGAAGGGCAGCGCCATGTAAAGCCCGTCCAGCCAGACCTGATGCGGATAGCGCAGCTTGTGCCAGTAATTCCCCGCTTGGGTCCGGGGATGGCGGTCAAGCTGCCCGATCAGCAGCCGCGCCGCCGCCATATAGCGCGGATCGCCCGTCTCGCGCGCAAGCGGCAGCAGC
Source organism: Paracoccus sp. (in: a-proteobacteria) (assembly GCF_035556475.1). Classification (GTDB taxonomy): domain Bacteria; phylum Pseudomonadota; class Alphaproteobacteria; order Rhodobacterales; family Rhodobacteraceae; genus Paracoccus. The sequence continues at coordinate 11,281 of NZ_DATMFA010000052.1, read as the reverse complement.
ACCCGGCCCGAGAGAATGTTGTCGATGTTGAACTCCTCGGCGCGATAGCCCGCAAGCGCGCCGTCCGGGCCGATCTGGGCATCGGCCAGCCGGTGCAGATGCACCCGCCAGTGCGGATCGCCGGTCGCCTCGGAAAGCAGGTCCAGACCGCGATAGATGCAGCCGTCCTCATAGCACCATGCCCCGCCCTTATAGGCGCGATACGCGCGACAATAGGTATCGAAATAGTCAGTCACGGACATGGGGAACCTCTTGCAGGGTAATCGGGGCGGAGGAGATCAGGCCCGGATCGTCGCAATCGACCTCGGCCTGTTCGCAAAGCAGAGTCTCGTGCAGCATGGGCCGGAGGTGATCGGCCATGTCGGGCGGGGCGGGCCGCGCCTCGGGGTCAAGGGACAGGATCCTGAGGCCCCGGATGCGGATGTCGCGGATCGGCGCCTCGGCCAGCCCGAGGAAGCATCCCGCCGCATGGGCAAGGTCGCGGATGGTCACATCCTCGACCGTGATGCCCGCGATGCGGGGCGTGGTCTGATCGACAGGCGCGGGGGTACGGTCCTGCACCCATGGCGCATGGCCGTCCGCGTCGCAATGGTAATGCGCGTTGACCGAGATCGCGGTGTGCACCCCCGTCATCCGCACCCGGCGCATGGCGATGTCGCGAACCTCGCCGCCCCGGCCGCGCCGCGTCTTGATCCGCAAACCGCGATCGGTGCCGATCATCTCGCAATCCTCGATCGCGACATCATGGACGCCGCCCGACATTTCCGACCCGATCACCAGCCCGCCATGCCCGCGCTGCATCAGGCAGTGGCGCACCCGCACATGCCGCGTCGGCGCAAGGTGGTCCGCCTCGCCCCCCGGTCCGCGCTTGCCCGCCTTCACCGCGATGCAATCGTCGCCCACGGAAAAGCGGATGCCCTCGATCGTGACATCGCGGCACATCTCAGGGTCGAAGCCATCGGTATTGGGACTGTCCGCCGGCGCCTCGATGGTCAGGCCAGCGGCAATGAGACCGTCGCAGCCCTGCGGATGGATGGTCCAGCTTGGCGCATTGCGGATGGTGAAGCCCAGCAGCGCCACGTCGCGGCAACCGATCAGATGGAGGCCGCGCGGGCGGCGCGCGCCCTCCCGCACCTCCTTTGGCCAGCTCCACCAGTCGCCCAGATCGCCCGAGCCGTCGATGGTGCCCGCGCCCTCGATCACCAGCCGCGTGGCATGGATCGCATGGAGCGGTGCGGCAAAGCAGGCGGCGGGCAGGCCCTCCCAGCTTCCGAGCATCCGGCCCGCGCCGTCGCGTGCGGGCAGGATCGGCCAGCCTTCGCGGCGCGCGGGCGCGCGCAGCACCGCCCCCCGCGCCAGATGCAGGGTCATGATCGAGCGAAGGCACACGGGCAGCGCCAGCCACTCGCCCTCGGGCAAAAGCAGCGTCCCCCCCTCGGGCAGCGCCGCGACGGCATTGGAGATCACCAGCGCGTTGTGGCGCGCCGCGTCGAGATCGGCCGGATCGGCCTCGGCCACCAGCCCTTCGGGCCGGGCCAGACCCGCGCAGGGGGCGGTGGCGAACCCGATCGGGACGAGGCCGTCGACCGCCAGATGATAGCGCGTGTCTGGCCGCAGGTCGTCCAGCATCAGGGTCGCGGTCAGCGCGGTGCCGCGACGCGCGGGCAGGCCGGGCGCGGTCAGCGACCACCCCAGCGGTTCGGGCAGATGGTAAAGCGCACCCCTGACGGGCAGCCGCAAAGCGGCGACCCGTGCCGTGACGGCAAGGGGGATGGGTCGTGACATGGTTTTGCCTTTGCGGATGGCCCGCCTCCCCGTCAGTGGGGCGGCGGGCGTCTGGTCAGTCGAACTCGGCCAGCACGTCGTTGATGCCGTCGATCATCTGCTCGGCGGCGTCCTCGGCGGTCAGCTGGCCATAGGCATATTCCTCGAGCGTATCTATGAAGATGCCCCGGATCTCGGGATGTTCGTTGAAGGGCGAGACGGTCGGCCCGGAAGCGGCAACCACGATCTCGTTGGCAAGCCGGACCTCCGGCTCACCCTGCCCGGCCAGCCGCTCGGCCGCGATCTTCGAGGAGGGCAGCCCGCGCGAGGTGCCCAGCGCGTCGATCCCCTCCGGCTCGTTCAGCAGGCAGTTCAGGATCTGCGCCGCCGCCTCGGGATGTTTCGAGTTCTTCGAGACCGAGAGCAGCATCGAGGGCTTGCGATAGACCCCGTCGGTCACCGCCCCCTCGACATGCAGCATCGGCACCGGCTTCAGCACCTGCCCTTCCTCCAAGGGATCGGCGTATTTGGAAAAGGTCGAATCCCATTCATAGGAACCCGCGATCCTGCCTGCCGCCCAGGCCGGTTTCTCGAAAAGGTTCACGTTCCCGTCCGAGGCTTCCTCCTTCTGCGAACGCAGCGCGCCGATCTCGACCAGATGGCCGAGGAAGGCGATGCCGGCGGTCAGATCCTCGGGCGTCCATGCGACGCGGTTGGTCGCGGGATCGACCATGTCCTTGCCGGTTTTCTGCACCACGGCCAGCGTGACCAGAAGCTGCGCCGTCTCCTTCACCGCGTTGAAGGTGTAATAATCGGGGCCAAGCTTTTCCTTGAGTTGCGCGGTCGCCGCCTCCAGTTCCGGCCAGCTTGTCGGAATGGCGATCCCGGCCTTCTGGAACGTGGTCTCGTTGAAGAAAAACGCCCGGCCGGTGGTCGAGACCGAGATGCCCTGCAAGATCCCGTCGACCGAACCGGAGGCGAGGTCGGCCTCGCTCCATTGCGTCAGGTCGAGGCCGGGCAGCTTGCCGAGATCGGCAAAGCCGGTGCCATCGCGCGAGAAAAGCGGCAGCCACGGCCAGTTGACCTGCACGATATCGGCCTCGGTCCCGCCGGCCATCTGGGTGGTCAGCTTTTCCAGATAGCCGTCAAAGCCGGTGAACTCGCCCTTGATGGTGTGGCCATGCTTGACCCCGCAGGCCTCAAGCGCCTTCTGGGTCGCGACATGGCGGCTTTCGCCGCCCCACCAGGACATGCGCAGCTCCTCCGCCGTCGCTGCCTGAAGCGTCATCATGGTGATCAGCGCCGTCCCGGTCAGGGCCGCCGCAAGACGATCAAGTTTCATTCTTCCCCTCCTCTGCTTATTTCGTCACGCGGCAAGGCTCTGACGATGCAGCGAGACATTGCTGCCATCCGCCTTGTCGAAGACGTGGATATGCTCGGCCAGCGGCATCAGGCCGATGGTCTCCGCCCCGCCCATGCGGTCAAACTCGGCGGCGCCGACGACGGCCACGATCTTTTGCCCCTCGGCCTCGGCATGAAGATAGACCTCATGCCCCATGAACTCGGCATTGGTCAGCCGCGCCCGAAGACCGTCCGGGGCCAGCACCAGATGTTGCGGGCGGATGCCCAGCACGGCGTCGCGGGGCTGCGCGGCAAGGCGCGACAGCACCTCCTCGCCCAGCGGCAGGCACTGACTGCCGATGCGGAACGTGCCGCCCTGAAGGTTCCCCTCTATCAGGTTCATCTCGGGGCTGCCGATGAAGCCCGCGACGAACAGGTTGGCGGGGTGGCTGTAAAGCTCCTTCGGCGAGGCGACCTGCATGATCCGGCCCGCCTGCATGACGCAGATGCGGTCGCCCATGGTCATCGCCTCGGTCTGGTCATGGGTGACATAGATCACGGTCGAGGACAGCCCCTCGGCCTTCAGCCGCCGGTGCAGGTCGGTGATCCTGACCCGCATCGAGGCGCGGAGCTTCGCGTCGAGGTTCGAGAGCGGCTCGTCGAACAGGAACACGCCCGGCTTCTTGATCAGCGCGCGCCCCAGCGCCACCCGCTGCGCCTGACCGCCGGAGAGTTGCTTGGGCAGGCGGTCGAGCAGCGGCTCGATTTCAAGGATGCGGGCCACATCGTCGATGGCGGTATTGATCTCGGGCTTGGATTTGCCGGCGATCTTCAGCCCGAAACCAAGGTTCCCGCGCACCTTCATATGCGGGTAGAGCGCGTAGTTCTGGAACACCATCGCGATCGAGCGCTTGCCCGGCGGCAGGTCGTTCACCCGCTGCCCGCCGATGATGACCTCGCCCCCGGTGATGTCCTCAAGCCCGGCGACCATGCGCAGCGTGGTCGATTTCGCGCAGCCCGAAGGGCCGACAAGGACCATGAACTCGCCATCCTCGATGTCGAGGTTGATGCCGTGGACGGCCTTGACGGTGCCGCCATAGACCTTTTCGACGTTGCGAAGCTGGACGCGTGCCATCAGCCCTTTACCCCCCCTGAAGAAATGCCCTCGATGAAATAGCGCTGCGCGGCAAAGAAGATGATCAGCGCGGGCGCGATGGTCAGGACCGACATGGCAAGGATGCGGTTCCACTCGAAGGCTTCGGTTGTGTCGATTGAAAGCTTGAGCGCGAGGCTGACCGGATACTTGTCCACCGAGGACAGGTAGATCAGCGGCCCGAGGAAGTCGTTCATGGTCCACATGAACTGGAAGAGGCAGACCGAGATCAGCGCCGGGGCCAGCATCGGCACCACGATATAGATGAGCGTCTGCAGGCTGTTCGCGCCATCGACCCGCGCCGCCTCCTCCATATCCGAGGGCAGCGAGCGCAGGAATTGCACCAGCATGAAGACGAAGAACGCATCCCCCGCCAAGGCCGACGGCACCCAGAGCGGCAGGTAGCTGTCCAGCCAACCCAGATCGCGGAACAGGATGTATTGCGGGATGCGCGTCACCACGTTCGGCAGCAGCAGCGTCCCGATCACGGTCACGAACAGCAGTTTCTTCAGCGGGAAATCGAAGCGCGCGAAGGCATAGGCGGCCATGGTGCAGCTGATCGCCGTGCCGATGGTCTTGGGCAGGATGATCAGGAACGAGTTCCAGAAGAAATGCCCGAAGGTATAGGGCGTCGAGGTCTGCCAGCCCTTGATATAGCCGTCGAGCGTCGGCTCGCGCGGGATGAAGCCCGCGCCCGAGAAGATCTCGGAATTGGTCTTGAAGCTTGCCCCGATCAGCCAGATCAGCGGATAGAGCATGACCAGCCCGACCGCGAAAAGCAGGATGTAGCGGATCGCGGCAGAGACGGTGCGCAGCCGCGCGCGCCGGGACGCCTGCGCCTCGTTGAAGGCCTCCATGTCCAGCATTGCATTTGCGTCCATGGTTCAGCTCCTCTTGTCGCCGGCGTAATAGACCCACTTCCGCGACGACCAGAAGGCGATCAGGGTCAGGACCATGATGATGGCGAACAGCACCCATGCGATCGCCGAGGCATAGCCCATGTTGAATTTCTTGAAGGCTTCCTCGTAGATGTAGAGCGGCAGCAGATAGGTCGATTTCAGCGGCCCGCCCTGCGTGATGATGTAGGGGCCGTTGAACTCCTGAAACGCCTGGACCATCTGCATGATCAGGTTGAAGAAGATCACCGGCGTCAGCAGCGGCAGCGTGATCAAGAAGAACACCCGCGTCTTGCTGGCCCCGTCGATGGCCGCCGCCTCGTAAAGCGACTTGTCGATGGATTGCAGCGCGGCGAGGAAGATCACCATGGCCGATCCGAATTGCCAGCAGCGCAGCAGCGTGATGGTGAAAAGCGCGTTGCCGGGATCGCCGAACCAGTCCACCGGCCCAAGGCCCACCACGGCCAGCGCCATGTTGACCAGCCCCTCGGACGCGAACATGTAGCGCCAGAGGACCGCGATCGCGATGGACCCGCCAAGGATCGACGGCACATAGAAGGCGGTGCGGAAGAAATTGATGAAGCGCAGCCGATAGTTCAGGATCGCCGCGATGAAAAGCGCGAAGGCGAGCTTCAGCGGGACGGTCAGCAGCACATAGGTCAGCGTCACCCATAGCGACTTCTCGAAGGTCCGGTCGCGGGTGAAAAGCTTTTGGTAATTCGCGAGCCCGGCCCAGCGCGGCTCGCTCATCAGGTCATATCTGGTGAAGCTGAGATAGAAGGAGGCGATGAACGGGATCGCGGTAAAGACCAGAAGCCCGATCACATAGGGCGCCAGATAGGCAAGGCCCAGGAAGCGCTGCGATTTCATGCGCGGCCCCTTCCCGTCCGGGCGTGCCGAGGTTTGCGAGTTTCGGAATTGTGCAAATGTTACCTCCAGACCGGGTTGAAAGCCGCCGCCCGCGCCTGGCGATGCGGCAATGGCTGTCCCGGTTCCCCCCTTCGGAATTCGGTCGATGACTGTCTGTTCGGGGGTGACTTAACCGGAATCAGCCCGCAGATTGAATTGACAAAGGAGGGAAAAAAGATGGACGAAATCGAAGGTGGCATTCTGGCCGCCATTCCTCCCTCGGCGCTGACCCTGACCCTGACCCGCGCGGCGATCCGCATGGAGCATTCGCTGACCTGGGCGATCGACAAGGTGAACCCGGTTGACGACCTCGTCATCTGCCTCGAGGGGCGTGGCCTCTATGACATCGACGGCGAGACGCGGGTGATGACGCCGGGCGACGCCATGCTGATCCGGCGCGGCCAGCGCTTTCGCGGCTGGAACGAGGGGCCTGCGACCTATCGCGGCGTGGCGCAGCATTTCACTCTCGACATCTACGGCCGGCACGACCTGATCGGCCAGATGGAGCTGCGCCCGCATCTGCACCTGTCGCGCTGGGGCCTGCTGGAGCCGATGGCCCGGCATTACCGGCAGAGCGCACCGCCGGAATCGGTGACGCTGGGCCAGCATCACCTGTTCATGGTCCTGCTGATCGCCTTCATCGAGGACGCCTTTCTTGGCTGGCGGGACAGCGCGACCTATCAGCCCGAGGGCGCGGATGCGCTGGATCTGGCGGTGATGAAGGCCGCGACGATGATCTCGGCCAATCCGACCGATCCGGCCATCGCCGCGCGCGCGGTCGATGCGGCGCCCTATAACCGCGACTATTTCCTGCGCGAGTTCCAGCGCCGGGTCGGGCGGACGCCGCGCAAATATCAGGAATACCGCCGGATGGAGAGGGCGATGCACCATCTTGAATCCGGGCTTGGCGTCTCGGCCACGGCGGCGGAGGTGGGCTATTCCGACCCCTATTACTTCTCGCGGATGTTCAAGCGCACGCTTGGCCTCTCCCCGCGCGAGCATATGCGCCGGATCGAGAAGAGCCGGCATGGCGGGCTGATGCGCCTCGATGAGCCGGAGCAGGCCGAACACCTCGCCGGGAATTGAAAAGGCCCGCCGGAGGGGCGGGCCTTTCCGGGTCACCGGAAGACCGAGGGCAACCAGAGCGACAGGGCCGGGATATAGGTCACCAGCATCAGCACGATCAGCCCGGCCGCATAGAAGGGCCAGACGCTGCGCATCGCCTCCCATATGGTGATGCGGGCGACGGCTGCGGCGACGAACTGCACCGGACCCAGGGGCGGCGTGTTGAGGCCAATCCCGAGGTTCAGGATCATGATCACCCCGAAATGCACCGGATCGACCCCGAAGGCCGAGACGACCGGCAGGAAGATCGGCGTCGTGATGATGATCAGCGGCGACATGTCCATGAATGTGCCAAGGACCAGCAGCACGATGTTGATCATCAGGAGGATCACGAACGGGTTGTTCGAGATCGACTGCATCCATTGGAGCGAGATCTGCGCGACATGCAGATAGGCCATCAGCCAGCCGAAGGCCCCGGCCATGCCGATGATCAGAAGGACCATCGCGGTCGTGCGCACGGCCTGCTGGGTCGCGTGGACGAAATCGCTCCAGCTCAGGCTGCGATAGACGAAGGCCGTTACCAGAAGCGCATAGATCACCGCGATGCACGAGCTTTCCGTCGCCGTGAAGACACCCGAGCGCACGCCGCCGAAGATGATCACGATCAGCAGCATTCCCGGCAGCGATTCCAGCAGGAAGCGGAAGACGCGGGCGAAGCCGGGGAAGGGCTCGGTCGGATAGCCCCGCTTGCGGGCGACGATATAGGCGGTGATCGACAGCGCCACGGCCAGCAGAAGGCCCGGGATGATGCCCGCGGTGAACAGGTCCGCGATCGAGATCCGCCCCCCGCCCGAGATCGAATAGATGATCATGTTATGGCTCGGCGGCAGCAGCAACGCGATCAGCGCCGCCATCGAGGTGACGTTCACCGCGTAATCCGCGCCATAGCCCCGCGCCTTCATCTGCGGGATCATGATGCCGCCGACCGCCGCCGCCTCGGCCACGGCCGAGCCGGAGATGCCACCGAACAGCGTCGAGGCCGCGATATTGACCTGCCCGAGCCCGCCCCGGACATGCCCGATGAGCGATCCGGCGAAAGCCACGATCTTGGCCGCGATCCCGCCCCTGACCATCAGGTCGCCCGCGAAGATGAAGAAGGGAATGGCCATCAGCGTGAAGACCGAGATCCCGGCCGAGACACGCTGGAAGACGACCAGCGCCGGAAGGCCCAGATAGCCGACCGTCGCGAGGCTCGAAATCCCGAGGCAGAAGGCGATCGGCGTGCCGATCAGCATGAGGATGGTGAAGACACCGAAGAGGATCAGATATTCCATGTCATGCCTCGGTCATCAGCACGTCTTCGGCATCAAGCTCGGCCTCGAGCGTCTTGCCGGTCAGGCGCAGCAGGATCTGTTCCAGCACGAACAGCGTGATGAGGATCCCGCCCACGAACAGCGGCATGTAACTCATGCCGCCCGGCAAGCGGATCACCGGCAGGGTCGCGCCCCAGGTCTTGGCCATCAGCTGCCAGCCATAGACCGACATGCCCAACCCGAAGACCAGCACCGACAGATCGGATGCCAGCCGCAGCCATGTGCCGAAGCTCTGGGGCAGGAAATGCATCAGCACGTCGAAGCCCATGTGAAAATTCTCGTGCACACCGACGGCCGAGCCCAGGAAGATGAACCAGCTCATCAACAGGATCGCGGCCGGTTCGACCCAAAGCAGGCTGTCATTCATGACGTAGCGCATGAAGACCTGCGCGAATACGATGACCGTCATCGCGGTCAGGCCGAAACCGGCCAGCCACAGGCTTGCCCTGGCCAGCACGGCATTCAGCCGGGACAATACGGCAATTCCCTGTCCCATTATTCCCCCCATGTCACGGGTTGGAGCGAAACGGCCCGCAGCGTGATGCTGCGGGCCGATGGGCTCATTGGGTTTCCTGGATGCGCTTGACCAGTTCCTTGGCCTCGGGCGTGGTCACGTATTTCTCGTAGACCGGGGCCATGGCCTCGATGAAGGCGGTCTTGTCGACGTCGCGCGTGACCTCGACGCCCGCGGCGACGACCTTCTCCTCGCTGGCCTTCTCCTGATCGGCCCAGAGCTTGCGCTGCAGCGTGGCCGAATTCACGGCCGCCTCGCGCAGAACCGCCTGATCCTCGGGGCTGAGCTTCTCCCAGCTGGTCTTGGAGATCGCGACCAGCTCGGGCACCATCAGGTGCTGGTCGAGCGTGAAGAACTTCGCCACCTCGGCATGGCCGGCGCTGTCGAAGCTGGGGAAGTTGTTCTCGGCCCCGTCGATAACGCCGGTCTGGATCGAGGAATAGACCTCGCCATAGGGCATGGGCGTCGCATTCGCGCCAAGCGCCGACATCATGTCCACGAAAACGTCGTTCTGCATGACGCGGAATTTCATCCCCTTCAGGTCGTCGACGGTCTTGATCGCCTTCTGCGAGTTGTAGAAGCTGCGCGCGCCGCCGTCGTAATAGGCCAGCAGCACCAGGTCATGCGGCTCGAATTCCTTGGCGATATCCGCGCCGATCGGGCCGTCCAGCACTTTATGCATGTGGTCTTCCGACCGGTAGAGATAGGGCAGCGAGACGGTCTGCGTTACCGGCACGATGTCGTTGAAGGAACCGAAGCTTGCGCGGATCATGTCGATCACGCCGAACTGGGTCTGCTCGATCGTATCCTTTTCCTCGCCAAGCTGGGACGAGGGGAACACCTCGATGCAGACGCGGCCCCCGGTCTTTTCCTTGACCTCGGTGGCCATCGCCTTGACGCCCTCGACCGTTGGATAGCCGTCGGGATGCGTGTCGGACGAGCGCAGCGTCACTTCGCAATCGGCCGCGGCGGCGGCCCCGGCTCCGGTGGCAAGGATCGTGCCGCAGATCAGCAATGTGCGGGTCAGTTTCATTGGTCTTCCTCCCTGTTTGCGGGCCCTTCCTCCGGCCCGCTTCGTTATCGCCTCAAAGGGGCGGTATTCGGTAAAGCTCCTCCGGGTTGGTCACCAGGACGCGCTCCCTCGCGCCCTCGGGCAGCCAGCCCAGCACCAGTTCTGCCAGTTCGACCTCGTCGGGATAGTCCTCCGCCCGCGAGACGCCGTTATGCGGCCAGTTCGTGCCCCAGACGATACGTTCGGGGGCATGGGCCGCGATGCGGCGCGACAACCCCTCGATATCGGCATAGGGCCAGCCCTGCCTGCTGCTTTCATAGACGCCGGCGAACTTGAACCAGCAATTGCCACGATCAATCAGCTTCAGCACCGCGTCAATCTCGGCCGCGTCGGCGGTCGCACCGCGGAAGAACTTGCCGTGATGGTCAAGCACCCAGCGCGATTTCAAGGCCATCAGCCGCGGCAGATGGGTCAGGATGTCCGAGCCGTCGAACTGCACCGCCATCATCCAGCCCGCTGCATGGGCGCGGTCGTCCACCGCCTCCAGATGGGCGAGGTTCATCGCGCCGCCGGGAAGGTCCATGATCCGCGCGCCGACGACGCGCTTCGCGGCCAGCGCCGCCATCTCGGCATCGCTGGTCGTCTCGTCGATGACGGCGACGCCAAATGAACAATCGCCCATCTCATCGAGACAGGCGATCAGGTTTCCATTGTCGCGCTGATGCGCATTGCCCTGGGTGATGATGACGCGGTCGATCCCCATCCAGCCCATCACCTGCCGATAGGCCCCGGCATCGGGCAGCGGCTCCTGCGGCAATCCGGGCCCGCCGGGCAGAGCCGGATAGCCCGGCAGATACATGTGCATCTGCGTGTCCACCGTGCCCTTGGGAAAGGGTTGTTTCGGTGGTGTCCCGGTCAGCTTGCGGGTGATCATGCGTCAGGCATCCTGAATTCGGCCAGCGCGTCGCGATCGACCTCGATCCCGAGGCCCGGCGCGTCGGGAATGGCGACGACGCCGTCCACTGCCTCGATCGGGGTTTTCAGCACTGCTTGGCGGAAGGGGTTGTGGGTGCGGTCGAACTCCATGATCGGCTCGACCGGGTTCACTCGCACCGGGTCGGGGGTCTGCGCCGCCATGAATTGCAAGGCGGCGGCGATATGGACGCCGGTTCCCCAGACATGGGGCACGATGCGGACCCCGTGCAACGAGGCGATGGCCGCGATCTTCATGGCCTCGGACAGCCCGCCGCAGCC
>NZ_DATMFA010000051.1:0-28453 GCF_035556475.1 Paracoccus sp. (in: a-proteobacteria) | reverse complement strand
GGCGGCCTTCGCCATGCTGGCCTGCGCCCGGATCGGGGCGATCCATTCGGTGGTCTTCGCGGGCTTCTCGCCCGATGCGCTGGCGAACCGGATCAACGATTCCGGCGCGAAGCTGGTCATCACCGCCGACACCGCCCCGCGCGGCGGCAGGCGGACGGCGCTGAAATCGAATACCGACGCGGCCCTGCTGCATTGCTCGGACCGGGTGCGCTGCCTTGTCGTCAAGCATACCGGCGACCAGACGACCTGGATCGACGGCCGCGATGTGGACGTGCTGAAGCTGATGGAGGAGGTGAGCCCGGAATGCCCGCCCCGCCCGATGAATGCCGAGGATCCGCTGTTCGTCCTTTATACCTCGGGCTCGACCGGCAAGCCGAAGGGCGTGGTCCATACCTCGGGCGGCTATCTCGCCTTTGCGGCGATGACGCATCAATACGTGTTCGACTATCGCGACGGCGACGTCTTCTGGTGCACCGCCGATGTCGGCTGGGTGACCGGCCACAGCTATATCGTCTATGGCCCGCTGGCCAATGGCGCGACCACCCTGATGTTCGAGGGGGTGCCGACCTGGCCCGATGCCAGCCGCTTCTGGCAGGTCTGCGAAAAGCACAAGGTCACGCAATTCTACACCGCGCCGACCGCCATTCGCGCGCTGATGGGGCAGGGACCGGAATGGGTCGACAAATATGACCTGACCAGCCTGCGCCTTCTGGGCACTGTGGGCGAGCCGATCAACCCCGAGGCGTGGGTCTGGTATGACAAGCATGTCGGCAAGGGCCGCTGCCCGATCGTCGATACCTGGTGGCAGACCGAGACCGGGGGCCACATGATCACCTCGCTGCCCGGCGCGATCGAGGCGAAGCCCGGTTCCGCGACGCTGCCCTTCTTCGGCGTCAAGCCCGAGGTTTTGGACCCCCAGACCGGCGAGGTGCTGAAGGGCAACGGGGTCGAGGGGGTGCTGGCCATCGCCGACAGCTGGCCGGGCCAGATGCGCACCGTCTGGGGCGATCACCAGCGCTTCATGGAGACGTATTTCCAGCAATATCCCGGCTATTACTTCACCGGCGACGGCTGCCGCCGGGACGAGGACGGCTATTACTGGATCACCGGGCGCGTCGATGACGTGATCAACGTCTCGGGCCATCGCATGGGCACGGCCGAGGTCGAGAGCGCCCTCGTCGCGCATGAGAAGGTGGCCGAGGCGGCGGTCGTCGGCTATCCGCACCATCTGAAGGGGCAGGGCATCTATGCCTATGTCACGCTGATGAACGGGGTCGCGCCCAGCGATGACCTCAAGCGCGAGCTGGAAACCTGGGTCCGCACCGAGATTGGTCCGATCGCGAAACCGGACCTGATCCAATGGGCCCCCGGCCTGCCCAAGACCCGTTCGGGCAAAATCATGCGCCGCATCCTGCGCAAGATCGCCGAGAACGACTATGGCGCGCTTGGCGATATTTCGACCCTGGCGGAACCCGCCGTGGTCGACGACCTGATCGAGAACCGGATGAACCGGGCTTGATCCAAGACTGCACCGGGTCCAGAGGCCCGGTGCAACCGCCGGCAGAAAGCCGGCCGACGCGGGCCATCAGCGCGCCGCGTCCGATGCGGAAGACCGTGCCCGGATAGGGAGGTTTTCGGACACGGGCGACATATCACCGCCACCAAGGCGGACATCAAGCATCGAGGAGGGCAGGACCCTTCGTCAGCCTTGCGGCATCGCGCGCGCAGGGGGCGGACCTGTCCAGGCCAACAACAGCCAGTCGAGGGCTGGCGACAGGGAGGAGCCATATGGCTTATAACCAGACGGAAATTGCGAGCGCGCGCTCGCGCCCAATGACCCCGGAGGAGAAGAAGGTCATCCTTGCCTCCTCCGCGGGCACGATCTTTGAATGGTATGACTTCTATCTCTACGGCTCGCTCGCCGCGATCATTGGGGCGCAGTATTTCACCTCGTTCCCCGAGGCGACGCGCAACGTTTTTGCGCTCTTGGCCTTCGCGGCGGGCTTCATCGTGCGCCCCTTCGGTGCGCTGGTCTTTGGCGCGATGGGCGACCTGATCGGCCGAAAATACACCTTCCTCGCCACGATCATGATCATGGGCCTCTCGACCTTCCTGGTCGGCCTGCTGCCGGGTTACGGCAGCTGGGGCGTCGCCGCGCCGATCATCCTGATCGCGTTGCGCATGGCTCAGGGGCTTGCGCTTGGCGGCGAATATGGCGGTGCCGCGGTCTATGTGGCCGAACATGCGCCGCAGGGTCAGCGGGGCTACTTCACCGCCTTCATCCAGACCACGGCGACGCTGGGCCTGCTGCTGTCGCTGATCGTGATCCTGCTGGTTCAAAGCTATGTCAACGGAAACTGGGATCCCAGCCCGGTTCTTGATGCTGCGGGCCAGGCGGTGATGAACGCGGACGGCACGCCCAAGATGATCAAGGCCTTCGATCTCTGGGGCTGGCGGATTCCGTTCCTCGGCTCGATCTTCCTGCTGGCGATCTCGCTCTATATCCGCCTGCAGATGAACGAAAGCCCGGCCTTCAAGAAGATGAAGGAAGAGGGCGCGCAGTCGAAAGCGCCGCTGAAAGAGGCCTTCGGCACCTGGAAGAACGGCAAGATCGCCCTGATCGCGCTGCTGGGTCTGACCGCCGGTCAGGCCGTGGTCTGGTATTCGGGACAGTTCTACGCGCTGTTCTTCATCCAGAACGTGGTCAAGGTCGACAGTTTCTCGTCGAACGTCTTCGTCGCCTGGTCGCTGATCCTTGGCACCGGGGGTTTCCTGTTCTTCGGCTCGCTCTCGGACAAGATCGGGCGCAAGCCGATCATCCTGGGCGGCTGCCTTCTAGCCGTGATCACCTATTTCCCGGTCTTCCACATCCTGACCAAGACTGCGAACCCGGCGCTCGCCGCCGCGCAGATGACCTCGGTGAGCGTGACGGCGGATCCCGACACCTGCTCGTTCCAGTTCAACCCGACCGGGACGGCCAAGTTCACCTCCTCCTGCGACATCGCCAAGGCGATGCTTGCCAAGTCCTCGGTGAACTATGAGAGCGTGGCGGGCCCCGCGGGTTCGGTTGCCGAGGTCAAGATCGGCGACACGGTGATCCCGTCCTATGACGCGGCCGCTCTGACCGGAGCCGACCTTGCCGCCGCCAAGTCCACCTTTGAAAAATCGGTGAACGACGCATTGGGTGCGGCCGGCTATCCCCTGACGCCCGAGGCCAATACCACCGTCGCCAAGGCCAACCACTTCTTCGACATCTTCACCATGCAGAAGCTGTCGGTGGTGCTGATCCTGACCTATCTGATCATCCTCGTGACGATGGTTTACGGCCCGATCGCGGCCATGCTGGTCGAACTGTTCCCGACCCGTATCCGCTATTCCGGCCTGTCGCTGCCCTATCACATCGGCAACGGCTGGTTCGGGGGGCTGCTGCCGGCGACCGCCTTCGCCATCTCGGCGCAGTCGGGCAATATCTATGCGGGCCTCTGGTATGCGATCATCGTAGCCGGCGCGACCGTGATCATCGGGGCGATCTTTGTCCCGGGCGGCACGCATAAGAAGGACATTTTCAAGGACGACTGACAGGTCCATGCCGGGCCCGTTCGCGCGGGCCCGGTTTTCTTGTAACCGGGCCGGATGATGGCAAATATTCTGATCGTCGAGGACGAGGACAATATCGCCCTCGCTCTGGAATTCCTGCTGACGCGCGCGGGCCACAAGCACCGGCGGCTGGCGGTCGGGGCGGGCGCGCTGGCCGAGATGCGCGGCGACCGTCCCGATCTGGTGCTGCTCGATGTGATGCTGCCCGATATCTCGGGCTACGAGATCATTGAGGCGATGCGGGCCGATCCGACCCTTCGCGACGTCCGGGTGCTGCTGATGACCGCCCGAGGCTCGGTGGTCGAGCGCAGGCGCGGGCTGGAACTCGGCGCGGATGGCTTCATTGCCAAGCCCTTCGAGCTGGCCGAATTGCGCGACGAGATGGCCCGCCTGCTGGGCGCAGCCTGAAACGCAGGCGGGTCAACCTCGCCCCGGCTTCGCGCCGGGGCATTTTTATTTCCGTATCAGGCGGTTCGCGCCATTTCCTCGGCCAGAAGCGGACCGGGAAAATGACAGGCGGTCAGGTGGTCGTCCCCGCAAAGCGCCGGCCGCTCGCTGGTGCAGAGCGGTTGTGCGCGCGGGCAGCGCGTCCTGAACACGCAGCCCGAAGGCGGGTTCATGGGCGAAGGAAGCTCGCCCCTCAAGGGGATCATCCGCTTTTGCCGCTCCAACTGCGGATCAGGGATCGGAACGGCCGAGAGCAGCGCCTGGGTATAGGGATGCTGGGGTTGGGCATAAAGCGCCTCGGCCCGCGCAAGCTCCATTACCCGGCCCAGATACATGACCAGCACCCGGTCCGAGATATGCTTCACGACCGAGAGGTCATGCGCAATGAAGATCAACGCCAGCCCCAGGTCGCGCTGAAGATCGGCGAGGAGGTTGATCACCTGCGCCTGAATCGACACGTCCAGTGCCGAAACTGGCTCGTCGCAGATCACCAGCTTGGGCTGTACGATCAGCGCGCGGGCGATGCCGATGCGCTGGCACTGGCCGCCCGAGAACTCATGCGGATAGCGGTTGATCTGGTTCGGCAGCAGGCCCACCCGGTCCATCATGTCCTTGACGCGGCGCTTGACCTCGTCCCGGCCGAGGCCTTTGTGATGGGTGGTCAGCGGCTCGGCGATGATCTGGCCGACGGTCATGCGGGGATTGAGGCTGGCCAGCGGATCCTGAAACACCATCTGGATCTCGCTGCGGTATTTCAGCATCCGGCGTGGAGACAGGCCGATCAGATCCTGACCGTCCTGCCAGATCGCCCGGCCCGTCGCGGGGACCAGCCCGATCAATGCGCGGGCAAGCGTCGACTTGCCCGAGCCGGATTCCCCGACGATACCCAGCGTTTCCCCTGGCATCAGGTCGAAATCCACCCCGGCCACGGCTTGAAGATGACGCGGCGGGGTCCAGGGCATGGCGCCGGCGGTGGGAACCTCGAAGGTGACGCGCAGCTCGCGCGCCGAGATCAGCGGTCTAGCGGTCATTGGACGGCTCCTGCTCGGAGGCGGCGAGGCCGGTTCCGGCCACGGCACCCGCCGGGATCAGGCCATCCGCCTCGGGCGGGGCCTCATCTGGCAGGGCGGCGGGTTCGGGCAGATCGGGTTGCGGCGCATGGCCGGCGCGGATCGTGGCGAGCGCAGCGTGGCAGGCACGCTCGCGTCCGGGGGCGAAATCCTCCAGCGGCGGCATGATCTGCTGGCAGACCGGCATCACATAGGCGCAGCGCGGCGCAAAGGGACAGCCCGCCGGCGGATGGGTCATGTTGGGCGGGCTGCCCGGAATGGCTAAGAGCTTGTCGCCCTTCTGGTCCACCCGCGGGATCGCCGCCAGCAGGCCTTGGGTATAGGGATGGGCGGGATCGGCGAAAAGCGGATCGACCGGCGCGCGCTCCATCACCCTGCCGCCATACATGACCATCACCCGCTCGCAAGACCCCGCAACGACGCCGAGGTCATGGGTGATCAGGATCAGCGCCATGCCGAATTCGCGCTGCAGGTCGGCCAGAAGCTCCATGATCTGGGCCTGCACCGTCACATCCAGCGCCGTCGTCGGCTCATCCGCGATCAAGAGGTCAGGCCGGCAGAGCAGCGCCATCGCAATCATCACCCGCTGGCGCATCCCGCCCGAAAACTCATGCGGGTAAAGGCGGATGCGACCCTTGGCGTCCGGGATCTTCACCGCGTCCAGCATACGCACGGATTCCGCCACCGCCTCGCGCTTGCTCAGGCCCTTGTGCAGCGTCAGAACCTCGGCCATCTGGTCCGAGACGCGCATATAGGGGTTCAGGCTGGTCATCGGATCCTGAAAGATCATCGCAATGCGATCGGCCCGGATCCGGTTCAGGACGGCGGGCGGGGCGTTCAGGATCTCGGTCCCGTCGAAGCGGACCGAGCCGGAGGCGCGGCCGTTCCGCGCCAGCAGCCCCATGATCGAGAAGGCGAGCTGCGATTTGCCCGAACCGGATTCGCCGACGATCCCCAGTGTCCGGCCGCGGCCCACGTCGAGGTTGATGCCGTTGACGGCCGAAACCTCTCCATCCGTGGTGGCGAAGCGCACATTCAGGTCGCGGATTTCAAGAAGACTCATCCTAGCGATCCTTCGGGTCCAGCGCATCGCGCAACCCGTCGCCGACGAAGAAGAAGGCGAAAAGCGTGATGCAGAAGAAAAAAAGCGGGAAGGCGAGTTGCCAGAGCGTGCCGTAATTCATCGTGCCCGCGCCCTCGGAGATCAGCGCCCCCCATGAGGTCAAAGGCTCCTGCACGCCGAGGCCGAGGAAGCTGATGAAGCTTTCCGACAGGATCATCAGCGGCACCAGGAGCGTCGCATAGACCGCGACCACGCCCAGAAGGTTCGGGACGACATGGCGGATGATGATCTTCCACCCCGGAACGCCGGTGGCCCGCGCCGCCTCGATAAATTCTCGGTTCTTGAGGCTAAGTGTCTGGCCGCGAACGATTCGTGACATTTCCAGCCACGAGATGAGCCCGATCCCCAGAAACAGCATCGACATCGAGCGGCCGAAGATCACCAGAAGCAGGATCAGCACGAACATATAGGGAATGGCGAGGAGGATATCGACAAGCCGCATCATCACCGCATCCGTCCGACCCCCGACATAGCCCGCCGTCGCGCCATAGAGCGTGCCGACGATCACCGCGATCCCGGCGCCGATCAGCCCGACCATCAGCGAGACCTGCGTGCCCTGCACCGTGCGCGAGAACAGGTCTCGGCCCAGATCATCGGTCCCGAAGTAATGCCCATTGGCCCAGCTCGGCGCGCCAAGCTGCGCGGCCTGTCCCATGACCGAGAAATCCATTTCCTCGTTCGACCATGCGGCGAGGTGATTGCCGAAAAGCGCGAAGGCGACGACGAGGATCAGGACGGCGAGGCTGATCATGGCCGCCTTGTTGCGGCGAAAGCGGCGGCGCGCATCGGCCCATGGGCTGCGGCCCCTGACCTCGGCCTCGGCCATGCGCGCGGCGAGGGAGTGCATCTGTTGCGTGTCGATCATGGATCAATACCTGATCTTCGGGTCGATCCATGCGTAAAGCACGTCGACAACGAGGCTGAAGAGGATGGTCAGCGCGCCGACGAGGATCGTGATCCCCATCATGACCGCATAATCACGATTTAATGCGGAATCGACGAAACTGCGCCCGATACCGCCGGTCGAGAAATACATATCCACCACCACCGATCCGGTGATCATCGTGACGAATGCCGGTCCCAGATAGGAGATGACGGGCAGCATCGCGGGCTTCAGCGCATGGCGCAGGATCACCTTGCGCTCGGGCAGGCCCTTGGCGCGTGCGGTGCGGATATGGTTCGAGCCCAGCACCTCGAGCATCGAAGAGCGGGTGATCCGGGCGATCGAGGCCATGAAGCTGGTCGAAAGCGCGATGACCGGCATGATCCAATAGATCGGCCCGCCCCAGCCGCCGCCGGGCAGCCAGCCAAGCCAGAGCGTGAAGATCAGGACGAGGATTGGCGCCATCACAAAGTTCGGCAGAACCTGCGCCCCGATCGAGGTGCCGACGGCGAGATAGTCGATCCATGAGTTCTGCCGGATCGCCGCCGTGACCCCCAGCGAGACGCCGAAAATGACCGCGGCGGCAAAGGAGAGCGCGCCATAGGTCAGCGTGACCGGAAAGCCCGCCGCGATGATCTGGTTCACCGAGCGGTCGGGATAGACGAAGCTGGGGCCGAAATCGAAATGCGCGACGATGCCCCAGACGTAATGGACGATCTGCAACCACAGCGGATCATCCAGCCCATATTTCGCATTGAGATTGGCCAGCACCTGCGGTGGCAGGGCGCGTTCCTGCGTGAAGGGGCCACCGGGGGCAGCATGCATCAGCAGGAAAGAGACGACGATCAGCAAAAGCAGCGTCGGGATGGCGACGGCAAGTCGCCGGAGGATGTAACCGAACACGTACAGGTTCCCGAACTAGGTGCCGGACGGCAGCGGCGTGGCGGCCCCGCAAAAGGGACCGCCGCCAGTTGATCACTTCTGGATGCGGTAGATGTCCTTCGCATACCAGTCGTTCATCACGTTCTCGGTCGGCAGTCCCTTGATGTCGTCGCGGATCATGTCGACCTTGGCATATTGATAGATCGGGATCAGCGGCATGTCCTCGGCCAGGATCTTCTCGGCCGCGGTATATTGCGCGTTCGGATCGTCGGATGCCTTGGATTCGTCCATCAGCTTGTCGAACTCGGCATTCGAATACTTGCCATAGTTCATGCCGGTGCTGCGGAAATAGTCGAGGAAGGTCGAGGCCTCGTTATAGTCCGCGCACCAGGCATAGCGCGCCATCTGGAAATCGCCCGATTGCAGGCGGTCGGTATGGACCTTCCATTCGACGTTGTTCAGCTCGACCTGAACGCCCAGCTGCTTGAAGAATTGCTGGGCCGCGACGGCGATCTTCTTGTGGTTCTCGTCGGTATTGTATTGCAGCGTCACCTTCAGCGGCTTGTCGGGGCCATAACCGGCCTCGGCCAGCAGCGCCTTGGCCTTTTCGAGACGCTCGGCCTGGCTGAAGGAGGCATAGTCGATCTCGGGCATCTTGAAGCCCTCGATCGCCCAATGGGTCCAGTTATAGGCAGGCTTCTGGCCGCCCTGAAGGATCTGGTTCACCACCACGTCGCGCTGCATCGCATAGGACAGCGCCTTGCGGACGCGCACATCCTTCAGCGCCTCGGGGCCGTTATCGCGCAGGTTGAAGAGATAGGCGTAAGTGCATGAATAGGGGATGGAAATTGCCTGATCGGGGAACTCTTCCTTCAGGCGCGGATATTGCCCGGCCGGGATCTGCACGCGGTCAAGCTCTCCGGCCTGGAAACGGGTCAGGGCGACGTTGTTGTCGTTGACCGTCAGGCCCTTGATATGCTCCATCACCACATTGGCGGCGTCCCAGTAGTTCGGATTCTTGTCCATGCTGATCTGCACGCCCAGATCGTGGCTTTTCAGGACATAGGCGCCGTTCCCGACCAGCTTGCCGGGCTGGGTCCAGTTGTCGCCCTCGGCCTCGACGACCTTCTGGTTGACCGGGAAGGTCGAGGCATGGGTCACCATCTTGGGGAAATAAGGCGTCGGCGTGGTCAGCTTCACTTCCAGCGTGTGATCGTCCAGCGCCTTGACGCCCAGCTCCTCGGGCTTCTTCTCGCCCTTGACGACGGCGGTGGCGTTCTCGACGTTCATCAGCTCCATGAACCACGCGTATTCCGAGGCGGTATCGGGGTTTGCGAGCCGCTGCCAGCTATAGACGAAATCGCCCGCCGTCACCGGATCGCCATTCGACCATTTCGCCTCGGGGCGCAGGTGGAACGTATAGGTCAGCTTGTCGTCCGAGACATCGAACGAGGTCGCGACACCCGCGATCGGCGCGCCCTTGGCATCTTCGTTGAGAAGCCCCTCGAAAAGCTGGCGGATGATGTCCGAGCCCTCGACATCCGTGTTCTTGTGGGGGTCCGAGGTCTTGATCGCGTCAAGCAGCCAGAACGTATAGCTCTGGTTCTCGGCAAGCTTCTCGCCGGCCGCTGGCTGGACCGCAAAGGCGGGCAGGGCCAGACCGACGGTCAGGGCCGTGGTCAGGAACAGGCGTGTCATCGGGGCACCTCTCTGTAGTTGTTTTGTGTCGCGGGGCGGGTTCTCTCCCGCGCGCGAGCGGTGAGATTCGCGCGAAATCTGTCAGGCGGCAAGGGTGTGTGCGGACTTTCCATGCAGGCTCGCTTGTGAAAGAACGCGATCATGCAGAGGATCGCACGCATCATCATGGTGACTGGTGGCGCACGTTCGGGCAAGTCCGGACTGGCGGAATCAATGGCTTCGCGGTTTTCGGGCGAACGCTTCTATCTCGCCACGGCCGAGGCCGGGGACGCGGAAATGACGCAGCGTATCGAGCGGCACCGCGAAAGGCGCGGCGCGGGCTGGACCACGATCGAGGAGCCGCTGGAACTGACCCGCGCCCTGCGGGACAGCGACGACGGGCAATCCCTGCGGCTGGTCGATTGCCTGACGCTCTGGCTGTCGAACGCGATGATGGCGGGCGATCCCGCGCCGCAGGTCGGGGCGCTTTGCGCCGAGTTGCGATCCCAGCGCGGGCCGGTGGTGCTGGTCACGAACGAGCTGGGCCTTGGCATCGTGCCGGAAAACGCGCTGGCGCGGCGATTTCGGGACGAACACGGCTGGATGAATCAGGCCGTGGCCGCTATCGCTGATGAAGTCTGGATGGCCGTCAGCGGCCTTCCCCTGCGCCTCAAACCCGAGCGAGGAACCCCTTGAAGCAATTCGACGATTCAGCCGCAGCCGCAGCCCGTGCCCGACAGGCGGAGCTGACGAAGCCCCCCGGTTCGCTCGGCCGGTTGGAGGAGCTTGCGGTCTTCATGGCAGGCTGGCAGGGGCGCGAGCGGCCGCGCATCGACCGGGCGCAGGCATTGGTCTTTGCCGGAAACCACGGCGTGACCGCGCAGGGCGTGAACCCGTTCCCGGTCGAAGTGACTGCCCAGATGGTCGAGAATTTCCGCAATGGCGGGGCGGCGATCAACCAGCTTTGCCGTCTGGCCGGGGCCGATCTGTCGGTCATCGCCCTCGATCTGGACCGCCCGACCGAGGATTTCACCCAAGGCATGGCGATGGAGGTTCCCGATCTGGTCGCCGCGATCCAGACCGGCAAGAACGCCGTCGATCCCGAAGCCGACGTGATCCTGCTGGGCGAGATGGGCATCGGCAATTCGACCGTCGCCGCCGCGCTGGCCGCCGCGACCTTCGGGGGCAGTGCCGAGGATTGGGTGGGGCCGGGCACCGGCGCCGATGACGACATCATGGCCCGCAAGATCAACGCGGTGAATGCGGGGCTGAAGCGTCACAAGGGCGCGGCGACCGCGGCCTCGATCCTCGGCTCCTATGGCGGGCGCGAGCAGGCGGCGATCTGCGGCGCGGTGATCCGTGCGCGCGAGCTTGGGATCCCGGTGATCCTCGACGGTTTCATCTGCTCGGCCGCGGCGGGCGTCCTGCTGGTCAACGATCCCGAGGCGCTGGACCATTGCCTGCTCGGCCATGAAAGCGCCGAGCCGGGACATCGCCGGCTGGTCGCGGTGATCAAGAAACAGCCGGTCGTCACCCTCGACATGCGGCTGGGCGAAGGCTCGGGCGCGGCCGTCGCGCTGCTGATCCTGCGTGCGGCGCTGGAATGCCACAATGGCATGGCGACCTTCGGCGAAGCGGGCATTGGCTAGGCGCGCGGCCGAGGCGCTGACCGCGCTGATCTGGCTGACCCGCTATCCCGTGGGGCGCTTCCTGCGGCCGCCCGTGCCGCAGCTGGCCAGCGCGGTCTGGGCCTTTCCGCTGGCCGGGCTCGCGCTCGCCCTGCCGGCCTCGCTCCCGCTGCTTGCGGGGCTGCCCGCCTCAATCGCGGCCATCCTCGCGGTCGGGGTCATGGTCTGGCTGACCGGCTCCATGCATGAGGACGGGCTGGCCGACTATGCCGATGGTTGCGGCGGCGCGACGCGCGAGCGACGGCTCGAGATCATGCGCGACTCGCGCATCGGCTCCTACGGGGTTCTGGCCCTGCTGCTGGTGACGGGGCTGCGAATCGCGTCGCTGGCAGAGCTGGCGCGGATCAGCCCATGGGTCGCTGCCGGGGCGCTGGCAGTGGCTGCCAGCCTCTCGCGCGCGGGGATGGGAATGGCGATGGCTGTGATGGATCCGGCACGGCCCGACGGGCTGGGCAGGGCGGCCGGACGCGCCTCGCTTGCGGCAGCCGGCTGGGGCTGGGCGCTTGCGGCGGCGGTGGTCGCCCCGCTGATCCTTGACGGAACACTCTCGGTTTTCGCAGCAATCGCTGCAATCCTAGCGTGTGCAGTCGCGCAATTCCTGCTGGGCCGCGGCGCGCAGCTCAGGCTCGGCGGACAGACCGGAGACGTGCTTGGCGCGATGCAACAGACGGGCGAGTGCGCAACGTTACTTACGCTGCTCATTCTGACTTCCGCGCGCGCCGCTTGACCGGCTTTCAGCCATCCTTCATACGAAAATCACAGGGATAGACCGGTCAGACCGGCGGGCCGCGCTCAGGAGGGGCGGCCGAAAAAACAGGGAGGTTTCAACAATGGGCGGCCTTTTGGGCCTTTCGCGCGGCATCGACCGCGTCAATACCATGATTGGCCGGGCGGTGACCTGGCTCATCCTCGTTGCGGTGCTGGTCAGCGCCGGCAACGCCATCATCCGCAAGGTGCTGAACACCTCCTCCAATTCATGGCTTGAATTGCAGTGGTACCTCTATGGCGCCGCCTTTCTGGGCGCCGCCGCCTACACGCTGAAGGAAAACGAGCATATCCGCATCGACATCATCTATGGGATGTGGAAGCGCCGCCGCCAGCACTGGATCGACCTGATCGGCCATGTGTTCTTCCTGATGCCCTTCGTCACGCTGATGATCTACTACCTCTGGCCCTGGGTCATGCGGAGCTATCGCAGCGGTGAGGTTTCAACCAATGCGGGTGGATTGGTTCTGTGGCCCGCCAAGGCGATGCTGCTGGCGGGTTTCATCCTGCTGTTCTTCCAGGGCATCTCCGAGATCATCAAGAAGATCGCCGTGATGCGCGGGATCATTCCCGATCCCACCCCCTTCGTGTCCCACCACACCGCCGCCGCGCTCGAGGGCGAGGCGATGGCGCGCGACATGGAAGCCGCGCTGCTGGATGACACGGACGAGGGAACCCGCAAATGATGGAACTCATCGCGCAGAACATGGCGCCGATCATGTTCGCCTCGCTGGTCCTGTTTCTGCTCTTCGGCTATCCGGTGGCCTTCGCGCTTGCCGCGAACGGCCTTCTGTTCTTCGTCATCGGGGTCGAGCTGGCGCCGCTGTCGGGCGGCACGATCAACCTCAGCTGGCCGCTGCTGAACGCCATGCCCGAGCGGCTATGGGGGGTGATGTCGAACGAGACATTACTTGCCATTCCATTCTTCACATTCATGGGCATCGTGCTGGAGAAATCCGGCATGGCCGAGGATCTGCTCGACACCGTCGGCCAGCTTTTCGGCCCGATCCGCGGCGGCCTCGCCTATGCGGTGATCATCGTGGGCGCGCTGCTTGCCGCCACCACGGGCGTCGTCGCGGCCTCGGTGATCGCGATGGGCCTGATCTCGTTGCCGATCATGCTGCGCTATGGCTATGACCGGCGCATCGCCTCCGGCACCATCGCGGCCTCGGGGACGCTGGCGCAGATCATCCCGCCCTCGCTGGTGCTGATCGTGCTGGCCGACCAGCTTGGCCGCTCGGTCGGCGACATGTACAAGGGCGCGTTGATCCCCGGCCTCGTGCTGACCGGGATCTACATGGTCTACATCTTCGTCATGTCGATCATGCGCCCGCATCTGCTGCCCGCGCTGCCGAAGGAGGCGCGGACGCTTGGCTCGGGCGTGACCTCGCTCTTTGCGGCGCTGGCGGCGACCGGGGCGATCGGCTATTTCGCCTTCAAGTGGATGTATCCGACCCATGGCAAGGATGCGGACATCCTCGCGCCGGCGCTGGCGATCATCATCATCTATGTGGTGGCGCTGCTCGACAAGGGGCTGAAGGTCAACCTGATGTCGCGTCTGGCGCAGCAGGTCATCATCGTGCTGATCCCGCCGCTAGCGCTGATCTTCCTGGTGCTGGGCACGATCTTCCTGGGCATCGCCACCCCGACCGAGGGCGGGGCCATGGGCGCGGTCGGTGCGCTGCTGCTCGCCGGGATCAAGGGGCGTCTCAACTATGACGTGATCCGTCAGGCGCTGCTGGCGACGACCCGGCTCTCGGCCTTCGTCATGTTCATCCTGATCGGCGCTCGGGTCTTCTCGCTGACCTTCTACGGCGTGAACGGGCATATCTGGGTCGAGCATCTGCTGACCTCGCTGCCGGGGGGCGAATACGGCTTCCTGATCGCGGTGTCGGTGCTGGTCTTCCTACTGGCCTTCTTCCTCGACTTCTTCGAGCTGGCCTTCATCATCGTCCCGCTGCTGGCCCCGGCGGCCGAGGCGATGGGGATCGACCTGATCTGGTTCGGCGTCCTTCTGGGCGTGAACATGCAGACTAGCTTCATGCACCCGCCCTTCGGATTCTCGCTGTTCTTCCTGCGTTCGGTCGCCCCGAAGGAGCCGTATAAGGACAAGGTGACCGGCAAGATGATGGAGCCGGTGACGACAGGGCAGATCTATTGGGGCGCGGTGCCCTATGTCTGCATCCAGATGGTGATGGTCGGTATCGTCATGGCCTTCCCCGGACTGGTCATGCATTACAAGGGACCGCCCATCGACACCTCGAACGTCAAGATCGAGATCCCTGCGGGCAACGGTCTGGGCGGTCTTGGCGGCGGCCTCGGCAATCCCTTCGGCGGGCCGTCGGACGCCCCGGCGGATGGTGGGCTTGGGGGCCTCGGCGGAGTGCCGAATTTCGGCGCACCCGCCCCGGCTCCGGCCCAGCCGGGCACGACCCCGGCGGAACCGGCCGCGCCTGCCGGATCGCCAGCCCCAGCCTCGGGCGGCCTCGACCCACTGGGCGGACCGCCGCCCGGATTGACCGCTCCGGCGACCAACTGAACGCAGAAAGGCGGCCCTCGGGCCGCCTTTCCTTTTGCCGCAGCATGGCTTCGGCGCGACATGAAAACGCCGCCGGAACGCAAGGCTCCGGCGGCGTCAGGTCTTTGGTCTCAGAGGATCAGAGCGTGCCGTTGCGCTGCTGGATCATCATGAACGTGTCATAGGTATATTCCGCGGTCTGGTTGTAGAGATACCAGTTCGCGCGGGATTCCTTGATCGAGTCCCAGATCTTCTTGAAGGCGGGGTTCGAGGCTTCCAGTTCGGCATAAACCTCGTTCGAGGCCTTGTAGCAGGCGTCCAAAATCTCCTGGCTGAAGGGACGAAGCTGCGCGCCCGCGGCGACGAGTTCCTTCAGCGCGATCGGGTTCAGGTGGTCGTATTTCTGCAGCATGTCCGCATCGGTGGCTTGCGCGGCGGTGTGCAGCAGCGACTTGTAGTTGTCGGGCAGCTCTTCGTATTTCGCCTTGTTGAACATGAAGTGGACGGTCGGGCCGCCTTCCCACCAGCCGGGATAGTAGTAATAGGGCGCGACCTTGTAGAAGCCCAGCTTCTGGTCGTCATAGGGCCCGACCCATTCCGAAGCGTCGATCGTGCCCTTTTCCAGCGCCGGATAGATGTCGCCACCCGCGATCTGCTGCGGGACAAGGCCCAGACGCTCCAGCACCTTGCCGGCAAAGCCGCCGACGCGCATCTTGAGGCCCTTCAGATCCTCGACGGTCTTGATTTCCTTGCGGAACCAGCCGCCCATCTGCACGCCGGTATTGCCGCCGGGCAGGCCGAACAGGTTATGCGTCGCCAGGAACTCGTTGAACAGGTCGATCCCGCCGCCATGGTATTGCCAGGCGTTATGCGCACGTGCCGACATGGCGAAGGGAACCGCTGCGCCAAGCGCGAAGGTCGGATCCTTGCCCCAGCTGTAATAGGCGACGGTGTGGCAGGCCTCGACGGTGCCGTCGGTCGCGGCATCCTGCGCCTGCAGGCCGGGGACGATCTCGCCCGCGGCGAAAACCTGAAGCTGGAACTTTCCGCCGGTGGCTTCGGACAGGTATTTCGACATGACCTCGGCCCCGCCATAGATCGTGTCGAGCGACTTCGGGAAGGCCGAGGTCAGGCGCCACTTCACTTCGGGCATTTCCTGCGCAATCGCGGGAGCGGCAAGGGTGGCGCCGGCCGCTGCGGTCGCACCGCCCACGGCCGCGCGCGTCAGAAAGCCGCGCCGGTCGAATTTGCTGTTATTGTTCATGAGTTCCTCCGTGTTGGTCGGCGCCTCCTGCTTGCCGACGCGGGCATGTTGCACACCCAAACGCGCCCTGTCGAGATACAGATAAGCAGAACCCGATCTGACGCTGCGCACGTTATACGTGTAGGCTGGCCGCGCCGACGATCTTTGCCTGTGGCTTATCTAGTGGCAGTCAACTGGACACTACCCAAGGCATTTGGTGTTGCCTATACTGGCTGAGGTTCGTGGCAATCGGGGGTCAAGGGATGCGCTGTCCGTTCTGTGGAAATGTGGACACCCAGGTCAAGGACTCGCGTCCTGCGGAAGACAATGTCGCGATACGCCGCCGCCGGTTCTGCCCGGCCTGCGGCGGTCGCTTCACCACATATGAGCGGGTGCAGTTGCGTGACCTGATCGTGGTCAAGTCCAGCGGCCGGCGCGAGGATTTCGACCGCGCGAAGCTTGAACGTTCGATTCGGATCGCCATGCAGAAGCGCCCGATCGACCCCGAGCGGATCGACCAGATGATCTCGGGCATCGTGCGCCGGCTGGAGAGCCTTGGCGATACCGACGTGCCCTCGAAGGTCATCGGCGAGATCGTGATGGAGACGCTGGCGCGTATCGACACCGTCTCCTATGTCCGCTTCGCGAGCGTCTACAAGAACTTCCAGGCGGCGGATGATTTCGACAAGTTCGTGTCGGAACTGCGGCCGGGCCACGCCGAAGAGTGAACGACCTTCGCCATATGGATCACGCGCTGGGTCTGGCCCGGCGTGGTCTTGGAAATACCTGGCCCAATCCCGCCGTCGGTTGCGTGATCGTCAAGGATGGCCGCGTCCTCGGGCGCGGCTGGACCCAGCCGGGCGGCCGCCCCCATGCCGAGGTTCATGCCCTGATCCAGGCGGGCGAGGCCGCGCAGGGCGCGACCGCCTATGTCACGCTGGAGCCTTGCGCCCATCACGGCCGCACGCCGCCCTGCGCAGCGGCGCTGATCCGCGCCGGGATCCGCCGCGTCGTGACGCCCATCACCGATCCCGACCCGCGCGTCTCGGGCCGCGGCATCGCGCTTTTGCGTGAGGCGGGGATCGAGGTTGTCGAGGGCATCCGCGCCGCCGAGGCACGCGAGCAGCAGCGCGGCTTCCTGACCCGGATGACCCTTGGCCGGCCGATGCTGACACTGAAGCTGGCCACCAGCTTTGACGGGCGCATCGCCACCGCCTCGGGCGAGAGCCAGTGGATCACCGGACCGGCGGCGCGCCGCCATGTCCACGCCCTGCGGATGAGCCATGATGCCGTGATGGTCGGCGGCGGTACCGCCCGCGCGGACCGCCCGGCCCTGAACGTCCGCGGCATGGGTTGCACGCGCCAGCCGGTCAGGATCGTCGTCTCGGCCGGAGACCTGCCCGATCTGCCCGAGGAAGGGCCGGATCACGGCCCGCTCTGGCAGGCCTCGGGCGAGCCGGGCGTGATCATGGCGCAGCTCGGCTCGCGCGGGTTGACGCGCGTGCTTTGCGAAGGCGGGGGCGTGCTTGCGGCAAGCCTGCTCGGCGCGGGCGTCGTCGATCAGCTTGTCGGCTATTCCGCCGGGGTGGTCCTTGGCGCGGATGGCCGGCCCGCGATCGGAGAGCTTGGTCTGGCCCGCATGGCCGAGGCGCCGCGCTTTCGACTGGTCGAGTTGCGCCGCATCGGCCCCGACATCATGCATCGCTGGCTGCGCGACTAGCGCCGCCAGAGCCAGGCATAGCTGCTGAACACCCCCTGCGTCTTGGCGAGCAGACGCAAGGCGGGACCGCCCGCAAGCGCGCTTGAGGGGCCGGAGAGGCGTTCCAGCGCGATCTCGGGCGGGCAGGGCAGCTTGCTCACCGGATCGAAATAGCGCGGATAGGCGATGAGCGCGGTGTGGATCAGATGCTCGGCCGTGACCGTCAGGCCGCGACGGGCGGGCACCGGACCCAGATCGCGGGTCAGACCCCAGCCGGCATAGAAGGGGGCGCCCAGGGTCGTCACCGGCAGGCCCCGCATCAGCGCCTCGAACCCCATGGTCGAGGTGATGGTCCAAAGCGCGTCGACCTCGGCCATCAGCAGGGCGGCGCTGGCCTCGCGCGCGACCACGTCGGCCAGCCGGGCCAGATCCCCCTCGGGGATGGCGCCAGGGCGCAGCCCGGCCTCGACATCGGGATGGGGTTTGTAGATCAGCACCGCCTCCGGGTTCTCGGCCCGCACGCGCTCCAACAAGGCGAGGTTCGTGCGCTCGGCCCCACCGCCATGCAGGACCGAGGCGTCATCCTCGACCTGTCCCGGCACGAGGATGCGATGGCCCGGCGGCAGGTCGGGCAGCGCGCCCGAAAGGTTGTATTTCGTCACCCCCGCCGCAACCAGCGCCTGCCCGAGCGCCCGGGCGCGTTCTGTCCCCATGGGCGGCAGCGGGTCGCCCATCAGCCGCTCGAAGCGGCTTTCCCGGCGCGGGTCGTAATAAATGCCGAGGTCATCGGCCACCAGCGACAGCGGCGGAACCAGCGCCGCCCCGAGCCCGCGCGAGCGGATGAAGCCGTCCTCGACCCGGATCGCCTGCGGGACCGCCGCTGCCTTGCCCGCCCAGGCGAGGGTGACTTCAGGGCCGGGGCGCGAGGTGAAGCGTACGCCCTTGCCACCCCCAAAGGCGCGGCTGATAAAGGGCCGTTTCCAGAGCCGCATGCCATAGGCCAGATGGCCCGCGTGGTCCTGCCGCCAAGCGCGGGCTTCGGCCTCGATCTGGCGCAGCGCTCCTTCGAAATCCGTCAGCCGGTCGCCACAGGGATCATACCAGACCGGGGCGAGGAGATGGCTTGCCGCGAAAAGCCGCGCGCGGGTCGCGGGTCCGCCGCGATTGACACGATGCTCGTCCGCGGTCAGCCCCCATCCCGCATAGAAGGGGCGGCCGAAGATGCGGGGGCGATGCCCGGCGAGCAGCGCCTCATAGCCCATCTGCGAGGACATGGCATAGACAGCCTCGGCCCCTTGGATCAGCGCCCAGGGCGAGACGGGCGCGTCGCAGAAATCGTCTCCGTCGCGCAGGTCTGCCCTTTCGAAATGGCCCGGTCGCAGGCCCGAGGCGGTCTCGGGATGGCTGCGGATCAGGATGGGACGACCGGGATTCTCGTCCCGAGCGGCGGTGAGCATCGCGAGAAACTCCGCCCGCCCCGCGCCGAGCAGCGAGGCGTCGCCGCGGGTCTGGTCGATCACCAGCACATAGCCCGGCCGGGGCGTGGCCTCACCCGGCAGGTGGGCGTTGTATTTCGACAGATCCGCGGCGATCAGGCGCTCGATTGCGGCCTCTGCCTCCGCCTCGCGCGCCAGCGCCTCGGCCGAGGGGATCAGGCTTTCGATCAGCGACGGGCCATCGGGTCGGAAATGCAGGCCCAGCGGATCGAGGATCAACCCGATCGGTCCGCGCCGCGCGACCGGCCCCTTCGCGCGCCCCGGCAGGATCGAGCGCAGGAAGGCATCCTCGACCCGAAGCAGGCTCGCGCCGCGCCGGTGGGCCACGGCCTCGCCCCGCCATGCGGTCGGGCTGGCTCCCCAGACGCCGACGACATCCCCGGCACCGGGCAGGCCCAGCGTTGGTTTCCAGCCGGACAGCGTCAGGATCCGGCGGATGCGCGGGCGCGAGAAGAAGCCGCCGTTGAATACGAAAAGCCGCCGGAAATCTCCGGCGGCCTTGGTCGTTTCGGGCATGAACTCAGAACCCGCGTTCGGTCGTGCGGATCTGGTTGACCGGGGCAAGGATGACGTTGAGCGTCTTGGTCCACTGAACCATCGGCGCCTCGGTCACATAGACGGTGTCGCCATCGCGAACGAGGAAGTCGCGCGCCATGAACATGCCATCGGGCTTCGTCAGGTCAAGCACATAGGCGATGCGCTGGGTGCCGTAGACGTCGTTGCGGCCAAGGACGGCGCGCGCCACCGATTGCGGCTCGTCGCGCAGGACGAAGACGCCCTTCGGATCGGCCAGCGCGGTCTGGAGGCCGCCGACCATCGCCACCGCCTCGATCGCGTTGATCTGCTCGTTTCCAAGCGGCACCTTGGTCTGCCCGCCAAACGCGCCAAGCGCGGTGAAGCTGCGCTGGTCTTCCTCGACCAGGATAATGTCGCCCGGACGCAGCGCGATGTCGTTGCGCGAGTTGGAGTAGAGGTCGCGCAGCCAGACCTTGCCGCTGCTGCCGCCGCGTTTCACCGTGACCACCGCGACCTCGGGCTCGATCGAGACGCCGCCGGCGCGCGAGAGCATCGAGGACAGCTTCCGGGTCGGACGCTCGATCGGGTAGACGCCCTGCCCATTGACCTTGCCGAGCACCGAGACGGTCGCGCCGTCGCCCGCGACGCGGGTGACCATGACCTGCGGGTCGGGGGTCTGGGTTTCCAGCTTCTGGGTGATGATGCGGCGCAGCTCGTCAGGGCTGTTGCCCGCGGCCATGATGCGGCCGGCATAGGGCACGAAGATGTAGCCCTGGCTGTCGACCTGAAGCTGCTGGAGCTGGGTCGAGCTGGCACCCATCGAGGCCAGAAGGCCGTCATCGACGTTTTCCCAGATCGAGAGGCCCAGCACGTCGCCCGGCCGGACCTCATCCGCGCCGACCTGTCCGGCGGCCTGGAAATCCGCCCCGAAACCATAGGCAGGCGAGAAGTTGGCGGCCCGGTTCACCCGGTCGTCGACCGTGACGATATGGCTGCTGCCGCCCTTTTCGACCGAGCCGCTATAGATCTGACCCCGGGTCGGACCCGAGCGCGGCAGGCCGCAGGCTGATACGAAGACGAGGGCGCCAAGAATGGCCAATCGACCCAGGCGGCTGGTCAAGCGCCGGCGTGCGGGCTGCGCCAGGTCGACGCGCGGGCGCGAAGAACTCATTGCGGTCAAACTGTGTTACTCCTGTCTCTCTCGTCCGCGCAGGGCTTTGCCCTTGCGATTTTTGGTCAATCTAGAGCAGCAATGCGGATTATTCCACATTTTCCCCAGATGTCATTCCGGATTGTGTTCCATTTGTTGCCGATACTTCCCGCGGCCCGCCACCAGCGCGTCATAGGGATCTTCGGGGGCAAGCATCATGTCGACGACGATGCGCAACGCATGGGCGCGCGACCGCTCGGCATAGAAACCGCCGGGAACCTGGCTGCTTTCCAGCAGGAAATCGCGAAAACGCCGGTAGGCGATGGCGTTTGGCGGGTCGGGTTCTGCCAGAAACTCGGCCAGCGTCTGGCTGGAGACGAGGCCGGGCTTGTCATAGACGGCACGGCCCATCGCCTTGACCGGAAGCCCCCGCCACAGCGCCTGCTGGGCCGAGGTCGAGTTCACCGTCACCGTCGCCCGCGCCTGGTTCATCAGCTGCGCCAGCTTGCCGCCGCGCACGTAATGCACGCGGTCCGAGATGCCCGATGCCTGCGCCTTGCGGAGGATGGCACGGCAGATGCCGCCGCGCCCGTCTTCCAGCGGATGGGCCTTGAAGACCAGATGATGGTGACGCGGGGCCGAGCGGGCAAATTCCTCGATCACCTCGTCGGTAAATTCGGACATGGTCGCATAAGGCGAATGGGCGACGAAGTTGGAATCGTGCTCAAGCTGCATGGGCACGAGGATATAGGGAAAGCCGCCGCGACGGATCGCGCCGCTTTCGCGCCATTCTGCGAACATGTCCACGGGCGTCAGCAGGAGGCGGCGAAGGTTCAGCCGGAACTCGCGAAAGACGCCGATCTGGCGATGCGTGCGGTATCCCGTATAGCGCCGGTTCGCGATCAGGACGAAGAAATGATAGAGGGCGCCATAGAACTTGTGCTGGCGCATGTCGCCCCAGCGCGCCGGGGGGCGGCTGAGTTCGCCGATCCGCCAGCGCAGCGCCTTGCGCATCTCGCGTAGCGGGATCCGCATCAGCGCCGAATGCCCGTTCGAGCCGCCACGTTCATAGGTGATCCAGAACGGGCGCAGATAGCCTTCCTCGAACACATGGAGGACGATGCCGTAGCGCTGGCTTGCCTCGCGCGCGGCGGCGTGGACCGGACGGACATCTCCGTAAAGGACGATATCGGTCACGCGCTTTTCCCGGATGATCCGCTCCAGATGGTCGGGCCATTCCTCGGGCGTGCCGCTGTGACGGATGAAGTGCTGGCTGTCGGTCCAGAAGAACTCGTCCCCGGCATTGAAGCCGACGCGCCACACGCTCGACCCTGCGCGGCGCAACTGGCCGGCCAGACGATTGAAGAACGGGCCATGTGGACCCTGAAGCATCAGGAAGACGCGATGGCCGGCGGACCGCACAGCCAGCGCGGCCGGAAGCATGGGCTCAGGGGCTCGCGTTAATAGTATTGTCACTTCACATTCCCGCGCCGGGATAATGAGTCGGAATATAGGGCATGAGACTTTACGGTTTTTGCGACAGATCCGGGAAAACGCCGGTCTTTTCGGAGTCAATGCACGAATATTGCAAGGCTGTCACGGGCTTTCACGCCTGTCGATGCTGCATAAGCATAGCTCCGCTTGAAGATTGCGCAACAAGGCTCTAGGTCTCGGCGGAGTACCGCGAATGGGGGCATCATGTTCACCGGGATCATCACGGATATCGGGACCGTCAGCAATGTCGAGATGCGGGGCGACATGCGTGCGCGCATCACCTGCGACTATGACATGGCGGGGGTGGAGCTTGGCGCCTCGATCGCCTGCGACGGGGTTTGCCTCACGGTCGTGGAGAAGGGCAGCGACTGGTTCGACGTCGACATCTCGGCCGAGACGCTGTCAAAGACCAATATCGGCGCGAATGGCTGGGCGACCGGACGACGCCTGAACCTCGAGCGCGCGCTGCGCGTCGGCGACGAGCTGGGCGGGCATATCGTCTCGGGCCATGTCGACGGCGTCGCCGTGATCGAGGCGATGCGGGACGAAGGCGACAGCACCCGCATCACCCTGCGCGCGCCCAGGGAGCTGGCCCGCTTCATCGCGGCCAAGGGGTCGGTGGCGCTGAACGGAACCTCGCTGACCGTGAACGAGGTCGAGGGCACCAGCTTCGGCATCAACGTCATCCCGCATACGCAGGCGGTGACGACCTGGGGCGGGGCCAAGCCAGGCGACCGGGTCAATCTGGAAATCGACACGCTGGCGCGCTATGTCGCGCGGCTGGCCGAGGCCGTATGATGGCCGGGATCGGCCATAACGGCGGGCCGGGGGTCGGCAGCGGCTTTCGGGCGCATTGCTGGACCGTCGCACGGCGCGAATTGCTGGGCGCGCGGTTGCCGGTCGAGGTGGTGCGGATGCAGGTGCGCCGCGCGAAGGAACTGGGCCTCGACTACAAGACCTATGCCGGAGTGCGGGCAACGACCGGCCGCGACCTGATCGCCTTTCTCTATTCGTCGAACGCGCTCGGGGTCTTTCGCCGCGGGCAGGTCGTGCCCGCCCGCGAGGCCGCGCGCATCGCCGCAAGCGGGGCGCCCGCGCATCTGGGATGCGCGCCGGGGCTTGCGCCCGACGTGCTGGCGCGGCAGATCGGTGCCGTGTCGGGCCGCGAGCTTGCGCCCTTTGGCAGCAATTGGTCGGCGATGCGGGACGAGATGAAAACCTGGCTCAGGGCTCATGGCCTGCCGGGCGATGCCGTTCTGATGATCGGCGAAACCGCGCATGAGCGCGAGATGATGACAGCGGGCGGGCTTGCGGGATTCGTGACCGGCCAGGCCTTCTTTGCAGGAGTTGCGGATGCAGTATGAGAAACCCGGACCCGTCGAACGCGACTGGTCGGATGCGATTTCCCGGATCGAGGAGATCATCAACGAGGCCCGCAACGGCCGCATGTTTATCCTTGTCGATCACGAGGACCGCGAGAACGAGGGCGATCTGGTCATCCCTGCCCAGATGGCGACGCCCGAGGCGATCAACTTCATGGCGACGCATGGCCGTGGCCTCATCTGCCTGTCGATGCCCGGTTCGCGCATCGACGCGCTCGGCCTGCCGCTGATGAGCCCGAAGAACTCGAGCCGGCACGAGACCGCCTTCACCATGTCGATCGAGGCGCGCGAGGGCGTGACGACCGGCATCTCTGCCCATGACCGCGCCCATACCATCGCTGTCGCCATCGACCCGACCAAGGGCGCGGCCGATATCGCGACGCCGGGCCACATCTTCCCTCTGCGCGCGCGCGATGGCGGCGTGCTGGTCCGCGCCGGGCATACCGAGGCGGCTGTCGACGTCGCCCGTCTGGCCGGGCTGACCCCCGCCGGCGTGATCTGCGAGATCATGAACGAGGACGGCACCATGGCGCGGCTGCCCGACCTGATCAGCTTCGCGCAAAAGCACGGGCTGAAGATCGGCACGATCAGTGACCTGATTGCCTATCGCCGCCGGCACGACAACCTGATCGCCGAGCGCGCGCAGCGCCCGATCCACTCGCTGCATGGCGGCGACTGGATGATGCGCATCTATGCCGACGAAACCTCGGGCGCCGAGCATATCGTGCTGACCAAGGGCGACCTGACCTCGCCCGAGCCGGTCCTGGTGCGGATGCACGCGCTGGACCCGCTGCATGACGTGCTGGGAATCGGGCGCGAGGATGCGGGGGAGCTTTCGTCCGCGATGCGCCTGATCGGGCAGGAGGGCAGGGGCGTCGTCGTCCTTTTCCGCGACCTCGAGCGCAAGCTGCCGGTGCAGGGCGAGGTGTCGCCCCATGTGCTGCGGCAATACGGCCTCGGTGCGCAGATCCTGTCGTCTCTGGGCCTGTCCGAGCTGGTGCTTCTGACCAATTCGGCGCCGGTGAAGG
Source organism: Paracoccus sp. (in: a-proteobacteria) (assembly GCF_035556475.1). Lineage (GTDB taxonomy): Bacteria > Pseudomonadota > Alphaproteobacteria > Rhodobacterales > Rhodobacteraceae > Paracoccus. The sequence continues at coordinate 3,795 of NZ_DATMFA010000051.1, read as the reverse complement.
TCGTTGGGCTTGACGCCTACGGTCTTTCGATCCATTCCACGCGTCCGATTCCCAAAGAGTAAGCCAATGGCCGCCAGCATCGAACATTATCAGTTGCCGCTGCCCAGGATCGAAGGCAGCGTCCGGCTGCTGATCGTGGTCGCGCCCTATTATCGCCAGATCGCCGACGGCCTGATCGCCGGCGCGAAGGCCGCCGCGGCCGAGGCCGGGGCCAGTGTCGATCTGATCGAGGTGCCCGGCGCGCTGGAGATCCCGACGGCGATCGGCCTTGCCGCCGCCCGCGGGCTTTATGACGGCTATGTTGCGCTTGGCTGCGTGATCCGGGGCGAGACGACGCATTACGACACGGTCTGCAATGACAGTTCGCGCGGCGTCACCCTGCTTGGCCTGCAAGGCCATTGCATCGGCAACGGCATCCTGACGGTCGAGAATTACGATCAGGCGGATGTCCGCGCCAATCCCGAAGGCCAGAACAAGGGTGGCGGGGCCGCTGCCGCCGCGCTGCACCTGATCGCGCTGAAGCGCCGCTGGGAGGCGCGCAGCCCGCGCGACACCGGCAGCACGACCGAGCCGCGCGATATCATCCGCCTCGCGGGCGAGCTTGAAGGACCGCAGGGCGCATGAGCGGGCAGGGTGGAAACCGGCGCAGCCCGGAGGAACGCGCGGCGCGGCAGGCAAGGACTTCGGCCGCGCGGATGTATGCCGTGCAGGCGCTGTTCCAGATGGAATCCTCGGGCCAGTCGGTCGACCGCGTCATGGCCGAGTTCCGGCAATGGCGCATCGGCCGCACCGACGAGGATGACGATGTCGTCTCGGCCGAGGCGGATCAGGCCCTGTTCCGGCGCATCCTCGACGATGCGGTGAACTGGCAGTCGCGCATCGACCAGATGACGGATCGCGCATTGGTCGCGAAATGGCCGATCGACCGCATCGACCCGGTCCTGCGCGCGCTGTTCCGCGCCGCCGGCGCCGAACTGGTGCAGCCCGGCACACCGCCCAAGGTGGTCATCACCGAATATGTGCGCATCGCGCAGGCCTTCTTCCCCGAGGGGCGGGAGGCGAAGTTCGTGAACGCCGTTCTTGACCACATGGCGCACGAAGCCCAACCAGAAGCCTTCTGACGGATCGGGCGGGCTCGAGGCCCGCCCAGTTCGACTGTTGCATGCCGGTGTTGCGCGTCAGCATCAGGCCGGCATGCGCTCTTGCTTCAATCGACCTCCAGAACCGTTGTCGCGGGCTTCTCAGCCCCAATTCCCTGTGGCCAGTTCACATGGCACCTGTGGATCTGTTGCAACAATCCCGGCCATGCGAGTAGGCGCCTCAAGTTGCCCGTATTTTAGGCAGGCCAGTTTTCAACCGGAGATGGTTGTCAATGGATCACGCTTCTCCGTTTAGGATATTTCAAGTTTCATATTGAAATTCAATAAGAAACAAATGCAGCTTCCAACTTGGCAATAAGTTTCATCACGATTTTGCGTGATCATATTTCCGCCGATGGAATAATCCCGCGCCCAGATCACATTTTTGCGATGTCTCGCGTATTTTATCGGAGTCTTTATAGGCAGGGATGGGGGGATTAATTCTGTCTCCACAGAGATGCTCGCGATTGGAAATTGCCGATCGCAGCCACTGGAAACGGTTCAGAAAAGGACTGAGAATATGAAAGCTCTCGCTTATCTCGCTGGCGCCACTGCCCTGGCCGCTGCCTTCGCCTCTCCGGCCCTTGCCCAGCAGGAAATTGCCACCGGCGCCAACGCAACCGGCATCTCGTCGGTCAACGAGCAGATGAAGGATGTCGAGGATGCCGTGCGGGACGATTTCGACCGTTCCTCGGACCCGTCGCGCTATGGCAGCCCGGATCGCGTGCAGGGGCTCTTCGGTTCGGTTGCGCTAAGCTATGTCGGGCGGACCGGAAACAGCGAGAACCAGGATTTCACGCTTTCCGGCCGGCTCTCATATAACCAGGCACCCTTCGCGCAATCCGTCGGCATCTTGCTTGAATATGGCGAGGATAATAACGGCGATACCGATACCGAGAAAACCTATGTCATCTACGAAGGTATGTATGACATCAATGAGCGTTTCTATGGCTTTGCGCTGGGTCGCCTGACGACCGACGCGCTGGCCGATGATCCGGTCAGCCTCGATGATGGCGAGACCTTCGGCGACCTCGATGGCCGGCTGAAACGTGACGCCTATTTCGGTATCGGTCCGGGCTATCGGGTGATCGCGACCGACACCATGGCCTGGCGCGTGCAGGCTGCGGTCGGCATCCGCTATACCAAGACCGTGGACGTGATCGACCCCGTCGCCGAGACGCTTGAGACCGACTCGGAAACCGGCGTCGGCTATCTGATCTCGTCGCGCTTCTACTACAAGTTCAACGACAACTTCTTCCTGACCAACGATACCGATTACCTGACCTCGGACGCCAACGACACGGCGACGAACGAACTCGGCCTGAACTTCAAGATGACGGACGATTTCGCGACCCGCATCTCCTACAAGACCGAGTATGTGTCGGATCGGGCCATCCGCACCGACAACACGCTGGGCGTCTCGCTGGTCTACGGTTTCTGACCGCTTCCCTTCTCTCTCTCGCTGAAAAGCGGGGCGGCCCCACGGGGCCGCCTCACGCATTTCGGGGGAAGGGTGGCGGGAACCGCAGCGACCGTGGCAGCGCAGGTTTCCCCGAAAGCCTGGATATCCAGGTGGGAGCCGGGTAACGGGACCAGGGCCCCGACAGAGCCAGCCCCCTCGGTGAAATTATAGGCCAGTGGAAAAAATGGCCGCACACGAGAAGAGCAGAAACCCGCCAGTCACGGAAGATAGGCCTGATCGGACTCCGCCGCAAGGGCAGGAGGCCGCTGCCTTGTCAAATGTTCTCATTTGGTTCATGTTGCCGGGCATGAGTGAATTCCGACCAGTTCCAGAGGACGTGCTGCCCGCACAACCCGGCCAGCGGCTTGCCCGCGGCGTGACCCGGATGCTGTCGGCCCTTGGCCATGCCGCCTTGCCGGAATTCGTCCCGATCGGCGGGTTGCGGGTCGATGTGATCTCGATCGCACCGGGCGGCGAGATCTGGATCGTCGAATGCAAAAGTTGCCGCAGCGACTTCACTTCGGACCGCAAGTGGCAGGGCTATCTGGACTATTGCGACCGCTTTTTCTGGGCGGTCGACGCCGAATTTCCGCAAGACCTGCTGCCTGCCGAGAGCGGCCTGATCCTCGCCGACAGCTGGGGGGCCGAGATGGTGCGCATGTCGCCCGAAACGCGGCTGGCAGGGGCGCGGCGTGCGCGCCTCCTGCGTGAGATTGCGAGGGTCTCGACTGGCCGCCTGATGGCCGTCAGCGACCCGATGGGGGTCAGCGGCGGGGCTTTTTAGCCGATTTTCCGCCACCCGAGCCCCCGCCCTTACGCATTTCGCGCGCCGCCTCCGCGGCGGCGAGCAGTTCCTCGGCGATTTCTTCCGCTTCCTCGGGGTCGAAATCGAGGGGCAGATCCACGCCCTCGCCCTCGACATAGATGCGCACCATGCCGCGGTCGGTGGGCCCGATCTGCAGATTCGCGGCGATGTCGCTTTCGCTGTTGATGCTCATTTCCGAACCCTTCCGGCCTGGCCTTAACGTGATGAGAGATATTGATTACATTGGGTGCGAATAAGCGGCAAGATAGGCTTGCATCCGTCCGAATCTGGGGCTAAGTACCCCGCACTGTGCCGCCTTAGCTCAGTAGGTTAGAGCACCAGATTGTGGATCTGGGGGTCCCCCGTTCGAGCCGGGGAGGCGGTACCAT
>NZ_DATMFA010000050.1:0-16569 GCF_035556475.1 Paracoccus sp. (in: a-proteobacteria) | reverse complement strand
GCCGCCGGATAGCCCGCCTGTTTCAGCGCGCTGACGGCCGCGGCCATCGCTTCGGGCCCATCGGCCCTGAAATGCGCATGTCCGGTCGCGAAATTGACGCGGGCGTCCTCGATCCCCGGCGTGGCGCGCAATGCCTTCTCGGCCCGGCCGGCGCATGAAGCACAGCTCATGCCGGTCACGGTCAGCCGGGCGTCCGCGCCGGCGTGCTGGTGTTGTTCTGTCATGGGTTCTGTCCTGTCTGAGTTGCGGAATGCAGTTCAGACAGGGCGCGGCGGTCCCTGTGGCCGTCTGGGCGCGTGTTGGGGCGGCTCGCTCAGGGCGGGCATCAGGACCAGCGGCGGCACCCTTTGCCCAAGGGCAAGACGCGGCAGCGCCGAGACATGGCACCGGCAGCGGCGATCACCCCGGCCACGGCACAGGTGCTCCGGCCGCGCGATGGCGCGACGCGGCGGTCTGGTGGCGGTGGCGGTCAGGCAGCACATGGCGGTCCCCCTTCAGATGCAAGCTGGGCACGATCCCGCCCCGTTTCAAGCGCGTCACGACGCTTTGAGTTGATCCCGCGCCAGCAAGACGTTACCGGCTTGGGAAATCAAGCCGGAACCCAGGACAGTAAAGATGAACCGCCGTCAGTTGATGCTGCTTAGCCTGCCGCTGCTTGCCGCGCCCTCGCTGGCGCTGGCGCAGGCGCTTCCCGCAGCACCCGCCGCCAAGCCCGTCGCCAAGCGCGATCCCTATGCCCCGACCGAGGTGGCGATCCGCCCCGATTTCGAGGTGGGCAGCATTATCGTCGTGTCCAGGGACTTCTTCCTTTATCACGTCGTCTCGCCGGGCCGGGCGGTCCGCTATGGCGTCGCCGTGGGCAAGGACGAGCTGGTCTGGCGCGGCCGCGCCACCGTGGGCCGCAAGACCGAATGGCCGAGCTGGCGCCCGACGCCCGCGATGATCAAGCGCAAGCCCGAGCAATATGGCAAATGGGCCGACGGGATGCCGGGCGGCCCGACCAACCCGCTGGGTGCGCGCGCGCTTTATCTCTATGACGCGCGGGGCAATGACACCTCGATCCGCATTCACGGCACGACCGAGCCGAATTCGATCGGCCGCGCGGTCTCGAACGGCTGCATTCGGATGCGCAACGAGGCGGTGATGGACCTGTTTGAGCAGGTTCCGATCGGCACCCCTGTCTACGTCTACTGATTGGACATCCGCCTGACATCCCTGTCGGATCCGGCCCTGTCCGGGTTCGACATGATCATCGACACGCGCTCGCCCTCGGAATTTGCCGAGGATCATCTGCCGGGCGCGGTGAACCTGCCGGTCCTGTCCGACGCCGAGCGCGCCGAGGTCGGCACGATCTATCGCCAGGTCTCGCCCTTCGATGCCCGCAAGCTGGGCGGCGCCATGGTCGCCGCCAATGCCGCGCGCCATATCGCAGGCCCGCTTTCGGGCTTCGGCGGAGGCTGGCGGCCGCTGGTCTATTGCTGGCGCGGCGGGCAGCGGTCGGGGGCCTTCGCCTCGATCCTGTCGCAGATCGGCTGGCGCACGGGCCGGATCGCGGGCGGCTACAAGGCGTGGCGCACGCTGGTGGTCGACCGCGTCCAGCATCTGCCGGTGCCCGCCCCGGTCGTCGTTCTTGACGGCAATACCGGCAGCGCCAAGACCGAGATCCTGAAGCGTCTTGCCGCGCGCGGCCATCAGATCATCGACCTCGAGGGGCTGGCCAACCATCGCGGTAGCCTTTTCGGTGCGATGCCCGGCGGGCAACCAAGCCAGAAGCGGTTCGAGGGCAGGCTGGCCCTTGCGCTCGAGACCCTCGACCCGACGCGGCCGGTGCTGGTCGAGGCCGAAAGCTCGCGCATCGGCGACGTGAACCTGCCACGCGCGCTCTGGCAGGCGATGATCGCGGCGCCCCGCATCCGCCTCGCCGTCCCGGTCGAGGCGCGCGCCGCCTTCACCGCGGCGGGCTATGCCGAAATCCGCGCCGATCCCGCGCGCCTTGCCGCCATCGTCGACAATCTGCGTCCCTTGCATCCGGCCGAGAGGATCGAGGATTGGCTGCGGCTGATCGACGAGCAGAACTGGCCGACGCTGGCGCAGGGATTGATGCGCCACCATTACGACCCGCGCTATGAAAGCCACAGGAAGCGGCATGACGACGGGCGGGGGCGGGTGGTCCCACTGCCTGACCTCACCGATCTCGACGCCGCTGCCGCCGCTGTCGAGGCTGCTCTAGCCGCGCAGGAAACGCCTTAGCACCCGCTCCAGCTTGGCCGCCCCAAGCGGGGCCATGGCCTTGGTATGCTCATGGCTGATCGCTTCGTCCGAAAGGCCCGCCCCCATATTGGTGATGACCGAGACCGTCGCGCAGCGTAGCCCGAGGAACCGGCCAAGGATGATCTCGGGCACGGTGGACATGCCGACCGCATCCGCGCCAAGGATCCGCGCCGCCCGGATCTCGGCCGGGGTCTCGAAGCTCGGGCCGGAAAACCAGCAATAGACGCCTTCCGGCAGCGCGATCCCCTCGGCCTCTGCCGCCGCCTTCAGGCGGTTGCGCAGATCCAGGTCATGGGCATCGGTCATCGGCACGAAACGCGCGTCCGAAGCCTCGCCGATCAGCGGATTGGTCCCGGCAAAGGCGATATGGTCCGAAAGCAGCATCAGGGCGCCGGGCGGCAGGTCCGCCCGCAGCGAACCCGCGGCATTGGTCAGGATCAGCCGCTTGCATCCCAGCCCCTTCAGCACCTCCAGCGGAAGGCGCATGGCATCGGCGCGCCCGGATTCGTAGTAATGCGCCCGCCCGCCGAAGATGGCGACGCGCCACCCCTCAAGCTCGCCGATGACCAGTTGCGGCACGTGCCCCGAGACCCCGGCATGGGGAAAGCCCGGCAGGTCCGCATAGGGGATGGCACAACCCTCGACCATGCCCGCCAGATGGCCAAGCCCGGAACCGAGGATCAGCCCATATTCCGGCGCGGCGTCCCCGGCGCGTTCGCGGATCAGGCGGACGAGTTCATCGCTCTTTGACATAGGGTTCTCCGCCCGCGCGGGGCGGGATGGCGCGGCCGACGAAGCCGGCAAGGATGATGACGGTCAGGATATAGGGCAGGGCGCTCATGAACATGGACGGGATGGTCATGAAGCCGATGTCGAGATTCGGAAAGCGGTTCGCCAATGCCTCCAGCAGGCCGAAGAGGAAGGTGGCCCCCAGCGCGCTCCACGGCCGCCACTTGGCAAAGATCAGCGCGGCCAGCGCGATGAAGCCGCGCCCGGCCGTCATCTCCTTGACGAAGCCGGCCGAGATGCCGGTGGCGAGATAGGCCCCGGCAAGGCCGCAAAGCATGCCGCAGATGCAGACCGCCGCGAAACGCAGCCGCGTGACCGAAACGCCGGCGGTATCGACCGAGGCCGGGTTTTCCCCCACGGCCCGCAGCCTGAGGCCGAAACGGGTGCGATACAGCACCCACCAGGTCAGCGGCACCATGGCGAAGGCGACATAGACGAGGATCGTGTGCCCCGAGATCAACTCGGCATAGATCGGTCCGATCACCGGAACCGGGCGCAGCGCCTCGGCAAAGGGCAGGGTGATCTCGGTAAAGCGCGCCGCCCCCTGCAGCGAGGGGGTGCGCCCGCCCAGCCCGAAGATCTTCTGCCCCAGCAGCACGGTCAACCCGGAGGCAAGGAAGTTGATCGCCACCCCCGAGATGAGCTGGTTGCCGCGAAAGGTGATCGAGGCGAGGCCATGGACCAGCGACAGCGCCAGCGCCCCGGCAATCCCCGCGACCAGCCCCAGCCAGGCACTGCCCGTGGCATAGGCGATCGAGGCGGCGGTGAAGGCCGCCATCAGCATCTTGCCTTCCAGACCGATATCGAAAACCCCGGCCCGCTCGGAATAAAGCCCGGCGAGGCAGGCCAGCAGCAGGGGCGTCATCAGCCGCAGCGCGCTGTCGAGGATCTGGATGATTGTCGGGAAATCCATCAGCGACGCTCCACCGCCATGCGCAGCGCCATCGCGCCAAGAAACAGCCCGAGCGCGCCCTCAATCCAGCGCCGCGCGCGGTTATAGGCCTGCCGGACAGCCTGGCTGGACAGGACGATCGCGTAAAGACCGTGACCCAGCAGCGACAGGCCCGCGCCGCCAAGCGCAAAGACCAGCAGAACCGAAAGCGGGGCGTCCTGCGCGGGACCGGCGCTGACCGCCGCCATCCAGAAGACCAGCGCCTTGATATTCGTCACCTGCAACGCAAGCCCGGTCAGGAACAGGCGCAGCAGGGGCTGGCGTTCGACCTCGGCCACGCCAAGCCGAGGCGGGGCCAGTGCCTTGCGGCAGGCCTTCCAGCCCAGCCAGGCCAGATAGGCCGCGCCCAGATAGCGCAGCGCGGTTCCGGCCCAGGCGACCTCCTGCATGATCACGCCCAACCCCAGCGCCGTCGCCAGCGCAAGAAGGCCGGCCCCGAAGCCGATGCCGCAGGCCGCGGTCAGCGCGGCTGTGCGCCCCTGTTCGGCCCCGATCCCCAAAAGCAGGGCGACGGCGGGTCCGGGCGACATCACGCCGATGAGCTGGATCGAATAGGCCGCGAAAAAGGCCGGCAGCCAGGGCAGAAGCCAATCCATCATGCTCCCTTTCGCCTCAGCGCCGCGAAAAGCCGCTCCAGCGGCATCCGCACCATGTTGTCGAGCGCCCCGGTGAACAGAATCACCAGCGCCTGGATGACCACGATCAACTCGCGCGGGATCGTGGTCCATAGCGCAAGCTCCCCGCCGCCCTGATAGAGAAAGCCGAAAAGCAGCGCCGCCAGCAGGATGCCGAAGGGATGGTTCCGCCCCATCAGCGCGACGGCGATCCCGATGAAGCCGGCGCCCTCGACGGCGTTCAGGACCAGGCGCTGCGCCTCGCCCATCACATTGTTGATGGCCATCATCCCGGCAAGCGCCCCCGAGATCAGCATGGCGATGACCGTTATCCGCACGGGCGAGATCCCGGCATAGATCGCTCCCCGCTCGGATTTCCCGAAGGCCCGGATCTCATAACCCAGCCGGCTGCGCCAGATCAGCAGCCAGACCAGCAGGCAGGACAGGATGGCGACGAAGAAGCTGACATTGGCCGGCGTGTTCTTGCCCCATTCGAATCCCAGCGCCCGCGCCATGTCGGTCAGCTTCGGCAGATGCGTGGGATTCGCAAACCGGGCCGATGCCGGGTCCATGCTGCCAACCGGCCTGAGCAGGTTGACCAGAACATAGTTCAGCAGCGCCGCGGCAATGAAGTTGAACATGATCGTGGTGATGACGATATGGCTGCCGCGCTTGGCCTGCAGCCAGGCCGGGATCAGCGCCCAGAGCGCGCCAAAGACCGCCGCCCCCACCATGGCCGCGGGCAGCGCCAGCGCCCAATGCGGCCAAGGCACGGCCAGCAGGACCAGGGCGACGCCCAGCCCGCCCATCGCTGCCTGCCCCTCGCCCCCGATATTGAAGAGGCCCGCGTGATAGGCCACCATCACCGCAAGGCCGGTAAAGATGAAATTCGTGGTGTAATAAAGCGTGAATCCCCAGCCATAGCTGGAACCCAGCGCCCCCTCGACCATCACCTTCAGGGCCTCGGCCGGGCTTTCTCCGATGGCCAGGATGACCAGCGCCGAGATCCCGAAGGCCAGCGCCAGCGAGATCAGCGGCGTCAGGACCACATCCGCCCATTTCGGCATTCGCTCCATCAGCCCATCCTCACGCCAAGCCGGCTTCTTCTCTGTTCCCGAAATACTCCCGCCGGAGGCCGGCCGCGGCTCATCCCGCGCGCTCCGGCTGGTCCTCGGGAAGCATGTCCCCGGGCATGACGGTTCCGGGCTCGATCCCGGCCATCAGGCAGCCGAGGTCCGAGGTCGTCGCCTCCCCGGGCAGTCGTTCTCCCATGATCCGGCCGTCAAACATGACGGCGATGCGGTCCGCCAGCGCCATGATCTCATCCAGTTCGACCGAGACCAGCAGCACCGCCTTGCCCGCGTCGCGCAATTCGACGATGCGCCTGTGGATGAACTCGATGGCCCCGATATCGACGCCCCGTGTCGGCTGGCCGATCAGCAGCAGGTCGGGATTGCGCTCGATCTCGCGCGCGACGACGATCTTCTGCTGGTTCCCGCCCGAGAAATTCCTCGCCGCCAGTTCCGGGTTGGGCGGGCGCACGTCATAGCGTTCCATCTTGCCGGCCGCGTCGCGGCGGATCGCCGGCTGATCCATCAACAGGCCCCGGTTGAACTCGGGCGCGTCCTGATAGCCGAAGGCCACGTTCTCCCAGGCCGAGAAATCCATGATCAGCCCCTCGACCTGCCGGTCCTCGGGGACATGGGCGATGCCCGCCTCGCGCCGCGCCCCGGCATCGGGGCCGGAAAGCGGCAGAACCTCGCCCTTCAGCCGGACCTCGCCCGAGAGTTTCGCGCCCGGCTCGGGATAGCCGGCAAGGATCTCCAGAAGCTGGCTCTGACCATTGCCGGCGACGCCGGCGATGCCCAAAATCTCTCCTGCCCGGATATCGAGGTCGATGCCGCGCAGCCGCTCGACCCCGGCAGCGTCGGTCAGCTTCAGCCCGCGCACCTCCAGCACCGGCGCGCCGGGCCGGGCCGGGGTCTTTTCGACCCGCAGCAGCACCTTGCGGCCGACCATCAGCTCGGCAAGCTGGCTCGGGCTGGTTTCGGCGGTCCTGACCGAGGCCACCATCTCGCCCCGCCGCATGACCGAGACATTGTCGGTGATCTCCATGATCTCGCGCAGCTTGTGGGTGATCAGGATGATCGTCTTGCCCTCGTCTCTCAGGCCGCGCAGGATGCGGAACAGGTGATCCGCCTCGGCCGGGGTCAGCACGCCCGTCGGCTCGTCGAGGATCAGGATATCGGCCTGCCGATACAGCGCCTTCAGGATCTCGACCCGCTGCTGGTGGCCGACCGACAGATCCTCGACCAGCGCATCGGGATCGACCTGCAATTCATATTCGCTGGCAAGCCGCTTCAGCTCGCCCCGCGCGCGGGCAAGGGACGGGCGCAGCAACCCACCATCCTCGGCGCCGAGGATCACGTTTTCCAGCACGGTGAAATTCTGCACCAGCTTGAAATGCTGGAAGACCATGCCGATGCCCGCGCGGATCGCGGACTGGCTGTCGGTGATGGCGACCGGCTTGCCGCCGATCAGGATGTCGCCGGAATCGGGGCGGTAGAAGCCGTAGAGGATCGACATCAGGGTCGATTTGCCGGCCCCGTTCTCGCCGATGATGCCGTGGATGGTGCCGCGCGCGACCGAGAGGTGAATGTCCCGGTTCGCCTGCACCGGGCCGAACGCCTTCGAGATCCCCCGCAACTCGATTGCGGGGGACGGGCTTCCGGTGCCTGACGGCACCGACATTACTGCACCGGGCAGGTGTTGTCGGTCATGTAGTCGTGGATCTTGATCTCGCCGCCGGTGATCCCCTTGGTCGCCGCATCGACGGCCGCCTTCATGTCATCGGTCACGAGGTCCTTGTTGTTCTCGTCGATCGCGACCGAAACCCCGCCCGAGGCGAGGTCCATGACCTTGATGACCCCGCCTTCCAGCGCCGCGCCGGTCTTGAACACCTCATAGACCGAATTGTCGACGCCCTTGACCATCGAGGTCAGCACCTTGCCCGGATGGAGGTGGTTCTGGTTGCTGTCGACCCCGATCGAGAGGATGCCGGCATCCGCCGCCGCCTGCAGCACGCCGATCCCGGTCCCGCCGGCCGCGGCATAGACAACGTCCGCGCCCTGCGCAATCTGGGCCTTGACCAGCTCGCCGCCCTTGACCGGATCGTTCCATGCGGCGGGGGTGGTGCCGGTATAGTTGATGATGATCTTGGCGTCGGGATTGGTGGCCTTGATCCCCTGCGCATAGCCGCATTCGAACTTGTGGATCAGCGGAATGTCCATGCCGCCGACGAAGCCCATCGTCCCCGATTTCGAGGCCTTGGCCGCCATCACCCCGGCAAGGTAGGAGCCCTGCTCCTCGGTAAAGACGATCGACTGCACGTTCGGCTGCTCGACCACCATGTCGATGATCGCGAATCTGGTGTCGGGATAGTCGGGCGCGACCTTGTTCAGCACCTCGCCAAAGGCGAAGCCGGTCATCACGATCGGGTTCGCGCCGGTTTCGGCCAGCCGGCGCAGCGCCTGTTCGCGCATCGCCTCGGACTGCATCTCCAGTTCCTTGTAGCTGCCGCCGGTTTCCTGCTTCCAGCGCTCGGCCCCCTGGAAGGCCGCCTCGTTGAAGGATTTGTCGAACTTTCCGCCCAGGTCGAAGATCAGCGCCGGATCGGCCATGGCGACCAGCGGCAGCAGCGAAAGACTGGCGCCCGCCAGCAGGGTTTTCATCAGGGACATGTATCGAACCTCAACCTGTTATGCGGGCGATTCCGCCCCGCTGGTGTGAGGATTAGGGCGCATGGGCGGTTATGCGTCAACCGCCTTGTGGGCCTGCGAGAGGGCGATGCATCAGGATCGCGTCGATGCCGGTTGCATAGTAGTTTCGGCGGTTTCCGACCTCGACCCAGCCCTCGGCCAGATAGAGCGCCCGCGCCGGGTCATTATCCGACGCCACCTCAAGGAATGCGCTTGCGGCGCCGCGTTCCCGCGATGTCGCACAGAACTCGGCCAGCAGCGCGCGGCCCACACCCTGACGGCGCGCCTCGGGCGAGACGGCGACGGTCAGAAGCTCGGCCTCGTCCGCCACGGTGCGGCCGATCAGGAAGCCCGCCGGGCGCTGGATCAGGAAGTTGAGGCGGCTCTCCAGCAGTTCCTCGATCTCGGTCGCGGACCAGGGGCGCGGGTGGCTGCCGAAGCAGCGCAGATGCAGCTCGGCAAGGGTCTCGGCGCTCATTTCAGGATGAGGGGGCCGCGGTCGCGGGCAGGGGCGGCATCGGCCGGGCGCAGATAGACCGGCGCGGGCCGCGGCAGCGCGGCCATACCCCGGCGGGCCAGCGCGATCCGGGCGATGGCGACGGCAATCGGGTTCTGCGCCTCGAATTGCGGCGGGCCGGGCGGCAGTTCATGGGCCGGAGATTGCTGGGGGGCCGTCAGCGTCGCGGTGCCGAAATCCTGCCAGATCACCTCGCCCTGACGCGAGGGCAGGATGACGCGGCAGGGGCGCGGCAGGTCAAGGGCGGCGGCCTCGGTCACGGTGACGCCGACGGCCGGAATTTTAAGCGACAGCGCCAGCCCGCGCGCTGCTGCGACCGCGATGCGGATGCCGGTGAAGTTTCCCGGCCCGGTGCCGACCCCGATCACGGCAAGATCGCCCCATCCGGCCCCGGCCTCGGCCAGCACCTCCTCGAGCAGCGGGAACAGTCGCTCGGCCTGGCCGCGCGCCATGTCCTCGTGCCGCTGGGCCAGCACACGCTCGTCCGAGAGCAAAGCGGCCGCGCAATGCGCGGCCGATGTGTCGAAGCCAAGCGACAGAGGATCAGCCAACGGGGCGAACCTCGGTCACTTCGGGGATGTAATGGCGCAGCAGGTTCTCGATCCCCATTTTCAGCGTCAGGGTCGAGGACGGGCAGCCCGCGCAGGCGCCCTGCATGTGCAGATAGACCACGCCGCGATCGAAGCCGTGGAAGGTGATGTCGCCACCATCCTGCGCCACGGCGGGCCGCACGCGGGTATCGAGCAGTTCCTTGATCTGGGTCACGATCTCGGCGTCGGGACCGTCCTGATCGTTATGCCCGCTGGTGGAGGTCGTCTCCATCGCCGGGGCGCCGGACTGGTAATGCTCCATGATGGCGCCAAGGACCGAGGGTTTCAGATGGTCCCAGACGGCGCTTTCCGCCTTGGTCACGGTCACGAAATCCGAGCCGAGGAAAACGCCGGTCACGCCCGGAACCGCGAAGATGCGGCGGGCAAGCGGGCTGCCGACAGCCGCCTCGGCCTCGGGGAAATCGGCGGTGCCGGTGCCCAGAACGGTCTCGCCCGGCAGAAACTTCAGCGTGGCGGGGTTCGGGGTGGTTTCGGTCTGGATGAACATGGGCGTGCTCCTTTGGCCGCGATATGGGGATTGAGGGGGGTGCAAGTCAAGCTAAACGGGACGCGCGGCGATCACGCCGAAGGTGCAGAGGTTGACGAGCGCGTGCAGCATCGCCCCGAAACCGGCGCTGCCCGAGCCGAGGCGGGCCGCCATCGCAAGCCAGCCAAGGGCCAGCGCGCCAAGGATCATGCCCGCCCCGCCGCCCGGAGCATCGAGCCGCGCAGCAATCACGGCCGGCGCGACATGCCAGAGCGCAAACAGCAGAACCGGTGCCACCGCCCCGGACCAGTCGCCCGGACCAAGCCGGGGGACCAGCGCGCCGCGCCAGAACCCTTCCTCGAGCGTGCCGTTCAGCAGCGCCGCCAGCGCGACCACCGCCAGAACCGGCGGGGAAAGGCGCAGGAGATAGGGGAAGGCTGCGGCGACGAGCAGCATTGCCGGGACGATACAGGCCAGCGCGACCGGCCATGGCGGCAGTCTTGGCCGCAGCGACCAGCCGCCGCGGGCGATCCCCAGCGCGAGCAGCAGCCAATAGGCCGCAAGCCCGATCAGCGCCGCCGAAAGCGGTCTGAGCCCGGCCCCCGCGAGCAGATGGAACAGCCCCGCCAGCGCCGGTACCGCCACCAGCGCCGCCAAGGCCAGCTTGCGATCCATCAGGTGACCTGTTCGAGACGCTCGCGCGACATGCTGCCCGGCACAATGGTGATCGGGCAGGGCAGGTTCGACATCTCGCGCATCAGGCGCGAGATCAGCGGCCCCGGTCCCGAACTCTCGGTCGAGGCGGCAAGCACGACGATGCCGATCTCGGGATCGTCGCCGATCTGGGCCAGAAGCTCGTTCCCCGGCTCTCCCTCGCGCACGACCAGTTCCGGCTCGACCCCCGGGCGGTCGCGCATCCATTTCGCAAAGACCTCGAAATGGGCGTGGATGCGCTCATAGGCCTCGGCCCGCATCACTTCGGCGACGCCCATGCCATGCTGGATGTCCGCCGCCTGGATCACGGCCAGCACCTGCACCGCGCCCCCCGTCTTCGCGGCGCGCATGGCGGCGAAACGGATGGCATTCAGGCATTCGCGTGAATCGTCCAGAACGACCAGAAATTTCCGCATGACCCTCTTCCGGCAGACCCGAGGTTGGCAAAGACTGGCCGAAAGGACACGCCCGCGCAAGTCTGTCGCGCTTTCCCCCTTGCGTTCGTTTTCAATTCTCCTGCCCTATGTTAAGGCAAAAACATATACCGAGCAGACCAATTCGCGTGGGACCGTAGCTGTGACAATTCATCACGATTGGGACAGAAACGATCATCGTGATATGGCATCGATCCGGGGCGTCGGCATGTCCTGGATTGCACCGGAGGACGGTGCCGCGCGTATCGGGATGACCTTTCGCAAACGCGCCTTCGACATTGTCCTTGCGCTGATCCTGCTTGTCCCGCTTTCGGTGGTCATGGCGATCGTCGCTGCCGTCCTCTTGGTCACTCAGGGACGGCCGCTTTTTTATGTCGCACCGCGGATGCGCGCCCCGGGCGAGCAGTTCAACCTGCTGAAGTTCCGCACCATGCTGCGCGAGGATGGCGATTGCGGCGCGACCGGCGCTCACAAGCATTGGCGCATCACCCGTGTCGGCCGCATCATGCGCCGCACGCGGATCGACGAATTGCCCCAGCTTTTCAATATCCTGCGCGGCGACATGAGCTTTGTGGGCCCGCGTCCGCCGCTTCGCGAATATGTCGAGCGTTTTCCCGCCCTCTACAATCAGGTGCTGAAAAACCGTCCCGGCGTGACCGGCCTTGCGACGATGATCTATCACGCGCATGAGGACCGGATCATGGCGCGCTGCGTCACCGCCGCCGCGACCGAGGATGCCTATTACCGCCGCTGCCTGCCGACCAAGCTCAGGCTCGACCTGATCTATCAGCGCCGCCGCAGCCTGCGCATGGACCTGTGGATCATCTGGCACACCTTCATGACCGTGCTGGTGCCGAACTGGCAGGGGCGCGGTCGCCGCCGCTTCCCGAGCGGGGAGGGGCAGGCCTCGCAAGCGCCGCAGGTGCAGGGCGAGCAGACCTCCTCGGCCCAGGGGAGCGTCCCGGCCGAGTGATTCTTTCAGCCGCAGGGTGCGGTGAAGGGGTCAAGCGGATATCCGACACCGGAAAGATAAAGTCCCTGCGGCGGGCAGACCGGCCCGCAGGCGGCGCGGTCACGCGCGGCAAGCGCCTCCGCCATGCGCGCGGGTGGCCATGACCCCGCGCCGACGCGTTCCAGCGTGCCGACGATCGAGCGGACCTGATTGTGCAGGAAGGACCGCGCGCGCAGGTAAAAGCGGTATTCGCGGCCCTGCGGAATGGCGATCTCCTCGATTCGGATCTCGTCCAGCGTCTTTACCGGGCTTTTCGACTGGCACATGGTCGATCGGAAGGTGGTGAAGTCATGCAGCCCGATCAGATGCGCCGCACCTTCGCGCATGGCGTCCAGATCGAGCGGGTTCAGCACCTGCCAGACCGCGCCGCGATCATGCGTGACCGGCGCGCGCCGGGCGACGAGGCGGAACAGATAGCGCCGCTCGCGCGCGGAAAACCGGGCGTGGAAATCCTCGTCCACGCGGGCCGCGGCGAGGATGGCGACGGGGGCGGGCTTCAGGTGCCAGTTCAGCGCCTCGGACAGGCGGAACGGATCCCAGTCGCGGGTCAGATCGGCATGGGCGACCTGGCCCGTGGCGTGGACCCCGGCATCGGTGCGCCCGGCGGCGGCGATGCGCGCGCCTGCCGCGAAGCCGGGGTCGAGGCGCGCCAGTGCGGTTTCGATTGCACCCTGGACGCTGGGTTGGTCGGCCTGCGCCTGCCAGCCGGCAAAGGGCGCGCCATCATATTCGATCAGCAGGGCGTAACGGGGCATCAGCGGGACTGCTTCTCGCCTTCGCGCGGGATCAGCAGGTCGTCGAGGGTCATCGACCGCTCCAGCTCCGCCGTGGGCGGCTCTACGCCCTCGCGGGCCAGCCGGTCCCTCAGCACGCCGATCTCGATGTCGAGGTCATCCTTGCCGCCTTCGGCCAGCTTGCGGATCTTGGCCGAGAACTGCGTCTCCAGATCGCCGAGCAGGCTCTCGTAATCCTGCCGCGCGCGCTGGTCACGGGTCTGGGCATAGAGATCCGCGAACTTGACCGTCGCCTCGCGCGCACCCTCCAGATAGACGCCGAGATATCGCCGGGTGGCGGCGATATCGCCGGGATCCTGCTCGATTCGGGCAAAAAGCTCACGCACGGTGGCGGCGAACAGGGCGACCCGCGCCTCCAGCCGCCGCTCGCCGGTGCGCAGGATCGCGTCCTGCATCGCCTTCAGCCGCGCCTCGCCCTCGGAGATGATGCGATGCGCGCGGTCCTGCTGGAAGCTGTCGATCCCCTCCATGCCCTTGTCGCGCATCGGGTCGGTCCCGAAGCTGAGCCAATGGAGCACCGCGCCCGCGACCCCGATGACGCCCGCGCCAAGCTCGGCCCCCGGCACATAGGAGCCGAGCGCAAGGCCGAGGCCGGTCAGGATGCCGCCGAAAAGCTTGCGCGGGATTGCGGGCCTGCGCGCGACGCGGCGCGCGTCATAGGCGGCCTCGGCCTGCAGCCCCTCGCGCGTCAGCATCATGCCGGCGGCGATGGCGCCAAAGGCGCAGAGATGCGTGACGAGGCCGAACGGTCCCTGCCAGAACGCGCTGATCAGGAAGGGGATCGCCATGATGGTGATCCAGCGCGTGCGCGATTCCAGCGGATGGCGGATCAGACCGGGCAGGGGGCGGGCCGCCATCGGGTCGTCCCCGCCGCGCTGAAACCGTTCCTGCGGGGAAAAGCGGCCTCCGAAGCGTTTCGCCATCGACCCGCCCTCAGCCCGCGCCCACGAAGGAGGCATAGAGGGTCAGTCCCATCAGCAGGAAGAAGGACAGGCGCTGCGTCGCTTTCCGGGACATCTGCTTCCTTTCGCCCTTGAGGATTGCCCGCAGCATATAATGCCCGGCCGTCCCGAAAGAAAGGGCGGCGGAGTTCGGCGTCGGAAGGGGATGATGGAGCGGGTGATGCGCTCCGAATACCTGTTCAGGCTGCTACATCCTGCTGCACCGTGCACACCAAATTCCATCGAATCACTTGATTTTGCTGTGCAATGTGCTGCATCGTGCGACACGGTGCTGCACGGTGCGGCACTATATCGAGGGGTGGACCCAGAGGTGGACGATGCGGCTGCGCGGTAAGCTCACAAATCTTTCCGTGAAATCACTTTCGCCGGGCAAGCACTGCGATGGTGATGGACTGTGGCTGCATAAGACCGACGAGTCCGCAAAATGGGTGTTCCGATTTAGCCTGTCTGGTCGTCGGCGTGAAATGGGTCTTGGCTCAACAAGCCATGTCACACTTGCCCAAGCAAGGGGGATGGCACGGGAAGCGCGTACCCTCGTCATGCAGGGGAAAGATCCGATCCGCGACCGCCGCGACCGTGCAGCCGAGGCCGCCCAGCGGGATGTGACCTTTGCCCAGCTTACTGAACTTGCCTTTGAGGCCCGCAAGGATGGTCTGAAAGACGGTGGCAAGGCCGGTAACTGGATGTCGCCTCTTGCTGTCCATGTCCTGCCGAAGATCGGCCATTTGGCGGCAAAGGATGTCAATCAGCATGACATCGTGGACGTGCTCAAGCCGATCTGGCGCAAGAGCGCGTCGATTGCCGCCAAGGCGCTTGAGCGCATTGGCATCGTACTGCAACACGGCGCTGCGATGGATCTGCCGGTCGATGTCACCGCCCGGACAAAGGCCCGCGCGCTGCTTGGTGATCAGAAGCACGTTGCGACCCATATCCCGGCAATGCCGTGGCGCGAGGTGCCGGATTTCTACAAGACGCTGACCAAGATCGAAGGCAAGTCATCACTCGCTTTGCGCTTTGTCATCCTTACCGGCGCAAGGTCGGCAGAGGTACGGGAACTGCATCTGAGCGAGATCAAGGGCAGGATCTGGACCATCCCGGCCGCACGGATGAAGAACGGTAAGGAGCATCGGGTACCCCTGAGTGATGAAGCCTTGGCCGTGATCGAAGCTGCGAAAGCAGTGAAGGTTGCCGGTCATATCTTCATCGGCCCGTCAGGAAAGCCGCTGAGCGATATGTCACTCAGCAAAGTCATGAAGGCACGCGGCCTGTCCTATCGTCCGCATGGCTTCCGTTCATCTTGGCGGGATTGGGCCGGGGAAGTGATGAAAGCCCGGCATGAAGTTGCTGAGGCTCAGCTTGCGCACCTCACCGGCAGCAAGGTCAGCCGGGCTTATGCCAGATCCGACTATCTTGAAGAACGTGCGGACCTGATGGCGACTTGGGCGGATTTTGTCACCGGAAAGGCAGCCAACGATGTGGCAGCCTGATCCGCGAAATCCCTATACCCTGATCGAATGGAATAGCCGGTGCTTCATGGTCGAGCATCGCCCGGATGTTCATTACATCGCGCATCAGGATGATGGTACGACCACCCCGATGTCAGCGCCGCAGGCTCCGGCCATATGGGAAGACCGTGACGGGCAATGGAGGGTCGTCGGTAACGACATGACCTGCCGCATCATCATGGATCTGTGCGAGGCGCAGCGACCGGCAGAAGCGGCAACGATGCAGCCGGTCGAGGACTTGGTGCCTACCGACATCCCGGATCAGCCGACAGGGCAGGGGGCGAGCACCAAGACTTCTTTTATTTCGCCGGATGCGCCTTGGAGGGATCGCCTTAAGCCGGTTTTCAGCAGCCTAGCGGCCGAGGGGCTGATGAGGCTGGAAGATGGTCAATGGCAGATGCGCGTTACCAAGAAGGCTGTCCTTACGCGTCTTGGCGACAACGCACCTACGCTTCCGACCTTTGAACGAGAAAAGCTGACACATGAAGGGTATCCCTTGCGCTGGGGAGGCAGGAAGTAACCCGTTCATATCCTTGTCGAATCCGATTGGACTCCGATTTTCTCCGATTGGCCCCTATCGGCGGGCCTATCTGCGTCGGGGCCACCCCACTACCTTTCCTTCATCGGGCAGAGGAAAGGATGACCCAAGTGACCGATTACGTAACCACCCCAGAATTGGCAGCCCGACTTGGAGTAAGCCGGGCAACGCTGGGCCGCGCTGCCAAGAAAGGCACACTGCCCCTGCCGGTTCGGCTTTCACCGGGCGGGCCTTTGCTTTGGCCTATCGCCGAAGTTGAAGCGTTCCTCAAGCGCACGCGCAACACCACCAACGCCCCCATCAGCCCGGCGAAACCGGACTGATCTGATTTGACCCCCTGACATCGATAACCCCAACAACGCGGCCCTTGGCTGCGCATGAGAAAGGCTTGCCTCATGGCAAAGAAACCTACCGACATCACCGATGCCCCCATCACCGAGCAGCCTGTTATCCCGGCTGCGGTAACTGTGCCGCCGGTGACGACCCCTCCGGCCCGCAGGATGCAATTCCGCCCGTCTGTGGGTGTTGGTGCCACGGCTGCCCCGCCTGCGCCTGTTTCGGTGACGCTGGGTGCCCCTGATGCTGCGGCACGGGTGCATCATTTCCAGCCGGGGATTTATGAGATCCGCCTT
>NZ_DATMFA010000049.1:0-13404 GCF_035556475.1 Paracoccus sp. (in: a-proteobacteria) | reverse complement strand
GCGCCGGAACAGCTTGAGCCCGCAACCGGAATCCGCGACCCCGTCCTGCAGCGCGGCATTGCGCAAGGCATTGGCGATGCGCGAGGCGATGCGCCTGCTTGCCGTGTCGCGGCGCCCCTGACGCTGCCCCTGAACCAGCCCGATCCGACCGACGGGGACGATGGCAAGGCTCGCGATCAGCACGGGGATCTGGTCGGGCGGGTTCTGCCCGTCCCCGTCCAGCGTCGCGACCCAGTCATGCCGGGCCGCGCGGACACCGCTACGGATCGCCGCCGATTGGCCGCTGCAAAGCGCATGGCGGATCAGGCGCAGGCGGGGCTCGGTCGCGGCCAGTTGCAGAACCCGCGCCGCGGTGGCGTCCTCTGAGCCGTCATCGACGACGATAACCTCGATCTGGCGCCCTTCGAGGGCGGCGAAGGTCTCGGCGATCAGCGGGCCGATCGCGCCTTCCTCATTGTGGCAGGGAATGACGATGGAGAGAGAAGTGACGCTCATCTGCATGCCTCATGGTCTTGGTTTTCATTTTCAGGGGAAATCCACAGCCCGTATTCCCGGCCGCGGAAGGTCATGGTGTCGGATGGCACGGAAGCCTCGGGCGCGCGCTCGGCCGGGATGACAAGGACGCGGCCAGGGCATTCCCGCAGCCACGCGAGACCCGCCGCGGGGGCGTCGAAAAGCTGCACCGGATTCTTCAACCGGCCGGCATAGCCGAACTCGCCCGCGTAGGCGCCGCCGACCAGTCCGACGCCCGCCTCGTCATGGAGGGCAAGGCGAAGGCCCGGCCTTTCCGCGTCATAGACCCCGTATAGGCCGCCCAGAAACAGGGTCGAGAGCGACAGGATAACGGCGCTGCTGGCAAGGGCAGCCGCCCTGCCCCCCCGCCAGACAAGGAATATCGCCGCCAAGGCCAGCCCGACCGCCAGCAGGACGGGTGGAAGCGGCCGCGCGACAAGGCGCCATTCGTCGGGACCAAGCCCCAGCACGACCGCGCCCAGCAGAAGCGCCAGCCCCGCCGGGACCAGAGCCGCCGCCCGCAGCGACAGGCGCGGCGCGGCAAGGGCGGGGGCAAAGGCAATCGCCACCGCCGGCAGCATCGGCAGCAGGTAATGCGCCTGCTTTCCGCTGATCATGGTGAAAATCGCGAAGGTCGCGCCGATCCAGACCGGCAGCGGCCCCGGCAGCCGCGCCGCACGCCAGACGGCGGGGGACCAGCCCCAGGGCCAGATCAGCAAGGGCGTCATGGCGAAGAAGAACCAGAACGGTTTCTGATGGGCAAAGGAATCGACCATGCGTCCCGCGCTTTGCGTCCAGAGCACGGCAGAGCGGTATTCAGCCCCTCCAGCGATCAGGGCCGGACCCAGCCAGAGCGCGACGATGCCGAGGCCCGCCGCGAGACCCAGCGCGACCCCGGCCAGCATCCGGCGCGTGCCGATCCCGGCCCAGAGCGGCGTGGCAAGCGCCACCGGCAGCAGATGGATCAGGATCACCGGCCCCTTGGCCAGCGCCCCCAGCGCCAGCGCGGCGCCCCATCCGATCCAGGCGACCCGACCCCGCGAGGCCGCGGCGGTCAGCGCGGTGACCCCCAGCACCGTCGCCAGTGCCTGCATCGCGTCAAACATCGTCAGCCCGGCGAAGAAGGTAAAGCCCAGCATCCCCGAGAGCATCAGCGCCGCATTGCCACCGACCCCGGCCACATCCGGCATCAACCGGCGCGCCAGCCGCGCCGTGGCCCAGATCGAGGCGAGGCCGAAGGCAGGCGCGACCAGCCGCGCCGCAATCTCGGACGGACCCGTCACCAGCCAGACGAGGTTGATCAGCCAGAACAGCAGCGGCGGCTTGTGGCTATAGGGCAGCCCGTTCAGATGCGGCACCAGCCAGTCGCCGGAGATCCGCATTTCCCACGCCACGGTCAGATAGCGGGTCTCGTCAATCGGCATGGCGGGGCGCAGAAGCACGCCCAGCACCGAAAGCCCCGCGAAAAGCGCCAATGCCAATGGAAGCGCGGGAACGGCCAGCCTGTCGCGGTAGACCTGCGAAAGCTGGTCGGTCATGCGGCGACCTTCGCCGCAAGTTTCGAGGCCGCCTCGGCCCGGATCAGGCGAAGGTTGCGCAGATAGACGACCAGCCCCGAGGCCTGCCCGATGATGAAGACCGGATCGTGCCGCGCCAGTGCATAGCAAAGCAGCGTGACCCCGCCCGCGAGGCTGAGCCACCAGAAGGCCATCGGGATAATGCTGCGGCCCTGCCTTTCGCTGGCGATCCACTGGACCAGAAATCTGGCGCTGAACAGCATCTGGCCCAGAAGGCCGATGCCAAGCCAAAGGTTGGATGTGATCATGTGCCCGTCCATGCAATCTCGTCCCGGCGGCCGCATGACCGGCCCGGAATCATCGTTTCTGTGACGGACCTAGGTGGCGAAGCTGAACCGAAGCTGAACGCCGGACGACTTATTTCGGGATGCGGTAGCCAAGGTTGCGCTGGGTCTGGATCATGTCACGACCCAGTTTGCGGCGCAGCCGGCTGACATAGACCTCGACCGTATTGCTCTCGACGCCTTCTTCGAAGCTGTAGAGCCGGTCCTCGATCTCGGGGCGCCCGACCAGGCGGCCGGCATTGCGCAGCAGGGTCTCGAAAACGATCCATTCGCGCCGGCTCAGATCGACCTGCCCTTCGGGTCCGGTGATCCGGCGCGCGGCCAGATCGACGCGAAAGGGTCCGAGATCGACCAGCGGATTCGGGTTGCCGTTATAGCGCCGGGCCACGGCCCCGATCCGGGCGGACAGCTCGGACAGGTCGAAGGGCTTGACCAGATAGTCGTCCGCACCGGCGTTCAGCCCCTCGATCCGGTCCGAGATCCGGTCCATCGCGGTCAGGATGATGACGGGCGTAGCCTTCCCCCGGGCCCGCAAGCCCCGCAAAAAGGGAATGCCGTGCCCGTCGGGCAACAACAGGTCAAGCAGGATCAGATCGTAATCCATCGTCCGGGTACAGGCTTCGGCATCGGCAAGATCGCGGACCCAATCGGCCAGATGACCGTCGGCGACGATCTGCTCCCTGACGGCAGGACCAAGATCCTTGTCATCCTCGACCAGCAGGATCCGCATGATTGCCCCTTTCCTGACCGGGCGGCGTTCAGCTTGCCTTCAGCTTCGCTTCCCAAATGACGCGGCATGAGAGAATCATCCGCCCCCTCCCGCCCTTTTCGCCCTTTCCTCTTCGTTGCGGCAATCCTTATCCTTCAGGCCATTATTCTGCCCGTGGCATGGGCCGCCCATCTGCAGGCCGGCGGCAACTTCCACGAGGTCATCGGGGGCGAGCTTTACCGCTCGGCCCAGCCCGATGCGGACCGGCTTCGGGATTGGGTCAGGGATCACGGTATCCGCAGCGTGCTGAACCTGCGCGGCGCGTCGGACGGTGCGTGGTATGTCGAGGAAATCGCCACCGCGAATGAACTGGGCCTGACCCATGCGGATTTCGGGATGAGCGCGGGCAAGCCCCTCTCGCAAACGCGCTCGGATCAGTTGATCGCGCTGATGCAGCAACTGCCAAAGCCGCTTCTCATCCATTGCAAGCAGGGCGCCGACCGGACCGGGCTGGCCTCGGCGCTGTATCTGGCGGCGCGGGGCGACGGCGAGAAGCGGGCCGAGGGCCAGATCTCGTTCCGCTATGGCCATGTCGGCCTGCCCTTCACCGCAGCATGGCCGATGGATCAAAGCTGGGAGGCGCTGGAGCCGTCGCTGGGCTTTGAAAGCTGAGGGCGGCGCAACCCGGTCATCGAGATGCAGGATAAATACCGGAGCATCCCGGGCGACGGCGTGACCCTCATCCAGTGCGGTGGCGCTCCTCCTCGGATCAAGGGCAGGCGGGTATCAGGACTGGATCACGTCCGACCATTCGGGATGACGCTGGGCCTGTGCGCGGACGAATGGGCAAAGCGGGACGATGCGCTGGCCATGTGCGCGGGCATCCGCGATCAGGCGGTTCACCAGTGCCCCCGCGGCCCCGGTGCCGCGCATGGCGTCGGGGACAAAGGTGTGATCGGCGATGATCAGCACCGCCGAGGCTTTCGAGAAGGTCAACTCGCCCTCGCCGTCGATCCCGTTGATCCCGTTGATCCGCGCGACATAGCGGCCCTTGCTGCCCTGATCCTCATAGGTCACTTGAACTTCAGGTTTGTCATTCATGTCATTCTGCTCCGTCAGGATTGGCGGGAAGGCTCGCGCCGGGCGCTCGCCTTCCATCTGGTCACTTCGCGGGGTTCGGGCCGGTCGTCGCGCCATGGGCTGCGCGTTCGGGCGCTTATCCATGGCGCCGATGGCCTAACCCTTGATGAACTCCAGCAGGTCGGCATTCAGGACATCGGCGTTCAATGTCAGCATACCATGCCCGAAGCCCGGATAGGTCTTCAGACTACCATTGCGCAGCAGCTTCGCGGATTTCGGGGCCGAGGCGCCGATCGGCACGATCTGGTCATCCTCGCCATGCAGCACCAGGGTCGGCACGCCGATGGCCTTCAGATCCTCGGTCTGGTCGGTTTCGGAAAACGCCTTGATGCCGTCGTAATGGGCCTTGGCCCCGCCCATCATGCCCTGACGCCACCAGTTCTGGATCACCCCCTCCAGCGGCTCGGCCCCGTCGCGGTTGAAGCCATAGAACGGTCCGGCCGGGACGTCGCGAAAGAACTGCGCCCGGTTGGCGGCAAGCGCGGCGCGGAAGCTGTCAAAGACCTCGACCGGCAAGCCGTCGGGATTTGCGTCGGTCCTGACCATCAAGGGCGGCACGGCCGAGACCAGCACCGCCTTGGCGACGCGCCCCGATGGCTCGCCATGCTTCGCCACATAGCGCGCCACCTCGCCTCCGCCCGTCGAATGGCCGATATGGACCGCGTTTCGCAGGTCCAGCGCCTCGACCACGGCGAAGGCGTCGGCCGCGTAATGGTCCATGTCATGCCCCTCCGCCCCCTGGGTCGAGCGGCCGTGCCCGCGCCGGTCATGCGCGACGACGCGGTAGCCCTTGGACAGGAAGAACAGCATCTGTCCGTCCCAGTCATCGGCGCTGAGCGGCCAGCCATGATGGAACACGATCGGCTGGGCATCCTTTGGCCCCCAATCCTTGAAGAAGATCTCGATACCGTCCGAAGTGGTAACAAAACCCATATCGGGCACTCCTGAGTTGAGGTTTCAGAGGGCCGGCAACGCGGCATGTCCTGCCCCGCGCGCCGGGTTTCCGATCGTCTCTGCTGGCCGTGCTTTGGCGATAGCCGTCCAAGTGGGACGGCCACGGGCGTGATCTAATTCCGGTGGTCGCATGCGAAGCAAGGAAAAAACCGCACCACCGAACGAAAGGGTAAAAGGGCGGTGAGCCGTGCCTCTGCGTCGTGCAGATCTGCTTGTGCGGCCCGCCAAGATTTCCGCTGAATTCCGGCAGCGGATCGTCTATCACGGATGACATGACGCTAATGACGGATTCAGACGACAGGCCGGTCTTTTCCACGCATACGACGCGGCGGATCCACGGATCCATCGCGGATTGGCTGGGCCGGCAGATCGTTGCCGGCAGGCTTGCCGAAGGTCAGCCCGTCCCGAAGGAGATGGAGTTCGGCGACCTCGCCGGCGTCTCGCGCGGGGCCTACCGCGAGGCGCTGCGGCAGGTCGCCGCCAAGGGGATGCTGATCAGCCGCACCCGCAGCGGAACGCGCGTCGCCGCGCGCGAGAACTGGACGCTCCTCGACCCCGATGTCGTGCGCTGGTTCTTCGAATCCGGCACCCCGCCGGACTGGTTCATCACCTCGATCTACGAATTACGCGGCATGGTCGAGCCTGGGGCCGCCGCCCTCGCGGCCGAACGCCGGAGCGAAAGCGACCTTGATGCGTTCCGCAAGGCGCTCCACGCGATGCGGACCTGCGACATGGCCGAGACAAGCTGGCATCAGGCCGATGCCGGCTTCCATCGCTCGCTTCTTCGCAGTGCGCATAATCCGGTTCTGGCGACATTGGCGGCCGGGATCTGCGCCGCCGTGACCTATACCGCCGCCTTCCGTTACCGCGACATGGCGAACCCCCATCCGCGCAACCCGGTCGAGGACCATGCCGCCGTATTCGAGCGGATCGAGGCCCGTGACCCCGAAGGCGCGCGGCGCGCCATGGCCGAGCTGCTCGATACCGCCGTGCTCGAAACCGCGGGCGAGACGGTCTTCGACCTAGGGCAGATGACGCCCTGAGGCCGGAGGAAATCTCGCCGCCCCGCGAGGCGTCCACCGGAAGCGTGACCGACATCAGCCAAAGCTGCGACGGCCCGCGATGCCCACGAACTCCCTGACCAGCCAGACCCGGCGGCAAAAGGAATATGCCGGCACCGGCCCCTTGCTCCCGGATCGCGACCGGTATACGTCGGCATACAATCAGCTTGCCACCGCTCGCCAACGAAATCTGAAGGCCCGGTGTGCTCGCTTACTCCTGAAGCCTAGGGATCGTCATGAGCTTGTACACAGACTACCTAACCGAAATCGAAACCCGTAAAGGCGAGGGTCTGCATCCCAAGCCCATCGATGATGGTGCGCTGGTGGCAGAGCTTATTGCCCAGATCGAGGATGCGGGAAGCGAGCATCGCAAGGAGTCGCTGGACTTCCTGATCTACAACACCCTGCCCGGCACGACCAGCGCCGCGGGCGTCAAGGCCGCGTTCCTGAAAAGGATCATCCTCGGCGAGGTCGTCGTGGCCGAGATCACCCCGGCTTTCGCCTTCGAGCTTCTGTCCCACATGAAGGGCGGCCCCTCGGTCGAGGTTCTGCTCGACCTCGCGCTTGGCGCCGATGCCGCGATCGCCGCGCAGGCGGGCGAAGTGCTGAAGACGCAGGTGTTCCTCTATGACGCGGACATGGCGCGCCTCGGCGAGGCCTACAAGGCCGGCAATGCCGTGGCGAAGGACATCCTCGAAAGCTATGCCAAGGCCGAGTTCTTCACCAAGCTCCCGCAGGTCGAGGACGAGATCAAGGTCGTGACCTATATCGCCGCCGAAGGCGATATCTCGACCGACCTGCTGTCACCCGGCAATCAGGCGCATTCGCGCTCCGACCGCGAGTTGCACGGCAAATGCATGATCTCGCCCGAGGCTCAGGCCGAGATTCAGGCGCTTCAGGCCCAGCACCCGGACAAGCGCGTCATGCTGATCGCGGAAAAAGGCACCATGGGCGTCGGCTCGTCGCGGATGTCGGGCGTGAACAACGTCGCGCTCTGGACCGGCAAGCAGGCCAGCCCCTATGTGCCCTTCGTCAACATCGCCCCGGTCGTCGCGGGCACGAACGGCATCTCGCCCATTTTCGGAACCACGGTCGACGTGACCGGCGGCATCGGCATCAACCTGAAGAACTGGGTCAAAAAGACCGACGCGGATGGAAAGCCGATCCTGAACAATGACGGCAACCCGATCCTCGAGCAGAAATACTCGGTCGAGACCGGCACCGTCCTGAAGATCGACACCAGAAACAAGAAGCTTTGCGACGAGAACGGCAAGGAACTGGTCGACGTCGCCTCTGCCTTCACCCCCCCGAAGGTCGAGTTCATGCAGGCCGGCGGCTCCTATGCCATCGTCTTCGGCAAGAAGCTGCAAACCTTCGCGGCCGAGACGCTGGGCGTCGAACCGACCCCGGTTTTCGCCCCGAACAAGGAAATCTCGGCTGACGGTCAGGGCCTCACCGCCGTCGAGAAGATCTTCAACCGCAACGCCGTGGGCGTGACGCCGGGCAAGACCCTGCTTGCGGGATCGGATGTCAGGGTCAGGGTCAACATCGTCGGCTCGCAGGACACGACCGGCCTGATGACCGCGCAGGAGCTTGAGGCGATGGCGGCGACCGTCATCTCTCCCATCGTGGACGGCGCCTATCAGTCGGGCTGCCACACGGCCTCGGTCTGGGACAAGAAGGCGCAGGCGAACATTCCGAAACTCATGTCCTTCATGAACAATTTCGGCGTGATCACCGCGCGCGACCCGAAGGGCGTCTATCACTCGATGACGGACGTGATCCATAAGGTGCTGAACGACATCACCGTGGATGACTGGGCCATCATCATCGGGGGCGACAGCCATACCCGCATGTCCAAAGGCGTGGCCTTTGGCGCCGACTCGGGCACCGTGGCGCTGGCGCTGGCGACGGGCGAGGCGACCATGCCGATCCCGCAATCGGTGAAAGTCACCTTCAAGGGCACGATGCAGTCGCATATGGACTTCCGCGACGTGGTCCATGCAACGCAGGCGCAGATGCTGAAGCAATTCGGCGAGAACGTCTTCCAGGGCCGGATCATCGAGGTTCATATCGGGACGCTGCTGGCCGACCAGGCCTTCACCTTCACCGACTGGACGGCCGAGATGAAGGCCAAGGCCTCGATCTGCATCAGCGAGGACGAGACGCTGATCGAGTCGCTGGAAATCGCCAAGTCGCGCATCCAGATCATGGTCGACAAGGGCATGGAAAACGCCGCCGGCACGCTGCGCGGCCTGATCGCCAAGGCCGACAAGCGCATCGCCGAAATCCGCTCGGGCGAGAAGCCGGCCCTCACGCCCGACGACAATGCGAAATACTTCGCCGAGGTCGTGGTCGATCTGGATGTGATCGACGAGCCGATGATCGCCGACCCCGACGTCAACAACGCCGATGTGTCGCGCCGCTATACCCATGACACGATCCGCCCCGTCTCTTATTACGGCGGCACGAAAAAGGTCGATCTGGGCTTTGTCGGTTCCTGCATGGTGCATAAGGGCGACATGAAGATCGTTGCACAAATGCTGAAAAACCTTGAGAAAGATCAGGGCAAGGTCGAGTTCAAGGCCCCTCTGGTCGTTGCGGCCCCGACCTATAACATCATCGACGAGCTGAAGGCCGAGGGCGACTGGGAGATCCTGCAGAAATATTCGGGCTTCGAGTTCGACGACCTGCTGCCCAAGCACACCGCGCGCACCGAGTATGAGAACATCCTCTATCTCGAGCGTCCGGGCTGCAACCTCTGCATGGGGAACCAGGAAAAAGCCGAGAAGGGCGACACGGTTCTGGCCACCTCCACCCGCCTGTTCCAGGGCCGCGTGGTCGAGGATACCGCCGAGAAGAAGGGCGAATCCCTGCTGGCCTCCACTCCGGTCGTGGTCCTGTCCGCGATCCTTGGCCGCACCCCCAGCGCCGAGGAATACAAGGCCGCGGTTGAGGGCATCGACCTGACCAAATTCGCTCCGCCCCGCGAAAAGCCGGGCATGGCGCGGTCGGTTCACTTCTGAGCCGAGCCGGGATCGGCAAGGCCACGGAAGAATCCGGCCTTGCTGTCCGAGGTTGAAAATTTCAAGGGCCGCGCCGGTTATCGGCGCGGCCCTTTCTGTTTTCCTCGCCTCACTCGCTCCAGCTTCGCTGGCGCTCCTCCCACAGGCGCTCGCCGATCAGGCAGTCGCTTGCGGGTGCGGTCTGGGCAAGGATGATCTCCTCGCGCGGCGGTATTCCCCCCGCGACCTCGAGGAACAACTTCTGGCGGACGGCGGTGGCGAATTGATCCCAGCTTTTCACTTCGATCGAAAACGCGCCCATGCCACCGATGACGCAATCGGCGTAATAGCGGTCGAGATCGGGGATCGAACTCCACCCGCCGCCGTCGCCTTCGTTCGTCAGCAGCGGCAGGCCGTTGATGGTGATCCCGCGTGCGAGGGCAGCGTCGCGCGCCTCGGTCACGGGCCTGCCCTGATTGTTGGGACCGTCCCCCGATACGTCGATGACCTGACGCATGCTGGCATAGCCATTGCCATCGAAAAGACCCGAGGCGAAGTCTATCGCGCCCGAGATCGAGGTGCGGGAAACCGGGCCGGCCAGCCCCGCCTCGATGCGCAGCGCGAAATCTTCGGCCGCCTCGGCGCTGTCGATCAGCGTCCAGGGGATCGCAACCGATTGCGAACCGGCCCCCGCCCATTCGACATAGGTTACGGCGATCCGCCGCCAGTCGCCCGACAGAATGGCCTGCTGGATCTGGGGATTGCGGAAGGCCGCGGCATAGCCCTGCCGCTGGAGCAGCTGCTCGGCCGGGTCGATCGAGCGGGAAATGTCCACGGCCAGCACAAGCTCGACCCCCACGCCAAGATCGGCCGGGGGTGTTTGCGCGGCCATCGGACCTGTCAGACCGGCAAGAAACAGCGATGAAAAGCAACGGATCGGGACAGTTTTCACGGGCGTCAGCCTCGCTGGAACTTGCCGAGGATAGCATGTTTCCGCGGGGTTTTCGATGATCACGGGTGGCGTCAATTGCCGTCCGGGCCGGTCTGGTTCGGGTCATGGATCCAGGACCGCAGCAGATCGTAGAATACCGCCAGCACGACCGGGCCGAGGAAAAGGCCGATCAGGCCGAAGGACAGCGTGCCGCCGATCAGCCCCATGAAGATGACCACCGTGGGCGTCGAAAGCCCCCGCCCCATCAGCAGCGGCTTCAGCACATTGTCCATCACGGTCAGCGGCACCAGCATCACGGTCAACAGCAGCGCATGGGGCGCGGACATCGTCAGCCATGCCCAGATCAGCACCGGCAGCACGACGGGCGCCGGCCCGATCTGGAGGATGCAGAGAACAAGGATGACGAAGGCCAGAAGCCCCGCCCCGGCCACCCCGGCAATCTGCAGAGCGACGCTGATCAGGATGGTCTGAAGGATCGCGATGCCCACCACCCCGCGCGAGACGTTGCGGATGGTCTGGGTCGCAAGCTCGACGAATTTCTCGCCCCTCGGCGCAAGCACGCGGCGTGCCAGCTTGCGGCCCCAGGCGGCAAGGCCCGGCGCGGGAACCAGCAGCACCGCCGCCAGCAGGATCGACAGGATGAAGCGGATCAGGTCCAGCCCGATCTCGGACAAGAGGCCGACGAGCCGCGCCCCGATCGGCGCCAGTGCTTCGCGATAGCGCGACACCAGCTCTTCGAGGTTGGTGGAGGCGAGTTGCCACGCCGCCTCGAACGAGGGGCCGACCATCGGCAGGTCGGCAAGCCTCGGCGGCAGCGGCGGCAAATGCAGCGCCCCGCTCTGAATGCGGTCGATCAGGATATGCACCGTCTCGACCAGACTGGTCGAAAGGGCCGCGACCGGCCCGATCACCACGGCGAGCATCAGGAGCCCCAACAGCACCGCCGCGATCCGCCTGCCCCCCAGCCGGGCCGAAAGCCAGTCCTGCACCGGCGCCAATGCCACCGCCAGAACCACCGCCCAGACGAGGATCGGCAGCAGCGGCCGGATGAGCGCGAAGGACAGATAGATGAAAAGGCCAAGCAGGCTGAGCCGGATGATCAGGTCGGTCACACGGGTCTCGAACGTGTCGCCCTCCGGCTTGTCGCTCATCCCGGCCACTCCATTTCAGGACTTCCCGAGCGCGGGGATCGGAGGCCTTCCCCGATCCCGCAGATCGCAGAAGCGCGGGCGGGATAGGCCCCGCCGGACCCTGCACGGATCGCCGCAAGGCGACGACGGGACGCGGTGACGAGCGCTTTCCTGCATGATCACTTCCTTCCCTCGCGTTCCCGCGTCAGTGGCCTTTCAGCACAAGCGTCTGGACCGGCAGCATCAGCGCCTGAATGCGCAGGATCAGCGCATGGACCAGACCGACCGCATCAATGGCGTGAAGCGCAAAGCGCTGGAAACCGCCGAGGCTTTCATCCGCCAGCCGGTCATGGTTGCTGCTATAGGCATTGGCGATGCAGCTTGCCCCCTGCGGAAGCCCGTCCAGCGCGCCCTCGTAAAGCGGCTCCATGATCACGGTGATGGTCCCCCCGCGCGCGAAGCTGCCCACATCGAGAAGCTGGTCGGTCGGGCGGATCTGTCCGCCGGCGATCACGTCCTGAACCTCTGTCACCACCATCGGGATGATCCGCCAGGGCTTCGCGGCGCATGTGACCTCGCCGATCATGCCGGGCTTCATCACCTGGCTTTCAATCTGGCCGAAACCCGCGGCAAGCCCGGTGATCCGCCGCTCCGGCACCAGAATCCCCGCCGGGCGCAGCATCGGGTTCACCACGTCCCCCGCACGCAGCGCGAATTGCTGGACGATCCCGTCGGTTCCGGCCACCACGAGAGTCTTGTCCAGCTCGACCTGCGCCTCGTGCAGGGCGGCCTCGGCGCTGGCCTTGCGGGCGGGCAGTTGAAACTCGACCTGCGCGTTCAGGGCGTCGCGGGCCGCCACCGCCGCATCGACCATGCCCTGCTGGGTCGCCACCTGAACCTCGGCCCGCTCGACGTCGCGGCGGGCGATGGCGGTCGAGTTCTGGGCCAGCAGCGCATTGCGGGTGTCATATTCGTCCTGCGCCTGCGCCAGCATCCCCTGCGCCTGCGCGATCCGGCCCTCGGCCTCGCGGACCTGAATGCGTGCGACGGTCAGTTCCGCCTCGATCTCGGCCAGCTTGCGACGGGTGGTTTCGACCGCGGCCTTCTGCTCGGTATCGTCCAGCCGGAAGAGCGGGTCGCCCTTTTTCACGTGCTGGTTGATGTCAACGAAGGTTTCGGCGACGCGGCCATTGGTCTCGGGCAGGATGGTGACGGTGCGGAAGACCGAGGTGGCCGAGCTGGTCGATGGGTGGAAATAGAAGATCGCCGTGATCAGGCTGATGGTCAGCAGCAGGCAGAGGACGATGCCCCAGCGCAGCTCATACCAGACCGTGAACAGGGTGATCTCGCGTCCGACGCGCTTGCCTTGCACGAAGCGGCGGAACAGGAAATCCGGCAGGATGGTGACCGAGGAACAGAGCAGCAGTTCAAGCATGGCCCTGCTCCGCAACCTCGGACTGGTCAACCTCGTCAGCGACCGGACGGGCGGGCGGCGTCTCGGTTCCCCCGGCCATCCGACCCAGCGATTGCGCCATCGAGGAAAGCGGCGTCGTGAAATCCGGCAGAGGAATAATCGCGATCAGCAGGCCCGCGATCCAGAAAGCGTGGTTATGCGTAAAGAGCGCGATCAGCGCGAGGACCGCCACCAACTCAAGCTGGATCTTCTGGCCGCGATGGGCCATCTGCTCGGGCAATGCGTGAAGCTTGAAGTAGAAGACCCCGACCCCGACCACTGCAAGGACCAGAAAGATCCCGGTCGCGATCATCAGCCAGTCGGTTTCGCCCGGCAACGTGATGAAGGGCGGCAGATGCGCCACCGCCTCGGGATGCAGCAATGTCTCGGCATGGCCTTCAGTCGCCAATCGCATCCTCCATCGGTCGTGTCGAAGGCCAAACCAGTTTTCAGCGGCCCCGATTGCGCCACAGTCTACGCGCGCCGGGTTCCGCGACCGAACGTATGCATGTAACTCACTGTTAGCTTGCCAAGCCCTGCGGACCGAGCCGACCCGGCTCCCGGCCATCACCGATCGCTGCGATCGCGCGCCCGATTGCCTCGATCAGGGCCGGATGGGCATGCCG
>NZ_DATMFA010000048.1:0-55568 GCF_035556475.1 Paracoccus sp. (in: a-proteobacteria) | reverse complement strand
TGGGCGAGGTCGTCGTGGACGTGGCCTATGGCGGCAATTTCTATGCCATCGTCGAGCCGCAGAAGAATTTCCGCGACATGGCCGACCACACCGCGGGCGAGTTGATCGGCTGGTCGCCGAAGCTGCGCGCGGCGCTGAACGCGAAATACGAATTCGTCCATCCCGAACATCCCGAGATCAACGGCCTTTCGCATATCCAATGGACCGGCACGCCGACGGTCGAGGGCGCCCATGCCCGCAACGCGGTCTTCTATGGCGAGAAGGCCATCGACCGCAGCCCTTGCGGCACCGGCACCTCGGCCCGGATGGCGCAGCTTGCCGCCAAGGGAAAGCTGAAAGCGGGGGATGAATTCTGGCATGAATCGATCATCGGCTCGATCTTCAAGGGCCGGGTCGAAGCTGAGACCACGGTGGCCGGACGCCCCGCCATCATCCCCTCGATCGCCGGCTGGGCGCGGATGACCGGCTATAACACCATCTTCATCGACGACCGCGACCCCTTCGCGCATGGTTTCGTGGTGAAATGACCGCCGCGCTCCGCATCCTGCCCGGACGGGCCGAAGGACCGGTCCTCGCCATGGCCGAGGGGCTCAGCTTCTGGGGCGGGGTGGATCCGGCAACCGCGCGAGTGATCGACGCGCATCACCCCTTGAACGGCGCCAGCCTTGCTGGTGCCGTGGTGATGATGCCGACCAGCCGCGGGTCGTGTTCGGGTTCGGGGGTGGTGCTGGACCTCCTCCTGAAGGGGAATGCCCCGGCAGCGCTGATCTTTTCCGAGCCCGAGGATATCCTGACGCTGGGCAGCCTGATCGGGGCGGAGATGTTTGGGGCAAGCTTCCCGGTCCTGCGGGTCGGCAAGGGCGATTTCGACCTGCTGGCGGCGCAGCCCCGGCTGACGATCAGCGAGGATGCGATCGTCGCGGGAGATATCGTGGTGCCGGTCGAGGCGCTGCCTGATACCGCGCTGAGCCTCAGCGATGGTGACCGCGCCATCCTTGATGGCCGCGACGGCGCGGCGGCGGCGCTGGCCATGCGCATCATCTGCGCCATCGCGCGCCAGCAGGGCGCGGCGCGGCTGACCGACATCCAGCGCGGCCATATCGACGGCTGCATCCTTGCCCATCCCGCGAACCTGATCTTTGCCGAAAAGATGGACGAACTCGGCGCGCGGGTCCGTGTCCCGACCACCATCAACGCCATTTCGGTGGACCGGCAGAACTGGCAGCGGCAAGGCGTCCCGGCGCTTTTCGGCGAACAGGCGTCACGGCTGGCCGATGCCTATGTCCGCATGGGGTGCCAGCCCACCTTTACCTGCGCGCCCTATCTGCTCGAGGACCGCCCGAGCCTTGCCGAACCGATCGCCTGGGCGGAATCGAACGCGGTGGTCTATGCCAACAGCGTCCTTGGCGCGCGAACGCCGAAGCACCCGGATTTCCTTGACCTCTGCATGGCGGTGACGGGGCGGGCGCCTCTAGCCGGACCCTATCTGGACGAGGGCCGGAAGGCCGGGCGCGTGCTTCAGATCGAGTTGCCTGAAGGCGTGGATGACGCGATCTGGCCGCTGATCGGATATGTGGCCGGGCTTAAATCGCCCGATCGCATCCCCTTGCTGCGGGGCCTCGCGGCGGCGGCGCCCGAGACGGATGACCTGAAGGCCCTTTGCGCGGCATTCGGCACCACCTCGGCCGCGCCGATGCTGCATGTCGAGGGCGTGACGCCCGAGGCCGAGGGCGCAGCCGCGCCCGATGCGGATCATGCGCGGATCACCGCGACCGACCTCCTCTCGGGCTGGCAGCTGCTTAATGACGGGCCGGAGACGGTGGACCTCGTCGCGATCGGCAGCCCGCATGCCTCGCTCTCGGAATGCCGGGCGCTGGCGCGGGAACTGGCGGGGCGGGCCATCAGCATTCCGGTCATCGTGACCGCCGGACGGAGCATCATTGCCGGGGCGCGGGCCGACGGCACACTGGCCCTGCTGGAGCGCGCCGGGGTGCAGGTGATCCCCGACCTTTGCTGGTGTTCGATCTCCGAGCCGGTCTTTCCGCCGGCGGCGCGGACGGTGATGACCAATTCCGGCAAATATGCACATTACGGACCGGGTCTTTCCGGGCGCGCGTTGCGGTTCGGCAGCATGGCCGATTGCGCGGCGGCGGCGATTTCGGGAACGGTTCCGGCAGATCCGCCGGAATGGCTCCTCCATGCCGCGGGACAGGCCTGAAGATCTATCAGCCAGAGGCGAGACCATGCGCAGCAACCGAACCATCCATGTGATCTCGGCCCATGCCGAGGGCGAGGTCGGCGACGTGATCGTCGGCGGCGTGCTGCCCCCACCCGGCGACACGATCTGGGAGCAGAGCCGCTGGATCGCCCGCGACGGAACCTTGCGCAACTTCGTGCTGAACGAACCGCGCGGCGGCGTCTTTCGGCATGTGAACCTGCTGGTGCCGCCCAAGCACCCTGAGGCCGACGCCGCCTTCATCATCATGGAGCCGGAGGATACCCCGCCCATGTCCGGCTCGAACTCGATCTGCGTCGCGACCGTGCTGCTCGACGGCGGGCTGATCCCGATGCAGGAGCCGGAGACGCATATGGTCCTCGAGGCGCCGGGCGGGCTGGTGCGGGTGCGGGCCGAATGTCGGAACGGCAAGGCCGAGCGGATCTTTGTGCGGAACCTGCCCAGCTTCGCCGGGGCGCTGGACGTGCCGCTGGAGGTCGAGGGGATCGGAACGCTGACCGTCGACACCGCCTTTGGCGGCGACAGTTTCGTCATCGTCGACGCCGCTGCGATGGGCTTCCGCCTTGCGGCTGACGAGGCTCATGACATTGCCCGGCTCGGCGTCCGCATCACCGATGCGGCGAATGCCGCGATGGCGTTTCACCATCCGACCCTGCCGGATTGGCGGCATTTCTCGTTCTGCCTCTTCGCCGGCCCGGTCGAGCGTGGGCCGGAAGGGCTGCGCGCCGGTTCCGCCGTCGCGATCCAGCCGGGAAAGGTCGACCGCTCGCCCACCGGGACGGCGCTTTCCGCCCGGATGGCGGTGCTGCATGCGCGCGGCCAGATGGGGATGGAGGACAGCCTGACGACGGTGTCCCTGATCGGCTCGACCTTTACCGGCCGCATCCTCGGCACCACCACGGTAGGCGACAGGCCCGCGATCCTGCCCGAGATTTCCGGGCGCGGCTGGATCACCGGCATCCACCAGCACATGCTGGACCCCTCGGACCCCTGGCCGGAGGGCTATCGGTTGACCGACAGCTGGGGCGCAAGATAGCTCGCCCCTCGCGAAATGAACGATCCCGGCCCATCGCCGGGATTCCCGTCCCGACTTACGAAGGTGCCCCATGAGCAAGAAACCCGCGCCCACTACCCTGCCCGAGCGCAAGCGCGGCGAGGGCGTCAAGCTGGTCTACGAGATCCTGCGCGACGACATCCTCGATCTCGTCCTGCCCCCCGGCAGCCCCATCGACGAGATCCAGCTTGCCGAGCGGCTTTCGATGTCGCGCACGCCGATCCGCGAGGCGCTGGTGCGTCTGGCGGGCGAAGGGCTGGTCACGACCCTGCCGAACCGCTCGACCGTCGTGTCGAATATCGACTTCCTGAACCTTCATACGTTCTTCGATGCGTTGACGCTGATGTATCGCGTGACCGCGAGGCTCGCCGCGGAATATCGGACCGCCGCCGACCTCGACGTGATCCGGGCCCGTCAGGTGGAGTTTGCAGCAGCCGTCGCGGCGCAGGACGCGCTGGCGATGATCGCCACCAATCGCGAGTTCCACGCCGCGATAGCCGAGGCGGGCCGCAACCCCTATTACACCGGCCTCTTCTATCGCCTCCTGGACGAGGGGCGGCGGATCCTGCGGATCTATTACTCCTCCTATAACGACCGGCTGCCGCAGTGCTTCGTGGACGAGCATGAGGACATCATCGCCGCTATCGAGCGCCAGGATGTCGAACTCGCCGACCGGCTTTCAAAGCAGCATGCGGACCAGATCGTGCAGCAGATCCAGCAGATGATGGCCCGAGATAGGCGGCGCCACATCGCGCTTTGACGGTTTGCGGATCGAAAGGGCACGGTCTTTTTGTTACCCAAAACTTGTCGACATAAAAAATACAAACGATATTGTATCAGTCGACTTACATTGATTCGAGGACCGCAGCCGGTCCGCCGCCCATAGGAGAACCAGAATGAACGCGCAGATCTTTTCCGGCTGCATGCCGGCGCTGATGACCCCCTGCACCGAGGATCGCCGCCCCGATTTCGACGCGCTGGTCCGCAAGGGACAGGAGCTGATCGCGGCGGGCATGGCGGCGGTGATCTATTGCGGGTCGATGGGCGACTGGCCGCTGATCTCGGACGAGGAGCGGATGGAGGGTGTGCGCCGTCTGGTCGAGGGGGGCGTCCCGGTCATCGTCGGCACCGGCGCCGTCAATACCGCCAAGGCGGTGGCGCTGGCCGCCCATGCCGAAAGCGTCGGCGCGCAGGGCCTGATGGTTATTCCCCGCGTCCTGTCGCGCGGCCCCTCGGTCACGGCGCAGCGTCACCATTTCAAGGCGATCCTTGCCGCCGCGCCGAACCTGCCCGCGGTGATCTACAACAGCCCCTATTACGGCTTTGCCACCCGCGCCGAGCTGTTCTTTGCCCTGCGCGCCGAACATCCGAACCTTGTCGGCTTCAAGGAATTCGGCGGTGTCAACGACCTGAGCTATGCGGCCGAGAACATCACCAGCCGCGATGACGAGGTTGCGCTGATGGTCGGCGTCGATACCTGCGTCTTCCACGGCTATGTGAATTGCGGCGCAAGCGGCGCCATCACCGGGATCGGCTGCGTGCTGCCCAAGGAGGTGCTGCATCTGGTGGCGCTCAGCCAGGCCGCGGCCAAGGGCGATGTCGAGGCACGCCAGCGCGCGCTGGAACTGGAGGCGGCACTGGCCGTCCTCTCCACCTTCGACGAGGGGCCGGATCTGGTGCTTTTCTTCAAGCATATGATGGTGCTGAAGGGGAACCCGGAATACCTGCTGCATTTCAACGAAACCGACGCGCTGACGGACAGCCAGCGCGGCTTTGCCGAAGCGCAGCTCGCGCTGTTCGATACATGGTATGCCAGCTGGTCGAAGCTGCCGGGCGCGGTCCAGACCTACAAGCCGTAAGACGGTCGCGGGGAACCCATGGTTCCCCGCCATCCTTCAATGCGCGGGATGGGCGTCCCTGCTGTCAGCAGGCGCCTCGTCGCGCCGGTCCATGCCATAATCGCGCAGCACACTGGCCACGCGGAGCCGATAGTCGATAAACACATGATCCCGCCCGGCGGCCTGTGCCCTGCGGTGCTGGCCCAGAGCGCGCCATTCGGCGACCGCTGCCTCGTCCCGCCAGAAGGACAGCGACAGCAGCTTTCCGGGCGTGGTCAGGCTCTCGAACCGCTCGACCGAGATGAAGCCGTCGATCTTCTGCAATTCGGGCCTCAGCGAGGCCGCGATCTCCAGATATTCGCCGCGCTGGCTCTCCTCCATCTCGACCTCGAAAATGACCGCGATCATGCCGCCACCTTGCCATGCGGGGCCGAGGCGAGGCGGACGAAAAGGCGGCTCTCGCGCCGGATGAAACGCTCGCGCCGGGCAAATTCGTAATTCTCCCGCCCGATCGGATCCTCGGCCAGTCTGGCGCGATAGGCCTCGTAATCCGCCAGCGACGGCAGGGAGTAGATGCCATAGGCGGTGCTTGCGCAGCCCTCATGCGGGGCGAAATAGCCGATCAGCTCCGCGCCGCAGCGCGGGATCGCCTGACCCCAGTTGCGGGCATATTCCTCGAAAAGCTCGCGGCGGTTAGCGTCGATGTCATATGTGATCACGCAGGTGAGCATGGCCTGTCCTTCTTCCTTGCTGACATGCAGACTAGCCGATTGTCGCGCCTTGATGCTTCGATTAAGATCGAAGCATGAGAGAAGGCCCGGAAATCGCCCGCATCGCCGCGCTGGTCGGCGATCCCGCGCGCAGCATGATGCTGCTGGCGCTGATGGACGGGCGCGCCCTGACCGCGACCGAGCTTGCGGGCCTTGCCGGTGTGACCCGCGCCACGGCCAGCAGCCACCTCTCCCAGATGGTCGAGGCCGAGGTGCTGGTGGTCCGCGCGCAGGGACGGCACCGCTATTTCGCCCTTGCCGGTCCGCATGTCGCGGCCCTGCTCGAGGCGCTGATGGTCTTTTCTTCAGATGCAGCGCCGCCACTCAGGACCGGCCCGAACGAGCCTGCGCTGCGAAAGGCGCGGGTCTGCTACGACCACCTCGCCGGAGAGATGGGGGTGCTGATCTTCGACCGCCTTCGCGCCGATGGCGGGCCGGAGTTCGACGCCGCCCCCAGCCTGTCCGAAGGCGGCTGGCACCGGCTGGGCGCACTGGGACTATCCCGCGAAGCCCTGCCGCGCAGCAATCGCCCGCTCTGCCGCGCCTGCCTCGACTGGAGCATGCGGCGGCATCATCTTGCCGGGACGATCGGCAAGCTGATCCTTGACCGCATCCTGACGCTGGGCTGGGCCAAACGCGTGCCCGGCTCGCGCGTGATCCGCTTTTCGTCCGAGGGCGAGCGCCGCTTTCTGGACTGGCTGGCCTGAGGGCCAAGGGAACGAAGCGCGCCTGCCCGGCCTTGTGTCTGACGAAACCGACACAGAGGCCAAGATGAGCAGCGAACCGGAATTCACCCTGGGCA
The DNA here is from genome assembly GCF_035556475.1 of Paracoccus sp. (in: a-proteobacteria). GTDB lineage: Bacteria > Pseudomonadota > Alphaproteobacteria > Rhodobacterales > Rhodobacteraceae > Paracoccus. The sequence goes on along the minus strand of NZ_DATMFA010000048.1, from coordinate 48,868 downwards.
TCGAAGAGGAATACCTGCTGGTCGATGCCGCGACCGGCGATCTGAGCGATGCGCCCGATGCGTTGATGCAGGCCTGCAAGGCCGAACTCAGCGATCAGGTCAGCCCGGAATTCCTGCGCTGCCAGATCGAGATCGGAACCCCCGTCGCCGCCAACATCGCCGAGGCGCGCGCCCATCTGGCCACGCTGCGGCGCACCATCGCCCGGCAGGCCGCGGAGTTTGGCCTTGCCCCGATCTCGGCCGCTTGTCACCCGATCGCGGATTGGCGCGATCAGGACCGCACCGACACGGACCGCTATCACCGGCTGTCCAGCCAGATGCGCGGCATGGCCCGCCGGATGCTGATCTGTGGGATGCATGTCCATGTCGGCCTGCCGGACGAGGCCATGCGCATCGACCTGATGAACCAGTTCAGTTACTTCCTGCCGCATCTTCTGGCGCTTTCGGCCTCCAGCCCGTTCTGGCAAGGGGATGATACCGGCCTCGCCTCCTATCGCACCACGGTCTTTGGCGGCTATCCCCGCACCGGCCTGCCGCCCCGCTTCGAAAGCTGGGCTGCGTTCGAGCGTTCGGCGGGCGCGCTGAGCGAGTTGGGCGTCATCGAGGACAGCAGCGAGATCTGGTGGGACTTGCGCCCTTCCTCGCGCTTCCCGACGCTGGAAACCCGGATCTGCGACGCCTGCCCGCGCCTACAGGATACCATCACCATGGCCGCGCTGATCCAGACCACGCTGCGCATGCTGTGGCGCCTTACCCGCCGCAACCAGCACTGGCGGCAATACGACAATTTCCTGATCGGCGAGAACCGCTGGCGCGCGATGCGCTATGGCATCTCCGAAGGGCTGATCGACTTTGGCGAGGCCCGCATTCCGCCCTTCAGGGAACTGGCCGAGGACTGGCTGGCGATGATCGCCGAGGATGCCGACAAGCTGGACTGCCAGCCCGCCATTGCCGGGGTGCGCGACATTCTGGCCTCCGGCAATTCGGCCGACCGGCAGCGCGCGGTATTCGCCGCGGCGGTTTCGGCGGGCGCGAGCCGCGAGGAAGCGCATCAGGCCGTGGTCATGCACCTGATCGAGGAATTCCGTAAGGATCTGTAGGGCCGGTCAGAAGCTGCCAAACAGCGTCCCGAGCAGGATGACGACGATCAGCGCCGCCACCGGCCCCGCGATGCAGACCATGGCAAGATCGCCATAGGCCTTGCGATGACCGACGCCGCAGATCGTCAGCAGCGTGATGACCGCCCCGTTATGGGGCAAGGTGTCGAGGCTGCCCGTCGCCAGCGTCGTGACCCGATGCAGCAGGTCCGGCGAGATGCCCCGCGCCTCGGCCAGCGCGAGATAGTTTTCGCCCATTGTCGAGAGCGCGATCGACATGCCCCCCGAGGCGGAGCCGGTCAGGCCGGCAAGGAAGCTGGTCGCGATGGCGAGCGATGCCAGCACGTTCTCGGTCCCGAGTTCCATCATCCGCTCGGTGATCAGCCGGAAGCCCGAGAGCGAGGCCACGACCGCGCCGAATCCGACAAGGCTCGAGGTGTTGAAGATCGGCAGCAATGCGTCATTCGCCCCGTCCTGCAGCCCGGCCAGCACCGATCGCCAGCGGTGCAGGTTCAGGACGATCAGCGCGAGGATCGCAAAGCTGAGGGCCGCGATCACCGACCAGATGCCGCGCAGATCCTCGACATCGGTTTCCCCGAAGACCGGCAAGGCCAGATAGGACGTGTCCATCGCCGGGATCAGCAGCCAGGTGAAAAGCCCGTTCAGCAGCAGGACCAGCACCAGCGGCAGCGCAGCGAGCGCGACCGGAGGATCTTTCGCCCCCTCCTCGGGAATTTCCTCGGGCCCGACCTCGTCAAAACCCTCCTTCATGCGGGCGGCGCGCCATTCCAGCCAGCGCCAGCCGAAGAGGAACATGATCGCCCCGGCAATCAGCCCCAGCCCCGGCGCGGCAAACGGCGTCGTGCCGAAGAAGGGCATCGGGATCGCGTTCTGGATCGAAGGCGAGCCGGGCAGCGCCGACATGGTGAAGGTGAAAGAGCCAAGCGCAATCGTCGCGGGCATCAGCCGGCGCGGAATATCGGCCTGCCGGAAAAGGCCGACCGCCACCGGATAGGTCGCGAAAGCCACCACGAACAGCGACACGCCGCCATAGGTCATCACCGCGCAGGAGACGATCAGCGCAAGGATGGCCTGCCCCGCCCCCAGCATCCGCACGATGCCGCGCGACAGGGCGCGCGCCGATCCGGTCGCGTCCATGAGCTTGCCGAAGATCGCGCCCAGCAGGAAAAGCGGGAAGAACGAGATGACGAACCCGCCCATCGCAGGCATGTAGATCTGGGTGAAACTGGCAAGCAGCCTGCCGCCCTCGGCCAAAAGCACGACGAGCATCGCCATGACCGGCGCAAGCAGCACCATGCTGCCGCCCCGGAATGCCAATGCCATCAGCCCGCCAAGGCAGACGAGGATCACCGCGATGTCATACATGGATGCTCCCCCCGGGCCTCAGTCGCCGCTGATCGGTTTCAGCCCGGCGGGGCGCGGTGCCGGGGCAAAGAGTTCGGCGACCTCGAAACTCGCCCGCTTGCCCACGTCATCAAGATGCTTCTCCAGCCAGTCATCGGCCCAGATCCGCCCGCGCGCGAACAGGTCCGTCAAATAGTCCCATTCGGCGTTCATCTTGCTCGACGCTGACAATTCCTGCAGGTCGGCCTCGCCGTGGATCATGTGAAGGCGCAAGTCATTGCCCTCGGCCATGGTGACGACACCCTCGTTGATAAGGTTTCCCATCCTGTTCAACATGCCCAGTTCCTTCATCAGGCTGGTGTTGAAGCTGATCTCGCCCATGCGGTTGATGATCTCGCGGGCGGTCCGGGGCAGGTCGTTGCGGCGCAGCGGATTGAGCTGGACGATCAGCAGGTCAACGACCTCGCTGTCGAAAATCAGCGGGGCAAGCGCCGGATTGGCCGAGAAACCGCCATCCCAATAGGCTTCGCCCTCGATCTCGACGGCATGATACATCAGCGGCAGGCAGGCCGAGGCCATGACCGCCTCGGCGCTGATCTGGCCGGTCGAGAATATGCGGGGAAGGCCCGTCCGCACATTCGTCGCGTTGAGGTGCAGGCGGATCTGCCGGGAGCGGTTGACCGCGTCGAAATCCACGCTTTTCCGAAGAAGGCTTCGCAATGGGTTGAGATCGAACGGATTAAGCTCATAGGGCGAAAAGATCCGGCTCAGCGACTCGGCGACCAGATATCCGGGCGAGCGGTCCAGCGAGAAACTGCCGCGCAGCCGGTCCCAATAGCTGCGCTGGACTGGCGAAAAACGCGCGGAATCGCTGATGGCCTTCCAGAACTCGGCCAAGGCCCCCCGCGCGCCCTCGCGCCCACCCTTTTCCATGCCGTTGACCAGAACCACGCCGTTCATGGCCCCGGCGCTGGTTCCGCTGATCTCGGCGATGGAAAGGCGCGGCTCCTCCAACAGCCGGTCGAGAACGCCCCAGGCCAATGCGCCATGCGAGCCACCGCCTTGCAAGGCAAGATTGATCGGAACCGGCCGTTCGCTCACAGGTCACTCCCCGCACGGGATTTCTGCGATGCAGCATCAGGCAAATTCCGCCGACTTGCAAGAATTATGGAATACCGCCGGTTCGGGACGCATTCGATCATTGCGAATGATCAATCGGATAGCTGCGCGCATTTTCCGGCGCGCGGAACCCCTCATTTCCATTCGCCATTTGCCAGCTTCCGCTGCATCTTCTGCGCCTTGGAAAGCTGCCCCCATATTGCGCGATGGCGTCGGGGATATTCTTGGCTATGCAAGTTTCTGCCTGATTGTGAAAGATTTTCCCTCAAGGCGACTATTGCGCGACGTTTCGAATCCTGCTCATACTGGTTTTGCGGGAACCGAATATCGGCCATTTCTTGGGGGAGGATGCCGGGCCTTGGAAAGCGCGTCATTCATTCAGGAATTATCACGAGAATCGGTCCCCAGTCCGGGCCAGGCAGTTATCCGTCCAACCCTGCCCGCCAATAAGACGAAGTAGACGACCAACCCGAGTAACGCCGCCCGCTTGGGAACGGCGCCTAATCAATCGGAGAGTCCCAATGCTACGTAAACTTGGAGTTGTAGCCGCATTGACGCTCTGCACGAGTGGCTTTGCGCTGGCTCAGGACGCCCCTTCCGCAGAAAAGCCGAACATCCTCGTCATTTTCGGCGATGACATCGGACAGGGGAATATTTCGGCCTATACCAAGGGGCTGATGGGCTATCGTACGCCCAATATCGACAGCATCGCCAATGACGGCATGATCTTCACCGACTATTACGCGGAACAGTCCTGCACGGCTGGCCGATCGACCTTCATCACCGGGCAGGCGACGCTGCGCACGGGGCTGTCGAAAGTGGGTCTGCCGGGCGCCAATGCCGGGCTTCAGGCCAGCGACGCCACCCTCGCCTCGGCCCTGAAGGACCAGGGCTATGCCACCGGCCAGTTCGGCAAGAACCATCTGGGCGATCGGGACGAGTTCCTGCCGACCGCGCATGGTTTCGACGAGTTCTTCGGCAATCTCTATCACCTGAACGCCGAGGAAGAGCCCGAGAATTTCAACTATCCCAAGGATCCGGCATTCGCCGAACGCTGGGGGCCGCGCGGCGTCATCAAATCCAAGGCCGACGGCACGATCGAGGATACCGGCCCGCTGACAAAGAAGCGGATGGAGACGATCGACGACGAGACCTCGGCCGCCGCCATCGACTTCATGAAGCGCCAGCATGATGCCGGCACGCCCTTCTTTACCTGGATGAACACCACGCGGATGCATTTCCGCACCCATGTCCGCCCCGAACACCGCAGCGAGCCGGGGCTGACCGCGCTGACCGAATATGCCGACGGCATGATCGAGCATGACAATACCGTGGGTGAGATCCTGAAATCGCTCGACGACATGGGGATCGCGGACAATACCATCGTCATCTACACGACCGATAACGGCCCGCACCAGAACTCCTGGCCGGATGCCGGCACCACGCCGTTCCGGTCGGAAAAGAACACGAACTGGGAAGGCGCCTTCCGCGTCCCCGCCATGATCCGCTGGCCGGGGCATATCGAGGCGGGATCGGTCGCGAACGAGATGTTCTCGGGCCTCGACTGGTTCCCGACCCTGCTGGCTGCCGTGGGCGATACCGACATCAAGGAGCGCCTGCTGAACGGCACGACCATCGCGGGCAAGGAATACAAGAACCACCTCGATGGCTACAACCAGCTCGACTACCTGACCGGCAAGTCGGACGATGGCGCGCGGAAAGAGTTCTTCTACTTCAACGACGATGGCGAAGTGGTTGGATTGCGTTACGAAAACTGGAAGGTCGTGTTCAAGGAGCAGCGCGCGAAGGGAACGCTGAACATCTGGGCCGAACCCTTCACTCCGCTGCGCGTGCCGAAGCTGTTCGACCTGCGCGCCGACCCCTATGAACGGGCCGACATCACCTCGAACACCTATTACGACTGGCTGATGGATCACGTCTATATCCTCGGCCCGGCGCAGGCCGAGGTCGGCAAGTTCCTTGCAACCTTCAAGGACTATCCGCCCGCGCAGCGTCCCGACAGCTTCTCGATCGACAAGATCCAGGAGGAACTGAGCCAGCAGATCTCGAACGCCATGGGCGGTCAGTGATCCGCGGGCCGGGCGTGGATGCCGCGCCCGGCCATTCTTTCCCGAAACCCGAGGATATCCATGCCCGCGCATGACGCATTTGCATCCCTGATGGCCACGATGAACAAATCCGTCATCGGGCAGGAGCATCTGGTCGAGCGCATGGTGATCGGCCTGCTTGCCGATGGCCATGTCCTGATCGAAGGGCTGCCCGGCCTTGCCAAGACCCGCGCCGTCAAGGCCATGGCGCAGGCGCTGGCTTTCGATTTTACCCGCATCCAGTTCACCCCCGACCTGCTGCCGGCGGACGTGACCGGATCGGATGTCTATTTCTCGAAGGACGGCGCAGGAGAGTTCCGGTTCCAGCCCGGCCCGGTCTTCGGCAATATCCTCCTCGCGGACGAGATCAACCGCGCGCCGGCCAAGGTGCAGGCCGCGCTGCTCGAGGCGATGGAGGAACGGCAGGTGACGGTGGGCGAGGCGAGCCATCCCCTGCCCTCGCCCTTCATGGTGCTGGCGACGCAGAACCCGATCGAGCAGGAGGGCACCTATCCCCTGCCCGAAGCGCAGACCGACCGCTTCCTGATGAAGGTGCTGGTGGAATATCCCGCCCCCGACGACGAACGCAATGTGCTTCGCCTGGTGCGGGAAGAGGAGCAGGCGGCCCTTGCCCCCAAGCCCGCCGCTGCCCCGGACGCAGCGTCCGAGGCGCAGCACCAGAAGGACACGGCCGAGGCCCATGCCTCGCTGAACGAGGCGCGCAGCCAGATCGCCGGCATCCACATCGCCGAGGAGATCGAGCGCTATATCATCGACATCATCAACGCTACCCGCCAGCCCGGCAAACTGTCCGAGGATCTGGGCCGCCTGATCGAGCTGGGCGCCAGCCCGCGCGGGGGCATCGCGCTTGACCGCTGCGCGCGCGCCTATGCGTGGCTGCGTGGCCAGGATTTCGTCTCGCCCGGCGATGTGCAGGCGATTGCGCCCGACGTCCTGCGCCACCGGATCGCGCTCAGCTATGAGGCCCATGGCAGCGGACGCTCGGCCGATGACATCATCGCCGAGATGATGCGCCTGGTCGCGGTTGCATAGGAGGTCAGAATGAACAGTTCACGAAAGCTTCTTGTCCTCGCGCAGGCCGCCTGCCTTGCGGTCGCCATGCCGCTGGCGGCTTTCGCAGAGGAGCTTGCCTCATGGAATGACGGCCCGACGAAAAGCGCGATCACCGATTTCGTCAAGGCCGCGACCACCGATGGCGCCCCCGGCTGGATCGCGCCCGAGGACCGGATCGCCGTCTTTGACAATGACGGCACCCTCTGGTCCGAGCAGCCCGCCTATTTCCAGGCCTTCTTCGTCTTTGACCGCATCAAGGAAATGGCGCCGACACATCCAGAATGGAAGGAACAGCCGCCCTTCAAGGGCGTGCTGGAGGGCGACATGTCGGCGGTCGCTGCGAGCGGGGAGAAAGGGCTGATGGAGCTGCTGGCCGTGACCCATTCGGGCATGACCGACGAGGGTTTCGACACGGTTCTGGGCAAATGGCTGGAAACCGCGCGCCACCCCAAGACCCAGCGCCCCTTCACCGAGATGACCTTCGCGCCGATGGTCGAGCTTCTCGACTATCTGCGCGACAACGGCTTCCAGACCTGGATCGTCTCGGGCGGCGGCATCGACTTCATGCGCCCCTGGACCGAGGCCGCCTATGGCGTCCCGCCCCAGCAGGTCGTGGGATCGCAGATCGCCAAGGAATACCAGATCATCGACGGCAAGCCGCAATTCATGCGCAAGTCCGACGTGTTCTTCGTCGATGACGGCGCAGGCAAACCCATCGGGATCGACCGCCATATCGGCAAGCGGCCGGTCATGGCCTTCGGCAATTCCGACGGCGATTTCCAGATGCTGGAATATACCACCGCAGGCGATGGTCCCCGATTTGCCGCCATCGTCCATCACACCGATGCCGACCGCGAATATGCCTATGATCGCGAAAGCTCCTTTGGAAAGCTGGACAAGGCGCTGGATGCCGCGCCCGAAAAGGGCTGGCTGCTGATCGACATGGCGAAGGACTGGTCGCGCGTCTACCCGGACGCAAAGTGATGGCCGCCCCGGCCCCGGTCGGTGGGGATCCGCGCATCCATACCGACCTGCATCATCTGGGCGGACTGGAGGCGCGGGCGCGGGGCTTCGACTTCATGCCCCGCCAGCCCGTCGGCAGCGTGCTTGCGGGGCGGCGCGCCTCTCGCCTGCGCGGGCGCGGGCTGGAGTTCGAGGAGATCCGCGCCTATCTGCCCGGCGACGATACCCGCAGCATGGATTGGCGCGTCACCGCACGCACCGGCAGCCCCCATGTCCGCGTCACCCGTGAGGAGCGGGACCGCCCCGCCCTGATCATCATCGACCAGCGGCAATCCATGTTCTTCGGCAGCCGCCTGAACATGAAATCGGTGACGGCGGCCGAGGTCGCGGCCCTTGCCGCCTGGCGGATCCTTGCCGCTGGCGACCGGGTCGGGGGCCTCGTCCTGTCGGATACGGCGATCGAGGACCAGCGCCCGGCCCGCAGCCGCAATGCGGTCCTGCGCCTGCTGTCGCTGATCGCGACGCGCAACGCCGCCCTCTCGGCCGAGGCGCCGGTCGTCGCCGACGCTCCGGGCATCCTCGACCACGCGCTGGAGCAGGCGGCGCGTGTCGTCACCCATGACTGGCTGGTGATCATCCTGTCGGATTTCGACGGGGCGGGCGACGGGACGTTCCGCGCGCTCTCGCGGCTTGCGCGGAACAATGACCTGGTGCTGGGGCTGATCTATGACCCCCTCGCCCATGAGGTTCCGGCCGCGGGGCGGCTGGTCATCGGCGACGGGCACCTGCAGGTGGAACTCGACTTCGCCGAGAAGAAGGTCCAGCGCAACCTCGCCGAAACGGGAGGGGAGCGGCTGCGGGGCCTTCTCGCCTGGCAGGAGCGGCTGGACGCCGCCATCCTTCCGGTCAGCGCGGGCGAAGCCACCCTGCCCCAGATCCTGCGACTTTTCGGCTCTGGCCGGCCGGCGCGCGTGGCGGATTTCGGCGGGGGCGGGCCATGAACCCCGAGACCAAGGCCGATCCGGGCGAAAGCCTCGTCTCGCTCATCGCGCAGCTCCATGACCTGCGGGAGCCACAGGCAGTGTCGATGTGGCCCGACACCGATGCCTGGTGGGTGCTGGCCGTGATCCTCGCACTGCTGGTGGCATTCGGGATCTGGCGCTGGCTCAGGCACCGCCGGGCCAATGCCTATCGGCGCGAGGCGCTTGCCCGTCTGCGCGACCTTGAACCGGAACTGAGCAAGGGAGACCCCGCCGCCCTTGCCGGGCTTGACCAGATCCTGCGCCGCACCGCCCTTGCCGCCTTTCCCCGAGGCGAGGTCGCGGCGCTGACCGGGACGGATTGGGCCGATTACCTCGACCGCAGCGCGAAAGGGCTGCCGCCGCCGGGCTTTGGCGGCATCTCGGGCGCGCTGGCCGAGGCAGCCTACAAAGCCCGCCCCCCGGCTTTCGACGGGGCTGAGGTGGCGCGGCTTGCACGATACTGGATCCGGCATCACCATGCTTGAATTCGACGCGCCCTTCGCCTTTCTGGCCCTGCCGCTGCCGCTTCTGGTCCTGTGGCTGGCCCCGCCCCGGCGCGAGCGTGTGCAGGCGGTCCGGCTGCCTTTCTTCGAAAAGCTGAGCGCCGGCCTGCCAACCGGAGAGGGGGCGGTGGTCCCCGGCCGGCGCATCGCGCAGATCGCGGGCGTGGTGCTTCTCTGGGTGCTGGCAATCACGACCATCGCCCGCCCGGTCCTGCTGGGCGACCCGGTGACAAGGACCGAGGCCGCGCGCGACATCATGCTTGCCGTCGATATCTCTGGCTCGATGGCGGCGCGCGATTTCGTCGGGCCGGACGGAACGCGAGGCACACGGATGGACGGGGTGAAGCAGGTCCTCGACGGGTTCATCGCCGACCGCAAGGAGGACCGGATCGGTCTGATCGTCTTTGGTGCGGCGGCCTATGTCCTTGTCCCCTTCACCCGCGATACCAATGCCGCGCGCGAGCTGCTTGCGACGCTGGAACCCGGCATGGCGGGGCAGAACACGGTGCTTGGGGATGCGATCGGGCTTGCGATCCAGTCCTTCGCCGCCAGCAATGTCGAGGAACGGGTGCTGATCCTTCTTTCGGATGGCTCGGACACCTCGTCGCGCATGGCCCCCGCCAAGGCCGCCGACATCGCGGCGCAGAACAAGGTGACGATCCACACCATCGCCATCGGTGATCCCGAAACGGCGGAGGAGGAGGACCGCGTCGACCTGGACACCCTGCGCAAGATTGCGGGCGCGGCGGGCGGCACCTTCAATCGGGCCGAGGATGCGGCCGGGCTGACCTCGATCTATGCCCAGATCGACGCGCTGCATCCGGTCGAGGGCAAGGCGGTCTCATGGCGGCCGCGCCTGCCCTTGGGCAAATGGACGGCGGGCGCCTTCGTGCTGCTGACGCTGGCTAGCTATGGGATGCTGCTGGCCTCGCGCGCGTTGGGGCGCACGCGCAAGGCGACCAAGAAAGCAGATGAGGTTTCGGCGTGAACCTTTTATCCGATCTGCAGAATCTGACATTTCTGCGACCGATCTGGTTGCTCGCGCTTCCGCTGCTCGCGCTGGTCTGGTGGGGCCTGCGTCAGCGCGCGACGGCCGAGCGTCCGGTCATGCCGCAAGTCGCGCCGCATCTGCTGGAGGCGCTGACGCTCGGCCGCGCGGATGCAGAGCGGACGGGGCCCGCGCTGATCATCCTCGGCTCGGCCGCTTTGATGGCGATTGCCGCTGCCGGTCCCGCCTTCCGTCCCGAGCCTTCGCCCTTCGTGACCGAGACCGCGCCGCTGATCATCGCGCTCGACCTTTCGCCGGGGATGGCGAATGGCGACGTGCCGCCCTCGCGGCTGGAGCGCGCGAAGCAGAAGATCGGCGACCTGATCGCCTTGCGGGCGGGCGGAAAGATCGGGCTGATCGCCTATGCCGGCAGCGCGCATCTGGTGATGCCGCCGACCGAGGATCCGACCGTGCTGCAAAGCTTCCTCGAAGGGCTGAGCCCGGGCGTCATGCCGCGCGTGGGCCAGCGCCCCTCGGAGGCGATGCGGCTTGCGACCTCGCTTCTCAAGGCCGAGAATCAGGCGGGCACGGTCCTTTTCGTGACCGACGGGGTCGATCCGGCCGACATCCCCGACTTTCCGACCGATGGACCGGCGCGGGTCGCTCTGGTCGTCGCCCCGGATGGCGGCGGGGCCGAGCTTGACCGTTGGGCCAGGGCGGCGGATGTCGCGACGGTCGCGGTCAGCGTCGATGACAGCGACCTGCGCGCGGTCAATCGGGCCATTTCCTCGCGTCTGGCCCGGGCAGAGGCAAAGGACGGCAAGCTTCAGGACGATGGCTGGCTGCTGGCGATCCCCGCCGCGCTGCTGCTTCTGTCGTGGTTCCGGCGCGGGACGACGCTGCATTGGGCGATCCTTGCCTGCGCGGTGATGCTGCCGCCAGAGGCGCGCGCGGGCCCGCTTGCCGACCTGTTCTGGACACCCGACCAGCAGGGCGCGCGCGATTATGCGGCGCATCACTACCCCGAGGCGGCAGAGCATTTCACCGACCCGATGTGGAAGGCGGCGGCGCTGATACGGGCGGGAAAATATACCGAGGCCGCCGCGCTGCTGGAGCCGATCCAGAACCACGACGCGCAATTCAACCGCGGCGTCGCGCTGGTCCATGGCCGCGACTATCAGGGCGCGGTCGCCGCCTTCACCTCTGCCGTCGCGCTGGACCCATCGGATCGCGAGGCGCAGGAGAACCTCGACCTTGCCAAGCGCATCATCGCCTATCTGGACGAGAACCGCGATGCCGAGGATCCGCAGGCCGACAGCAAGGACAATGCCGCCGATGGCACGGTCGAGGATCTGCAAGGCGATCAGGGCCGCAAGATGCGCATCACCGGCGAGACCGGCCTTTCCGAGGACGCGGCCGAGCAATGGATGAAGCAGGTCCAGACCAAGCCCGCCGATTTCCTGAAATCACGCTTCGCGGTCGAGGCGGCGCGGCGCGCGGCCCGGACCGGCGGGGGCTCGCCATGAACATCCTGCGCGCATTGCTGCTGGCCTGCGCGGTCGGGCTGGCCGCGCTGCCGGTCGCGGCGCAATCGCCCGCGGATGCGCCACAAGTCGAGGTCACGATCGACCCGCCCGAGGGCGCGACCGTCGGCACACCGCTCAGTGTCACCCTCAGCGTCCTTGCCCCCAACTACCTGCTGAAGGCGCCGGTCTGGCCGGACCTGCAGATCGCCGATGCGATCACCCGCGTTCCGCCGAATGCGTCGCGTCCAGGCTCGCGCAGGATCGGGGGGCAGACATGGGTGATCGTTTCGCGTGTTTATGAGATCACACCCCAGCGCGCGGCGGATTACACCCTCGATCCGCAAAAGATCCCGCTGACCTATGCCGATCCCGAAACGAACCAGCCCGTCCCTGCAGAGGCGACGATGCCGGCCATCACCTTCTCAGGCACCGTGCCGAAGGGGGCGGAGGGGCTGAAGCCCTTCGTCGCGGCCGAGGCGCTGACCATTTCCGACGCGGTCGAGGGACCGGGCGACGACCCCCGCCCCGGCTCGGCGGTGACGCGGACAGTGACGATCGCGGCGCAGGGAACGCAGGCGATGCTGCTGCCCCCGATCCTTGGCGACGATGCCCCCGCCGGCCTGCGCGCCTATCCGCGCGAGCCCGAGCTTTCGGACCAGCCGGGCGAGCGCGGGGCCGCGCCCAAGGCCCGCCGGGTCGAGAGCGTAACCTATGTTGCCGAACTGCCCGGCGACTATACGCTGCCGCCGCTCCGCCTCGACTGGTGGAACAGCAAGGCGGGCAAGATCGAAAGCGCGGAGAGCCAGGGCGCGTCCTTCAGTATCCCCGCCCCGCCTGGATGGCATCCACCGGGCACGCCCGATCCACGCCGCGTCCTGCTGCTCTGGGTCGGGGGGATCACGCTTGCCATTCTGGCGGCGCTGTGGCTGGGGCGGCAGCGCCTGCGTTCCGGCTGGGCGCATCTTCGCCGGTCCGAGCCGGTGGTGTTTCGGCGGATGCTGGGACAGGCGCGCCACGGCCACACCGGCGAGGTGCGGGGAACGCTGGGCGAGTGGCTGCCGCTGCTCGGCGCTGGAAATCCCCCGGCATCGGTCGAGACCGCCTTGCGCAGGGCCGAGCGCGAGCTTTGGGGACCGGGAGAGCCGCTGCCCTCGCCCTCGTCAGCCAGCCGCAAGGCGCTGGTCGCCACGCTGCGCGAGGCGCGGCGCGACCTCCGCCACAGACGGCACGGGACCGCACAGGGCGCGCTTCCGCCGCTGAACCCATGGTGACGGCGCGACCGGGGCAAACGATTGCCAAGCCCGCGATGAAGCTTCAGACTGCGCAAGACGGCCGGGATGCCACCCCGCCCCCGGCACGGAGACAGGAGACCCGGATGACCGACCAGACCCTAGCCCGACCGGAGACCGCGCGCAGCGATGCCCGCAACGAACGACGGTTGCGCGACATGATCTGGGTGCCCGGCGGAACCTTTCGGATGGGCTCGGACGATCACTACCCCGAGGAAGCGCCCAGCCATCGCGTCAAGGTCGACGGCTTCTGGATCGACGTCGCGCCGGTCACGAACGGCCAGTTCAAACGCTTCGTCAAGGCCACCGGCCATGTGACCATGGCCGAGCGCCGGCCCGACCCCAAGCTTTATCCAGGTGCGCTGCCCGAGATGCTTTATGCCGGATCGCTGGTCTTTCTGCCGCGCCCCGGCATCACCGACCTGCGCGACTGGTCGCAATGGTGGAACTTCATGAAGGGCGCCGACTGGCGCCATCCCGCGGGCAAGGGCAGCAATATCCACGGCCTCGACGATCATCCGGTGGTCCATGTCGCCTATGCCGACGCGCTGGCCTATGCCAAATGGGCGGGCAAGGATCTGCCGACCGAGGCGGAATGGGAATTCGCGGCGCGCGGCGGCCTCGAAGGGGCAGAGTTCGCCTGGGGGGACGACCTGAACCCCGAGGGCCGGCAGATGGCAAATACCTGGCAGGGCAATTTCCCGGTCGAGAACCTGTCGCTCGACGGCTACGAGCGCACCTCGCCCGTGACCGCCTTCCCGGCGAATGGCTATGGCATCCATGACATGATCGGCAATTGCTGGGAATGGACGCAGGACTGGTTCTCGTCCAAGCATCCGGCGGATGCGGCCAAGGCCTGCTGCATTCCCGAAAACCCGCGCGGGGCGCCAATGGATGGCAGCTATGATCCCCAGCAGCCCGCCGTCAGGATTCCGCGCCGCGTCATCAAGGGCGGATCGCATCTTTGCGCGCCGAATTATTGCCGCCGCTATCGCCCGGCCGCGCGACATGCCGAGGCGGTGGACACCTCGACCAGCCATCTCAGCTTCCGCTGCGTGCTGAGGGCCGAGGGTCCGGCGACCTGAAACGAAGGAGACCCGGATGAGCAAGCGAAACGAGGGACGGATATTCGTCGGCATCGGCGGCTGGACCTATGAGCCATGGCGGGGCAGCTTCTATCCCGAGGGCCTGCCCCTCAAGCGTGAGCTGGACTATGCCAGCCGGCAGCTTACCGCGATCGAGGTGAACGGCACCTATTACCGCAGCCAGACGCCCGACACCTTCCGAAAATGGCATGACGAGACGCCGGAAGGCTTCGTCTTTGCGCTGAAGGCTCCGCGTTTTGCCACCAATCGCAAGGTTCTGGCCGAGGCGGGCGAGTCGATCGACCGCTTCGTCTCCGGCGGGATCGCGCTTTTGGGCGACAAGCTTGGCCCGATCAACTGGCAGTTCATGGCGACGAAGAAATTCGATCCCACCGATTTCGAGGCGTTCCTGACCCTGCTGCCGAAATCGGTCGACGGGCGGGAGTTACGTCACGCGGTCGAGGTCCGGCACGAGAGCTTCCGCACCGAGGCGTTTCTGGACATGGCCCGCGCCCACGGGGTCGCGGCGGTGATCTCGGCCGAGGGGGAGTTTCCCCAGATCGCCGACCCGACCGCGCCCTTCGTCTATGCCCGCATCATGGGAACGACCGAAACAGAGGAGCTGGGCTATTCCCCGGCGGCTCTGGACGAGTGGGCGGGCCGGGCGCGGAAATGGGCCGAGGGCGGGAGTCCCGAAGGCCTCGATTATGTCGGCACGCCCCAGCCGGGCGACCCGCGCGACGTCTATCTTTTCGTCATCAGCGGCTACAAGGAGCGAAACCCGCTGGCGGCGAAGGCGCTGATCGAAAGGCTGGGCTGAGACCCCCGGCGCGGAATGGCGGACAAACCCCAATCCCCTGACACGCTTTGCGCGATGTCGGGTCGAGCCTTTTCAACCGAAAGAGAGGGGAGCGCCCGGCCTGCTTCCACCGACCATTTTTCTCTGGATTGACAACATCGGGGCGAATGCCTTCTAACGGGATCCGACGCACCGACTGTGCGCCCAGTCCGTCGCGATGCCTCAGTGCCAGCCCCGGACCGCTCAAGTGGAATATCGGGACCGGCGAATGCTCGCACCATTTCTTATCATGCTGCGCGAAGGCCTCGAGGCCGCGCTGATCGTCGGAATCATTGCAGGCTATTTGCGCCAGACCGGGCGGCAGTCCTGGTTGCCGGCGATCTGGGTCGGCGTGCTGCTTGCCGTCGCACTGTCGCTCTTCGTGGGCGCGGCGCTCCAGCTTGCGAGCGCGAGCTTTCCGCAACGAACCCAGGAACTGGTCGAGGCCGTCATCGCGCTGATCGCGGTCGCGGTCCTGCTTGGAATGGTCTTCTGGATGCGGCGCGCGGCGCGGTCGATCAAGGGCGAGCTGCAAGGTTCCGTGGATCGTGCGCTGGGTCGCGGCGGCAGGCTGGCAAGCTGGGGGCTGATCGGCATGGTCTTTCTTGCCGTGGCGCGAGAGGGGCTGGAATCGGTGTTCTTCCTCCTCGCGATCTTCCAGCAAAGCCAGGACGGCGCGGCGCCGCTTGGCGCGGCGCTGGGGCTGATCGTGTCGGTGGTTGCGGGCTGGGCGATCTATGCCGGATCGCTGCGCCTCGACCTCCGGCGTTTCTTTCGCTGGACGGGCATCTTCATCCTCTTCGTCGCTGCCGGATTGTTCGCGGGCGCGCTTCGGGCATTGCACGAGGCGGGTCTCTGGAACGCCTTGCAGGAACAGGTCTATGACCTTAGCGGCCTGCTGCCCGAAACCGGCCCGCTGGGCAGCGTGCTATCCGGCCTGATCGGCTATCGCGAGGCACCGTCGCTCAGCGAGGTTCTGGCCTGGGCGATCTTCCTTGTCGTCAGCCTGACGCTGTTCCTGCGCCCGGTCACACCCGGCCTTGCCGCCACGCCGGCCGAGGTGCGGAAATGACCGGGACACCCTCGCGCATGATCTATCTCGCCATCGCGGGTTCGGCCTGTCTGGTGGCGCTGGGGGCCGGGGCGTTCTGGTATGCGACGACGCGCCAGCCCGCACAGGCAAGCGCCGCCGACCGGCTTGTCACCGTCGATGCGCGCAGCTGCGCCCCGAACGAGATCACGGTTCCGGGCGGCAGGCGCAGCTTCGAGATCCTGAACAGTTCCGACCGCCCCATCGAATGGGAAATCCTGAACGGGGTCATGGTCGTTGCCGAGCGCGAGAATATCGCGCCGGGCTTTCGCACGACGCTTGTGGCCGACCTTGCCCCCGGAAGCTACGAGATGACCTGCGGCCTCCTCTCCAATCCGCGCGGCCGGCTGATCGTCACCGCCTCGGACGAGGCGACGACGGCCGCGTCCGAGGTGACGCTGCGCAAGTTCCTCGGCCCGCTCTCCGAATACCGGGTCTATCTGGTCATGCAGGGCAATCAGGCGGTGAAGAAGGCCGAGGCGCTGCGCGATGCCGTGGCGGCGGGCGATCTCGATGCCGCACGCGCGGCATGGCGCGAGGCGCGCCTGCCCTATCGCCGGGTCGAGCCGCTGGCCTATCGCCTCTCGGACCTGGAAAACGTCATCGACCCGCATGCCGCCTATCTGGCCGGCCGCGAGGAGGATCCGGCCTTCACCGGCTATCACCGCCTCGAATACGGGCTTTTCCAGCAAAACAGCACCGATGGCCTGCAACCCTTCGCCGATCGTCTGGTCGAGGATCTGAAGACCCTCTCGGCCCGGCTGAAGGAAATGCCCCTTGATCCGCAACTGCTGATCGCGCTGCCCGGCGACATGGCCCAGCAGATCGCCACCGGCCAGATCCCCGAGGGGGAGAACAGCTATTCCGGCAATGATGCCGAGGACCTGGCGGCCAGCCTTGAAGGGATCGCGAAGCTGACCGACCTTCTGCGTCAGGTTACCGCCAGCGTCGATCCCACGCTGGACGAGGAAATCGGCCGGGCTTTGCAGAAAAGCCGGGACGGCGTCGCGGCGCTTGGCGATGTCGCCTCCTATGCAGAGGTTCCGGTCGCGACGCGTTCGGCGCTGGCGCAGGATCTGCTCGGGCTGGCGGACAGTCTCTCGCGTCTGCAACCTGTCATCGGGAAAAGCTGACATGGCCGGATGCCCGTTCAGTTCCGGTCCCAGCCGCCGCAGCGTGCTGATCGGCCTCGGCTCGGTCGGGACGCTGGGCGTCGTCCCCGCGCGCGCCGCGCCGCAGGTCGAGGATGCGCCGGCCCGCGAACCCGATCTAGCGGGGCGGCAGGTTCCCTTCTATGGCGCGCATCAGGCGGGGATCACCACCCCCCGCCCCGCCGCGGGCCTGATCGCAAGCTTCGACATCGTGGCCACGTCTCTGGACGAAATGGAGCGGATGCTGCGCGGCCTGACCGAGCGCGTGGTGTTTCTGACGCAAGGAGGCGAGGTTCCGCAGCGCGATCCGAAGCTGCCACCTGCCGATTCCGGGCTGCTGGGTCCGGTGATCGAGCCGGACAATCTGACCATCACGCTGGGCCTTGGCGCGTCGTTCTTTGACAAGCTCCCCGAACTCGGCCCTCTGAAGCCCGCCCGGCTGGAACGGATGGTGCAGTTTCCAAACGACGCCCTTGTCGCGGCGGATTGCCACGGGGACATCTCGCTGCAATTCTGCGCCAATCTGCAGGACACGAACCTTCACGCCCTGCGCGATGTGGTGAAGAACCTCTCGGAGTTTCTGGTCCTGCGCTGGATGGTCGAGGGTTCGGTCCCGCCCGTCACGCCCGCGCCGGACGGCTCGACCCCCAGCGCGCGGAATTTCCTCGGCTTCCGCGACGGATCTGCCAACCCGGATTCGACCGATGCTGAGCTGATGCGGCGGGTGGTCTGGACCTCGCAGCCGGACGAGCCCGGCTGGACCCATGGCGGCAGCTATCAGGCGATCCGCATCATTCGGAATTTCGTCGAACGCTGGGACCGCGCCCCGCTGGCCGAGCAGGAGCGGATCCTTGGCCGCACCAAGATGACCGGCGCGCCGCTGGATGGCGATGCCACGGCGACCGAGCATCACCTGCCCGATTTCGCCGCCGATCCCGAGGGCGAGCGCACCGCACTTGATGCGCATATCCGGCTTGCCAATCCGCGCAGCCCGGAGAGCGAGCGGAACCTGATCTTGCGCCGGCCCTTCAATTATTCGCGCGGCGCCACGACCAATGGCCAGCTTGATCAGGGCTTGCTGTTCATCTGCTACCAGTCGGACCTGCGCGCGGGGTTCATCACCGTGCAGGAGCGCCTGAACGGCGAGCCGCTGGAGGAATATATCAAGCCGGTCGGAGGCGGATATTTCTTTGCGCCGCCCGGCGTTCCGGGGCCGGAGGATTACCTCGCCTCGACCCTGATTACCGAAGCCAGGCGGTCCTGACCCGCCCAAGCCGCCAACCGAACCTCACGACATGGGAACGTGACATGACCGGAATACTGAAAACGACCGCTATTGCCCTGGTGCTGGGCGGGTGGGGCCACGCCGCCCTTGCCGCCGATCCCTCGCTGGACCTGATCGGACCGCTTTCCGAATACAAGATCTTCGTGGCCGAGAACACCGCGAAGCTGGTCGAGGATGTCGAGGCCCTCACCGGTGCCGTGAAGGCGGGCGATGTCGAGAAGGCGAAGGCGCTTTTCGCGCCCACCCGCACCAGCTATGAGCGGATCGAGCCGATTGCCGAGCTTTTCTCGGATCTCGATGTGTCGATCGACGCGCGGGCGGATGATTACGAAAAGGCCGAGCAGGATCCCGCTTTCACCGGCTTTCACCGCATCGAATACGGCCTCTGGCATGATGGTTCGACTGCGGGGCTGGAGGAATATGCCGACCGGCTGCTCGCCGATGTCAAAAGCCTCGACCAGCGCATCAACGACCTGACCTTCCCCCCTGAAGTGGTTGTCGGCGGGGCGGCCGTCCTGATGGAGGAAGTCGCCGCGACCAAGATCTCGGGCGAGGAGGATCGCTATAGCCGCACCGACCTCTGGGATTTCGATGCGAATTTCGAGGGCGCCGAGAAAATCTATCTGCTGCTGCGCCCGCTGGTCGAGCAGGACGCAGAGTTCGTCCAGAAAGTCGACGGCAACTTCAAGACCGTGGCGGATGTTCTTGAGAAATACCGCACCCCGGAGGGCGGTTATGTCTCTTACGAGAAGCTGACCGACGAGGACCGGACGCTGCTTTCCGCCAAGGTCAATACGCTGGCCGAGGATCTGGCCACCCTGCGCGGCAAGCTGGGTTTGGGCTGATCCGGCCTCCGCGCGTCATGGCTCTTTCCGGGTCGGCAATGGTTTCGATGCCGGCCCGGGCAAGGCTATGGAGCATGGAATACGAGGCAGGAGCCAGATGATGAACGAGATGACCAGGATCGAGGACTATGCCTTCGCGCCCGCAGCGGTGCCGACCATGCCGGTTGCCGGCAGCGACAAGCTGTTCCCGGTGCGCCGGATCTATTGCGTCGGGCGCAACTTCGCCGACCACGCGATCGAGATGGGCCATGATCCCGACCGCGAGCCGCCCTTCTTCTTCCAGAAGAACCCGGATGCGATCGTCCCTCCCGGGGGCGATTTCCCCTATCCGACGGAAACGAACGACGTCCATCACGAGATCGAGCTGGTCGTCGCGCTGAAATCCGGAGGCACCGACATCGCGCCCGAGGCGGCGCTCGACTGCGTTTTCGGCTATGGGGTCGGGCTGGACATGACCCGGCGCGACCTGCAGGCGGTGGCGAAGAAGATGGGCCGCCCGTGGGAGACGGCGAAATCCTTCGAGGCGTCGGCCCCGTGCTCGGCCATCCACCCCGTCTCGGCGGTCGGGCATCCCGAGGCGGGCGTGATCGAGGTCGAGGTCAATGGCGAGACGCGCCAGCACGGCGACCTGAACCAGATGATCTGGAAGGTGCCCGAGATGATCTCCTACCTCTCGCGGCTGTTCGAGCTGCGGCCGGGCGACGTGATCTTTGCCGGCACCCCTGCCGGTGTCAGCGCCGTGGTCCGGGGCGACGTGATCACGGGTCGCGTGGACGGCGTGGCCGAGATCACCGTCAGGGTGGTCTGACCTTCGGGCCGCCGGCCGGCGGCGGCTAAGCCGTGGCCTGTCATCCGGCGCCGTGGAGCCCGAGGATCAGCACCCAGGCCGAGATCATCAACCCGACGAGGATCGCATAAAGGCCGTTCCAGCGAAGCCCGGCCTGCCGGGGCGGCACCTCGCCATAGGTTCCGACCAGCAGCACCGAAGCGGTGAAGGGCGAGGTGGTGCCGCTGAGCGCCCAGCCCCCGGTAATCGCCGCGACCAGCACCGCGGGATGCAGCCCCATCTCGGCCGGCGAGGGCAGCATCGGCACGATCAGCGATACCGAGAGGATCGGGTTCATCCCGAGCTGTCCGGTCAGGGGCACCAGCCAGACCATCGCAATCGCAATGGCAAGCGGCGGCAGCGCGCCCAGATCCAGCCCGAGACGCGGCATCAGCGGGACGATCAGGAACGCGCCGAGGCTGCCGATGAAGGCGGCCATGAACAGCAGCACGATCTGGCCGCCATAGGCCGGCAGTTCGCGCTGCAGGAACTCGGCCACCTTGCGGCCAAGATGGGCCATCCTTCCTCCGCCCATGCCGTCACCCTGCAACCAGATCCAGCCAAGCGCGACGAGCGGCACGAAGGACATGACCGCGCCAATGACGTCGATCCCCGTCGCCCGGCGCAGCAGCAGGATGCCGCAGGCCACCACCCCCAGAAGCAGAAGCAGCGGCCTCAGCCGCACCAGCCAGCCGCCCGAAGGCGCGTCGCGGAGTGGCGCGGGCCGGGCGAGACGGGGCTTGAAGACACTGTCCATGCCCCAGCCCACCATAATCATCATCGCCGCATTCACCATGCAGGGCAGCGCCACGGCGCCCCAGCTTGCACCCGGCACCAGCCCGACCGTGATCGCCATGGAAAACCCGAGCGGCGACCAGCAGAGCGTCGAGGCGAAGCCGCGCTGGATCGCCACCAGCATCCGGCGCAGACGCAGGCGGCGAAGATCCGGGTCGGCTTCCCTCGCCGTGCTTTCCGCGGCAAGCGAACCGAGAAGCGCGATCGAGCCATAGAGCAGGATCAGCCCGAAGAGATGCCCGCCGATCGTCAGGGCGACATAGCGCAAGCCGGGTCTCTGTCCGGCCAGGAAACGCCCGCATTCGAGGATCTCCCACGAACCGATCGCGGCGATCCTTATGGCGGTCAGCGCGGTATAGAGGGCGATGACGAAGCTGCCGCTGCTCACCGCCCTCCAGATCCCCGTAAGCCCCTCGGGCCGCGTCGCCAGCGCCCAGATGGCCAGCGCAAGGCCGACAAAGACGAAGACCCGCGGCGTATTCCGGTCGGCGAGGCTGAAGGCAAGGATTGCCGCCAATGCGAAGGCCCCCGCAAGCGCATGGGGAACGGCGCCGCCGCCATATTCATGGAGGATGGTCGCGATCATGCAGCCGGCGGGGAGTAGACCCGCGAGGCTCGCTATCCTTCGCCGCATTTCGGGCATCAGACGCGGTCCCGGTTGACTGGAAGCGCCGGGTCGATCTTTCTCAGGCATCCAGCATCCGCCCGCGCGCCAATCCGGCCGGGATGCCGTCGAGCAGCGCGTCGAAGCGGCGGCGGGCGGGGTGATATTTGACGCCGATGCGCATGGTTTCCCGGGTTTCGTCCCGATCCGCCACCGCCCGAAGGGCAAGGGACGAATCGTGGCAAGCCTTGAGCAATCCCGACCGGGCGTCAATGGCATGCCCGGATCGGCCTTGACCTTTGGGCTATTGCCGCTCTGTCATTGCCTCCGCGCCCATCCGGTCGGCGGTTTTGCGGAAGGCTCGGTCAGCTTGCGGGTCGTTGAACCCGAACGGAAAACGCCCTTGGTCTCAAACGGGCATTCCTGTGTGCACCTGATGCCTCAAACCGGATCGAAAGGCAGCCCCGAGACCAGAATACGCTCGCTTTCCCCAGCCGGGATCGACCCGCCAAGCCGTCCCCTTTCGCCGCGAAGGCGGGTCTGGATGAACGCCTCGGCAATCGGCGTATCGGCGGCCTCGATCAGCGTGGCTCCGGTCAGCAGCAGGGCGGTGCGCTCGACGAACCAGCGCGCCTCGGCCTCGGGCACCTGCCTGTTCCAGCGTGCGCGATGCGCGGCCAGCGCGGCATCATAGCCGGGATCGCTCCCGCGCGCGGCATCGACCCGCGATGCGAGCATCTCGGAAGCCAGCGGCTCGCGCGCCAGCGTGCGCAAGGCGTCGAGGCAGATGATATTCCCCGAGCCTTCCCAGATCCCGTTCAGCGGCGCCTCGCGGTAAAGCAGGGGCAAGGGGGTGTCCTCGACATAGCCCATGCCCCCCAGCACCTCCATCGCCTCGGCGATGACGCTCGGGCACAGCTTGTTCGAAAGATACTTGGCCAGCGCGACGCCGATCCGGGCGAAGGCGCGGTCCTCGGGCGTCCGGCCGTCAAAGCTTTTCGCCACCGACAGACCCAGGACAAGGCTTCCCTGCCAGTCGAGGACCAGATCGGCCAAGGTCGCGCGCATCAGGGGCTGGTCGATCAACCGTCGTTGGAAGGCGCTGCGATGGCTGGTCCAGCGGCAGGCCTCGCGCAGGGCCGAACGCATCAAGCCCGCAGGCGCCATCGCGGTATCGAGGCGGGTGTGATGCACCATCTCCAGAATGGTGCGGATGCCGCTGCCTTCCTCGCCGACCTGCCAGGCCAGGGCGGAGTGATATTCGATCTCGGCCGAGGCATTCGAGCGGTTGCCGAGCTTGTCCTTGAGGCGCTGGATATGGATCGCATTGCGCCCGTCCTGCAACCATCTGGGAACAAGAAAACAGGTCAGCCCGGCCGGGGTCTGGGCGAGGGTCAGGAACCCGTCCGACATCGGGGCCGAGCAGAACCACTTGTGGCCGGTCAGCCGCCATTCCGTCCCATCCCGCTCGGCGCGCGTGGTGTTCGCCCGCAGGTCCGAGCCGCCCTGCTTTTCCGTCATCGCCATGCCGAGGGTCACGCCCTCCTTCTCGGCCATCGGCCGGATCGAAGGATCGTAGCGGCGCGAGAGCATCTTCTCGCCCCACGCCTCCGGCAAGTCGGCGGCGGCGATCACCGGCATCGCGGCATAGGTCATGGTCAG
This sequence comes from Paracoccus sp. (in: a-proteobacteria), assembly GCF_035556475.1. Lineage (GTDB taxonomy): Bacteria > Pseudomonadota > Alphaproteobacteria > Rhodobacterales > Rhodobacteraceae > Paracoccus. The sequence goes on along the minus strand of NZ_DATMFA010000048.1, from coordinate 25,633 downwards.
CGGGCAGCAATGCCCCGGCTCGACCTGGCTGGCGAGGTAGACCATCGCGGCATGGGCAAGATGCCCGTCCTCGCCCCCCTCCCAAGCAATGGAGTGATAGCCGGCCCCGACCGAGCAGGTCATCAGCGCGTGATAGGCGGGATGGAACCGCACCTCGTCCAGCCGCCGGCCGCCACTGTCGAACAGCCGCAATTCCGGCGGGTTGCGATTGGCGTCGCGCGCGGTCTCGCGCATTCCGGCCGAGCCGAGGGCCGCGCCGTAACGGGCCAATGCGCCGGTTGCCGCCGATCCTTCCAGCGCGTGCCGCAGCGCCGGATCGTCGCGCCAGAAATCACGATCCCCGGCAGGTTCGGGCTGGTTCAGCACCTCATGGGTTTCCAGCCGGGCCGTCCCCTCCAGCTCTGCCATGCGCTTCCTCCTCCGATCCGACAGCGGGATCCTATCCGATCGCGGGACGGAAATCCCCCCTTGTCGGGATGAGCCTGCCGTGACGGGCTAGCGGCGCGGAAGGCGGCAGCGGCCGGGATTGATGATGTCGTCCTCCTCCAGCGTCGAGACCCCGAGGATTTTCAGCCGTAGATCGCCCAGAGTGATCAGGAGGCCATCGGCCTCGCTCGCCCATTCGGGCTTGCATCGCTGGGCGCCCAGGATCGCAAGGTCGAGGACATCCTCGCCGGGGGTGAAGTCCGTGATCGTCACCTCGCCCGCGACATCGGGAAGGAAGCGGTCGGCGCCTTGGCCGCCCGTCATGGTCGTGACACCTGAGGGGGCGGCAATCAGCAGGTCGTCGCCCGGCCCGCCGTCCAGAGCGCCCTGCCCCTCGAGATGGTCGTCCCCGGCCCCGCCCGAAAGTGTATTGTCGCCCTCGGGATCGATCAGGACGTCACGCCCCGCGCCACCCGACAGGGCATCCGCGCCCTGATCGCCAAAGAGCCAATCGTCGCCGTCGCCGCCTTCGATCGTATCCGCGCCGGGACCGCCATAAAGCAGGTCGGTCCGGTCATGGCCGGTGATGCGGTCGGCCCCCTCCATCCCGTAGATCAACCCGTGCGGGTTGCTAACGCCAGAGGTGACATGGCCGGCATCCGAAGGGCCGGACGGATCGACGGCAAGCTGATCGTCCCCGGACGAGCCCCCGCCCGCAAGGCTGCCACGCTCGCCCCGCGACCAGCCCCAATGGGCGAAGGCCGCGGATTCCAGTTCGACCGCATATTCCTTGGTGCTGCCCTGCCATTGCAGCAGATCGCTCTTGCGGCCGGTTGGCGGCCACCATGTCCAGCCGATCCCCTGATCGGCGAACCAGGGCAGCATCCGGGCCATGTTGTAGCTGGCCACGGCCCGCTTGCCGGACGCCGTCGGGTCAAGCGAGCCTTCGGCGGTGTGAAGCTGCGACTCGGAGACGAGGATATCGTCGCCCTCCCCGGCCAGTGTGCCGATCCGGTCGCAGACCTGCTTTCTGAAGACGGTGCCGCCGCTGTCTGGAAATGGCGCCGTCACCCAACCCGGATACATATGGACCGACCAGATCAGCCTGTCGCCGGCGGCATCCCGGATCAGGTCGTGGTCGAGCCTCGCGAATTGCGCCGAGGCACCGAGACCGCCGACCAGAATGCGCTTGTCCCCCCAGTCGAGCCCGGTGATCAGGTCAGCCATGTGTCGGCTATAGAGCGCACCCGCTGCCGCATCCTGGCCATAGGCCATCGGCTCGTTCACCAGCTCCCAGCCGGCCACGGCATCGAGGATCGAGGCATGTTCGGGCTGACGGAACCATTTCAGGATCTCCTCCCAGTCCTCACGAACCTCGTTGATCTTCCACTGCCCGTCCGGCCGGGCCAGCGCATCGGCAGGCCCCAGCCGGTCACGCGCGATCATATGCTGTTTCGCGGACCCGTTCCGCACGAAGCCGCCCGCAAGCTCTCCATCCGAATATTGCACGACCAGCTTGTATCCCCGATCCGCGGCCGCACCGGCAAAATCCGCCCAGGCCTCCGCCGCGCCGGGGGATCTTGCGACGGCGGCATTGAAGTCGAGGCGGAGGACATTGACCTCGGGGAATGCCCCCGAGAGCGCATCGAGGACCTGCGCCGCCGAACCGCGATGGGCAATCCGAAAACCGGTATTCGCGCGCCACCCGACGAGGGATTTCAGGCCCGGCATCGCCGCACCCTTTTTCGCGACCTGCATCACCAGCAGCTTGCCCGAGGCGTCGCGCGCCGGCTCGCCCGTGATCGGGTCGCTGAAAACCGCGAGCGCCTGCCGCCCTCTTGCGCGGGGCAATCCGGCCCTGTCCGCTTCGGTCACGTCCGGTGTCCCGGCCGTCAGCTCTCGCAGGATATGGCCCCGCAGGCCCGGATCGAGGCGCTGCCCCTCTCCGAGCAACCGGACGCTTGCGGGATCCTCGACCACGGTAACATAGTCGGTCGCGAAGGATACGACGTTCCAGCCGTCGAGTTGGGAGTGGAACTCCAGATCAGTGCAATCCATCATGCGGCAATTCTGCAAAAACTGAGGCCAGGATAGAGCCTTGGCGAAGGCACGGCCAGCCCGGTGGCCGGACCCTGCGGGGTTCCCGCCGATCCCGGCAAGCGTCCGCCTGCCGGGCAGGAGGTGCGGTTGCCCGGATCAGAAGGTCGAGGTCAGCGTCATGTAGAATGCCCGCCCCGGCTCGTTGAAGGTATTCGAGCCTTCGCCGGAATCCGTCCGCAGCACCGACTTGTCGAAGAGGTTGGTGATCCCCGCCGAAAGCCGCGCCTTGTCCGTCATGGCCCAGTTCGCGCCGAGATTGACCAGGGTATAGGGCTCGCGCGAGTCGGGATCCTCATAGGGCGCGCCGGTGGTCGGGTTGGTCGAGGTCGCGTCGATCTCGCCATAATGTGTCGCGCTGAGGGTCACGGTGATCGCATCCGTCGCAAACCAGTCCAGCGCGGCGTTCACCGTGTAATCCGGCACGAGGCTCAGCGGCTCGCCATTGTCCATCTCGGACTTGATCATCTTGGTGAAATTGGCGTTGAACGCGAAGCGGTCGCCAAGAATGGTGGCGAAATTGCCCTCGAGACCCGAGATAACGGCGTTCTTCTGGTTTTCCCAACGATAGAGGCGGTTCGTTTCGGCGCCCGCATTATATTGGTAGACGCCAGAGCCAATGCGGTTGTCATAATCGTTGTGGAAATAGGTCAGGCTGCCGCTGATGCCGTTCTGACCCTGATAGGCGACGCCGATCTCTTTGTTCCAGCTTTTCTCGGGCTCAAGATCCGGGTTGCCCAGAACATAGCACGGACCGCCGACCTGCTCGCCGTCGATATAGGGGCAACCATTGCCGCGGGTCCGGTAGACATAGTTCGGGTTCAACTGGAACAGGTTCGGCGTCTTGAACGCGCGCGCGACGCCAAGCTTCATGGTCCATTGGTCGTTGAACGCGTATTCGGCGTTCAGGCTGGGCGACCAGTTCGAGCCGAAATTGTCGTTATAGTCGAAGCGCAGGCCGGGCGTCAGCGTCAGCTGATCGCTCCATTCGATATTCGCCTCGGCATAAAGGCCGATGGTGTTTTGTTCGGTCTTGGGATCGCGGTTCGCGGGGTCGGGATCGACGCCGCTTTCCTCGGCAATATCGTCATCCGCGATGTCGAGGCCGATCGTATGCGGGTCGTCCATGAACTCGCCACGATATTCGGCGCCGAAGGTCACGCGGCTGGCCTTGCCCGCCAGGGTCATCGGCAGGATCCATTCGGTCTTGGCCGTGATATTGTCCAGCGTGATCGTCTGGAAACCCGGCGCATCGCCCTCGCCATCGCCGTCGGTGTCGATGCAAGCCATGTCGATGCTGTCCTCGGGACCGCCCGCCATGCCCGAGCAGAAGCGCGAGTTGCGGGTATTTTCCCATTGCAGATAGCTGTTCGACTCGCCGAAATCATATTCGCCGCGATGCGTTATCGCGAGCGTGCTGCGATACATCCGGTTGGTTTCCTTGCCCAGCAGGTCGTCATATTGCGCATCGGTGGCGCCGCTGCGCGTATCACCGGCATAGAGGTTGCCCTGACGCGAGAAGTTCCATTCGAGGTCGATCTCATGCCCCTCGATCCCATGCCAGGTCAGAAGGGTGCTGAGATCCTTGTTGACCACGCCCTCGGTCCCCGCCATCGGCGGCTCCTCGCCCCCTTCGTCGTCATGGCGGGGCGGGTTGATGTCGGCGGCGTCCGGCTCGGTCCGGTTGTAATTGCCATAGACGCGGAAAGTGAAGTCGCTGCCTGCCGGACCGGCCAGCATGAAATTGGCGCGGTTGGTCGCGCCTTCCTTGCTGCTTTCGGGCTGGGTCGTGTGCATGCTGACCTGCCCGGTCAGCACCTCGGGCCGCTTGGTGATGATATTGACCACCCCGCCCGAGGACCCCGAGCCATAACGCGCCGCGGCGGGACCGCGGATGACCTCGATCCGCTCGATCATCTCGGCGGGGACCCAGTTCGAGTCGCCGCGCGTGTCACGCTCGCCGCCCCGGCTCATCTTGACCGCATTGCGCGACATGACGGGCTTGCCGTCGATCAGGATCAGCGTGTTTTCGGGGCCCATGCCGCGAATGTCGATCTGGCGGTTGTTGCCGCGCTGGCCGCTGGTGTTGTTGCCGGTCAGGTTGACGCCCGGCATCTTGCGCACGATTTCCGAGATGTCATTGACGACCGGCTGCCGTTCCAGATCCTCCTCGGTGATCTGCGACACGCCCAAAGCCTGCTTGTTCTGCTCCTCAGCCGAAAGCACGACCTCGTTCAGGACCACGGCGTTTTCGTCGCCGGGGGGCGTTTCCTGCGCAATCGCGAGGCCCGGGAGGGTCGGAAGGGACATGAGTAGACATAGGGCCGTGCCGGCGGCAGGGCGCACGAATGAGATCGCCATGAGCGGTTTCCTGGAATGCTGCGATGGAAAGCTGATTAGCTGGCGATAACGGGCTGCGGCGTTTCAACCACTTGTGAACAGGGGTTTCAATCCCCGGAGGCGGTTTCTTCTGTCGTAAAATGTCGCGAAAGTCGGGAAGGTCAGCGCAACCGAAAATTGCAAACACCCCGCAATAGGCCGCGGGGTGTCGGGGTCTTAGGCAGATTGAGGGAAATCAGCCCTTGGGCGAAATCCGCCAGATGCGATCGCCTTCGGGATCGTCCTCGCCGCGCGATTTGTTCACGGCCCAGACATTGCCCTCGCCATCGGCGCGAAGCTGGTTCGGCATGCTGCCCGCGTCGAGGTTCGCGACGATCTGCCCATCCGTGTCGACCACGGTGATCGTGCCCGCGCCACGGTTCGCAACAAAGGCGGTGCGGCTTTTCGGCTCGAACGCGACGTTCAGCGGGCCGGCGCCAACCGGGACGTCATGCAGGATCTCTCCGCTCTCGGCCTTGACGATCAGCAGGTTGTCGGTCCCCTGCGACGCAACGAAAATCAGGCCATCCTGCGCATCATAGGCGACGCCCGAGGCCGCTTTCACGCCGGGAAGCGGAATGACCTTCACCTCGCCTGTGGTCAGGTCGATGAAGGCGGCTTCCGGGGTGCTGAGGCTGACCGTGACCAGTTTGCCGCCCGGCTCGTCGATGTCGAGCGCCATGGTCGAGAACTCTTCGCCGCGGATCTTCGACTGGATGGTGATGGGCGCGAGTTTCTCGAGCGAGTTGATGTCGAAAACCTCGATATTCGGGGTGCCGGTGGCGCTGGCATAGGCGCGGCCATTGGCCTCGTCCACGATCACGTCGCGGGCATGGGGCACGGCGCCCGGTTCGAACTGCTTGACCAGCGACAGGTCGGACTGCTTATAGACCGCAGCGGTGTCCTGGCGGGTATTCGTCACCCAGACATTGCCATTGGTGTCGTCCACATCGACGCCATAGACGGCGAAAAGGCCGCCATCGCTGCCGTCCTCGCGCGCCGGGGCGGCGGCGGGGACAACTTCGGCCTCAACCTTCAGCGTCTCGGGGTCGAGCCGGACCAGCCTGGCCTCCTTGACAGGCGGACGGCCGACCGCGCTGGTGACAAAGACCCCCTCCTTGCCCGACTTCACCTGATAGAGGCCGCGCGTCACCGGCTCGCTTGCGATGTCGAACCGTTCGGCTCCGGTTATCGCAACCTCGGGCGAGATCTTCAGTTGCAGCACTTCGGCCGCGGCCGGGTTCTCGGCAATCACCACGACGGGCTGCAGGCCGGTCTCGGCCTCGGCATCAATGTCCAGCGTCACGCTGAACTCGCCCTTGTCATCGACGGTGATCGGCTGGGCGTTCAGGACCGTCTCGCCGCGAAGCAGCCGGATGGTCTGGCCAGGGATCAGGTCACTGCCGGCGATCACCGCTGTTCCGCCCTTGTAGATCGGCTGGCCGCCTTCGGCCCCGCTGGCCTGGATGCTGCCGGGGAAATCGGCCAGCGGCCGGGTGAAGGCCGTGTCCGAAATGGCCACGCCGGTCGTGGCGGTCAGGGCGAGGGCCGATGCACAAAGCATCAGGCGCATGCGGGCAATCAGAGGCGTGGTCATGGCTGTTTTCCTTGTCGTCCAGTGGATGCGCGCCCGCACGGTCCCCGGAGGGGCCCGACAGGACATCGAGATTTCAGGGCTGGCATCTGGCTGGCGTGCGACGATTACAATCATCTCGCCCGGTCCTGCGCAAGCGGTCGCGGCGCATCTTTTGTCGCAAGCCCGGGCGCGACCGCAGGAACACGGAAAAGTTGTGGCGACCCGCCGGGTATTCATGCTGCCGGAAAGCCGCGTGATTATTCTGGAATATTTTCAAAAATTTTGATAATCATAAAACACCTCAGAGGAGGCAGATTCATGGCGGATGTTGCGCTGATTATCGATTGCCTTGATAAAATCGCCGCGGCTGGATATCACTCGGTTCACGATGGCCCGCCTCCAAGCCGAAAGACAGGACACCAGCTGTCGTTCGAAACGCTCCAGGGTTCTGCCCGGCAAGTAGCCGCAATACTGCGGCAGAACCCGAATCCCAACGTGGATATGAAAGAAAACATAAGCACGTTGTTCGACGCGATGAACAAGATCGTCAGCTCCTACGTCCAGAAGACGGACGGAACGAGAAACATATTGATCTGGTTCAACGAAGCGAAGGTTGAATGGGGGTTGCTGCTGGCCGGTAAATAGACCTCGGCAATTCACCTTTCCAACGGAAAACTCTCGAAAACAACAAATAAATCCCGCGCCTACCATTGATTTCACAGATTTTCTGCGCGGAACGACTATATCCGCAGAAATTTCTGCATTGGCTGAGGTCGAGCCATCTGCCAGGGATTGAATTCGTTGACAAGCAGAAGGCCGACTGTAGTATTTCAATTGATTCTTCAGTAATTTCGGGTCAATTTTCCGACGACAGCAATCAACGCGACCTCGTCGAGACGCGACCCTTTCTTCTCGTCGCCGATACCTGAGACTCCAGAAACGACAGACCCACCATGACGGACGATTCGCGACGTAGTCGGTTCGGCTAATGAAAGCTCATGCGTTTTTTCCGGTTTTGACCATCATCAAGGGAATCTTTCCAACATGGGAAACGGATCAACCGACAACCAGAACCCCTCCGCCGGAAACAGGACAAAGATCGGCCTGCGCGCGGATATGACGATCGACGAGGAACCCGTCGCGATCGAAGGGCTTCTGGGTGGAGATTTCTTTTTGCAGTTGAGCAAACCGGCGACGCTGGGCACGCCGATTTCGTTCGCCTATTGGTTGCGTGACAAATACGAGGTCGCGAACCTCGAAATCATGTTGCCGGAGAAATATAAAACCGCGGCCGAGTTCAAGGCGGCCTACAAGGACTACAAAGCGGCGACCACACCTGCCGAGCGTTCGCCCTTCGAGAAGGTGATCGCCGACCATCTGAAGGGGCAGGTGCCGCCGCAATTGGTCAATCTGGTCAGGACCGCCTTTCTGGCCGAGCTGACGATCACCGACCTGATCATCGACATCAAGACCAAGGAAGGCGCGGACAACAAAAGCGAGGTGACATCGCAGAAGATGATGTTCGGCCTGTCCGTGGGTTTTCCCGACCCTCTGGACCTGATCCCCAATGTCGAGGTCAACAAGGTCAGCATCCTTGTCATGAATGCCCCGAAAGACGACTTCACGTTTCCGGCGCGCGTGAATCTTACCGGGGCCAAGGAACTGCCGATCCCGCCTCGCAGCGCCACGGGACATATTGCCTTTACGGACAATCCCGCGCCGAACAGCACGATCACCCTGGGCGAGGACACCTGGAAGTTCGTCACGGGCGATGCGACGGATGACAACCTGTCGCTCGGCAGCAATCTGGATGCGTCGCTGACGAAAATGGCGATCCACCTCAACGCTCGCACGGAGGGCACGACGGCGCTCTGCTCCTATCACGCCAATCTGGACGATCAGCGGCTGGAGATCGCCTATCGAACCCGCGGCTTTGCCGGCAACAGCTTTCGTATCGCCGCGAGCCCGACCGCGAATGCGACGACATCCGGCGCCACGCTTTCGGGCGGATTTTCAAGTGATGAATCGGGTGAAAAGGTCGAAGCGAAGGCCCGTGGCACCATCGCCTTCAGCGATCAGCCCGCCGATGCCAGCACGATCAAGCTGAACGGTGTCGCATGGACCTTCAGCAAGGAGGCACCGAAGGCCAGCGCAAACGCGTCGCAGCTTGGCGAGACGGCCGCCGCAACCGTCGCGAACCTTGCCAGCGCATTGGGGCAATCGGCCAATGCCAAGCTCAAGCCTTGCAGCTATTCCGCCGAGGGCACAACGCTGACCATCACCAGCAACCAGCCCGGCAAGGAGGGCAACGGCTTCACCATCGAGGCGACGGAGGCCTCGAACGGCAAGCCCTCGGGACCGACTCTGACCGGCGGGTGATGCGGTCGGATCCGAGGGGCGCCAGATGTCCTATACCGGGGAAAACATCACGCGGCTGGCGATCGGTCTTGCGATCCATGTCCTGGGCAAGCCGGTCGAGTTGCGTGCGGCGATCGGTGGCGACAAGGGCTGGACCTTCGAAGGTCAGCTCACGCTTCGCGAGAGGTTGAGCAGCCTCATCGCCCGGTTGCAGGCCGAGGAAGGTGCAAGCGAGGACTGGTTTGCCGCCGCGCCACCCGCGGATATCGACATCCATGACCTCGCGGTCTCCTATGCCTCCGAGACCGGCAGTTTCTCGCTGCGCAGCAATCTCGAGGTCGAGGTCGCCCATGGTCCGAAATTCGACCTCTCAATCATCTTCGCCCGGACCGTCCCGCTGCCGGATGACGCGGCTCGCGAGCCCGAGCCCGATCATGGCGAGGTTCTGGCCGGAATCTTCAGCCGCAGCCCCATCGACTTTGCCAGCGTCATCGGCCCCGATAGCGGCCTGATCGGCCGTTTCCTTGGTGGGCTGGAGCTTGACCGGCTGAGCCTCATCTACTCCTCGGCCGCGCAGGAGGTCGACGGCAGCCTGATCGAGGTCGACGAGGCCGGGTCCGTCGCTTTCACCCAGGGGTTGTCGGTCACGGCCCGGCTGGGTTCAGGCGGCAACTATACCGAGATCACGCTGCCCCCGCCTGAGCCCGACGACCGAACCGGCGATCTGTCCGAACAGGCGCCGACACCGACAGTGCGGACGCCCGGTCTTCCCGCGGCGGACGGTTCGCCGATGCGGATGTGGAAGCAGATCGACAAGACCATCGGACCGCTGCAATTGCGGCGGATCGGAGGGGAATGGCACGAGGGCAAGCTGGGCATCCTTCTTGATGCCGAGGTCGCGCTGGCCGGGCTCACGGTCGGATTGGCGGGCCTTGCCGTAAGGGTGCCGCCGTCGAAGCTGACGACCCTGGCCTTTGCCGATCTCGAATTCGGGCTCGACGGGTTGGAGCTTGCCTTTGCGCGCGGGCCGGTGGCAATCGCGGGCTCGCTTCTGCGCACGAATGAGAAGGGGCGCGTCGGCTATGCCGGGCTCGCCTCGATCCGCGCGGCCACATTTTCAATTGCCGCGATGGGGGCCTATTCGACCACCAGGGAAGGAGAGCCCGCCTTCTTCATCTATGGCGCCTATCAGGGCATGATCGGCGGACCGCCCTGTCTGGTCGTCACCGGGATCGCCGCCGGCTTCGGCTATAACCGCGCCATCGTGCTGCCTGAAATCGACGAGGTGCGGGACTTTCCGCTTGTCAGCCTTGTCATGGGCCATTCGGACGGCAAGTCCTCCGGCATGGCCGAGGGGCTTGGCAGGCAAGATCGGTTTCCGGCTGTGACCGGGCAATATTGGCTGGCCGCCGGCATCAGGTTCACCTCGTTCAAGCTGGTGGATGCCTTCGCGCTGATGACCGCCCAGTTCGGCACCCGGTTCGAAATCGCGATCCTCGGCGTCGCGACCTTGCGCCAGCCGCCGGAACCCGCACCTCGCGCGGTGGTCTTTGTCGAGATGGCGCTGAAGGCGCGCTTCGCGCCGGATGACGGCCTGCTGTCGGTCATGGCGGTGCTGACCGAGAATTCCTATCTTTTCGATCCCAGCTGCAAGCTGACCGGCGGGTTTGCCTTCTGCGTCTGGCTGCCCCCTTCCGATCCGTCGGTCATCAACCGGGCCGGGGATTTCGTGCTGACACTTGGCGGCTATCACCCCCGGTTTCAGGTGCCGGCACATTATCCGAAAGTGCCGCGGATCGGCTTCAACTGGCAATTGCCGGAATGCGGCGTGACGATCAGGGGCGAGGCCTATTTCGCGCTGACCCCCTCGTTCATCATGGCGGGCGTCCGGCTCAGCGCCGTGTTCCGCGCCGGCGATTTCTCGGCCTGGTTCGAGGCCCATGCCGATTTCCTCATCGGCTGGGCCCCCCTGCATTACGAGGCCGAGGTGGGCGTCAGGATCGGCGCGGCCTATGTCCTGCGCATCGGTTCGCTGTCCTGCCGGCTTTCCTTCGAACTGGCGGCGATCCTGAAGATCTGGGGGCCGCCATTCGCGGGCGAGGCGCATGTCGATCTGGGGATCGTCGCCTTCACCATCCCGATCGGCGACCAGTCCGCCTCGCGTCAGCCGCCGAGGATCTGGTGGCCAACATTCGAGACGACCTTCCTGCCCGAGGAACCGCTCTCGATCACCTTGGCCAGCGGTCTGGTCGCCGAGCGGGACGGAAAGGACGGCTATGTCATCGTCAACCCGTCCGAGCTTTGCCTCGCCGTCCAGTCCTTCATTCCGATCACACGATCCGACTTCGCGATCCGGTGCCTCGACCCGCCGCAGCCGGTGAAGCCGGCGCCGTCGCTGGGCATCAGACCGACGCGGCAGGAAAAGCTGGAATCGTCCCTTCACCTTGCCTTTTCCCGCGATGCCGGGGGCAATCCTGTCTCGCAGGAAGACCTTCTCGCCTATCGCCCGGTCCTGCAAAACGCACCGGAAGCGCTGTGGAGCAGCACGCCGATGCCGGACGCGAAAACCGCCACGACCCTTTCGGCCAATGTCATCGAGGACGTGCTCATGGGTGTGCAAATCTTTCCCGCCGAGTGCCGGACATTCGGCAGAACCACCGCCACCGTCGCCATCAGCCCGGTTGCCGCCAATCTGCGGGCGCGGCCGGATTATCATCACCGGGACGCGCCCTATGAGGAGCCCGAGAGGCGCGCGGCCAAGTTCCGCAGCGGTTGGAAGCTGCCGGATGCGGCGCTGGTTGCAAGCCCTGCGGCCTTTGGCTTTGCCGTTCCGGCCATCCAGATCGGTCCGCAATTCCCCGCGATCTGGCAGGCGACCCCGACGCTGGCCGAGCCGGGGGAACTGCCCGCCGAGCACGGAGCCTGAGCCGTGGAAGCCGATCCTGAAATGACCCTTGTCGATGCCTTCGTCCCGCAACTCGCGGCAGGCAGATATGTGCTGACCGCGACCCAGACCCTGCAGGTCGAAACCGAAGATGGCGGCACTGCCGAAGTGCGTAAACTGGGCAGCAAGGCATTCTTCGTTCAGGGGCCGCGCTTTGCGCTGGCGCCACGAAATCTATTCGCGCTATCCGGCGGACGGGCAAAGCGGGCCTTTTCACGACACCCTGCCGCATGTGGTTTTCCGCAGAAAGACCCTGCCATGGGAGAGATCGCTGGACGAAAGCCGGGGCAGCGATCAGGTTCCGCCGCTGCCGTGGATGGCGCTGCTGGTCCTGGGTGAGGAGGAATTGTCCGAGGCAACCTTCTCCGCCAAGGCGCTTGCCGATGTCGTGCACCTGCCCGAGGGGTTTCGCGGACCGGAAATCGGGCTAGACCCCTGGGAAACCGGAAAGGACGGGACCGAGGCGCAGAGTTGCACCGTCCTCGACCTGCCGCTTGGAATGTTTCGCCGCCTTGCGCCACGCCGGGATGAGTTGCGCTGGCTTGCCCATGCCCGACTGGCCGGGACGCGGCATAAGGAGGATCTCTACGGCATCGGCGATGGCTGGTTTTCCGTGATCCTTGCCAATCGCCTGCCGCAGGACGACGCCCGCAATCTGGCCGTCCTCGTCTCGCTCGAAGGGCATCTGGACCTGCTCGGCGACACGGAACCCGACATGCGGGAGGGCACTCTGCTGCGACTGGTAGTGCTGGACAAATGGGCCTTTGTCTCCAGAGGCCCGACATTTGAGGAGCGGCTGCGGCACCTGAGCGAAAGTGAGGAATCCTGGCTTCGCGTGGCGGGCGGGCAGGATGCGCCAGATCCGCGCGTGGCGACGGCGCTGTCACTGGGCTATGTGCCGATGCCCCATCGGCTGCGGGACGGCAGCCAGACCCTGTCATGGTATCGCGGGCCTTTCGTGCCGGTGGACGTTCCCGCGCCATCGCGGCCGGAGGTCTTCGTCAACCCGGACGAGGCCCTGCGCTATGACGGCGCGACCGGCATGTTCGACACCTCCCTCGCCGCCGCCTGGCAGTTGGGACGGCTGCTGGCGCTGCAAAACCAGGAATTCGCGCGCGCGCTTGATCAGGCCGAGAGCGGTCAGGTCGCAAGGGTGCTTCTTGCCGAAGCCGAACGAAGGCTTCAGGCGCTCGACAAGGACAGGCCCGAAGCCGACGAGGCAGAGGCGCGGCGCATCGCGCGGCTGGGCGAGGCCGCGCGCCTCCATCGCGATGACCTGATGGCGGCGCTCGCCTTGGAATGGTCGCTCTGATGGCCGGGCTTTTCGACCAGAATGAAATTGCTGCAATCACGCGGGAGGCGTTGACACCCCCTGCCGCCCCGGCTCCGATGACTGCGTTTCTTGGCCGGTTGTCGCTGCTTTACGGGGTGCCCTTCGCCTATCTGGTGCCCGACGAACGCCTGTTGCCGCCCGAGTCGCTCAGGCTGTTTCGGATCGAGCCGCGCTGGCTTGACGCGCTGGTCGGCGGCGCGCTCAGCCTTGGGCGGGGCGGGATGACGCGGCATCTGTTGAACAAGACGCAGGCCGGGAACTTCATCGCCGCAATCGTTTCTGCCGCCCGTGCCGCGCGACCACCGGGACGCGGTGACGAAACGCTGCCCTCCGCAACCTTGCCCGCCTTTGCCTTCAGCGGCTTTCTGCTGCATTCACGCGTGCTGGAGGCATGGCCCGGACTGGAGGTCCGCGCCTATGGCACTGAAAACGGGGGCGACCGGCCGCTGGCGCTGCTGAGGCTCGAACGGATCGCGCCGGCGATCCTTCTGGGCATCGCAGACGGGGCGATCGACGCGATCGAGATCACCCAGCCCCCCGAGGGGTTGCATTTTTCCGCCGGCAGCGCGCCGCAGCGCAAGGACCGCGTGATAGACGTGGCGAAATGGGCGGGCGACAGTCCGGGTTCGGCGGCGCTGGCCAAAAGGCAGATGTCCCGGCAATTGCGTTTCACCTTCAGGGTCGAGGGATAGGATGGGCGCGTCTTCCCGCGATCATCGCCTTTGGGTGCCGATGCAGATCCAGTCGCTGGTGTTCGGTCGTCCGGGCTCTGCCGCGTTTCTCGACCTGACCCCGCGCTATGAGGAGTTGACGGATACCGAGCAGGCGCCCCTTGGCCGTCACATCCGCCCGAACCTGCGCAAGATTTCCCCTCGTCCGCCCTATCTGCGTCCGGGTATCCATTTGCACTGGATGCTGCCGGCCGCGTTCACGCATCTGCAGGCCGACAGTTCCGATCCCCCGCCCCGCGCTCCCAACCGCTGGCTGGTAACGCGGATCTGGATGCAGGACGGGCGGCTTGAATTGCGCTGCAAGCTGGTCGAGAGCGATAGCATCGCCGCGGATGACGACGTGGAACGGGGCAGCGTCGCCTGGTTTGACGAGCGACTTGATCCGTCGCTGACGATGGGCATGACCCGCAACCTTGCGGATTGGCACGAACCGGGCACCGCCAATCCCGGCTTCAGCGCATTCGCGCCCGGAAATCTTGGCTTTTCCGCCTCTTATCCGGCCTGCCGCGGGGTCTTCGGCTACCACGATGATTGCCGCGATCTGCCCGCCGGAACGCTTTGCACCTATCTGGTCGCGGGCTGGTTTTCCGACCCGGCCGCCGACCCCCTGAATATCACGGACCCGGCAAAGGGCGCCTGGGCCGAGCGGATGGAGAAGCTGCGCTGGCGCGTCACCGGCGATCCGCCCTTCCTGCCAGCCGCCGTGACCTGTCATGCCATCGCTGCGAGGATCCGCTGGACGCCGGATGCGGCCTGCACCTCTGCCGCGCAGCGGGATCTGCCGGTCGCGATAGGGCGCGGCTTCAACGAAGCCGTGGCGGCGCTTGCCCGGCGCAATGGCAGCAAAGGCGAGCGGGACGGCTTCGTCAAATTTCATCAGCTTGCAATCCTCGACGAACGCCGCCCGACGGCGCAGGATCTCGCGTCCGGGCTATTCCAGGATCTCGACCGGATGCCGGCCGCGCAGGCACGACAGCATCAGCGGGGCTTTGCGGCCAGAGATGGCGGCACATTCTGGGAGATCGTCTCGGTCGGATCGGCGACAAAGGCCGCCGAAGGTCAGGCGCCGATGATGCCCTCGCTGCCGCCCGATCTGGCCCCGATGCTGGCCGAACTGAACAGCCGGCAAAGCGCGCTGGACGCGGAGGAGCGCAGCCTGGCCGCCGCGCGCGAACGCCTCTTCCTCGCCTGGTCGCAGCACCAGTTCTGGACGATCCGCCCGGTCGGCAAGGCGACCGAGGCCGAGGCGCTGTCACTGGCCAATGCGGTCGCAGCATGCACGGCCGAAGTCCGCCAACACATCGCGGCGCTGCCGCAGCTTCAAAGACAACGCGACATAGCGAAGGACGGGATTGCCACGCGACTCGATCAGGAGACACCCCGCGCCTTCGACCTGCTCGCGCGGGCGATGCCGCGGTTCTGGCGTCCGGCCGACCCCTTCATCCTGACCTCGGGACTGGACATCCCGATGATGCAGGGCGGCGCAAGCCGGTTGCTTTGCCGGTTCAGCAACCAGACGATCCCGCGGATCGGCGGCCGCCTGCCCGTCTCGCGCAGCACATTGCGCGGCTGGCTTGAGAAGCGGATGGCGGGGATGAAGAGCCTGCCTCCGGGCAATCCCGACCTGCCCCCCGACTGGACCGACCTTCTGCTGGACACCTTGTTTCTGGACAGCGGCATGGCAGGCGCGCTGGCCCTTGCGGCGCTGAGCACGACCTCCACCGACCCCGACGAAGCCCAGATTGCCGCCGCCGAGGACAAGATCGCCGCCGCGCAAAAGCCGGTATCGGCGGCTGCCGAAGCGATCAACCGGGGAGGGATGGATCTGCCGGAGCTTCCGTTCGGGCTTGAAGACGGCGTTGCCCGTGCGCTGCTCTCGGCGTTCTGGCCCCCCTCGATGCCTCCCCGGCCCGTCTTCTTGGTCTGGCAGGCCAGCTGGCGACGCCTTGCGACCGAGGGCTGGACACTGGCCGACGATGCGACCGATCTGACCTGGTCGGGAGAGACGACCGAGCTGGCCGAGCATATGCTTGACGGTGTCATCCCGCTTGCCACCGGCCTTGAACGCGGCCTTGACCCCGCACGCGAGCAATTCCCCGATCAGGCCTTTGCCTTCAGGGGGCTTGACCGCCTCGCCGGGCAGACACTTGCCGGGCTGACCGACGCATTGGCGACCCGTGACATCGGCGCGCAGCTGACGCCGCTGCGACGCGAGGGGGGAAAGCTGCGCCCGGATCCGGTCGGCAATCTTCTTGGCGCGCATCCCCTGACCGGACCGCTGACCGGCGACAGCGATCCATCGCCCTTCTCGCCCATGCGGGGCGGCGATCTGGTGCTGACCCGCCTCTGGATCGTCGATAATTTCGGGCGGGTGCAGCGCCTTCTGGACACCGAGGACAGCAGCCTCGCTCAAGCGGCGCCGGCGATCTCTCGCGCCATTCCCGGTTTGAGGGCAGGTTCCGCCCTGCTGCCGCCGCGCCTTGTCCAGCACGCGCGGATCCGCCTTGACTGGAAGGCCGCGCGTGAAGGTGGCACCGATACCAGCCCGATCTGCGGCTTCGTGCTGCACAACCGCCTCGACCGTTGCCTTCTGTTCTATGAGGCCGGAGCATCCCCCAGCTTCCTCGGCGCGCTGCAACCCGTACGACTTGCCCATGGGCAAGAGGTCATTCGCTGGTCCGCCCTGCCCGCCCGAGCCGGTGAGGATGACGCAAACCCTTCGGCACCCCTGACCGGCAGCGATATTCCCGACCCGCGCCTGCGCGGCTTCGTGAACGGGCTTCTTGCCGGGTTTGGCGACGCGGAAGGACGGGGTTTCGAGGATTTCCGCACCCTGCTTGCCCAGCATGACGAGGGCGTGGATTTCACCGGGGATCAGGCGCTTCAGTCCATGCTGACCGAGCGACCGCTTGCCTTGGTGCGGGCCGAACTCCGCATCGAGATGGACGCGCCCCCGGTGGCCGACCAGCACCGAAGCGCGGTCCTTGAACCCGATCCGACCGCGCCACCCTGGTTTCGGGGTCTGGCTTTTGCCGCTCGGCTTGGCGACCGCCGGCTTGGGCCTGAAGGGCTTCTCGGTGCCTTCATCGACGATGGCGGAGGGCCGGCCTTTCGGACCCTGCGCCCGCGACCCGATCTTCGCCTGCCGCCCAGCCTCGCCAGCCACGGCTATTTCGATCGCCGCGCGCTTTCGGTGCCGGCCGATCCCGCGATGCCACCGCTCTCCGTGGTGCTGCTGATCGACCCGCGACGGCCGCTGAACCTCGTCACGGGCATTCTGCCGGCAGCCAGCTTTCATGTGCCGCGGGACACCGTGACTGCCAGCGCGTCGAGCCTTGAAATTCCATTCCTTGTCGCCCCGATCCTTGGCGAGGCCGAGCCGTCATCCGGGCGCGCGATGCCATTGCCGACCGGCAGCCATGACGAATGGCGATGGGCCGGCTTTTCCGACCGGAAATCGCCCGCCACCGACGAGCCGGTGGGCGGCGACACCGCAGCCGCAGGCAGGCTTCAGGTCCGCAAGGCCCTCGACGAGGGCTGGCTGCGCTATTGCCCGACCAAGCGGGGGACATGATGACAGGCGACAGGATCGCAAGGCTGGAACGGATCACCCGCGACCCTCTGAGGGCGGGGCAGCGGCAGTCGCTGGCATTGCAGGTCACGACCAAGGGCAACCAGAGCCTCTATGTCCGTTTCCCGCTCGGCACCGGGGCGGATGCGCTGATGACGCCGCAGGAATTCGATCAATGCGCGGTCGTCTTTCCCGAAGCCCCACCTCCGGGGGTCAACGAAATCCAGACCTACCCGGAAACGGCTTGCGCCCGGATCTATATCCGAAAGCCCGACCAGCAGCTTTCGTTCACCTTCGTGGTTGAGGACTTTCTTGTCGACGCGACGCCCGGAACGGTTGAACTGACGCTCTATGCCGACAGTCCTGAAACCGAGGCGCTGGAGAGCATCCCCGTCGAGAAAACTGGAACCCGGCCCGAGATCCTGAGCTTCACAGCCTCGGCCTATAACGCGCTCAACCAGTCTCGCGTGGCGCTTTCCTGGACGCTGAGCGAGGCGGCCGATTACGCCCTTTTCAACGACAGGGCACCCGAACCGCTGCTGACGGGTCATGGCTCGGCGGTCAGGTCCACGATGCAGACGGCGGGCAACTATGTGCTGAAGGTCGTGCAGGGCGGTGAAGTGGTCACGACCCGACATTTGCGCATCCACCGCTACAGCAAGACCGGCTTTCGCAGCTATCCGCTGGACCTGCCCGTCACCGCCGATGCCGGAACGGCGGCGATCTGCGGGATCCTCGGCCTTCATGCCCATGCCGGACGCGGGCGGCTTTACGCCCTGCTGCGTGTGACGGGCGAGGAGGATTCTGCTCAGCTCTGGTCCACCGATCATGGCTTTACCGCGACGGCATGGCAGCCCGAAACCAACGCGGCGGGCGAGACGATCCGCATTCCGATTGCCGCCGCGACCCGGCCCGGCGCGATCATCCACGACCGGCTCTGGCTTATGGGCGGGCATTGCTGCGACCCGGATTCCCCCGGCCGCGACATCGGCTATTACGACTTCCAGAACAATGTCTGGCATGAGGTCGGCGTGGGCGATGGCCGCCGTTGGCCGGACGAAATGGCCTCTCGCATGGGCCATGCGGTCGTGGCCCTGCCGTCCGGCGACAGGCTTTGGGTCATGGGCGGCTGGAGCCAGGACGGCGGGGCCTGCGGCGACATCGGCGAGTTTGACGGCAAGGGCTGGACCAGCCTCGACGAAGGGTGCGAGCTGTGCCTTTTTGGCGCGACGGCAACCGAAGACGGCGTCTGGCGCTTTGGCGGCTTCGCGGAGCCGGGTGGAGCCGGAAAGCTGACCGCCGCGCGCCATGATCTGGATGGCAAGGCCGTCACCCATACGGACCTGCAAGCGGGTTTCGGGTTGTCGCCCAGACAGCAATATTGCGCCGGAAACCTCTTTGCCCTCGATCCCGCCCACGGGCCGGGGGGCGTCAGCGTGCTTTTCGCCAATCGAACCTATAGTTCGGCCCTGTTCTTTCTGGGCAGCGAGCAGATGGAGCTGACCTTCCAGAAAAGCGAGCTTGCACAGGAAACCGCCGTCGGCGTGCTGCTGCCCCGGGATTATCTGCATATCCAGTCGGCGGTCTTTCAGGGCGCGGTCTTCTTCCGGTCCCTGCTGCCCGACCCGAATGCCCGCCTCGCGCCGCAGATCAGCTATCTCGTCAAGGTGAACTCGGACAGATGACCATGAAGCCGTTCATATTGATATCCTTCATCAATGCGCTGCTGGCGACCCCTGCGAGCGCCGAGCAGGCAAGTACCGTGATCGCCTCGGCCATATCCCCGCCCGGAAGCACGCTCGCGATTGCCGCCGACGAAAGCAATGTGCCGACCGCGACCATCGAGATGCAGTTCCCCCTCTCTCCCCTGCCGCAGGTAACCGAGCTTGGCAGTTGCGGGTTGCGGGTGGTGCTGGACAGGAACAACTCGCAAAGCGACGACAATGGCGTCCTGCTGCAACTGTTCGAGGCAGGTGACAGCGCCCGCCCCGTCGCCGCCCTCCGGGTTCCGCCACGTTCCGCCGCCGGCTCGGCCGTTCATCTGCGCAGCAAAAGCCTTTGCGGCGTGGTGGAAAAGGCGATGAGGGAGAAGAATCCCACCGTCAGGCTTCGCCTGCAGACGACGACGCGCAATGGCAGGCTTTCCCTCGCCGGATCGCGCGGCGACGCGCAGGCGGCCCTGCCCCGTCACGGCGATGTTCCCCGGCTACTGTTGCGATATCACGCAGACGAGGCGCGGGTCGGTGCGGCCGATTGGGGGCAGGTCCGTCAGGGCTCGGGGCATTCCGGCCGATCGGACTGGAGGCTTTACGATCCGGGCGGAAGCCTTGGCCCGACCGCATGGACCGCTGTGCCGGTCCCCGCGGCGCAGGTCATAACCGATCTGCACCAGTCGCCGATCCTCTATCAGGGCCGGATCCTCGCTGCGACAGGTTCCGGCAGTGGTCAATTCCGGCTTTTGGCACTGGATCGATCCGGCGCAACCCTCGGTCAGGCCGCGCTGCAGGAACAGCCCCGCTTCCTGGCTGCGGGTGCAGGACGCCTTGCCTATGCGGCGGAGAACCGGATCCTGCTGTTCGATCCGCTTGCATTGTCGATGACCCCGAACGCGCTGCCAATCCCTGCCGAGGAAACTCTGCGCGACCCGCCCACCATAGCCAGCGATGGCGCGCTTTATACCGTCACCAACCGGAACATTCGCGGTTTCACCGCCGGACTTGCGGAATCCTGGAGCTTTCGGACCGGCAATCAGGACGACATCGCCGCCGTCGCCCTCAGCGACGACGAGGCGACGGCCTATGTGCTGCTCGGCGGGGCGGAGCCCGCGCTGATGGCGCTTGACGCCGGGACCGGGGATTGCAGGTGGAGCCAGCCTTTGCAGGCGATCCTTCATGCCAGCAACGAACCGATGCCCCTGCCGGTCGTCACCGGAGCCGACATCCTCCTTACCGATGCCTTCCCGACAGGCGACAGCCTCAATATCATTCACGACATCCCGCCGCCCGCGCCCCCATCCGATCGGGGCGGGATCGAGCCTCCGACGCCGACGGCAGCGTGCCGGGCCAAAGCCGCTCCAGCAGGGCTAAGCCGGATCACCGAGGCCAATGCCCATGTCCCGACACCGGTGGCGGGTATCAGCAACGACGCCTTCTACCTGCGGTCAGGCAAGCTGTGCCGCGGCCGCAGCAGTCAGGGCGAGACGGGCCGGAACTGGGTCGAGATTTGCATCGCGATGGAGGGCTGCCCACCCGATCGCGCCCAGGGCATCACCCTGCTGATCGGCGACAGCAGCGGGGGCGACAGCCCGGCCCATCTTTATGGCCTCGCCCCGGTCCAGCGCGAGATTTCCTTCATCACAGCAACGCCCGAGGAAAAGGGCGGCCTCCGCGCCCAGTGCCGCGCGCAGACTTTCGCCGCGCTGGGACCGAACCTTGTCCTTGGCGCGGATGGAACATTGTTCAACACCACCCCCGATCACGGCCTGCAAGCAATCGTTCCGGCCAGTTTCGGAGCAAGCGCCGGCAACATCACCCTGACCGAACGGCTTCTGGACGAAAACGGCGGCAGCGCGTTCCGCACGCCCGGGGAAATCATCACCGACCCCAGCCTGCGGCTTGGCCCGGAGGCGGATATCATCCTCCTGTCCGGGAAGCGGATCGTCTTTTCATCCGGGTTCAGGGTGTCCCAGGGCGCCGCCCTGCGCGCGAGGGTGGGGTTCTGATGGCGGGATCAGGAAAACAGAGCGAGGAGACAAAGATGGACTTCATCCGGCAGAAGATCAGAAAGCGGTTTGCCGCGACCGCTCTGGCCATCGGCACGCTATGTGCCACTCCGACCACCGCGCAGGACGCGCTTGCCATCGACAAGGATGGCATCCATGCCGGGGCGAATCTGAATTTCGGCAACAGGCTCGCGCCGCTGATCACCCTATGGAATCCGACCTATACCATCGGCATCCAACCCGGGACGATGTATCTTCGCACCAACAAGCGTTTCATCTGGTATCAGTCCGGCACCCATTCCAACACCGAGTTCGATGCCGGGGGCGGGACCACCCTGATGACGCTTTCCGCGGCGCCCGCCGCGGACAAGGGCACGCTGGATGTGAACGGGCTCATCACCGGCAAGGGCGCCGTACCGGTGGGCGCGATCCTGATGTGGTCGGGCGATCCCTCCAAGCTCCCGGCGGGCTGGGTACTGTGCGACGGCCAGAACAACACGCCTAACCTCTTGGGCCGCTTCATCGTCGGATACCAGCCCGGCAATCCCGATTATGCGGTCGGAAAGACCGGCGGCGCCGAGAAACACACGCTGACGCTGGCCGAAATGCCCGCCCACAATCACGGCGAGGCGGGAGAGCATCGCCATAGCCTCTGGGCTTCGGGACATGGCTGGGCCTTTCCGGTCGTCCAGACAGGCGACACGCGGGTAAAGAACGATTCTCACTTCGTCACCACCGACGCGGCAGGAAAACACACGCATAACACCGAAGGCGGCGGTCAGCCGCATGAGAACCGGCCACCCTATTATGCGCTGGCCTATATCATGTTCACTGGCAAATAGCCGGGCACGCCAGAGGTCTACGAACCTCTGGCGTGCGCCCCGGAATAGCCGAAACCGGGGGCCGAGGCTTCGGGGCGCCAAGCTTGCTGTCATGGCGACAAATCCGCTGACGGACGACCCCGTTCCGGGCTATCCTGAAGAACCCGGAAGAGGGAGCCTGACGTATGGCAAAATTCGTCTTCACATTGAATGTATCGCTGGACGGCTATGTTGATCATGACCGGTTTCAGCCCGATGCCACGCTTTTTCGCCACTGGACGGAATATGTGGCCGGGCTGAGCGGCAGCGTCTATGGCCGCCGCTTGTATGAGATCATGCGCTATTGGGACGAGGATGATCCCGCATGGACACCCGAGTTGCGCGACTTCGCCAAGGTATGGCGCGACCAGCCGAAATGGGTCGTCTCGCACAGCCTGAAGTCGGTCGGCCCGAACGCCACCCTCATCATCGATGACGTCGGGGAGGAGTTGCGCAAGCTGAAGGACCGGCTTGGCGGAGAGGTGCAGGTCGGCGGTCCGGGCCTTGCGCAAAGCCTGACCGACCTTGGCCTGATCGACGAGTATCGCCTCTATCTGCACCCTGTCGTCCTTGGCCGGGGCAAACCCTTCTTTGCCGGCCCATGCCCGCCGCTGCGCCCTGTGGCACAGGACAGGTTCGGCGCGCAGGTCATCCGGCTGACCTATGCTCCGGCCTGACCGGCGCCGCAGGACTGCTGCGAAAGGTCGTGACAAGACGCCCGGCTTCGGTGGCCGCGCGTTGAGCGCAGGCGCTGACGCCATGTATCCTCCCCACGTCACTATCCTTCGCTCAAGGGGCCATCGCCACGCTACGGCTTGACGCCGGCCCCTTGCCCTGCCGAAGTCCCCCCAGAGGGAACGTGCCGAGGTGGATCGGGAGGGGGAAGGCCATGACGACGGATCTTGCGACTGTTCTGGCGCTGCTGGTCATGGCCATCGTGATGTTCGCCATCAACCGTCCCCGCATGGACGTGGTCGCGCTCTTGGTCATCGCCGCCCTGCCGTTGACGGGGATCATCACCCTCGAGGAGACGCTCGCGGGCTTCAGCGACCCGAACATCATCCTGATCGCGATGCTTTTCGTCCTGGGCGAGGCGTTGGTCCGCACCGGCGTCGCGCAACGCACGGGCGACCTCTTGGTGCGCTATTCGGCTGCGTCGGAAACGCGGCTGGTCGTGCTGCTGATGGTCGCGGTCGCCGGGATCGGCGCCTTCATGAGTTCGACCGGCGTTGTGGCGATCTTCATTCCGATCGTATTGCGGATCGCCACGAATATCGGCGCGGCGCCGGGCCGGTTGATGATGCCCCTCAGCGCCGCCGCGCTGATCAGCGGGATGATGACGCTGGTTGCGACGGCGCCCAACCTCGTCCTCGACAGCCTGTTGCAGCGCGCCGGATATGAAGGCTGGAACTTTTTCGCCTTCACCCCTTTCGGCCTGCCGGTTCTGGTGCTGGCGGTGGGATATATGCTGGTCGCCCGGCGCTGGCTGGCGGCGGACAGCAAGGCCGCGCCGCCCTCGCGCCCGCGGCTTGCCGACTGGATCACCAGCTATGGACTTGCCGAGCGGGAGTTCCGGCTGCGGATCACCCCGGATTCGCCTTTGGCGCATCAGCGGCTTGACCAGCTCGACCTGCGCGGCACGGCAGGGGTCAATATCCTCGGGATCGAGCGCGCGTCCCCCTATGGCCGACGGCTGATCCAGCCCATGGCCGATACGATCCTGCAGACGGATGACGCGCTGTTTCTGGATTTCTTCGGCAAGGAGGGCACCGATATCGAGGAGTTCTGCCGCCTGCACGGCCTCCAGCGGCTGCCGATGACCGGCAGCTATTTCATGGATCACGCGCAGGAAATCGGGATGGCCGAATTCATCGTTCCCCCCGGCTCGCCGCTGACACGCAAAAGCATCGCCCAGTCGCGCTTCCGCTCGGTCTTCGGCCTCGCGGTCGTCGGGCTTCGCCGCGACAACCAGCCGGACGAGGAAGTGGATGCGCAGACCGTCCTGCGGGCCGGCGACGTGCTTCTGGTCGTGGGTCCGTGGAGCCGGATCCGCCAGCTGCGCCACAGCCGCGATCTGGTCGTCCTCGCCCTGCCCGGAGAGATGGACGAGGTGCTCGAGGTGCCGTTCCGCGCGGCCCCGGCCGTCGCGATCCTTGGGCTGGTCGTGCTGATGATGATCACGGGCATCGTGCCGAACGTTCTGGCAGCGCTGATCGGTTGCCTGCTGATGGGGCTTTTCGGCTGCGTGGACATGCCTTCGGCCTATCGTTCGATCCATTGGCAAAGCCTGATCCTGATCGTGGGGATGCTGCCCTTCTCGATCGCTCTGCAAAAGACGGGCGGCATCGACATGGCCGCCGATTACCTGCGCGACATCATCGGCGAGGCCAACCCGCGCATCGCATTGGTGGTGATATTCGTGACCACGACGGTTCTGGGCCTTTTCATCTCGAACACCGCGACGGCGGTTCTGATGGGACCGATCGCGCTGGCGCTGGCGCAGGATATGCACGTCTCACCCTATCCCTTCGCGATGACGGTGGCGCTGGCGGCCTCGGCGGCGTTCCTGACACCGGTATCCTCGCCGGTGAACACGCTGGTGGTCGATCCGGGCGGGTATCGGTTCTGGGATTTCACGCGGATCGGCCTGCCGCTGGTGGTGATCGTGCTGGCCGTGGCGGTGGGGCTGGTGCCCGCAATCCTGCCATTTCACCCCGGCTGACCGGCAAATCATGGCCGCCATGCAACGCCAAGGGGAACTGATCGGGAACGCGCGCCCTTTAACATGACAATTACATGTCAGTCATGCGACGCTTGGCATGACAGCATGAAGCCGGAGCACAATGACCTCGATCGGGATATTTCTGCAACTTGCGGGGGCAGTGGCACTGCTGCTCTTCGGGCTTGGCCTTGTCCGGGACGGCATGGTCGAGGCCTTCGGGCTGCGGATGAAGATGATCCTGGGCGTCGGAACCCGGACCGGGCCGCGCGCCTTCGTCTCCGGCCTCGTCGCGACGCTGGGGCTGCAATCCTCGACGGCCTGCGCGCTTCTGACCGCATCCTTCGTCGATCGCGGCATGATCGGAAACCGCATGGCCCAGATCGTGCTTCTGGGGGCGAATATCGGGACGGCGCTGACCGCGGTGATCGTCTCCAGCCAGGTCGATGCCCTTTCCCCTGCGCTGATCCTGCTGGGATATGTGCTGCGCCGGCGCAAGGGACCGGTCCAAACCGGAATCGGGACCGCCTTGCTGGGCCTTGGCCTGATGCTGGTCTCGCTGACGCTGCTGGATCATGCGACGACGCCGATGCGGGGATCGGCCGAACTCGCCGCCTTCCTGCCCTTGCTGGACGATGCCTGGCCCGTCGCGCTGGTATTCTCGGCCATCGTCGCGATGCTCTGCTCCTCCTCGCTGGCCGGGGTGCTGCTGATCGGGTCACTTGCGCTGCCGATCGACCTTACGGTCGTTCTGGTCCTCGGCGCCAATCTTGGCGGTGCCGTCTCGGCCGTGATCGCAAGCTCGGGGCTGGGCACGGCGGCGCGGCGCGTTACCATCGGCAACCTCGTCGTGCGGGCCACCGGATGCCTGCTGGCCTTGCCCTTCGCGGGCGGCGCAGCCGCGCTGCTTTCGGGATT